>JADLFN010000015.1 GCA_020845475.1 Planctomycetota bacterium
GGTGTGTCGGTCATTACAGCCATTCACCAAGAAACGTGTTCACGCGCCAGAGTATTCATCGGTACACCCAATTCCACCAGAGCCCGCGCATTCGAGGAGGGCGTCAAATTGCCCGCTCCGAAACTCGCGCACATTAGGCCACCGGTACGTTCGCATGAAGTCGGCGGAGCCGACGGCGAAAAATAGCGAGGGGCGCTTGCCCGACGTAGCCCGAAGGGCGAAGTCGGGGAAGCCCCTCGAATCCAGCCCCGAAAATCAAGCAAGCCCGCGAAGCGGGCGACGCAGTTAATCGTCGAGATCCCGTTCATCATACGAAATGCCATGGCCCTTCAAGAATTCGACCAACTCTTCGCGATACGACTTCTTCAGGTGATGCTCTTCTTGTGTCTCGATGTATCGCGTCACGCGCTTCACGTTCGAAATGCTGACGGAAAACGCGCCATAGCCGCGCTGCCATGCAAACGCGGCTTTGCCAAAGGTGTTATGAAACCACTTCGACGTCACGGCCTTGAGTTCCCGCATCAACGGCGCGGGCGCCCAATCAGCGTGCATGGAGACCAGCGAGTGCATGTGGTCCGGCATGCCGCCGATAGTGAGAAGTTTGCAGTCGCGCTCTTTGAGAACGCTTCCAACGAAAGGGTAAAGCCGCGCGCAAACGTCTTTCGTGAGCCAGGGTTCGCGATGTTTGGTGCCGAAAACGTATTGAATGATGACGCTGTTGAAGGATTGCGGCATGTGCGCTCCCGTGTTGGATGAACGAGAGTCTAGCGAACGGCCGCGTCGCCTGCTCCGCAGGCTTGGGTACTGGGGTGGGCGGTGGTCGAGGGGCTTCCCCGACTTCGCCCTTCGGGCTACGTCGGGCGAGCGCCCCTCGCTATTTCACGCCGCCGGCTCCGCCGGCTTGCTGGCTGCCTCGTGGAGCGTCGTTAAAGAACTCGCAAGGCTTGAATCCACTTTTCGGGGTGCCGCAGAAGCCTTGATTCACGCTGTTTGTTTAAGAAGTTCAAGAACGAAAACGTAGAGCGCGGTGCCCCCTTTCAGCTCCGTTTTCGGCAGACAAACTCCCACTCTGTACGTTCCTCGCTCAACCGAATGCGGCGTTAGCCTTTGACTGCGCCAAGTTCCTTCACCGGGGAGGTGTTCGCCCGCGCCAAACAACAACTCACCAGAAGGAACTTCTATGACAGTGCTTTTCACCAGTTGGCCATCACCAGTCGCCCGGACCGTAGTAACCGCAACTTCAAACACTCCGTCAATTCCGGTATCAACGAAAACCAAGTTTGCGGCGGCTTCTTCTATGTCGAGGTCGCCATCTCCTGTCCACCAATCGCACACGTCGTTCTTTCTTGATTCAAGCCGAAGAGGATCGAACAGTACAATGGTCGCAGTATCGGTGCGGATGCGAGCTTCCTTGCGCACAGAACGCTCCTGAGGGCCGGCGTCAAAGCAACGTCCGCGACCAGTTGCCTTCGTTGGTCGTTGGGATCGACTGCGAGCGCATCGCTGATTCGCAGATTGCGCGCACTTCCTCGCCTTTGAACTTGCGGTTGACGAAGTCGATGCGGAAGCGGCTGGCTCCGGCGCGTTGTAGCTCTTGCGCGCGGTGCGCAATGGCAAACGCTTCTTTGCCCATGATCAGTGTGCGGCAGTGGTGATCGACGGCTAAGAATTCTTCGCCGTACGAGTTCTTCATCGTCATTTCGTGGAAGCCGCAATAGGCGCGGCCCGGGCAGTGGCCCAGCATGTTGGCGTACACGCAGCTTTCGGCTACGAACAGCGGCGTGTCCTGGTAGATCACCACGTCAGCGTCGGCGCCAAACTCGGTCAAAATCGCGCGCATGTTTTCGATGCCGTCTTCGACGCTTAGCGTTACGCGCGAGCAGCCTTGTTCAAGCCATGTGCGTGCCGTCTCGCGCGAGAGTGTGTAGAGCGGCCAATCGGCGACGATGTCGAGGCCCGCGCCGCGGAAATCCGGGATCTTGGGCTCGAACGTCAGGCCAACGCGGCGCGTGGCGACGTCCTGGCTGCGGCGCATGATCGTGGCTGTGCCCAGGCGCTTGCGCTTGTCGATGCTGGCGGTGCGCGCGAGATATTCGAAGCCGCCGAGGTTGCTCACGGAAAACCGGCGCGCGCCGGCGGCGTAGAGGTCGCGCAGCTTCCATTCGGTGCTCGCGTGTTCCCAAGCGCGCACGATGATCGGCAGCGCGATGCGCAGCTTGTTCTCGTGCTTCTTGAAGGCCTGCAAAAGCGCTTCGGGACGGTCGTTGGCGATTTCGACGAACACTTCGTCGAGCTGATCCATGGACAGGTGTTCGAGATACTCGACGCGGTCAACATAGGCCGCGAACTTTGGCTTGTGCTTGTGGCGGCCCGTGCCCTCGTGGCTGAACGTCGTGATCGCGGCGCGCACGTCGGCGAGTTTCTTGATGCGGTTGACGCTGACGGCCTCGTCAAACGCCGCAAAGAACTGGCGGCGGGCTTCGTTGATCTCGCCTGCCGGCGTGAACACTCCGGCGGGGATAGCCGCGCTGAACTTGCCGAGCGTGAAGCGTGTGCTGCCCAGGCGCTCGAAGAACTCGCGCAGCTTCTTTTCGTCCATGGGCTGGCTGTCGGCGAAGAGCAGTTTCACGGGATACTCGCGCACAACTTCCAGCGCGCCGTGGCGGCCCGTGATAACCATTTTGCCGGGCATGCCCAGTTCACCCAGGCGCGGCGCCTCCTTGTCGATCTTGAACGTGATGTCGATGTTGACCTTGAGCCGCGCACGCGGAAGTTTGGCGGGCACTTTGGTGGGATACTGGCGGCGCAGCGCCTGGCTATTGATCAAACGCATCTCATCGCCGACCTGCACGCCCGCAGGTGCGGGGATGGTGACGTCTTCGCCCGCTTTCACGTTGAACACGCGCTTGCCCGCGATGTTGAGTTTGTCGGCGCCGAACTTGATGGGCTCGCGGCCCTGCGAGACTTGCGCACTGGCGTCGATGCTCGTGGATTTACCGGATTCACGGAAGGCCGTGGCTTTTTCGCGCGCGGCTTGGCGCTCGGGAGAGGGCGACTTGTGGTTCGTCCCTGCGGCATCTTCGGCGACAGTGACCGGCTTGGCGCTGTAGCCGGGGCCTAGTTCGGCATCGCGTTCCATTTCCGAACCGTCGCGGCTGGAAAGCAGCGGCGAAGCGATACCTTCTGACCTCTGACCTCTGACCTCTGACTTCGGTTTGAGCATCAGGCCGTCGTGGCGCTCGAATTCGGCGGCGGCGCGGAAGGTAGCGCGGCCGTTGTGAACGCGCTCGATCGTGCCGAGATAAAGGCCTTGCGGCTCGCTTTCATCTTTGTCGGCGACGTTCTTGTTTTCGTTGTGGCTGCCGCGATAGAAAAGTTCGGTCGTCTCGCGCGAATAAATGACTTTCAGTTTCTCTTCGGCGGCCTTGAGGTCGATGGGTGCGCCATCGATGGCTTTGCGGTACATGTCCGTCACGGCCGCGACGTAAAGCGGCGATTTGCGGCGGCCTTCGATTTTCACACTGCGCACGCCGAGCTTGGCCAGCTCGGGCAAAATCGTCGGCGCCTGCAGGTCCTTCATCGAAAACGCCTTGCCCTCGCCCAGCGGCGTGATGAATGAGTCGCGGCAGGTGTAGGCGCATTTGCCGCGGTTGCCGCTGCGGCCTGTGACCTGCGACGAAAAGAGACAGAGCCCCGAGTAGCTGTAGCAGAGCGAGCCGTGCACGAAGGTTTCAAGCTCGATGTTGGTCTGCTGGCGGATGGCATCGACTTCGTTGAGCGTTAGTTCGCGCGCGAGAATCACGCGCTCAAAACCGTTGCGCTCGGCCCACTTGGCACCCTCGATGTTATGCACGAGCATCTGCGTGCTAGCGTGCCATTTCAACTTGGGGAAGTACTCGCGAATCGTGCGATAGACGCCGAAGTCCTGCACGATGATGGCATCCACGCCCATCTCTTCGCAGTCGGCGAGCATCGACAAGAGCTCGTCGTATTCCTTCTGCTGGATCACGGTGTTGATCGTGACGAAGACTTTTTTCTGCCGCTCGTGGGCGTAGCCGACGGCGGTGTTGAGTTCCTCGATCGTGAAATTCTCGGCCTGAGCGCGGGCGGAGAACGATTTCAGGCCGAGGTAAACCGCATCGGCGCCGTAATCCATGGCGGCGAAAAACGCTTCCAGGCCGCCCGCCGGCGAAAGCAGCTCGGGCTTGGCATAGCTCTGCGGAACTTTGGCGGTTTGCGCTTCCGGCTTGAGCGCACCATCGCTGACGCGGCTTGTGGGTCTTTCGGCAGAAGCGGGAATGGCTTTGGCGGTGTCAGGCATGGTCGTCGCGTTGGCGTGATCGCCGCAGCGCCATAAATGGTCGGCCCGTGGGGCCTACAGGTGCACAAGGGTACGAAGGTGCAACTGCGAATCAACCGCCAAGGACGCCAAGAGCGCCAAGCTAAGCCCTTCTTGGCTTCCTTGGCGCTCTTGGCGGTAACCATTGTTAGATAGCGCCCTTTGCGCCTTCCCAATCCTTCAGGAACTGCGCGAGGCCTTTGTCTGTCAGCGGGTGCTGGACCAGTTGCGAGAACACCTTGAACGGGATGGTCGAAACGTCGGCACCCATGAGCGCCGCCTGGTGCACGTGAATCGGGTGGCGAATCGAAGCCGCGAGAATCTGCGTCTTGAAATCGTAGTTGTCGTAAATCTTGCGAGTCTCGCCGATGATCTGCATGCCGTCCTGGCCGATATCATCGAGGCGGCCGATGAACGGGCTTACGTAAGTTGCGCCCGCTTTCGCAGCGAGCAGCGCCTGCACGGGGCTGAAGCAGAGCGTCACGTTCGTTTTCACGCCATCGGTGGTCAGTTTCTTGCAGGCTTTGAGACCTTCGGGAATTAACGGCAGTTTGATAACGACGTTCTTGCCGTATTTCAGGAGTTCTTTCGCCTGAGCCAGCATGCCCTCGGCGTCGAGCGCCGTCACTTCGAGGCTCACGGGTCCTTTGACCAGCTTGCAGATTTCGGCCGCGACTTCCTTGAACACGCGCCCGCTCTTGGCCACGAGCGTGGGGTTGGTGGTTACGCCATCCAAAATTCCCAGCGCGTTGGCCTCGCGAATTTCCTTAACGTCCGCCGTATCAATGAAGAATTTCATGTCTCGTCTCTGAAAGGGGTCTGGCTCGCGCAGCGTGCCTGACCCCTTTCGCACGCCGCTAAACAGAGCCTAGCCGCGTCGTGGCGCAATGCAACGTGTGGAAAAGCTACTCGTCTTCAATGGTGAACTGGCCGAGGGCGATGTCGAAAACCTTCATGACGCGCACCTTGCCGCCACGGCCCCAAGAGTGCACCCGCACAGTGGCCGAGGCGCTGCCGGTGACGGTGAGTTCATACATGGATGGAGGCAGCGAAAGATCGCCGCTGCCACAGAGATCCTCGATCGTCAATGGCTGCTGGACCGTGCCCAGTGACCGGCCTGCGGGCGCGTTGCCCTTGGCGTAATCCGGCGATGCCAGCCTCGGTCCTCCGGGGCCAAGCGACTTGCGGTTGGCGTCGTAGTATTCGCGCAGGCGCGTGCGGATCTTGGCGAAGTCGTCATCGCTCTTGATCATGAAGCTTTCATCGCGGGCCTGTGAGCCGCGCTGTGCCAGCGACACAAACAGAACGATTCCGACGATGCTTGCGATAACCAGCAACCCGTTGAGCACCGTGCCGGCAATGGCGATGCCCCGGCCTGACCGCGTGCCGTTCTCGCCGGTTTCCGCAATGCCCATGAAACCCAGCACCAGGCCAACGGGAATCGCGAGTGCCGGAAGAAAGCACATGGCGCCGCCCACGAGGCCAACGCCCGCGCAAACGAGCGAGGCCGTGGCTTTGCCGCTGTGCGGCTTGGGAATGCCAAAGCCGGGCATGCCCATTCCCGGCGGCGGAGGAGGCGGCGGCGGAATGCCGTATCCGGGCAGCGGCATATAGGCGCCTGGATATTGCGGCGGGCGCGCATAGTGCGCGGGCGGTGCGCCGTAAGCGGGCGGCGGCGGAGGCGGCGGAGGGGCCGCCCCGAGGGCGTCGGGCATGGCAGGCGCGGCATACGGGTTGACTTCCGGCGCGGGCGCGCCCCACGCACGCGGCTGCTGCGCCGAGGATGGATCAGGCGCGGCATTGCCTTCGTTCGTTCCGCTCTCGTTCATGGTTCTAATCTAGAAAGCGCCATGCGGATTGTCCGCTGGTGATTACATATGCCGACGACCGGATTTCACTGGCCGAAGTCAACGATCGCCACGCCCTTTTCGATGTTGGTAATGCGCAAAGCCCGCCCCGATGGCCCATGGCGAATGATGGCGCTTTTGGCGCCGGTTGCAGAAATGGAGAAATCGGAAATGGGGTGCTGTAGATCGTCCTGGATGACCAAGTCGCTGACTTTCAAGGTTCCGCTGACCTTGGGCCCGTTGACGGGCGCGCGCGCAAAGCGGCTCTTTTCGCCGGCAAGCACGGGGCCGCCGGGGCCGAACGATTCGCCGTTGGCGCGCCAATAGGTGCGCAGCCGCTCCTGTATGAAGTAGAAATCCTGGTCAACCTTGCCGGCCTGACGCGTGTCTTCGTTGGCTTGCGCGGTGTAGATCTGCGTTGAAAAATAGAAAACCACCAACCCGGCAATGACCAGACCGAACGCGTTGAGCACCATGCCCGCGATCGCAAGGCCGCGCCCGCGACGAGCTGCGGCGCCGTCGGTTTGCTTGAGCGCAATTCCGCCCAGGATGAGGCCCAGCGGCGCGATGACGGGGGCCCCGACGCAAAGCAGCGGGTTGGCAATGCCGCACACAAGCGAAGCAATGGCAGCGCCGCTGATCGCGCGAGGCGAGGGCGGCGGATAAGCACCCGGCGGGTAGAACCCCGGCGGCGGGCCATAGGGCTGCGGTGGATAGGGCGGCGTTGCGCTCATGGCGGCACTCTAGAAATGGCTGGCGCCGCTGTCGTTATCTCTTGCGCCCGCTACACAGCCCAGCGCGAGGAGATTCTGTGAGCTGAAGTGCCAAGAGTCTTGAACGCTTATAGCGATGATGTCGAACCCGGTATCCAAGGCACTTTCTGCAAAACCAGAAACACGAGCCAAATCGAAAGCCCGAAGAAGTTCAGAATCAAGGCCACTATGCCCGTGATTCGTGCGGGTCGCTGCGGAAAGCGCGCCCTGAGAAAGCGGTAGGAACGCACCAGTCCATAGATCCAAAATCGCGGAACCACTATCAGAAGAATGAAAATCGCCAGGTAGTAAAGGACAAAGCCGATGGAACCCGCAAAGGCAAGCGCAGAGGCAACTGGCCTCAATAATAACGCGAGCGCCACGAAGCAAATACCGCCGCCGAAGTCCCAGATACCCTTTTGTGCGATTTTCAGGAGGACTGCAGCATCCAGCTCGGCTCTCGCCTGCTTTTCAGCTTCCTCGGCTTCACTCATGCTTGCAGTGTACGGAGCGATCGGTCATTTTGTGAGCCAATCTGTCCAGCGCCCCGCTTCTCACTTGCCCACCGGGCAGTTACCCTTGTTTCATCCATGGTGCCCCAAGAACCTGTCGCCCTGCAAACCGCCAACCGCGAACCGCTTACCGCGCGGGGCACGGCGTTCATTGAAACCTTCGGCTGCCAGATGAACGTGCTTGATTCCGAGCTTGCGGGTGCGACGCTTTCCGAAGTCGGTTTCAACGTCAAGGCCGCCAACGCCTCGGGGCGCGGCATGGGGGAGGCCGACGTCATCATGGTCAACACCTGCTCCGTGCGCGAACACGCCGAGCAGAAAGCCTATTCGTTTCTGGGCCGCGCTTATCGCTTGAAGAAGCAGAACCCGGAGCTCGTGATCGCCGTGCTCGGCTGCATGGCGCAAAAAGAGGGCGCGCTGATTTTCAAACGTGCGCCCTATGTGGACATCGTCGCAGGCACGCAGCATTTCACGAAGATCGACGAATACGTGGCGCGCGTAAAGAGCAAGCGCGAGCGCATTCTGGCCATTGGCCGCGACGACGAAGTCGTCAGCGCCAAGCGCTACCGCATCCGCGACGGACGCCACTCGCTGCAAGTTGCCGTGATGCGCGGCTGCGACCACCACTGCACCTTCTGCGTGGTGCCCAACACGCGCGGCATGGAGCAGAGCAAGCCCTTCGACGATGTGGTGAAGGAGTGCGAAATCCTCGTGGGCGGCGGCGCACGCGAGATCACGCTGCTCGGGCAAAATATCGACAGCTACGGCAAGCGGCTCACGCCGCGCCGCACGCTGGCAGAGTTGCTGCACGCCGTGGCGAAAGTTCCGGGCCTTGATCGCCTGCGCTTCATCACCAGCCACCCGGCCGATTTGAAGCCCGAATTGTTCAACGCGTTCAAAGAGATTCCGAATCTCATGCCTTACCTGCATTTTCCCGCGCAGAGCGGCTCTGACCGCATTCTGCGCGCCATGCGGCGCGGCTACACGTTTGACGACTACATGCGGCTCGTGGACAAAGCGCGCGAGGCCTGCCCGGAAATCGGGCTTGCCGGCGACACCATCGTGGGCTTCCCCACGGAAACGGACACAGATTTCGAGCGCACGCTCGAGCTGCACCGCCGCGCGGAATACCAGAACGCGTTCGTGTTCACCTATTCGCACCGGGAGTTCACGCCCGCCGAAAAGATGGAGCTCAAGGACGACGTGCCCGAACACGTCAAGAACGAGCGCGTGAATGAGCTCTTGCGCGTGCAACGCGAAGTCAGCGAGCGCGTGCTGGCGCGGCACGTGGGCAAGACGATGCCGGTGTTGTTCGATCGAAAGGACCCTGCTACGGATCCCGTGCTTCGTGTTTCGGAAAGCACGGAGGCGGGTTTTGCGGCGAAGCACGAAGCACGAATCACGAAACACGGTCTCTCCGGTCGCTCGCCGCAGAACCTGCCGGTACACGTGAACGCCGGCCGCGACCTGACAGGCGAAATCGCCGAGGTGCGCATCACGCGCGCCACGGGCTTGGCGCTTTATGGCGAGTTGTGCTAGTCGGAAACGTCGGGCAGGGGCCAATCGGCATAGGCAGGCAGCCCGTGCCAATAAGTGGAGAGCATCATGGCTGAACCGAAGAAAAAGGGCAGCATGCTCGTCAAGTTGCTCAAACTGTTTGTGCTGGTCGTGCTGCTTTGCGTAGCCGCGTTTGTGGGAGTGGGCTTGTTCGTGCTTGACGGCAAGTACGAAGTCGAGCGCAGCATCGTGATCAACGCCGACTCCGACGATGTGCACAAGCAGGTGGGCGATTTGCGCCAGTGGCCCAACTGGCTGCCGTTTACGAAGCATGAGCCCACCATCGTTGTCAAAGTGGACAAGCCCACCGGCGCCGGCGCGCATCAGACCTGGACCGGCCAGGACGGTAAGGGCGAATTGACCTTCACGGCCTCCGATGAAGACAAAGGCATTGAGTACGACATGGTGTTTGACGACAAGTGGAAAAGCAAAGGCAAGCTGCTCTACGAGAAGTCGGGTGACGGCACCAAAGTAACCTGGCACATGACGGGCCAGAACGACGACTTCGTGGGCAAGTACTTTGCCGCGCTCATGCCCAACATGGTCGGGCCCATGTTCGAGGAAGGCCTGGCCGACTTGAAAAAGAAAGTCGAAGAGAAGAAGTAGGGAGTTTCAGGAGTTGGGTCTAGTATCTTGGGCATTGCGCGCCGGTCGAAAGATCGGCGCGCGTCGTTCAACACGGTTGTGTCAGGTCTCGGGTGTTTGCAACGGCGCGTAGCCGAGCAGATCTAGCCCAAGACCCAAGACCCAAGACCCAAGACCCAAGACCCAATACCCAGTCACTACCCGCCACCGCCGGCGACGACCGTGATCTGTCGGTTGACCGAGAACTGCCCGAACCACTCCACGCTTTCCCGCACCATGCGCCACTGCATGTTGTATTGGCCCGCCGTCGCCGGCGCCTTCACCGTGAACGTGAACGTGTACGTGTCGCCGGGCCGCACTTCCTGCCCTGCGGCAATGGCCACGCGTGAGAGGTTCCAGGTGTTGTTGTCCTGCGGGTTCTGCGAGCCGAGTTTCCAGGGCTGGCTGCCTGCGCTCGTCCAGGTGGTAGAGCCGGCGTTTTTCACCGTCACGGTCACTTCGTAATCCTGGCCTGCGGTCATGGTGGTGGGGGCGCTGAACGAGATCATCTGCGCGAAATTGCCCTGGATGTCTTCACGAATCTCAAGCGAAAGCGCCACGCCCGCTGTCCCGTTAGGCACGGGGTTACCGGTCGTGTCCAGCCGTTTGTACATCGGGCTTTGCGGCACGTAGAAGTGATACATGCCCGCGGGCACGGTCAGCGCAAAGTTGCCGTTCGCATCGGTTTGCGTCTGGAACAGGTTGCCGTCTTTGCCCGCCACGCCCGTGGGTTCAATGTGCGCGCGCACGAATGATTGCGGCACCGGCGAACCCGTGAGCGAATCCAGCACCGAGCCGCTCAGCGGATAGCCAGCTTCCAGCGCCAGCGTGAACTCGCGCGAGGGTTCTTCCTTCAGGTTATTGAAGTTCACGTAGCCGATCTGCGAGCCGTAGAGCGCCACGACTTGATAGTTGCGCTGCCAGTGGAAGTTGATGAATTTCACGCCCTGCGCATCGGTCGTGCCCAGGTCAAAGTGCTGCTTCCAGTCGTCTGGATTTGAGCTGTCGTTCTCGTTGCGGTAGGCGTGCACGTGCGCGCCGGGCTGCGGCTGGCCCGCGTTCGTTACAATGATGCGGATTTCATTGGCGCCCACGAGCTGCAACTGCAGCAACTCGGGGTCAGCGCCTTCGATCTTCACGACTTTCTGCTCGAGGTAATAGCTGGTCTTGAACGCGCTGATCGTGTATTCGCCCTCGCGCAACTGGCCGAATTCGAAGTAGCCGTGAGTGTCGGTTTGCGCGCTTTGCGCCCACTTGTTGTTCTTGTCCTTGCTCAGGCCCACGCCCTCCAGGCCGTTGCCTTCGCTGTCGCGCACGTAGCCCTTGATCATGAACGCGCGTTCGAGCTGCACTTCAATCGTGTCGCCATCCTTAGCCGCGTCGAGCGATTGGCGCGAAAGCGTGGCTGTGAAATAGCGCGGGTGAACAAACGTGATTTCGTAGCTCACGCCATTGAGCAACTGCACCTGCGATTCAAAGCGGCCCTCGGGAATATCCAGGTTGAACGAATAGGGCTTGGGCATCTCGATGCCCTGCGGCGGCGTGCCGTAAAGCGGTGTGACCGTGACGGCCACGCCATTGGCGGTTTCCGCGGGCACCGTAACGACGCGAATCGTGAGCTTGCGGTCGTACTTGGCCTCAAAAGCCTCGCACTCGAAGTTGACGGTAACAGCGGCGCCGAATTTCAGGTTCAACTCGCGCGGCGCGGGCAAGTAATAGTAGGCCTTGCCGTCCGTGGTGAACACGGGCAGTTGGCGCACCTGGTCGTCGTTGATCGGGAACTGGTTGACAATCTTGACGTTATGCTTGCCGGGATCAACGCCCGCGAGCGTGAACTGGCCTTCGGCATTGGTGGCCGTCACGTTCTTGCCGTCGAGCGCGATGGTTACGTTCGCCAGTGGCCCGCCGCCTTTGGCCGTGACAACGCCCGTCACAGACGCGGCTACCGTAAGCTTGAGTTTGACCGGGGCGATTTCGGTTTCCGGCGCGACCGCAAAGCTCTGCGGGTTGCTGGCCAGGCCCTCGGCGGTGTGGGCGGTTAGTTGGGCGTTTCCGGCGCCAAAACCATCGAAGAAGAAAGTGCCATCGGCCTCAACGTTGACGGTGCGCGAGTTGATCTCGGCGCGGCCTTCGAAGTAGCGGCATGTCACGCTCGCGCCGGTAACGGGTTCGTCCTTTTCGTTCACGACCACGCCCTTGAGCGTGCCTTCCTTCAAGAGCTGCACTTTGACGTCGCGGTCGTTGGCGAGCACGGTCTTGCTTTGGGGGGCGTAGCCCTTGGCCGTGATGCGCAGGGCGACATCATTGGAGTGGATGCGGTCTTTCACGAGGTCGAACACGAACTTGCCGCCTTCGTCCGTTTCGACGCTCATGTTCTCCAGCAGGCTGGCCACGTTGGCCCCGGCAATGCCTTTGCCGGTTTTGTCGGTCACGATGCCTTCGATGCCCTGGGCTTTGTCGAGCACGATGCTGATTTCGCGTTCATCGCGCTTGAAGTCGAAAATCTGCGACTGGTAGGGGGCGTAGCCGCTCGATTTCACGACGAATTGGTAAAGGTAATCGTTGGCGACTTTGAGTTGGAATTCGCCGAGGCTATCGGTCGTGAACGAGAACGCGTTGGTGGGGGTGGCGCCCTGCGCGCCCTGACGGCTCGATTGTTTGACTTCGACTTTGACGTTGGCAGCCGCGCCGCCGCGTTTGAGGCGAGCTTTGCCGGAAACGCGCACGGCGCTTGAGAGTTTGAGCGCGATCTCGCTGCCCTTGGGGTCGAGAGCGGGGACGGACACGGTTTCAAAAAGGTCGGCGTAGCCGGGTGCGGTGACGACGACACTTGATGAAGTTGGTCTTGCCTTTACTCGCCCGCCGCCACGGATTGCGCCTGTTTCAGTGTCATCGAGCTCCCGTTCCTTCCAAACCGCAATACCGAACTTGTTCGTGCGCTTGACTGTTTCCGCCATGCCCGGCTTGAGCTTGACGTCGCCGCCTTCGTTTTCGAGTTCGGTTTCGCGCATGGGGAAATAGACGCTGGCACCGGGCAGGGGCCGGTCGTCGTGTTTGTCGCTTACGCGGATGATCAGGTAGCCCTTGACCGGGCCGCTGATTTCTTCGAGGTCGATGTTGGCAGGTTCAGCGCTTTCATCGCCTGGCTTGGCTGCTTCGCTGCCATTGCCACCATTGCTTCCGGCCGCCGCGGAGTCTTCTTTGGTTCCGCCGGTCTTTACCGTTGAGCTCTCGCCGGCGCTTCGGGCCCCAGTGCCGCTTTCCGCATCTTGATCGCTCTGCGTCTCTGCGCCTCTGCGTGAGCTGCCTTCTTCACCGGGGCGCAATGTTTTGCCGCCGCGCTTCAGCGGGTTGAGCACGATGAACGCGCCCGCCAGCAGCACCAGCGCGAGCATGGCGACGCCCGCGAGAACTACGAATTTACGGGACTTCGTTTGGTCACGGTCAGCCGGCATGCAGCTCCTGATGGCTCAAACGGCGCGAACAGTGTAGTGGGGGCGCTTTCCGCATTCCAATACGGATTGTGGTTTGATCAGGCGAATACAAAAAACGGTTCACCACAGAGTTCACAGAGCGCACAGAGTAAGACAAAGAACTCAAGGGCAACTGCAATGCGACCCGCTTGGAGCCTTAGCTGTTCTCTGTGAACTCTGTGTGCTCTGTGGTGAACCGCAGTTGCTGGTGCCTTGCGCAACGCGCCGCCATCCGTACACTTCCCCGCCCTGATGTCCGCCGAGGAGGGCCCGGCCACTTTGGCTCGGTTCCGAGGGGACGAGAGCGAGACCACCATGCAGGCCGACATCCATCCAAAGGTTTTCCTGTGCGAAGTGAGCTGCACCTGCGGCAATAAATTCCACATCAAATTCAAGAAGGAAACGCTGTCCGTTGACATCTGCAGCGGCTGCCACCCCTTCTACACCGGCACCCAGAAGTTCGTGGACAGCGCAGGCCGCGTCGATGCCTTCACCAAGCGCTTCGCCTGGGACAAAGACAAAGCCAAGGTCAAAGCCACGCAGAAGCTCGACATCAAGAAGGTCGCGGCTCCCAAGGAAGACCTCAAGACCGCGCTCGAGCGCAAGCGCCTGCTGGGCGCCAACCGCGAGATCATTGTGCCGGTCGAAGAGAAGGAAGAGCGCAAGGGGCGCGGCGGGCCCGGTGGCCCCGGCGGCGGAGGCCGTGGTCGCGGACGTTAGCTTGATCAACCAGAGCGTGGCAGGGCGCAAGCCCGGCCACGCTTTTCATTTGGCTCACGCAAACGCTGATTTCCGGGAGTAAGCCATGGTTGTTCTTGACATGCTCAAAAAGCGCGCGGCCCGCTACGCGGAGCTGACCAAATCTATTGAAGACCCCGCCGTTTACGGCAACCAGGCGCTGTTCAAGGAAGTCCAGCGCGAGCGCGGCCAGCTCAAGGAGCAGGCCGAGATTTTTGAGCGCCTGAGCAAGCTCGAAGCCCAGATCAAGGGCGACGAGGAAATCATGGCCGACAAAGCCAGCGACGCCGAAATGCGCGCGATGGCCGAAGAGGAACTCAAAGAGCTCAAGCCGCAGTTCGAGGCCATGTCCACTGAAGCCGAGGACATGCTCGTGCTCGAGGACGCCAGCGACTCGCGCAACTGCATCCTCGAAATCCGCGGCGCGGAAGGGGGCGACGAAGCCACGCTGTTCGCGCGCGAGCTGATGGAAATGTACGCGCGTTTCTGCACGCAGCACAAGTTCAAGCTGCAGATCATGGACGAAGTGGAAAGCGAAGTCGGCGGCGTGAAGTCAGGAACCTACGCGATATCCGGCGACAACGTGTGGAAGTGGTTCAAATATGAAGCCGGCGGCCATCGCGTGCAGCGCGTGCCGGCCACGGAGACGCAGGGGCGTATCCACACTTCGCTTGCCACAGTCGCGGTGCTGCCGGAAGTAGAAGAGGTGGATATCAAGATCAACGAGGCGGATCTGGATATCCAGGCGGCGAGATCAGGCGGCCCCGGCGGCCAGAACGTGAACAAGACGGCCTCGCGCTGCCAGATGCGGCATATTCCCACGGGCATTTTCGTCGATTGCCAGATGACGCCGAGCTTTCACAAGAACAAGGACGAAGCGATGCGCATCTTGCGCGCCAAGCTTTACGAACGCGAACAGGAACGCATCGCGGCCGAGCGCAAAGAGGCGCGCAGTGTGATCGGATCGGGCAAGCGCGGCGAAAAAATCCGCACCTATAATTTTCCCCAGAGCCGTTGCACGGATCACCGCTGCAACGAGAATTTCGGCGTGGCGCAGGTGATGGAAGGCCGGCTTGATGACGTGATCTTCGCCCTGCGCAAGTGGGAGCGCACCGAGCGCCTGAAAGAAATGGCAAAGCAGGCGTAATGAGGAAATGCACAGGCCGCGCTGCTATCATTCGCGCGGTCAACCGGAGAAAGCCATGAGCGGCGGATACGACCCTAACCAGAATCCTTACCAGCAGCCGCAGGGCAACCAGCCGCCTCCGGGCTACGGACAGGCGCCGCAAGGCTACGGTCAGCAGCCGCAGGGCTACGGGCAGACGCCGCAAGGCTACGGCCAGCAACCCTACGCGCCGCAGCCGGGCTACCCTCCGCAGTATGCGCAACCCTACGGAATGCAGGCTCCGCCGGTGCCGGAAGGAATCCCGCCGCTGGTTCTTTGGGGTTTCATCCTGTCGCTACTTTGCTGTCCGCTGATTGGCGTCATTTTGTGCGCTGTTGGCTTGCCCGAGGCCAAGCGGCGCAATAATGGCGTGGGCCTGGCCTATGCGGGAATCATCATCGGCATTGTCTGGATTGTGCTAAGCGTGCTGATGCAGATTGTGAATGCCGGCGCAAGCGCGTCTCGATTCTAACCAACGGATTCAAGTACAGACGGACGGGAGATATCCCGTCCGTTCTGCGCTTTTTCAGTTCTCTTCGAACGCCACCGCGCTGGGCGATTCAGTGTGCCACACTTGCGCATGGCCCCTGCGCGCCATCTCGTCGAGCTCCGGCTCAAAGAAAAAGCGCGCCTCGCCGAAGGCCGGTTTGAGTTCGTCCAACCAGCTTGCATTTTCGTCATACCTGGCGAAGAAAATACGACCCGACCATTCCGGGTTGCGGCCCTGCAGGAACTTGAGCACGAACACTTTTTCTCCGTGAAGCGTGGTCACACCTTCCACCACGACCTTGCCCGGTGTGCAACTCATGCTTGGGCCGCGCACGGTGCGGCCAAGGCCCGAGACTTTCGAATAGGCCTGCTGGAAGATCTCGTAGCCGCGCGCGAGCGGTACTTTGAAGTACTCCTTGGGGCCGGTATCGCGCTCGACGAACATGTAATAGGGAATGGCGTTGTGGCGAATCTGCTCGCGCCACATGGTGGCCCAGAGTGCCGGGTCATCGTTGACGTGCTTGATCAGCGGGGCCTGGCAGCGCACGGTGGCGTTGGCGCTGGCGAGGCGGGCCAGGGCATGCCGCGCCGCGTCGGTTTGCAGTTCGCGCGGGTGGCTGAAGTGGGCCATGATGGCCATGTTCTTGCCGCTCTTGTCAACCTGTTCAAACAGCCGCATCAGGTCGTCGGCGTCGGGGTCAGTGGTGAAGCGATAGGGCCAATAGGCGGGGGCCTTGGTGCCGATGCGGATGCTGAGCAGGTGCGGGATCGCAATCAGCGGCTCGACATACTGGCGCAGCACTTTTGTGCTCATCACCAAGGGGTCGCCGCCGGTGAATAAAACGCTCGTGACCTCAGGGTGGCGCTTGACGTAATTGACGAGTACTTCCGGGCTGCCGCAGGCGAACTTCATGTCGGCCATGCCCACAAACTGCGCCCAGCGAAAGCAGTAGGTGCAATAGGCGTGGCACGTCTGGCCCGCCTGGGGGAAGAACAGCACCGTCTCGCGATATTTGTGCTGCATGCCCGGAACCGGCTGGCCATCGAGCACGGGCACGTTGAGCTGTTTCTGCCCGGCGGGATGTGGGTTGAGCGAAAGCTGAATCTCGCGCGCGGCTTGCGTGATGGTTTCGCGCGAAGCGTTGGCGGCAATCAGATTGCGCATGCGCTCGAGGTCGTCTGCGGCCAGCATGCCCGGCTGCGGGAACGTGAGCTGGAAGATGGGATCGTTGGGGATGTTGCCCCAGTCAATCAGGTCTTCGACCACATAGTTGTTGACGCGAAAGGGCAGCACGGACGACACGGCTTTCATGCCCAGCAGCAGGTCGGAGTCGATCTGCGCTAGTTGCGGCATCTGGCCGATGTCGAGCTGGGTGTAAACACGAAACGGCCGGGCGGTCTGGGTCGCGTGCATGATGCAACTCCTTGTTCACGTGCGCACTTTCGGTGCGCCGACGAAGCGGGGCTTTCCCGCTGTTGCTTCGGTTGTCCTATCTTGGCCGGCCGTCGCGAAACAATCGGGGGCCATGTTGCGGCCCATTCGCTTGACCAAGCCTGATTCCCGCAGGCCGGAAGATGGCCTGTGAACTGCGTTGCAAGGCGGCAGAGGTTTGGCATGGGTGCGCGCTGCGCACGCCCCTGACGTCTGCATGAAGTGTATTGCAGGGCGCGCCTGCCGCCAACCACAACCCCCGCCGTAACAAAACTTTTTTTCGGCAAGGCTTGCGGTCGCGGCGTGGACGTTCTTCATTGAGGGCATGTCCTCCATCCGCCAGGCCGCAACTGAAGTCCACCTGAACCTGAATGTCCGGGGCATGAAGCCCTCGGCCACCGTGGCCATCAATGAGCGCAGCGATGCCCTGCGGCGCGAGGGCAGGCAAGTGTTCAAACTGGGGCTTGGCCAGTCGCCTTTTCCCGTGCCGTCGCCGGTCGTCGAAGAGCTGCGCGCCAACGCTTTCCAGAAGGATTACCTGCCGGTGCGCGGCTTGCCCGCGCTGCGTGAGGCCGTGGCCGATTATCACCGCCGCCGCCAGGGAGTGCAGGGTACGACCGAAAACGTGCTGATCGGCCCCGGCAGCAAGGAACTCATGTTCCTGCTGCAGCTCGTGTTCTATGGAGACATTCTCATTCCCACGCCCGCGTGGGTGAGCTATGCGCCGCAGGCGAAGATCATTGGCCGCAACATTCACTGGCTGCCCACGGAGCGCGAGAGCGGTTATCGCCTGACGCCGGCGCAACTGGCCGAGCATTGCGAGGCTGACCCCAAACGGCCGCGCGTGCTGATTCTCAATTACCCGAGCAACCCCACGGGCCTGACCTACACGCAAGGCGAGCTGGAAGAACTGGCAAAAGTCGCCGCGCAGTACCGCGTGGTCGTGCTCTCCGATGAAATCTACGGCGAGCTGAACTTCGATGGCAAGCACGTCAGCATCGCGCGCTTCTACCCGGAGGGCACAATCATCAGTTCCGGCCTTTCGAAGTGGTGCGGCGCGGGCGGCTGGCGTCTGGGCACATTCATGTTCCCTCGCGATCTGGCCTGGCTGCAAGGTGCCATGGCCAGTGTCGGCAGCGAAACGTTCACCGCGACCAGCGCGCCCATCCAGTTTGCGGCCGTGCGCGCCTTCAAGGGCGGTACGGATATCGAAGACTATCTCGTGCTGGCCCGTCGCGTTTTGTCGGCGCTGGGCAAGTGGTGCGCCGGCAGGCTCGAGGCGGGCGGCGCAAGCGTGCCCTCGCCGCAGGGTGCCTTCTACCTGTTCCCGGATTTTTCGGGCCTGCGCGAGAAATTGCGCGCCCGCAAAGTGCGCAACTCGGCCCAGCTCTGTGAGCGCCTGCTGAACGAAACAGGCGTGGCGGTGCTGCCTGGTTCCGACTTCGGTCGCGGGCCTGAAGAACTTTCCGCGCGCCTTGCCTACGTTGACTTCGACGGTGCGAAAGCGCTTGCCGCTGCGCGCGAGGTGGCCCCGGACAAGCCGCTTGAAGAGCCGTTTCTTCGCGAAGTGGCGCCCAACGTGACAACGGCGATCGACAAAATGGCCGAGTGGCTCAACGCATCATAGGCCGCCGCGCGCTTTCCAGGCTTCGGCTTTGCTCAACAGCTCGTTGATCAGCGGCGCCTTGGCGTCTGTGTAAGCCGCGCGGGAGTGGCCGTGTTCCATGGCCAGCTTGCGCTTGAGTTCACCGTAGGCATTGGCCCAGTCCGGGTGGGCGCGCAGATAATCACGGAACAGGAGGTGGCTTTGCCAGAAATCGCCGCCGAATCTCGCGACGTGCACGTGGTGCGTGCGATGGCCGCCCGTGTCCTTGCGGAAAAACAGCCGCCCCGCAATCGAGGCCTCGCCTCGGTAAACGTAGCCCAGTTTTGCGAGCCCCTCCACCAGCGTGACGTGAAGCGCCGGCCCGCGCGGCGTGATGTGTTTGTCGTCCTCGGCGTTCCAGGCTTCTTCGGCGCGCACATCGAGGATGTCTTTGTTGCTCACGCCAAACAGGATGTCGAGCACCGGCTTGGCGGCGAGACCCGGCACGGCCGTGCTGCCGATATGCTCGATCAACTCGATGATGTCAAATTGCGCGAACTGGCCGATGATGCGGCAGCGTTCTTGCTCAAAAAGGCGCGGCCAGCGCGGGTCGTAATCGGCAATCTCGACGATCAGGGACATGTTTCAATTGTCGATTGCGGACTGCTGATTGTCGATTGGCAGCGTACTCATTTGCGCGCGCCGCCTTTGACATCGCCGCCCTTCAACTGGCGCAGCAGCTCGCGTTGTTTTTCGGTGAGGCTTTCAGGAAGCGCGTAGCGGATGATGGCGTAAAAATCGCCGCGCCCGCCGTTTTTGCCCAGGCCCAGTCCGCGCATGCGCAGCTTCGCGCCCGACTTCGTACCCGCGGGCACGCTGAGCGTGGCGGTGCCATCGAGTGTGCGCACTTCCACTTTTGCGCCGTCGAGCGCTTCCCAGGGCGCGATCGGCAGATCGGCCTCGATGTCAGCACCGTTGACGCGATAGACGTCGTCGGATTTCAGGTTCAGCGTCAGGTACAGGTCGCCCGAATCTGCGCCGCGCTCACCCGCTTCGCCCAGGCCGCGCAGTCTCAACTTCATGCCGTTTGAAATACTCTTGGGAATGGCGAGCTCGACGGTTTTCTGGCCGCGAACGCGGCCCAGGCCGGCGCACGTGGGGCAAACGTGGCCGTCCTCGAATTCGCCCTGCCCGTCGCAGGCGGGGCAGGTTGAAACGGTGCCCAACGCAAAAGTGCGCTTGCCGCCGGCCACGGCTTCAGAGACGGACAGCGACAACTCGGCGTTGACGTCAGCGCCGCGAGTGCGGCGCGGCTTGCGGCGATTGAACTGTGCGGCCATGTCATCGCCGAACATGCTGGCGAAGAAGTCGGAAAAGCCTGCGCCGCCGAACATCTGCTCGAACTCTTCGGGTGAAACGCGATGTCCGTTGCCCCCGCGCGGCTTGAACTCCTGGCCGTGCTCCCAGTCCTTGCCGAATCGGTCGTACTTCTTGCGCTTCTCGGGATCGAGCAGCACTTCCTTGGCCTCGTTGACCTGTTTGAACTTCGCCTCGGCGTCGGCGCGATCGGCACCCTGGTGGCGGTCGGGGTGCCACTTCAAGGCCAGTTTGGTGTAGGCCTTTTTGATTTCGTCTTCGCCGGCGTTGCGCGCAACGCCGAGCACTTCGTAGTAGTCCTGAAATTTCATGGTGCTGCCCGCCGGTGTCACCGCAGTTTACAACGCGGCGCGACAACATTGTGTTCCCCGTTACGCCTGAAGTGAATGGCTGCCCGGCGTGAGATCGTGGCTTTCGGTGCGCTCGTGGGTTTTGATCCGCAGCTTGAAGGGCACGTCGGTCATGACCTCGAGCTTGCGGCGCGCGGCGCCGGTGGCAGTGGCTTCCACGCTTACGCTTCCGCCGGCAAAGGGCAGGCCCTCGATGGTGAAAGCGTCGCGCAGCCTCAGCGCCAGCGTGAGTTCGTTGCGCGCGGCATTGGGCCTCAGCCCGACGACGTACACGAGCACGATGTTCACGATGATTGCAGCGGTCAGCGCCGATGGCGCGCCGATGGGCGTATCTTTGTCCGGGTCGTAGGCTTCATAGAGCTCATGCGTGTCGGCGAGCACGCGAGCAACGCGCGCGAGGTGATCCTCGGCGTTGAAATCAGCCTGCGCGCCGCGATCAAGCGCGTGCAACGCTTCATAGCCGAGCACGTTGAAATCGCTGCGGGCCACACCCAGCGGCTTGCCGTCCTTGCCGCGATATTCGCGCTCGTTTGCGCTGAGCGTGGAGTAAGGGTGCGCGCGCTCGAATTTCGTGACGTCGCTCAGCGCGCCAATCTGGCGTTCGGCACGGGCGATCGGCGCCACGCCTGAAATCACGGCCCAGTAACTGGCCATGGAGCGCACCGGCATCAGCGCGCCCTTTTCATCGGCGTCGAAGTACCAGCCGTCGGGCTCGCTGAACAGTTTCTCATTGATGCGCGCCGCCAGTTCGCGCATGGCCCACTCAAAGCGCGCGGCTTCCTCGGTGCGGTCCAGCGCCAGCGCGATCTCTTTCAAACAGTGCGCGTTGAGCGCCATCATGCACGAGGCGTCAATCCAGGCGCCGCCCTCGGCCGCGGCCTCATCGAACTTGCCGGAACGCCAGAAGCGTGAGCTGTGCGCGCTGCGACAGGCGCGCGCGTTGCCCGCGTAGAGCCCGTCGGGGCGTTTGTGGGCTTGGCGCCACGCGAAATCGGCGGCCAGCAGCGGCAGCGCGTGGGCCAGACGCACTTTGTCGGCGCGCACCTTGAAAAGCTCCCGCTCGCTCCAGGCTGCCAGGGGCGCCGCTGGTATTGACGCGTCAAGGGTTTCGTGAACGTAGCCCTCGCGGTCGAGCCCTGCGAGAAAGGGGTTATTCGGCGCTGAAAATCCTTCACGCGCAAAGCGCAGCCCCAGCGTCGCAAATGCAGCATCCCACGCGCTGGAAAATGTCGCTCCCTTGGCCAATACTTCACAGGCGTGGCGATAGGGCGCGAGAAGCCGCGCGCGGTCGCCCTTGATCGAGATTTCTGGAAAGCGCATGTTCATGGAATGTTGTGCACCATAGCCGCGTTTGGGCATAAGCAAAGCGCCGCGATTGTGGATAAGGGTTGTCTTTAATTCAACCCGTGTTACGGTTCGTGGCGCGCAGGGGGCAACAAGGAGAGAGCCGTGGTGACGCCCAGTGAAGATTACTTTGACGATGACGACTTGTTGGCCGGCGCCACCGCCGAAGCGTCGCAGGTTGATATTGCAGGGCTCAAGCGCGGCGATGACATGGCGCCGCTGGTCACGGGCCTTTTGAAGTGTCTGGGCGAAGATCCCGCGCGCGAAGGTTTGCTCAAGACGCCGCGCCGTGTTGATCTCGCGCTGCGCTACCTGACCAAGGGCTACCACGAGAAGCTTGAAGAAGTAGTGAACGACGCGATTTTCGAAAGCAGCAACGAAGACATCGTGCTGGTCAAAGACATCGACATCTTCAGCACCTGCGAACACCACATGCTGCCGTTTTACGGCAAGGCGCACATTGCCTATCTGCCGGCGGGCAAGGTGATTGGCATTTCGAAACTGCCGCGCATCGCCGACATGTTCGCACGCCGATTGCAGATTCAGGAAAACCTGACGCAGCAGATTGCCGAAGCGCTTGACTCCGTGCTCAACCCCCGCGGCGTGGCGGTGGTGGTGGAGTGCGCGCACATGTGCATGGTGATGCGCGGCGTTCAGAAGGTCGGCAGCACCACAGTCACGCGCGCGATGACGGGCCAGTTCCGCACCGATTCGCGCCTGCGCCGCGAGTTCTTCGCGCTGATCGGCAGGCGAACGGAATAACCGCAGGATTGAACGCGCCACAGGTTCCCCCGAAAGCAGCAACAAGTGGATACAGCCTGGGCGCAAATTCCGTTTTATTTCAAGTGTATCGGTAGCCGTTGGTCGTAAGGGGCAGTCCCAGCGCGCTGATAATCTCGGCCAGCGTTTCTGGGCAGAAGTAATAGTAGCGCATCAGCGAGAACAGGCTGCCGCTGCCCGCAAAACGAAGCACATCGCGCACGCGGCGCTCTTTGCTTTCGCCCACGGCATACCACAACACGACCACATCTTCGCCCGCGAATTGGCGCACTTCGGCTGAGGGCTCGCCTGCTTCATCGAACATCGTGTGCGCCAGCGATCCCTTCTTGATCTGCTCGCGCCCGAGTTCGTACACCATGCCCACAACATCGGCCACGGCGTCTTCAGCAAACAGGTTGGACAGGCGCTCGAAGTCTCGCTTGTTGAAGGCTTCGCAGAACGCATCCAGCAGCGCGCGGGGCACTTGATGCGCCCGCGTTGGCGCGGTTTGCCGCGGCAGCGGCTGGCTCAACTTTGCGCGGCCGCGACTCAGTGCTGCTTTGACCGCGCCCGAGGTGGTTCCCAGTTGCGCGGCGATTTCTTCAAGCGAGAAATCGAAGACGTCTTTCAACAGCACGGCCACCCGTTCTTGCGCGGGCAGGCGCGATGCGAGCTGGGCCAGTGCCTCGCGAATCTCGGCGGAGAGCTCCGGGGCGCTGTTTGAGGGCGCGTCAAAATTGTCAGGCATGGCAGTGGGGGAGTGCTTGCGCTGCTGGTCGATGAACTGGTTGCTTGCCACGCGAAACAGCCACGCGCGCGGGTTGTCCACTTGCCAGTGCATCTCGGAGAGTTTGGAAAAGGCCTTGAGCAAAGTTTCCTGCACGAGGTCTTCGGCGTCGAATACGTTGCCGCACAGCGCGCGGCAATAGCGGAACAGGTCGGGCCGCAGGGGTTCGATCTGGTCGAGAAATCGGCGGCGCAGCTTGCGCACTTCGACTGTGAACTCGCGGGCGATGGGATCGGCCATGGCGTCTCCTTGCGCAGCAAAGACGTTTGGGTGTCGAAGCGGGATACGGAAAAAGCTCTAGCGGCGGGGCAGGTCGATTTCGGTTTCGTCGCTTTTGGTGGCGGTGGTGGTGTCAACGAGGCCCGTGTCGCCCGTGGCGGTATCGCCGGCTGTTTTGCGCAGGCGATCGGAGAGTTCCGCGGGCTTGTCGATGCGCTCGGTTGCCAGCACGGTGGGTGCCGGCTTTTCGACGCGCTCGGTCTCGATCATGCCCGGCGGTTTGTCCACTTTCTCGGTGGCGATGCCGCGCACGTCCATTTCGCTGCGCGTGACCTTGCGCGTGGCCTGCACTTCGGCGGAAATCGCCGCGGCCATGGCGGCATCGGCGTCCGGGTTGTGGGTGGAGTTGGAATCGAGCCGGCGCTTTTCGCCCTGGCCATCGTCGCTGCCGCCCACGAGGTACTCGGGCTTGAGGCCAAAGGTGCGGCCGGTGTTGACAAGCTTGATGGCTCCGCCGCTGTATTTTGCGGGCATGGCGAAGTGTTTGGGCGCAAAGGGCAGGTTGTCGTAGAGAAGCGAGACGATGGCCGCCTGCTCAGCGAAATCAGCGTGCTCATCAAACTTGGCCACGTAAACGATGGGGTGTTTCTTGATGTCGGCGGCGCGGGTGCGGATGAAGTGGCCCATGGCCGATTTCTGCAAGTTGCCCAGAAACTCCTCAAGCGATTCGCCCCGGTGCGCGCCCACGCAGATGATCTCGCGTTTGCTGCAGGCAATCCCGGCCGCGGTTTTCTCGAGCTGTGCGCCGACGACCGCATAAATGGTCGCACGCAGCGCCATTTCCGGCGCCTTGGTCATGGGCTGTTTGAGTAGCCACCAGCCCTTCCAGTCGAGCATTACCGTCTTCAACGCTTGCCCCCTGCAAACCAGCCATGTTACGCAGAAGGCCTTGGCTTTCCACTATCTTTGCAAAGGGCCGGGCGGCGAAACGGCTGCCGGCGCGCGGCGCAAACAAACACCCCTTCGTTGTCGAAGGGGTGCCTGAACAGACTCTCTACTTGTTCTCTTTGTTTTCGCTCTTGGACGCTTCCTCGGACTCGGCCTCGATAACGCGGATGACCTTCTTGCCGCTGCGGAAGATCACCTCGGTGCCCAGCGCCAGCACACGGGCAATGTCCTTGTCCGCGGCCATCTTGAAGTAGGCGTCGGAGGCGTACTCCACGATCTCGGCCTCGATCAGTTCGCCGTTGGTCACGTCGCTTTCAAGCCACACGCCGTCGGCCCAGACAAAGGTGCGTGTGCCGATGGTTTTGACATTATCGGCGGCCACAGCTTCGGCCACTTTGGCGTCGTATCCCTTTTTCTTCAGTTCTTCAGCTCGCTTGGCGGATTTGGTCCCGTATCCGCCCCCGCGGGCCTTTTCCTCTACTTTCTTTACGGCGTCCTTGTCCTGCTTGGCCGCGCCGTCGGCGTTATCGTTGGCTTTGCGGTCATCGTTGGCTTCTGATTCCTCAACGGAGTCCTTGCCCGAGCTGGCGCCCGGAGCGCGGCCTCCGCCGCCCATGCCTTGCGAGCGGCGCGTGCCGTCGCGGTCGCCATCGCCGCCCTGCGGCTTGTTTTCCACGGCGCGGCGTTCGCGCCAGCCGCTGTCTTCCACGGGACCGGGCGTGCGCGGAGGCGGAATCTGCGAGTCTTCCACCACCAGGAAGCTGGTGTAGGGCGTCACAATGCCGAACTTGGTGCCAAGTGCCACGATCTCGTCCTTGAGTTCCTTGCTGAATCCGGCGAGATTGATCTGGTCAAGCAGGAAGCCCACGCGGCGCACCGCCCACATGCGCGGCAGGTAGTTCTTGGTGTTGTTGTTTTCGACGAACTCCTGTGTGTATTCGTAAACGCGCTTTTGGCCATTGACCACACCCTCGAGAATCACCTGGTGCTTGCCCGGCTTCACATACCGGCCGAGCACGGAAAGCTGCCCGCCCGCGAATAGATCCGGCAGCAGCTTGGGTTGCATGTCAGTGATTTCCGCGCCGTCGATCTTCAGCTTCACGTCGGCGAGCACGGGCGAGGCAATCTTGCCGTAGAAGCCGCCCACCTTGACCTCGATGTCTTCTTTCGGTTTCACGTACTCGCGCTGGCCGCGGTTCTGCTCCGCCAGTGTGTCCAGCAGCCAGGTATTGACGTCATAACCCACGCCAAACGTGAACAGGCGCATGTGATTTTCGCGCTGCTCGTTGGCCTGCTTGACCAGCTCTTTCACGTTCGTCTGTTCCACCGTTGGCAGGCCATCGGTCAAAAACACGATGTAGGTGGGGCGCTTGACTTCGTCTTTGGTCTTGGCCAGTGAAATGCCGTCCTTGAGCGCGCCGGAAATGTTCGTGCCGCCCATGGCCTCAAGCTTCTCAATGTAGCCCGAAGCCGCGTCTTTGTTGTCCTTGCTGGCGTACTCCATAGCATCGCGCCACTTCTTTGATTCGGTGCTGAACGTGACGAGGCCAAAGCGGTCTTTTTCGTTGAGCGCGTTGACGCAAAGCTTCAGCGCCTTCTTGGCCTGGATGATCTTGCCGTCATCAAGCATCGAGCCCGAGGTGTCAATCACATAGATGACGTCCTTGGGCAGGATCTCGTCGTCGGCCAATTTGATCTTGGGCGTGAGCAGCGCGAGGAAATAGCCGGCTTCGCTGCCCTCGCGAAAGCTCATGACGTTCGCGGCGACTGCCTCGCCCGCGAAACCGTAGAACAACTCAAAGTCGGCGGCTGGCTGGTTGTTCTTTGTTTCAAAGCCGACGACGGCCTCTTTGTCGCCCTTGCGGATGATCTCGCA
Organism: Planctomycetota bacterium; assembly: GCA_020845475.1. Classification (GTDB taxonomy): domain Bacteria; phylum Planctomycetota; class UBA8742; order UBA2392; family UBA2392; genus UBA2392. Next base: position 26,174 of record JADLFN010000015.1, read on the forward strand.
AGAGTGCGTGGGCGAATAGATCGCCTGCAGCGCCTGCTCATTCTTGATCGTTACTTTCACGCTCAGGTTCTGCACCGGCAATTGGCAGAAGTTCTTTGTGCGCAGCGGGTAGCGAAAGCGCACCAGCCCCGAGTCATACTTGAGCAGCTCCGTGTACGTGAAGCGGATGCTCAGTTCCTGCTGTGGCAGAATCGGGAACACGCTGGCCTTGAACAAGCCGCGCCCGGCGTACTCCATCAGGCCCGGGTCGAGGTATTGGCGCACGATGTTCTCGTAGATGCCGCGCGCTTTGGTGGCTTCCAGCAACTCGCCTTTGACCATCTTGCCGTTCATGGTCATTTCGAAGCCGTTGATCGCGGCTTCTTCCGGCAGGGGAAAGAGATACTCGCCCTGCATCTGCATGTTGTTGGGGTTGTAGAAAGTCTGGGTGACAACTGTTGTTGCGCCCTGATTATCGACTGTGCTCTCGACGCAATGGCTGCGGATTTCGATGGGCGAGAACTGCGGGCGCACGGGCCTGCGGCGGCGCTCAACGGGCGGCCCGTCGTCAATGATAATGACAATGCCCTGAGCAAAAACCGGCGCGGCCACGAGAGCAAGCAGGGCGCCAAGCAGAAATTTCTTGAACATGTCAGGCCTCAAACGGGGTGAGCGGACGGTGCCGTGCCAATGAAACGAAGGCCATAGCCGGCAGGTTCCGGAAAATCTGAGGCATTTACATGGCGTTTACGCGGGCCGTCGCCGGCGCGCCCAACGCGCGGCCTGCAACAGCCGGTTCAAGCCGCGCTGACAAATTTGGCCATGGCGGCGCGCACTTCAGGCGGGTGGTTCCTGAGCGCCCTTTCCATGGCGGCGGGGTCGCGACGCGTGACCGCCTGCTTGAATAGCTCGACGTCTTCGCCCGTCAGCGACTTGAAGATGGTGGGAATGTCCGGCATTTCAACGAATTCCTTGCCCTGCTCCATGAGCGTGGGCTGTGCGGTGGCTGCCTTCTCGCTTCCTGAACTTTCCGCCGGAAGCGCGTTCTCGCTGTCGATTGCGAATTCCAGCGCGGCCTGGAATTCAGCGTCAGTCTGCGGATCGAAGGCGCGCAGGGCTTCATTGACGCGTGCGCGCGCCTGCAACAGCAGGTCGGCGCGGCGATCGCAATAACGGGTGAGTTTGTCGGAGTTGAGGCGGCCCTCGCTGGGGCTGATGTGGGGGCGCTCGCCCTTCTCGCGCAACACATGACCCTGGCGCGCGCGGGCCAGCTCAGACTCACGACAGGCGAGCGTGAGATCGAGTACGGCATCGCAATGGCGAATCTGGCGGTCAAGCACATCGCCGCCATTGCTCAGGTAAATGGCGCGCACGGCGGCGCTGACCTGTTTCGCGCGGGCAACTTTTTGGGCCAACTCCGGACGAATTTCAGACATGGCTTTCTCCCTAGGGTTGCCCCCAAGCGTAGCACGCGCTGCGACAAGCCCCGGCGCTGCGTCCAGCTGCAAAACAAACCGGCCCGGCTCAGGGGCCGGGCTGGTCGTAACTCTTTTCAAAATCGAAAGTTGTAGGCGTGGACGAAAATCACTTCTTCTTCTGCGGCACCTTGAACAACTTGCGCTGGGGCACGCCCTCGCGCTCGAAGAGCACTTCGAATTCGGTCGTGCCGCTGTTGTACTGCTCGCGCACGGTGCGGCGCACGTCGGCCATATTGGTGACCTTGACGCCGTTGATCGACTTGATGATGTCGCCCTTCTTGCCGCCGCGCTTGACGACGACGTTATCTTCGGGGATGTCATCGGAAATCTGGATGCCGATGGGCTCGCCCTTTTCATCGACAACGGTCTTGGCGTATTGCACGAAGTCGTCGGTGTTGACGTTCATGTAGTCGTCGGTGCCGATCAGCCAGGAGCCGTCGTTCTCGTTGTAAGTGGATTCCTTGGGCCGGGTGTCCACCGTGGCCTCAACGGGCTTGCTGGTGTCGGGCGGTGGCGCGGGCAAGGGCCCGCCGCTGGCGCCACCCATGCCGCTGGGCTTGCCGAAGTCCTTGATGTCGGGTGCCTTGATCTTGCCGGCGATCGCCGCATTGAACTTGAGCTCGACAGTAAAGCGTTTGGCGGGGCGCTTGCTTGAAGGAGCCTCGACGAGCACTTTGTCCGGATCGATGCCCTTGATGTTGTAGTCCTTGGCGGCCAGGGCCTTGAGCTTGGCATCGAACACGTTGCCAAACCGCTTGGGGAAATTCATGCCCACCGTGAGCACAATTGAAGCATTGCCCGCATCGGCGGCGGTGCACATGGCGCTCGACATTTCCGGGTTGGAAGAATGGAAAATCCGGATGAGCGAGAACTTGGCGTTGATCTCACGCTCAAGCTCGGCCTTGAGCTGTTCGTCCGTCGGTTCGGGATCCGGTGGCTTGGGCGTGGTATCGGGTTTGTCGGGCGGCTTGGGCGGCGGCGGGCGCTTGCGCGGCGAAAGCTCGCGATAACCAAAGGCCGAGATATCGACATCGCCCGTTTTCTGTTCCCAGTTCTTGCGATTGGCCTTGAAGCGCGCGTTGGCGGTCTTGTCGAAGGTGTCTTTCAGGTCTTCGTCGTAGGTGGTGTAAACCTGATAGCCCAAGGCCGCGCCGCCAAAAAAGACGACCGCGTTGAGCATCCACACCCACACCGCTATTTGAGCACCCTTCATGGTTTTGCCTGAGGCCCAGGGACTGCCGCATTAAACGCATTAATACGCTCAAGCGGCGAGAAAAACTCTGCAATCAGCGATCCAGCGCGCCGCCCTCAACCATCGGCTGCGCACGCTCCACGCCCGGGCGCTGGGCCCTGACCTCGCCCCGACCCGAAACCAGAAACGCACCCAACGCGGCTACACCCAGCACCGCCAGCAGCGAAATCAGCAGGAAAGTTTGTTTACCCATGCGCTGTGAAACGCAGGCCGGGCATGAGTCGTTGGACAAAAAGCGAGCCAGCTATTCCGAATCTTGCGGGGCGTTCTGTTCGCGCGCGGCTTTCAATTCTCCGACGCGCTGGTACAGCGCCCAGAGCAGATCTTTCAGACCCTCGCCCGTGACGCCGGAGATTACGTGCACTTTCTCGCCCAGCAGCTTTTCCAATTCTGCCGCGCGTTCCTTGACTTCCGGCACGTCGCACTTGTTGGCCACTACAATGCGCGGCTTGGCCGCCAGCACATCTGAGAAGGCTTGCAACTCGCCGACGATGACATCGTGGTCTTTTTTCAACTGCTCGGGCTCGCCCTCACTTGCGTCAATCAGGTGCAGGAGCAAGCCGGTGCGTTCAACGTGGCGCAGGAACTTGTGCCCCAGTCCCTTGCCCTTGCTCGCGCCCTCAATCAGGCCTGGAATGTCCGCAAGCAGAAACGAGTGTTCTTCGTCCAGTTGCACCACGCCGAGATAGGGAACCAGCGTCGTGAACGGATAGGCGCCGATTTTGGGCCGCGCCTTGGTGCAGCGTGAAAGGAAGGTGCTCTTGCCCGCGTTGGGCAGGCCCACGAGGCCGACGTCGGCGATCAGCTTGAGTTCCAGGCGCAACTTGCGCACCTGGCCCTCTTTGCCCGGCTTGAAGCGCGTCGGGCGCTGATTTGTGGCAGTGGCGAAGTGCTTGTTGCCAAAGCCGCCCGTGCCGCCGTAGGCGACAATGAATTTCTGGCCCGGCTCGCTGAGGTCGATGAGCGCAATCGAGTCTCCGCGCGCGTCAACTTCGGGTGCGTCCTCGCCGCTGGCGCCTTCTTCGGTGAAGGCCTCGGGCGGGGCCTCGGCGGCGGGCTCTACTTCGGGCTCTTGGGCGACCGCCCCGGCTTCGTCGGGATATTCGTAAACCACCGTTCCCACGGGAACTTCGATAATCACGTCTTCGGCGTTGGCGCCGTGGCAGTTGCTGGCACCGCCCTTGCCGCCGTTCTTGGCCTTGATTTCTTTCGTGTAGCGCAGGTGCCCCAGTCCGTCGAGGTGATGGCTGGCCACGAAAACAACATCGCCGCCGCGCCCGCCATCGCCGCCGTCGGGGCCGCCTTTCTCGATATATTTTTCGCGATGGAACGAAACGTGGCCGTCGCCGCCGCGCCCGCCCCTGACTGTCAGATGTATTTCGTCGATGAACATGGTTGATCCGGAAGTCCGGTGTCTGGCGTCCGGAGTCGTGGCATAGTAGGGCCAAACGCGAAAACGGCAACGCATGGCGAGCATGAACATTCCACTTTCGAAGCCCGAGATCACACCCGAAGATGTGGCGGCAGTAAGCGCAACGCTGAAATCGGGCAAGCTTACGCAGGGGCCGCAAACTGCAGCTCTAGAGGAAATGGTCGCGGCCTATGTGGGCGCGAAGTTCGCCATCGCCGCCAACTCGCACGCCACGGCGTTGCACGCGGCTTTGCTTGCAGCGGGGATCGGCACGCCCGACGACGGCGCGCCGGCAGAAATCGTCACTGGCGCGTTTGCCTTTGTAGCCGCGGCAAATTGCATCGAACAGATTGGCGCAAAGCCGGTGTTTGCCGACATCGACCCGATTTCGCTCAACGTGGACACGCACAAGGTGGTGGGGGCGCTCAATGAACATTCGCGCGCGGTGCTGATCCCGCACACGTTCGGATTGCCCGCCGAATCCGCGCGCCTGTGCGGCGAGGCCGAGGAGTACGGGCTTTTGGCCATCGAGGACGCATCGCAGGCCCTGGGCGCGGCTATAGGCGGAGAGCGCGTTGGCGCGTGCAAACGTTCGCTCGCGGCCGTGTTCAGCTTTTATCCCGGCTGCCCGATCACCACCGGCGAAGGCGGCATGGTGGTAACGAACGATGAGAACTTTGCCGGCACTTGTCGATCACTCGTGAACCTGGGGCGCCAGACGGGCGCGCCCGTTGGTGGCGGCAGGGGTGCGGGCTGGCTGGAGCATCCGCGCGTGGGGTTCAATTATCGCATGGACGAAATGTCGGCGGCCCTGGGTGTATCGCAGTTGGCGCGCATTGACGAAACGCTGGCGCGACGCCAGCGCATCGCCGACCATTACCGGGGCCGGCTGCGCGAGTTGAAAGGCAAGTTCATCCTGCCCATGGAAATCAGCGGTTACACGCGCGCCTGGAGCACGTTTAATGTCGTTTGCCGTGAGGGCGTCTCGCGCGAGAAAGTAACGGCGGTGCTGGCTGACAAGGGCATCGCCACGGAACGCTACTTCGACCCGCCGCTGCACCTGCAGAAGTTCTATCGCGAGAAATACGGCTTTGAGCGCGGTTTGCTGCCGATGACCGAAGGCATGGCCGGCCAGATTCTTGCCATTCCATTCTATACAGCGATGGGCGCCGACGAAGTGGACGCCGTTTGCGACGCACTGGCGGCAGCCACGGCCTGATCCGCCGCGCAAACAAATCGCGCGGCTTTCAGTAACATTCCGTGGATTGCGGCATTAACCCCGTGTGGAAGCGCTCATGGCGCTCGATGTTGAAGCCCTGATTGTGGCCCAGCAAGCCGGCGTGTGGCGCTATTTGCGCTACCTCGGCTGTGACCGCGCACAGGCCGACGACATCACTCAGGAAACGTTTCTACAGGTGCTGCGCCACGGCTTTGAACAGCGCGGCGAGCGCGAAACGGCGGCCTGGCTGCGCACCGTGGCGCGAAACTGCTTCCTGATGAACGTGCGCCGCACGCGCCACGTTCAAAGTGTCGAAGACCTCGACTTGGCCGACAAAGCCTGGGAACAGGGCCAGGGCGATGCGGAGTCAGGCGAAGCGAGGCTGCGGGCGTTGAAGCAATGCCTTGAAAGCATTCAAGGCAAAGCAAAGCAGGCGCTGGAAATGCAGTTCAAGCAGCACCGCACGGGCGAGGACATTGCACGGGCGCTGGGCATGAGCCACGAAAACGTGCGCGTCACGCTGCACCGGGCCAAGCAGGCATTGAAGAAGTGCATCGAGGGCAAGCTGGGGCAATCATGAATCGCTTTGACGAACGCATGCTCGACCGCGACCTCGAGGAATCTCTCGGGGGCGATGCGCCGTCCGACTTGCGTGATCGAATCCTGGCTGCCCATGCCGCGCCGGTGCGCCGGCGCACAGGCCGCGTGCGCGTTGCGCCCGCGCCGCAGGGCCGCCGTGCAAGCCAGACGGCGATCTGGGGCGTTGCGGTGTTTGCGCTCAGTGTTGTGGCAGCGGCGGTGGTGCTATGGAGCTATGTCGTGACTCGTCCCGCGCAATCCACACCCGGCGTGGCGGGCGGCGCCCAGAACGCACCGGCAAATGTGCAGCCCGCGCCCAGTCTGCCGGTCCAAGGGGCCAACGAGCCCGCGCGTCTCCCCAAAGAAGAGGCACCCAAACCGCAGCCGCAGCCCGAAGAGCCGCGGCCGCAGCCACCTTCCCAGCCGCAGCCCCAAGCGCCGCCCAAGCCAGCGCTTCCGAGCGAAGCGCCCAAGCCGCCGGACGAAGTCGAGAAACCCACGCCGCCCAGCGAAGCGCCCAAGAAGACGCAGCCCAAGCCCACGGAAACGCCCAAGGCTGAACGCGCGAAGCTGGGTGTCGTGCTTGCGCTGCCCAAAGGCGTGAAGCTGCAAGTGCGCGATAGTGAAGGCGAGAACTGGCGCGAAGCCGAGGGCGAAGTTCTTTACGCGGGCACGTTTCTGAAGGCTGCGCACGCCGTCGATTTCACACTGGGCGATGCGCTGGTACGGTTCGAAGGCACGTTGCGCCTGGACAAGGCCGAGGGTGCGATTCGAGTGGACCTCATCGAGCGCAAGACGCAGGTATGGTGCGACAACCTGGGCGGTCGCACGCCGCTGCTACTCGGTCTGCGCGACATGAGCGCCGCCATGAACGACGCCTTGGCGCACTTCGAGGCGGGTTCCAGCTCCCTCGAGATCGCGTGCGTTGAAGGCAGCGTCAGCGCGGGCAGTTCCACGCTCGAAGCGGGGAGTTTCGCGATGCTTTCGGCCAAGGGCTTGTCCAGGCCGCGCGAGTTGACGGCAAGCGAGCGCCAGCCGCGCCTGATTGCGGGTATGGCGGCGCGCAGATTGCTGCGCGAGGAATTTACGGAAGAGCCGGCGGGCAAACTGTACGGCGGCAAACTCAAGGACGGCGTCGTGCGCGCCGAGGGCCAGGGTGGTCTGATCGCATTCGACATCAACCCGACGCTGATTGCCGTCAAGGGCGCAAAGCTGCGCTTGCGCTATCGCGTGAGCGATTGCAGTTCGATTTACGTGCAGTTTCTGGGCGAAGACGTGAGCCGCCAGTTCGGCAACGAGTTTGCGCAGCGCAAACAAGGCCAGTGGCTGGAACTCGAAATCCGTCTCGACAGTTTGCCCTTCGACGCCGCCGGCGCCGGAGGCGAGAAAATGCCGCTGGGCCTGAAACTTGGCAAGTTCCAGTGCTACGTGCGCGGCGAGAAGAACTGCACGCTCGAAATCGACTGGCTGGAAGTGGTGCGCGAATAACACCAGTTTCCGTGTAACAACCTACCAGCCCGCGCATTAACCCTGCACACACTCTTGAGGGCATCATGCGCAAATCAACTTTCGCGGTGTTGGCTTCACTCGTGATCTGGCTTACGGCTTGTGCAGGCGGCGGGGACAGCAGTTCCGGCGGCCAGAGCGGCGGCACGCCCACGGGTGTTGGGCCGGCGACGCAAATAATCGTCACCCAGCAGCCCGCGGGCGCCGCTGCCGCAACGGCGTTCACGCAACAGCCGCGCGTGGAGTTGCGCAACGCGGCCAGCCAACTTGTGGCCTCCGACAGCACCACGCAGGTGACGGTCGCCATCACGGCCGCCAGCGGAACGGCGGGCGCGGTTCTCTCGGGCACGAACACGCTAACCGCCAGCGCGGGCGTGGTCACGTTCAGCGGCCTGAGCATTGACCTTGCGGGCAGCAATTATTCGCTTACTTTCACGGCCACGGGCCTTTCGAACGGTGTTTCAGCATCGTTCACGGTTTCGAGCAGCGGCGGCGGCGGGCCGATTACCCCGGACACTCCCCCCGCCTCCGCCGTGAATTTCACGATCAACTCGGGCCAGAACGTGCACGCCATCTCGCGCTGGATCTACGGCATGAACGGCGTGAGCTGGGGTTCGCGCCCGGCCAACCTCACGCTCTCTCGTTCGGGTGGGAACCGCCTGACCTGCTACAACTGGGAGAACAACGCCAGCAACGCCGGCACGGATTGGTACAACGAAAACGACTGGGCCATGGGCCTGCCCACCGACCCCGTGGGCTACGCCGCCACAAGCATGATCGATGGCGACCGCACCAACAACGCGGCTTCGTTGATCACCGTGCCGGTGGCGGGTTACGTGGCCGCCGATCACGGCCACCTTGGCGGCGCGTGGCCGCAATACGACGTGAACCAGACGGCGAATTATCTCAGCGTTCGCTTCAAGCAGAACGTGGCCAAGAAGGGCGGCGCGTTCACGACTACGCCCAGTACCAGCGACGACTACGTTTACCAGGATGAGTTCGTCAGTTTCATCAAGGGCAAGTATCCCGGCGGCGCTTCCGACCCGAACAAGCCCATTTTCTATTCGCTCGACAACGAGCCCGACCTCTGGGGCGGCACGCACCCGCGCATTCGCGGCGACGCCACGGGCTCTAACGGCCAGGGTCCCACCTACGCGGAAATGTTGACACGCACGAAAGACTTCGCCGATGCCATCAAAGATGTTGACGCCAACGCGATCGTGTTCGGCCCCGTGAACTACGGCTGGCTGGGCATGGTGAACTTGCAGAACGCCAGCGACGCCGGCGGCTTTGGCGATTTCCACACGTATTACCTGCAACAGCTCGCCGCGGCCGAAACCACCTACGGCCACCGCCTGGTCGATGTGCTTGACGTTCACTGGTATCCCGAGGCTACCGGCGGCGGCGTGCGTATCACTGGCGATGGCACTAGCGCGGCATTGGTAGCCGCGCGTTTGCAGGCGCCGCGCTCGCTGTGGGATCCGACCTACACGGAAACGAGCTGGATCACGAGCAGCGGATCCAGCGGCGGGCCGATCCAGTTGTTCCCGCGCATGCAGGCGAAAATCAACGCGCACTATCCCGGCACGCGTATCGCGGTCACGGAGTATTACTACGGCGGCGGCGACCACATTTCGGGCGGCATCGCGCAAGCGGATGTCCTCGGTATTTTCGCCCGCGAAAACATTTTCGCGGCCACGCTCTGGAAACTGGGCAGCACGCAGCACAGCTTCATCTACGGCGGCTTTGAAATGTTCCGCAACTACGACGGTGCAAACGGCAGCTTCGGCGACACCAGCGTGAGGGCCGACAACACCAACGCGGCCAACGCAAGCGTTTACGCCAGCGTCGATGCCGCCAACCCAAACCGCATGGTGCTGGTATGCATCAACAAAACCGGCAGCACCCAGACCGCGGGCATCCAGGTCACGCATACGGTGCGCTTCAACACCGCCGAGATTTACGTGCTGACAAGCGCATCCTCAACGCCGGTGAAACTGGCCGACGTGCCGATCACGCTCGTCAACGCGTTCCAGTATTCAATGCCGGCCTACAGCGTGACCACGATTGTCTTGAAGCCGTAACGAGCGGGTGGCACGGGCGCCCCCGCCCGTGCCGCGCAAGTCGATACAACTACCGGTCTGCTGCTATCCACCCAAGAATTTCGTCGCCGGATCCTACCAGCAAGTACCAGTGGCGTACGGCTGAGTGCCCTCCGCCCCATGCACCCGACCCTACTCCTTCGTCTGCGTAAACAACAAATACGTCCCTGACTTTGGTGGGGTCAACTTCTTTCAAATTGCTGGCAGGGTTGACAATTACTGCTGCCCAGCGTCCGTATTCTCCCCTTTCCTCTTCGAGGAAATTTCTAACGGCCACTTCGCCACCTTTCTTGAGGTAGCTAGATTTCTCGATCTCGCTGATTTTCTCGGACGTCGAGTATTCTTCAAGTTTCGCAAAAAGATCGCGCAGGCTCTTCTTCGGAGGAGTTGTTAGGCAATGCTGGATCTCTACGTACTCGAGCCTGTCTTCGGGCTTGATTCTGAATTGGTAAACAACCAGGAACAAAAGGAGCAACAAGACTGCCCCCAGAGCAACCGCTGCCGTCATGAACAGCAACGTTCGATTCCCCGCTTTCTGTGGCACAACATGTTGTGGATAGACGCCTTTTGCGGTCATTTGGAAACCATCATTTGGACAATTGCTTGCGCGGCGCCTGGCTTGCCCAGGCGCCTTGCGTTTTCCGCCATGCGCGCGCGCAACGCACCGTCGCCGAGCAGGCGGCCGAGCTTGTAGCGGAAACTGCCCATGCCGCGCGCCTTGAGCGCGGCTCCACTTTCGGCGAGATAGTCGGCGTTGCGCTCTTCCTGCCCCGGGATCGGGTTGGGCACGAGCATGGGCAGGCCCATGGCCAGGCACTCACTTGAAGAGAGCCCGCCGGACTTGCTCACGGCCAGGTCCGCGGCTGCCATCATTTCAGGGATGTTGCCCACGAATCCGAAGACCTTGAGCGTGCTGCCCTGCGGCACTTCCAACGCCTCGATTTCGCGCTTCAACTTTGCGTTCTTGCCCGCCACCGCCAGCACCTGCACGGGCGGCTGATTGATCACGGCTTCCACGATCACACCCATGTTGCCCAAACCCATGCCGCCGCCCATGCACAGTACAACGGGTGCATCGTCGCGCAGGCCAAGCTTCTCTCGCGCGGCTTGACGCTGCATCGGCTTTGCAAACGCATTGACGATGGGGATGCCGGTAACGGTGATCTTCTCGTGCTCCATGCCCTTGTCGGCGAGGATTTCGACGAGTTCTTCGTTGCCCACGAAGAAGCGATCGAAGCTGGGCTGCGCCCAGAGCACGTGGGCGTCGAAATCGGTCAGCACGCAGCCGAACTTGAAGCGGCCCCACTTCTCCTTGCGCGAAGTCGCGAGAATCTGGCCCGGCAGGAAATGCGTGGCGATCACGACGTCAGGAGAAAACTCCGCCACAAACTTGCGAAACTTGCGGAATTCAATGCGGTCGAAGGCGCGGATGATCGCTGCCTGCTTTTTCGTGGCCTTGGCTTTGTCCGAAGCCGAGTAAATGTAGCCCCAGAGCGAAGGCGCGTTATCGGCCATCTTGAGCCACGAGTTCGCGTAGGCCCGCCGGTAGATCGGGTCTGTGAACGAGAGAATGTCCACGTTGCGGATCTCGGCCTGTGGGTACAGCTCACGTGCGGCTTCTTCAAGTGCTGCCGCTGCGCGAATGTGGCCGGCACCGGCGTTGGCGGAGATGAGCAGGAGTTTCATGCCACGGCCCGCGATTCAGTGTGCAGAACGTTTCCGGAAGTGTCGCGGCATTCGATAGACAATTGCTTGCGCGTCACACGCAGCACGCCAAAGCCGTGCGCCTTGAGCGCGAACTTTGACAACGGGCCGCGCTCTACGTTGTAGAGCGAAGCACCCCCTCCACCGAGAACCGCGTAGGTCACGCCGTTCTTTTCGCCGATCTGCATGTTGTGGTCGTGGCCGCAGATGTAGGCCGCAATTTCATACTTGCTGAACAACGGCTCGAACTCGGACACCATGTGCTTGGTGAACCCGTGGCTTGAATAGCTCACCAGTGTGTGATGGCCGATGACCACGCGAGGCCAAGATGCCTGGCGCGTTTCGCGCAATTGCCCCTCAAGCCAGTCAAGCTGCTTCTTCCACGGCTCGTAATGCTTGTCCGTGTCGATGGCGAGAACAGTCAGCAGCGGATTTGCGCCTGACGCGCCGAAATCCTTGCGCCAGTAGTGGTCAGGCATGATCCAGCGCTTGTTGCGCTTGGAGTAATCAATCTGCGCCTGCACGTTGCCGCGCCAATCATGGTTGCCCAAAATCGCGTGCCACGGGAGACTGCCGAGTTGCTCGGTATCGAAGGGCTCTTCGAAATAGCGGCGCCAGCGCTTGTCATCGACGCTGCTCACGCCATCGGGGTAGAAGTTGTCGCCCAGGAACATGCCGCCGTGATAACCGTCGAGCGCTTTCGATGCGGCATCCATGCCGCGTATGGTGGCGGGCAAACCGTCGCCGCTTTGGCCCCAGTCGCCCATGGTAACGATGCGCAACTCATCCTTGAGGGCGGGAATCTCGCGTCGAATCGCGGGCGGCACGTACGTAGCGGGGGCGCTGCGCGTGCAGCCGCCAAGCGCCGCATAGCCGGCCATGGCGGCGGCAAGCTGCAAAAAGCCGCGCCGGGAGATCAATCGCGCATTGCGCATGGGTCCTCAGGGCAAGAGCCAGTAGCGCTCGATGTAATCGTTCTCAAAGCCGATGCGGCGCGAGTACTCCAGCGTTGCGCGCTGCCAGGCATCGATGTCACCGTAGAGGAAACCAAGCTGGGAGCGATACTCGCTGACTGCACGCCGCACGGCGGCAAGCGTGATGCGGTCGTAGATGCGCACATCCGCCGCGGCCTGAGAAGCCTGCTGAACCGAGCCGCGCGTGAGGTGCGAGTTCAAGTGGCGCAAGCAGAACTCGTTTTCATCCGGCTGCAGGCTGGCCTTGACGTAAGGCGCGGCCATGAACGAATCGATGAATGTCTTGCGAAACTCGTCGGATTCGAGCAGCGGCAAATCGTGTGAATCAGCCGAATAACCAAGCTCGGCCAGGCGCAGGCGCACCGATTCCTGCACGAACGCATAGGGCCGGTCCTCATAGAACACAAGCCTCGGCGTGGTGTTGGCCGCGTGCGCGCGCAGTTCGGGCGTCAGTGCTTCGTTCTTGTTCTCGAGCGTGCGCCACTTGTAGTTGCTGACGCCCACCATGGCGGCTTCGCGCGTGAGGCGATGGTCGATGTGCCAGCCCACGCCCAGCGGCACGAACATGACATCGGGCTTGGCGCGCTCGATCAACTTGGCGATGTACTCTGCGGCCTGCATCATGGTTTGCGCGTGGTTGGCGTCGCGCTTGAACATCAGGCCAGTGAATTTCTGGTATTGGTCCCAGCGAAACGGCGCGTCAAGCATGCTCGTGTGCAGCGTGTCCGCCTTGAGCGCCTCGGCCGCCTTGCGGTCTTCCTCGCGGCGATTCACGTAGTCGGCGGTTTTGAAGCGGCCCGCGTCAGTTGCCCCCGGGTGCGAGAACAACGTGGCGATGAGCACCTTCTTGCCCGTCGCGTTTTCCTCCAGCACGCGCGCGGGACACGACAGCGCCACGTCATCGAGGTGCGGCGCGAGGAACAGGCAATCGTACTTGAGAATATCCGTCAGGTCGGCTACGTGCATGGCGCCACTTTCACATCACCCCGCCAGTTTCGCAATGAGTTCCGCCGCGGCTTTGGCTCCGTCGCGCATGCCAAACGCATCCTTCAATCGGGCGGCGGGTTTGATGCAGGCGCTTTCGGCCTCCAACAGCACGCGCAATTTCTCTCCTAAATCATCGCCGGCTTTCGCCACGAGGCCGTTTTTCGCCTTGCGCACGAATTCGGAGTGCACGAGCTCTTCGCCCGAGGTCGGGCATACCAGCATCGGCACGCCCGCCGCCACTGCTTCCATGACCGAAGCCGCGCCGCCCGAGGTCACGAATACGCTGGCGCGTCCCAGAAGCTTGAGCTGCGGCGCAAAGGGCACGGCAATGACGTTCTTCGATGGCCGCGCCTGACCCGCGACCACGAACTGCGCGTCGATCGAACTTGCGGCGTCGCTAAGCTTCTGGAGCGATTCGCCGCTCACGCCGGCCGCATAGACAAGCGGCGCGTCGTAGTTCACTTTCTTCCAGTCAAACTTCGCGTCTTCGCCGCGCTGCGCCGAAATGGCCGGGCCAAGCTGCTGCGTGCCTGGCGGAAGCTGCGCCAGTTCGCGCGTGAAATCGCCCATCGTGAACACAATCTGGCCATGGGGCGAAACGCAGTGCGAATGCCGGAACAGGCACACCAGCCCGAACTTGTCAAAGGCCTTGGCGCGCGCGTCGGCAATCTCGGCCACTTCGCGGGCAAGCGGCGTGTCCATGTCCGGAGGCGCGATGGCAGCAAGTGAAGCCGAGGCGCCGACCCATTTTCTGCTCTCGAGTTCGCACGCGGCTATCACGCCATAGAGCGTGGGGTGAACGACAGCGATGTCAAAACTCAAATGCTGCAGCGTGTGTCGTAGCGTGTGCACTTGCGCGTTGATGGCATCAACGGCCGCCTTGATCGAACCATCCTTCGGCGCGGCTACAGTGTCTCTCACGAGTTCGAATTTCAGTGTTTTTAGTTGATCGTTGGGCCCGCCAACGCAGAGCCAAGTTGTGTCGTGCCCAGCCTCTTTCAGCGCCTGGGCGACGGCGATCATCGGGTTGATCTGGCCGCGCGCGGCCGAGGTTGCAATGAGAACGCGAGCCATGGGAACCTCCGGCAAGGGCGCAGCATTGTGCCAAGGCTGAGTCAGGTCCACCATTCCTGCAATACTGTAAGCGAGGCGAGCCTGAAAAACACGCGCTCAAGCAACAAGCGCCGCGGCGCTTCGGTGTGCAGCTTGCCATATTGAATCAGCTCGCGCCGAACTTTCCCCGAGTCGATGACTTCCAGCCGTTCGAGGCGTTCAAACGAAAGCCGCGCGTCGAGCCACAAAATCCAGTTCCGCCGAGCCCGCGACGACAAGGGGACTGTACCCGCAGGGGACTGTCCCCGTTCTTCGGTGCAACTTCCGCGCAGCGCAACAACGCCGCGATCCAGCCAAGGCAAGCGCACCGCCACGCCATGCGCTCGCGCCGTGAGAACGAGCTCCGGCAGCGTGTGGTGGGGGAGCATGGTGCGAAGCAAAAGCTCGCGCGCGGCCTCTTCCTGTTTGCCCGCAAACTCCTTGCGCCAGTCATGGCGTTGCACGCGCTTGGCCCAGTCGGGCCGCAGAAAGAAATGCGCCAGCTCGCACTCCGGCTGCAGCCGCGCCACGAATTCCGGAATGCCATCGCGCAGGGCCAGACCATCGCCGCTGAAAAGTTCAGCGGCTCCGGCGGCGCTGAGCATCTCCGGCACTCGGGACTGTTTGAAAAGCGCGAAGTGGGCGACGGCGCTGGAATCGGCGATCAGCGTTTCGCAGGCCCGGATCGCGTCGTCGGCGACTGTGGGCAAATCCTCTTCAGGCACGGTGATGATTTCCGTCTCGGCGCCCAGTTGCTGTGCGCGGCTGGCGAGTGTTGACACGTCAACACCATCACGGGCCATGATCCAGGCCGTCGCTCCGCGCCCTCTCATGGGCTCCAGCAGCGGCTCGGCCAACGGGCCGTCGAAAAGTATGTGCGGCTCCGCGGCAGCGCGGCTTCGCACGGCGGCGGTCAGCGCCTCTGTAGGGGCGACATATATGTCGCCCTTACGTGCGTCAGGCCGTCCCAGCGCCGTCGTCTGGATTTTGCCGCCCTCGCTGACAGTGCGCGTAGCCGGCAGGAGCGAAAGCCCGCTGGCGCAAAGCGATGGCCGGCGTGAGGGGGCGTTGCAGAGTGCGGTGCAAATGCCCATGGGCAAGAGGCCGCGCGGGTTGCCGGGCACTCGCGTGAGACGATGCAAAGACTCGGCCGCCCATAGGTGGCCGTCGCGAACCAATACATGCAGCGGGCGTGTGGCGAAGAGATCAGTCTCAAGCGTCAACTTCTCGCCCTCGGCGCGCACGATCGCCCCTTCGCCGGCGATTGCGGGGCCATAGCCGCGCGCTTCGCCTTCGAGGTAAGGCGGTTTGTGGGGCGAGTGTGTGACGAGAAGAGGCACGCCAAGGGCTTAGCGCGACCAGTCAATGGCGTCAAAGAGCTTCTTGAGTTTCGCGCCGCGCTCGGGGCCGATGTGAAGCGCATGGGCGACGCGGCCACGCAGGTGCTCTTTGAAATTGGGGTGGTTCGAACGGTTCTGCGTGCTCGGCCCCTTGTTGATGCAGTTATGCAGAATGGCCTTGAGCAAATCGAAATCGCGGCGAGAAAGGTTGGTCTGCTTGTTGACGACCACGCCGGTAACCTTCTGGCGGCGGCCTTTGCGCATCACGCGCGTCTTGTTCACGTTGATCGCAAGGCCTTCGGTGCGGACGATCTTCTCGACGATGCGAATGAAAGTGCGCGAGTGCTCGGCCATTTTCTCGAAACCGGAGAAGGTCAGGTCGTCAGCGTAACGCGTGTAATCGCCTCCAAACTTGCGCGCGAGCGCTGAAAGGCGTTTGTCCATGCGCCAAACAATTGCGTTAGCGAGTCCGGGACTTGTTGGTGCCCCTTGCGGCAGTTGTGGCCACATGCGCGAAGGGATTTCATTGCCACGGGAGTCCAGCCAACCAGCCCGCTCAAGGAGTGCCTTACGTGCCTCGGGTGCAAGGGTTTTCAAATGGCGACCCGTAACTTGCGGCGTATCAAATGCGGCGCGCGGGGACCATGTAGTAAGGTTGGCAAGCGCTACGGCGATCCCCCGCGAGTAGCCTAGATGGCGAAAGTACCCGCTAACGCGCCGGAATGTGAAGCTGGGAAAAAAGTCGGTGATGTCCATGCAGATCACAACTGGTTTGCCGACGTGAGGACCTGCGTTAGTGAGCACGTCCTGGCCTTCGCGAAACCCGTGCGCAGCTTGGTGAAGCGGCACCTTGGAGACAAGCACGTCAAGCAGCCTGCGCTGCGCGGCCTTCATGCGCGGCAACGGCGCCATGAGCAGTCGGATTCCCCCGCTCTTCTTCGGAATCTCGTGGAAAAGGTAGTGCCGTGCGCTGGTGCGGACGACAAGTTTAAACAGGTCCCTAGAGTCGATTTGCAGCAGTGCCGCGAGTTCGCCGAAGTGGCGGAGTGCTGGCAAGCTAAGTTGCAAGAGGCGCGATGCGTCGCCACCTTCTGCGGGGTGTTCTGGCGTGCCGCCAAAATGTTCGAACTTGTAGAAGTCGAGCCCGGCGGCCGCAACACGCGCAACTGGTTGCTTGCTCCGTTCGCGACGCCACGTCAGACCCTGGCCACGATTCCCACGGTAGTCTGGCGGTAGCAATGGTTGAAGTTTGCGTTTCTTCTTGCGCGGCGGCCGGGTGGCTGACGGCTCGCGCATTGGCGGCGGTGTGTAGGTGCTGCCGGATGCGGAACTTGTGTTCGCGTTCGGGTAAGGACCTTGCGTATTCCACTGCCCGGCGGGTGCGCTCGGTCTTGGCTTAGGAGGGTTCTGCTTCTTGCGTCCAAACAGCCAATCGAAGAGTCCCATGCCAGCCTCAAAATAGGTGGCGCGCCGCGCGGGACTTCCAGACCGCTACATCGAGCGGTCGAGGGAGGCACGACCCGACCGCTCGATGTAGCGGTCGACCTCCCGGCCCTACCGGAATGTTCGACGCAGTCGAACGTTCCGGTAGGCCTCAGCATGAACAGCCAAACGCCTACGGCGGGGTAACCCCGCCACGCCTTGCGGCGTCAAATCCTGCGCGGCGCGTCGCAAGGAATCTTAGACGGCGCGCGATTCTTTGCCAGTTTGTTGAAAAGTCCGATGGCTGCGGTTGGTCGCATGACCTGCCAGCCATGCACGGGCACCTCCATTCAACGCGGCTAAGAGCCGGGGCGCCTTAGGCTCTCAATGCGGCTTGGGGGAGTTTCTGGCGCGTTGCGGCTATTCAAAAATCGACAATCGCCAATCGGCAATCCACAATCGCGTTCATGTCCGTCTGGTCCGACACGTTCAAACACACGCAGCATCGCCCCTATCCGCTGCCTGATCGCGCGTGGACGATGCACATGAGCTGGCAGGAGTTGCTCTTTGCTCATTGGCCGTTCCCCGCAGAAACAGTGCGCGAGCGAATAGCGGCAATTTTTGGCGGTGTTCCCACAGGTCTTGAAATCGACACCTTTCAGGGTTCGTGTTATCTGGGCGTCGTTCCCTTTCGCATGGCGCGCACGGGTTTGCGCTTCTGGCCCACATGGCTTGGACCGCACACGTTTGAGGAACTCAACGTACGCACTTACGTGTGTTGTCAAGGCCGACCTGGCGTATTGTTCTTTTCGCTCGACGCGGCTTCGCGCCTTGCGGTGTTCACGGCGCGGCGCTGGTTTTATCTGCCTTACTTCAATGCGCGCATGAGCCTTGAGGCCGGCGAGGGGATTCACTATCGCAGCACGCGCACTCATGGTGGCGCGCCTGCCGCGGCCTTTGAAGCGCGTTATGGCCCATCGGGCCCTGTCTATCAAGCCGCGCCGGGGTCGCTCGATCGCTGGCTGACGGAGCGCTATTGCCTTTACTCGATTGGTCCCGGTCAATCGCTGTGGCGCGGCGAGATTCACCATGAGCTCTGGCCGCTTCAGCCCGCGAGCGCCGAGATTTCGCTCAACACCATGGCCGCGTCCCACGGATTTGCGCTGCCCGATGTAAAGCCGATTCTGCATTACGTGAAAAACATCGACGTCGTGGCCTGGGCGCCGGAGCGCGAATGAAGCCACCCGCCGAGCTGCTCAACTGGGCCGCAAGCTCCGCAGAGAAGCACGGTTTGCGAGAGACGATGCTTGCGCTGGCGGGAGCGATCGCGCGAGAACGGGGAGCAAGGGCGACATGTATATCGCCCCTGCGGGTACCGCTGCCGGAAAACGCGCCTGTTGACTGGATCGGCCAGGTGTATGAAACGCTGCTGGCGGCCCAGACTCGCCGTGCCCGAGGCGTTCATTTCACGCCGCCGGAACTTGCGGCTGAGGTGGTGGAGGCCACGCTTGCGCCCTTGCGCGGCTCGCTGCGCATCATCGATCCCGCCATGGGCTGCGGCGCGTTCTTGCTGGCGGCGGCGCGGTTGCTCGAGAAACGGGGACCCGACTTCGCCAAGGCTATGTCGGGCAAGCACTCCCTGACGGGGACAGTCGTCCTATCTGGTTTTGACACCGACCCGCTGGCCGTTGAACTGGCGCGGCTGTCGCTCTCAATTGAAACGGGGTTGCCCGTTGAAGCGTTTGATGGCCTGCGTGTGGGAGATGCGCTGCTGGAAACCGAAGGCCAGTTTGACGCCGTGGTCGGCAATCCGCCCTTTGGCAACGCGATTGAAAAGCGCACGGCGCGCAACGCGACCTATGCTGCGAAGCTGCGCAGACTTTATCCCGAGTTCGCGCAGGGCGCCTACGATTACTCGCTGCTGTTCTTCGGGCTGGCCACGCGGCTGCTTGCGCCCGGCGGGCGCTATGGGCTGATCGGGCCCACGGCCCTGCTCAGCGACGACAAACCGTGGCAGCGTTTCATGCACGAGCAGTTCCGGCCGCGCGCGCTGCTGTGTTTTCCCATGGGCGCCTTTGGCGCGCGCGTGCGCACGACGGCTTTCGTTGGCGCGCGGGGCGCATGCGAGAACGTGGACGTTCGCGACGAAGCTGGAGCGCGCGCGCTGCACTCGTGGCGCGACGGCGCGTGGTTCGAAGTTGCCCAAGGCGGGCCGCGGGTGGAAGCTTCGCGCGTGCTGGGCGATGTGGCGGATATCTTCGCGGGCTGCGCGACGGGTGCCGCCTATGAGCTGGCGCCGCTGGTTTCCGAAAGACGGGGACAGTTCCCTGCGGGGACAGTCCCCATCGTCACTACCGGAGCACTTGATCGTTTTCGCTGCACCTGGGGCGAGCGCGCAATCCGTTTTCTTGGCCGCGACTATGCGCGCCCGGTGTGGCCGCAGTCCGGGCCGCGCTCCGTCATGGCGGCCTTGACGCGTCAACAGCGTCCCAAAATCCTGGTGGGGGGCCTGACAAGCGTGCTGGAAGCCTGGTTTGACGAAAAGGGCAGCGCCGCGGGCGTCGTTTCCACTTGGGTGATTGCGCCCAAGGCGGGCGTGGATCCCTGGCTGGTGCTGGCGCTGCTCAATAGCGCCACGCTTTCGCGCGTGTACTTTTCGCGCCACGGCGGCAAATCCATGAGCGGCATGCAAACCACGATCTACAAGCGCGGTTTGTTGCGACTGCCCTGGCCGGAGATTGGCGCGAGCGAAGCCGCGCGTTTAGGAGAGCTTGCGCGCGGCCTTCAGGGTGCGTACAGCGAGGCAGGCGATCGTGAGTTGCATCGCATCGCGGCGCGGGTGCTGGGTCGTAGCGAAGCGGAGGCCGAAGCGGACACTACGTGGTGGCGCGCGCGGGCGATGAAACGGCGCAATCCACAATCTGGAAACGCGCCTAGCGAATGCTAATAAGTGGACATACTTGCCTTGACCGGCCCGGTGGCGCGTGCCCCAGTGCTGGCGAGAGAACCTCGGAGACCGCGCGCTTGAGAAACCAACACCGGGCGCGCGCTTGTTTTCATCGGAGCCAACCATGGGAAAAATCATCCACGTCGTGGGGACGGGCACGATCGGCGAGCCGCTGATCGGCATGCTGACGGCCTACCGCAAAGACCTTGACATTGACGAAGTGACGTTCAACAAGCGCACGCCGCTCAAGACCGACCGCAGCAAGGTGGTGGACCTGATCCGCCGCGGCGCGAAACTGGCCACCGAGCGCGACCAGTTCAGCGGCTTTGAGAAGCTGGGCATCAAGGTGGGCTTTGAAACCGAAGAGGCCATCAAGCGCGCCACGGTCGTTATTGACTGCACGCCCAGCGGCGCCGGCCTGGCCAACAAGGAGAAGTTTTACCTCAAGGCCGCGCAGGGCGGCGGCAAAGGCTACATCGCCCAGGGCAGCGAGTTCGGCTTTGGCAAGATGTACGCGCGCGGCATCAACGATGAAGTATTGAAGGCCGGCGAAGACAAGTTTATCCAGGTGGTGAGCTGCAACACGCACAACCTATCGGCGCTGATCAAGCTGTTCGGCACGCTGGGCAATACCGCGCCCGACAACCTCGTAGGTGCCGATTTTGTGTGCATGCGCCGCGCCAATGACATCTCGCAGGATGACGATTTCGTAGCCTCGCCGGAAGTGGGCAAGCACAAGGATGAGCAGTTCGGCACGCACCACGCGCGCGACGCCTACTACCTTTACAAGACCAAGGGCTGGGAGTTGAAGGGGCTGTACTCGAGCGCGCTGAAGCTCAACACGCAATTCATGCACGTTGTGCGCTTCCACATCAAGGTGAAGAAGGAAACGAGCGTCGAGAAACTGATGAGCATCATCCGCGAGGATGACCGCCAGGCGATCACGTTCAAGAAGAGCGCCAACGCGGTGTTCAGCTTTGGCCGCGATCACGGGTTCTTTGGCCGCATTCTGAACCAGACGATTATCCCGCATGAAACGCTGAGCGTGCAGAACGGGACTGACATCTATGGCTTCTGCTTCACGAGCCAGGACGGCAACTCGCTCTTGAGCAGCATTGCGGCGGCTCAGTGGTGCATCGATCCGGCGACGTACGAGAAGAAGATCCAGTGCCTCAAGCCGTTCTTCTTTGATGAGGTTTAGCAGTCCCGTTGTCCGCATCATGCGGGCACGGCGCAAATAAAAAAACGCAGGGCGGCTCGGGAGGGCCGCCCTGCTTTGTTCCGGCGGAGCTGGGCGTCTCCACCGGACACTGCTTTTGGCGCGTTGCGCCTGTGTTAGTTGGCGGGGTGGCTCGGGAGGGCCACCCCACCAGGTCGGGCAGTGCTGGGCACCACTGCCAGACACAAACCAGTGCTCAGTCGTAAGCTTCCAGTTGCTTCAGTTGAGAGAGCCCCTACTGCCCTTAGCCCGGGTGAGCGCAACTGATGCGCACAGGCAGCCTCAACTGACAACCCACAACTGAGCACTGAAACCTCTAGTCCTGGCCTCCCTTGCTTTCACTGTTCTTGTCGCCTTCATCCATGGCGCCGAAGTTCTGCGTCCAGATGTTGCCGAACTTGCCGCTGCCAAGCACCTTCCAGCCGGGAGTCAGGATGTTGCGGTGGTGGCCCGAGCTGTGGCACCAGGCGTTGTGGCTGCTGGCCGGCGTGGGGCCGCGGCTGTCCATGTGAATGTTCTCGCCGCCGCCGCCGCTGTAGCCTTCGTGCTTCATGCGGTCGCCGGGAGCCGCACCCTTGGGCTCGCCCTCGATCACGTGCGCAATCTGCCCGCCGTTGTGCTCAACGCAGTAACGCGAGTGGTGCTTGGCGGCCCAGAACAGCTTGTCGTTGATCTTGAGCGCGCGGCGCTCAAACATCATGCGGTACTCGTTGGTGATCTTGACCTGCGCGCGGCTGTCAGCGTCCGCGTGGCCGTCGCCGGTGGGGAAGGCTTCGTTGTAAGCCATTACCTCTTTATTGTAGTTCAGCAGCGCCTTCACCCCGGTGTCATCGCCTGCTTCATCGCGGATAGTCAACTTGCTGTTGCCGCGGTTCTTGAGATAGACAATGTCCGCTTCGGCCGTTGACTTGTGGAACTTCTCGTCCTTGTCGAGCTCATCCATGCGTGTGTTGACGGCCTTGACGCGCTCAATGCTGGCCTCAAATTCAGGGTTCGCCTGGCCCATTACGCCCAGTGGATCGTCCCAAATCTCGCGCACAGCAGCGACACGCTTGTCCACCTCTGCCTGGACCTCGGCCTGCTTGCCTGCTTCGGCAAAGTACGGGTAAGGGTACTTCACGTCATCCATGATCAGTTCAAGCGCGAACTTGCGGCGCCGGTCAAGTTCCGTCTTCAGTTCCTTCAGTTTGCCGCGGTCAGAAGCGAGCAGACCGGCAGCGGCCTCGGCCTTTACCATCTCCTTCTGGCGAATGCTGTCGAGGATCTTGATCGCGGGCCCAACGGCGCGCTCGCCCATTTCCAGCAGCTCTTTGTACGCGGCTTCACTGTCCTCGATGCGCTTGCGATCCTTGCTGCCCAAGCCCTTTTGGAAACGCTCAAGTACGTCGCTGAGCTTGCGTTCAAAAACCGCATTCTCTTTTTCGTCGGGCGTAACAAAGCGGCCGTCGTACTCCACAAAGCCGCCATCGGGCACGCGAATATGGCGCTTGCTTGCAAGCAGGATGTCGATGCCCGACTTGAGCGTGGGGTCTTCCTTGAACAGCGCCAGCGCTCGACCAGAGCCTTCATCCGTCAAGCCGTTGTCGAGCGCGTAGATCACTTCGGCCAGGCGGTCTTCTTTGTTCAGCAGCGGCGTGCGGTCGTAAAGCTGGAGCATGTCGGAGGCGGCAAACGCGTTCCACTTTTCTTTGCGCCCGACGGGAATTTCTTCCAGTCTGCCGTTCTCGTCCTTCATCATCTTGGACACGGTGAAGAACAGCCGGTCGTTATCGGCGCCGGTAATCCGGGCGCGGTCGCCCTTCCAGGTGAAATCGACGCTTGTGAGCTTCTTCTCCACAGCCGCGCGAACGAATTTGCGCTGAAGCGCGGTTATCAGCGCTCTTTCACTGTCGGCGCCATTGGGCAGCAGCGGGTTCTTGCCGGGCAACGTGCCGCGCTCTTCCTTCTTGATGCCTTTGATGATGTCCGGGTCTTCGCCGGGCTTGCTGACGGTGGGTGCTGCTTGCGGCTTGTCGCGCAGTGCTTTGATCTCGGCGGACTTCTTTTCATAGAGCGCGCGGTCTTCTTCCGTGAGCCATGCACCCGAGAGTATCTGCCCGACGACGGCAATAGCCTCGTCGAAGCGGCCGGCCTTGGCGAGGCTGTCGGCCTGCGTGAGCTTGCCGGAGATAAAGTGGTCGTTCTCGATGCCCAGCTCTTTGCGCACGGCCGCAACTTTGTCGTCCAGCTTGAGCGTCTTGCCGCGTGCCGAGGCGTATTTGTTAGACGTGAACAGGGCGAGCAGTTCATCGGCCTTGTTGACTGCGCCGGCCAGGTCGCCGGATTCGCGGAAGGCCTCAACGGCCGCCAGTTCATTCTTCACCATGCGGCTCAGTTCGGCATCAAGGCTGCGCACGAGGTCGGCGCGCAATTCATCAATGCGCGTGTTGACCACGCTGCCGCGCTGGGCGGGCAGAGTGGCCGCGATTTCATCGAGCGCGGCCAGGCGTTCGAGCGCGCTGCCGGGTTTGGCGGCGGCCTGGCGGGCCTCGGCGAGAATCTTGGCGTCAGCCTCGCTGAGTTCCGCCTGTTTGGCGGCGACCTGGGGCTGCTTCTTGGGCTGCTCGGGCGCCTTGTCGAACAAGC
The DNA here is from genome assembly GCA_020845475.1 of Planctomycetota bacterium. Classification (GTDB taxonomy): domain Bacteria; phylum Planctomycetota; class UBA8742; order UBA2392; family UBA2392; genus UBA2392. Next base: position 50,010 of record JADLFN010000015.1, read on the forward strand.
CGGTGGAGAATGCGCCGTAAAGAAGGACGCCAACCAACATGACAACAACGCCGGCAACGACGAGGCCCGTGGGAAACTTGGCTGCGGGCGGAGGCGGCGTGAAAGTGGGCTCCCCGGCCTCGGTTGATTTTCCGGGGAGCTTGACGGGCTTGGCCGCTGGACGGTTTGGGCCCGAAGCTGCGGGTTTTGCGGGAGCCAGGCCGCCGACGAGGAGGGTGGTGGCCCCAATCTTGATGCGGTCGCCTTCCTTAAGGTAGGCGTAATTGACTTTCTCTCCGTTGATCTCGGTGCCGTTGGCGGACATCTGGTCGATCAACTTCCAGCCATCGGCAGTGCGCTCGATGGTCAAATGCTTGCGGGACGCACCCTTTTCATCGGGTAGGGAGATATCGTTTCCCGGCTGGCGACCAACGGTAATGATGCCCAAGTCGGGGCGTGGGACGAATTCAGTCTTGCCGGCTGCCGTTATGATCTCGAGTTTCATGCACGATCTCCGCCAACGTGTTAACTCCGTTTACCGCTATGGTTACGTTGACGCAGCCAAAGCGGACTAACGATTGATTCAAGGAACATAAGGCGTTGAGCGTGCCAATGCTTCGAATGCGTGCGAAAACGCCAGAAATGGGCCGATTTGGCAGCATCGGGCGCCGGGGGCCTCCGAGATGTGTGTAAAAAATATGCAACACGAGATGTTAGTTAACGCCCAACTGGGGCGCTGGAAAAGCACCGATTGTGTAAACCCCGCTTACATGGCGGTTGCCATAAGCGACGGCATTTTTTGTCGTGTATAAATATTACGCGCACGACAATAACAACTGCAGGGGCGACCTTTTGGTCGCCCCGCATGTTCAATCTGCTTTAGCCGCCGGAACTGCCTCGGGGAATCTCGGCTCGTGGGCGCTCCGGATCGAGGTACCAGAAGGTGCGGACGCGGCGAATCAAATCACGGTAGGATTCGCGGCCATCGCCCAATCGCTCAAAGCGGGCGCGGTAGATCCAGTCCTCGGTTACATAACGCACGTTATAGAATGCCTTGGGGATAGGTGCGCCGCCGGCTTCCTTATAGGTGGGCATGGTCTTGTTGCTCTCGTCCTGCTTGAGGCCGGCGTGGGAAACGCGCCCGCGCAGACCCTTAATCATGACGTTCAGGTAGTTCCAGTCGCGGTTCACGTTCTTGAAGATGAACACGCCCCACATTTCCGAGATGTAGCGCGTCAGGAAGCGAGGTGCGTCCTTTCCGTCGGCGCGGGTGGCCGGGCCAATTTTGTCGGCCAAGCGCGTGAGCACTTCCCACTCAGGGTCTTCCGGGCCGGGGTTGGGATTGCGATAGACCAGCGGGGGTGGAACCGTCCAGCGCCGATAAGTCTTGGCGGTGGGGCGAATGCCGTTTTCCGCCGGCGTGGGTTGTTCGTAGTCGCCCTCGGTCACGCCCGGTACGCCGGAAGGATCGGCACCCTTGACGATATCGTTGCGGGTGCGTTCCACGTAGCTCACCACCTCAACGTCCTTGACCTCGAAACCGGTCGTGTCTTCAACGCGGGTTGTCTGGCCGGGTTTGAGCTCCATGCCGGGTACGAGTACGCCCACGGGCACTTCTTCCGTGGACTTCTTCATCACGCCCTTGCCCGTGCCGTCAAATTCCTGGACTTCGCGGGTTTCGTAAATGATGGTGCGCACGGGGCCGACGGCCTTGCCGTCCTTGTACTTCATGCTCACTTTTTCTTTTACGAGCTGGTAGCGGTCTTCACCGTAGCGGCCCTTGAAGCCTTCGTCTTCCTTATCCTGGGCCTGCCAGGCGGGATCGAACTCGTACATGTAAACGTATTCGTACTCATACTCTTTCAGGTACAGAATCTGATCCTGGTCGTCGCGAACAATTGCGCCCGTCTCGTCCGTGAGCGGAACGCGCTGGCCGCTTGAAGCCTCAAAGTAATCCGCCCAGGCGCCGTAGTGATCGAAAGCGGGCACCGGAATCGCGCCTTCTTCACTTTCGCCCAAGGGCGCGTAAACGTATTCCTCGCCGGGGTTCAAAGCCGCGCCGGCGGGCAGCGGCGCCACGCGCGCGGTGGTGAACTCGCCATCGGGGTCACGCAGGAAGTTCTCCGGCCCGATTTTCTTGGGGTCGTAGTGGCGGCCCGTGGTGTATTTCTGGCTGGTAAGAATGACTTCGCCTTTGGGGCCGCGACGGCCGGTATCAATGCCGCGGTCGATTTCTTCGGGGGTGCGGGCGGCCTCATCGCCCACGCCCTTGCCCATCTTGATCTTGGGCAGGCCCACCAGCGGATCGCCGGCTTCGAGCGGGCGGCCGACAATGCTGTCGGGGTTGGTGTAGCGCGCGAGAATGCCCGCGCCCAGGCGCTTCTTCCATACATCCCACTCGGCCTGCGTGACCTTTTCGCCGACCTGGTAGGTGACCAGATATTTGCGAATGGCGCGGCCTTTGGAATCAATCATCTTCACCGGCTTGCCCAGAACGGCGCCGCCGAATTGCTCGGTGGAGGCGCTGACGGGTTGAGCCGCGTCGTAGCGCGGGTCAGCGGGGCCCACAATCACGCCGTTGAGCTTGTAAGTGTCGTTGGGATACTCGCGGACCTTGAGGCCGGTGTCATGGCCAAAGAGCACATGCTCGCCATCGCGATACTGGCGATAATTGGGAATGGTGATGGGCTTGCCGTTGAGCGGGTGCGTGGGCGTGACGATGCCGTAGCCCGTGCTTTCGCCTTCGCCGGCCACGCGCGCGTTGAGATAGCCGGGGTCGTTGGGCTGCAGCGCCATGCCAAAGCGATTCACGCAGTCGCCGGGTGCGTAACGACGCTGCGTCAGCTTGCCCCACATTTCGTCGCTGGCGTCCTTGACGATGCGAACGCCCTCAGGTGCTGTTTCCTCGGCGCCAAACCAGCCGGCAAAGGTCTTGTCGGATTCATAGATGCCGGCATAGCGCATGTAGTCCACGTATTCCTTGCCCTTGATCATGCTGATGCTATGGGGCAGACAGCGCGGGCCGGAGTAATCAGCGGCCTTCAGCTCGTGCTTGAGGCCAACCTGGCGCTGGAAATCGGAAAGCGGGTGGAGCAGGTACAAGCGGCGCTGGTTGCCGCTGCCGTCTTCAACCCACTCATAAAGCTGTTCGCGCTCCGCAATCTGCTGCAGCACGAAGGGGTCGGAGATCGGGTTGAAATGGCGTTTCACCGCACCCATGGCCTGGTCAGCGGCAAGGTCGCCCTTGGCGTCGCGATCGGCCTCGCCCGTGGGCATGTGTTCGAGCGCCTGCTGTTTGAAACGCTCGCGCAGATTCTTGGCTGATTCATCCCAGGGGTCTTTGTCCACGTTGCGCGTGTAGGTGTAAACATCGATGTCGAGGTGGGTGTTCACCGGCACGCCCATGCGGCCGACCGTTTGCTTCGTTACGCCGATGGACTTGGGTTTGTCGTTGCTGCCCACGCGGTTGAGCGCATCGGCCGTCGTGGTTTCCTGCACGCGGGTGTTGTCGTTGATCACGCGGAACAGGATGTACCAGTACTCTTCGCGGCGACCGTCGGGATATTCAATGACGACGCGCTTGGGGTCGTAGAGGTCGAGCTTGAGCTGCCATTGCGGGTCGTTGAGATTGCGCTCGTTCTTCTCGGTGAACGAAAGAAAATCTTCGGCGCCGTAGGGGTCAGGCAACCCCTCCACTACGTCTTTGGAGGTGTTGCCCTGGCGCGGATTATCCGCACCCTGGTGCTCTTCACGGCCACCCTGGCCCTTGAGCTTCTCCATGTTCTCCGGCCCGACTTCCTTGTCTGACTTCTGGGCCAGCGAGAGGTTTACCAAGAGCGCCAAGGCAAACAGAATGGCGCAAGCACGAGCAATCAGCCGCATGCCAGACTCCATGAACGACAACGCAAGCACTTGCGCGCCTGAACGTGCCGTCATCTTCAATTGGGGGTCTCAGGAGTGTAGCGGTGTCGAGTTTTGCGTCAAGCCGCGCTCCGTCATGGTTTGCCCCATGAACGTGACACGTGCGTGACGCTATTGACTTGCGAAGCCAAGGCGCGAAAGTGGGCCCATGGCCAACTTCCGGATCATGGTCAAGGGCGAGTGGAAGGGTCCGTTCCCCGAAACTGCCCTGACCAAAAAGTACAACGAGGGCGGCATCCCGTTGGGCACGCGCGTGCAGGATGTCGCCACCGGCGGGACCATGGCCATTGAAGAACTTGCCGCAGGCGCGACTCTGGTGCTGGATCAATCCGCCAAGGGCCCAGCCAAGCCCAAGCTTTCGCCCGCTGAGCGCAACGCGCCCACGCAGAAAATCTCCAAGCCCGCACCCCAAAAACCCGCCAGTGCGCCCGCAAAACCCGAGGCCGCAAAGCCCGCAATCGTGCTGCCCAAGAAGGATTCAGCACGTCTGCCTGCTGCCAAGCTGCCCAGGGGTTCAGCGACGCGAAAGGCCTTGGCGCTGCCTGAGAAAAAGTCGCGCGGCTTAAATGGGCTGGCTGTGCTTGGCAGCCTTGTAACGCTGGGCGGCTTTGGCGCACCCTGGTTCTTGTTCGAGGGCGCGGGCGCCGAAGGCGGCGACTTGTTGTTCTTTGGCTGGAATCTCGCTCACTTCATGACAGTCGATACCGCCAAACTTGGCGCCGCACCCCCCGCTGAGCTGTTTTTTGCCGCCAATATGCTCTGGCTGCTGGGCCTCGTTCCCCTTGCTGCTTTGGTTGTATTGCTTGATGAGTTCATCAGCGCGGCTAAGGGCCGCAACCGCTGGTGGCTGCGACTCTTGGCGGCGCTGTGCGCACCAGGGGTGGTTGCGGGCGGTGCATTCTTGCTGTTTTCGGGGATGCAATCGGGTGTGGGCGCGAGCGTGCTGCCGGCGGGCGCGACCTATGTGGAATTCCTTCAGGCGTCCTTTGAGCGGCTTCAGGGCCACATCCAGCCGGGCATTTACGCATTCGCGGCCGGGCCGGTGATTCTGTTGCTTAGCGTGCTGACGAGCCCCAAGCGCAAGGCGTCCGAAGCGACGCTGCCCTTGCCCAAAGCAGCCGTAGATGAAGCTGATTAGCCTGAATTTTAAGAAACCAGGAACTGCCCGCGCACGCGTTGCGTCCAACCTATCACTATGTGTTCTGTTTGATCCCGTTCACCGGAGAGTTACGAATGTCCTTGTCCAAGATTTCCATGAAGGCCCGCTTGTTTTCAGCACTCGGCGCACTTCTGTTTGTCGCTGCCGGCGCGTTGGCTTTCAACCTGAACTTCGCGGCAGCCGAAGACGCCAAAGACCAATTGGCTGAAGGCGACCGGCACTTCACCGAAAAGAGCTACCTCAAGGCCTATGAGGCCTACGAAAAGGTGCTCAAGGCCGAGCCCAAGCACAGCGAATCGTTCCGCATCAAGCTGAGCATGGGCAAGTGCCAGAGCCAGCTTGAGGGCTACGACAAGGCCGAAGAAATCTACAAGGGCCTGGCCGACGACGCGGGCCTGAATGACCTTGAAAAGGCGCGCGCCAACTACCACTTCGGCCTGTTCTATTCCACGCGCCCGCACTACTACTACGAGAACAGCAAGAAGGAACGTTCGTGGGGCCGCTGGATCGCTGACTCGCAGTACCACGACGTTTCACGCAAAGATGCCGAGCAGGCCAAGGACCGCCTGAAGGCGGCTTTTGACATTTTTGCGCCCAAGGCCGCCGAAGCCTTCAAGGGCATCGAGAAGGACGGCAACGCCTCCATCGATCTCGTGCGCGAGGCCTTCGACGCCGGCCTTGACGCTGCGGCAGCACTGCACACCTGGCAGTACCACCAGCAGCAGAAGCAGGAAAGCATCGATTACTTTGACCGCAACAACCAGAAGCAGACCTTCTACTTCTATCGCCACGAGTTCAAGGATCGCGACACGATTCTCGCCCAGTACGACACAGTCACCAAGCTCGGCCTTGAACTTGAGTCCGCCTGCAAGTCGCTTCAAACGCAGAAGCGCGAATTCCCGAAGGGTGTGCTCGAAGCCGCGTCAAAGGCCATAGCGGAAGGCCGCGGCATGGCCGCGCTGAGCACTTATCGCAAGGGCTGCTTCCTCGTGAGCCTGACACAGATTGACGACTGGTACATGGAGCGCCTGATCCACCACCCGGATCTCGCCGATCGCGCGCTGTTTGATGAAAAGTACTCCCCGGTGCCCGTGCTGCGCGGCGTGTTCAAGGATTACCACGACACCGCCTTTGCTGACGACGCCATGTTCTTCGTGGGCTATTTCCATGAACAGATCGGCCAGTATGACCTCGCCGAGAAGGCGTACCGTGAACTGATTGACGATGTGACGTTCAAGGAAAGCACCGAGACTTCAACGGCGAAACACAACCTGCAGCAGATGCTCGCCAAGCGCGTGAGCGTGCGTCAGATTGCGCAGGATTCCGAAATCAAGACCGACAAAGAAGTGCGCAAGTGGAGCAACTGGAGCGACTGGCAGTTCCGCAAGCATGTGGGCGTTGACCGCGTGCTGTTCAAGCCCGGCGAAAAGCTCGGGCTGTGGGTCGAAACGCGCAACTCGCCCAAGTTCAAGGTCACGGCCAAGACCTTTAACATGATCGGCCTGATGAACGACGCCGAATTCCTCAATGCCAAGACCTCGGGTCTTTCCAGCGTGGCCGATGACGTGATCAAGGGCCTGCTCGACAAGTACACTAAAGAAGAAGTCTGGAACCGCGATTACGAAACCGGCGACGACGGCCGCCACCTCTACACGCAGATGACCTTCGCCAACGCGGGCGCTTTGCCCGTGGGCAGCTACATGCTTGAGGTCGATGTGGGCGGCGTGCTCGACCGCCGCCTCGTTGTGGTCAGCGACACGCAGCTCGTGATCCAGACCTACAATCCCGATGAGAACCTGGCGCTCGTGTTGGACGCAACAACCGGTGCACCGCTGGCCAACGCCAAACTGACTTACAAGCGCTGGCGCGCCTACTGGAACAACGACAAGCTGGTGTGGAACATCGATGTTGCCCACTACGCCTGCGACGAAGATGGCCGCAAGCGCATTCCCACGGGCGGTAACCGCGATTACGAAGGTTACCTGCTTTATGCCGAAGTCAACGGCCGCTACGCCTTCCACCAATACGGCTTTGAGTGGTGGCAGCAGCGCGGCTGGAGTGGCTACGACACCTACAGCACGCGCATGCTTTCGATGACCGATCGCCCGGTCTATCGCCCCGGCGACGACGTTCACATGAAGGTGATCCTGCGCAAGAAGGATGGCGGTGAATGGAAGAACGTCTCCGGCGGCGCCGTCAAGGTGCAGATCTACAACCCAAAGGGCGAAGCGATCATCGACGACACCTTCCGCGCCACCAAGTTCGGCGCGCTGGAAGTTGACTTCACGCTCAAGAAGGATGCCGCGCTGGGCAGCTGGTACACGTATATCCGTGGCGCCGATGGCAACTGGATTGGCAACAGCCATTTCCAGGTCGAGGAGTACAAGAAGCCCGAGTTCGAAGTAACCGTCACGCCGCCGTCCAAGCCCGTGAAGCTGGGCCAGGCCGTGAGCGCCACGATTCACGGCGAGTACTACTTTGGCGGGCCGGTGGGTGGTGCGGAGATCAAGTACAAGGTGTACCGCAACTTCTACCGCCACTCGGTCTATTTCCCTCGTGATTACGACTGGCTCTACAACTGGCAGTCGCCCAAGTATTACGGCACGCCAGACGCCAACTTCTACCGCAACAACAACGCGGAACTGATTGTTCAGGGCACGGGCAAGCTTGATGACAAGGGTGACCTAGTCATTGAATGGGGCACGCAGAAGGCCCTGCAGGACTGGGGCGAGTGGGATCACCAGTACAGCATCAGCGCCGAAGTAACCGATGCTTCGCGCCGTACGATTACCGGCTCGGGCAGCGTCAAGGCCCTGCGCCGCCAGTTCTTTGCCTTCGTCGATAACCGCCTGGGCTATTACCGCCCCAACGACAACACCGAAGTCGATGTCCGCTGCGTGACCGCCGAGGGCCAGCCCGTGCAGTGCAAGGGCAACCTCGAAATCTACCGCGTCACGTTCACCAAGGGCGTTGACGAAAAGGGCAACACCAAGATCGACGAAACCAGAACGTTTGTGCGCAGCGTCGCCATGGAGACCAACGAATATGGCGAAGCTTACTTCCGTGAGAAGGTAACCGAATCCGGCACCTTTGAACTCGTGTTCAAGACCAAGGACGAATTCGGCGAAGAAATCTCCGGCTCCGAGCGCATCATCGTCAAGGCTGACAAATGGATGCCCGGCTCCTTCCGCTTCGACAGAGTCACGCTTGTTCCGCACAAGCGCGTGTTCAAGCAGGGCGAGGAATGCCGCGTGCTGGTGGGCAGCGACATGCCCGACAACTGGATGCTCGTCAGCATCATGGCCGAGCGCGAAGTCATTAAGCAGTTGTTCTTCTCGATGCCCGCGGGCCAGCAGGAACTGCTGATTCCAATCGGCGCCGAGCACCTGCCGAACTTCCACATCAATGTGCTCACCGTGCGCAATGGCGAGCTGTTCACCAACACGTGCCAGATTTTTGTGCCGCCCGTGGACCAGTTCCTCGATGTGAAAGTTGAAAGCGACAAGCCCGCCTATCAGCCGGGCGAGAAGGGCAAATTCACGATCACGGCCCGGGACAACAAAGGCAAGCCCGTGCAGGCCGAGTTCGCGCTGACTGTGTTTGACCGCGCGCTGACCTACATCATGCCCGACAGCACGCCCAACATCATCAAGCACTTCTACGGCGACCTGCGCTACTACAACCTCGGCTATCGCAACAGCTACCAGACCGACGTGGGCGAGGGCCAGTGGGACACTCAGAAGTACGAGAACTTCCGCTGGTACGGCGAGCCACTGGGCTACCGCGTGCGCGACTGGATGAACTGGGAAAAGAACGCCTTTGATTTCAACAGCGACGTAAGCCGCTCCGACAAATACCGCAAGGGCTTTGCCGGCAAAGAGAAGCTCAAGGTTTCCGGCGAGGGCCAGGCCGACGGGGAGGAGTCGCTGCGCAAGAAGTGGGACGACGGTCCCGCTGATTCCAAGAATTCGGGCGAGGGCGTCGGTGGCGGATCAGGCGGTCGCGCCGAACGTCGCGCCCGTGGCGGCGGTGGCGCACCCGCGAAGGATGCGGCCAAGCCCTCGGCTGCCGCTCCTGGAGAACCGGCCGCCGAAATGTCGGACGGCCTCGAAGAGGCTGAGAAGAAGATGGAAGATCGCAACGAGGAAGTCGCCCAGGGTGAAGGCGCAGCAACACCGCGCGTGCGCAGCAACTTCAAAGACAGCGTGTTCTACTCGCACAACGTCGTCACGAACGCCGACGGCAAAGCCGAAATCAACGTCGAGTTCCCCGACAACCTGACCGAGTGGCGCGTGGCTTGCCGCGGCATCACCGAGAAGGCCAAGGTGGGCGAGGCGTTCGGCGCGGTCAAAGTGAAGAAGCGCGTGATCATGCGCGACCAGGCCCCGCGCTTCTTTGTGGAAGGCGACGTGGTCACGCTGTCGGCCGTGATCATGAACCAGTATGAGAGTGAGCTTGAAATGACGGCTCAACTCATGCTCAACCCGACTGACAGCGCGAGTGAAGCCGACGTCAAGGGTTACTGCGCTTACGAGATCTTCCCGGAAACGCCGGCCAAGGTCACGTTCACGCTCGGCGCCATGCGCGAAAAGCGCGTGGACTGGCGCGTGCGCATGACCGGCGCGGGCAAGTTCCGCGTTCTCATGTATGCCCTGAGCAAAGTTGAAAGCGATGCCACGGACAAGAGCTACAACTGCAAGGTCCGCGGCGCCGAGATGTACCAGGCCACGAGCATGAACATCAAGGACGGTGAAGATTCCAAGAACTTCACCTTCACCCTGCCCGACAAGATGGACCCCGAGCAGACCAACCTGGACATCATGCTCAGCCCCAGCGTAGCCGCGCTGGCCATGGATGCGCTGCCTTACCTGCTCGATTATCCCTACGGCTGCATCGAGCAGACCATGAGCCGCTTCATCCCGGCGGTGCTGGTTCGCAAGACGCTGGCGGATGCCGGCATCTCGCTTGAGGAAGTCGGCAAGCGCCGTGCACAGATGGCCTACGACGGCGGCAGCCCGCAGGCGGCCTACTGGTACAAGAAGAGCCCGGTGTTCGATTCGGGCGTCATGAACAGCATCATCGCCGCAGGCATGGAACGCATCATTGCCTTCCAGCACGGCGACGGCGGCTGGGGCTGGTGGCGCGGCGGCGACTCTGATGCCTACATGTCAGCCTATGTGGTGTACGGCCTGGCCACCGCCAAGGCGGCGGGCGTGAAGTTCGATGAGAGCGTGCTCACGCGCGGCGCAAGCTTCATCAAGAGCGTTGCCCGTGGCGAGAAGAACCTGCACCGCGTGGCCTACATCGCGTACTGCAGCGCCTACGGCGGCATGCCGGACAAGGAGTTGCTCGACAAGGTCTATGATCGCCGCGATGACCTGACCCACATGAGCCGCGCCATGCTGTGCATGGCCCAGTGGCTCGCCGGCGACAAGGAACGTGCGAAGATCCTGATTTCCAACATCGAGGACTACCGCAAGACCGACGCTGAGAATGGCACCTGCTGGTGGGAATGCGGCCGAGATTACTGGTGGTGGTGGAACGACAAGATTGAGACCAACGCCTTTGTCATGCAGGCGCTCACGATGGTCGATCCGACCAACAAGTGGCTTGAGCCGCACGTGAAGTGGCTGGCGCAAAACCGCAAGGGCTCGCGCTGGAACAGCACGAAGGACACTGCCCAGGCCGTAGCCGCGCTCATGGCCTACGCCAAGGCCACGGGCGAACTCAGCCGCGAATACACGGTGAACATCTACCGCAACGGCGAAAAGGTGAAGAGCTGGGAAGTCACGCCCCAGAACATCTTCGCCCTGCAGACGAACTTCCGCCTCAAGGGCTATGCACTGCCCGCGGGCAAGCAGGAGTTCAAGGTGGAACGCGTGGGCAAGGGCAAGCTGTACTTCTCGGCTTTCCTCAGCTACTTCAGCAAGGAAGACCACCTGAAGGCCAGCGGCAACGAACTCGCCATTGACCGCAAGTACTACAAGCTGACGGAGAAGGTGGAGGAAGTTGAAATCGACAAGAAGCTCTCCGACGGCACAATCCAGAAGGTCAAGGAAAAGCGCCTGAGCTACGATCGCACCCTGCTGGCCACGGGCGCGGAGTTGACCAGCGGCGACATCATCGAAGTCGAGCTTGGCGTCACCAGCAAGAACGACTACGAGTATCTCGCGTTCGAAGACTACAAGCCCGCCGGCTGCGAACCCGTGGCCCTGCGTTCAGGAGCAGGCCTCGGCGGCGGCTTGATTCAGAACGTCGAACTGAGAGATGACCGAGTGGCCTTCTTCGTAAGCTACTTCCCGCAGGGTTTCGCACGCCTGAAGTATCAGTTGCGCTGCGAAATCCCCGGAACGTTCAGCGCACTGCCCACCCAAGGCGGAAGCATGTACGTGCCGGAAGTAAGAGCCAACAGCGAGGAATGGAAGGTGACGATCAAAGATAAGTAGCTGTAGCCTCCGGCTGCTGTATCACTGCGGCTGCCAGCCGCTGAGGTTAGGGGCGACCCATCGGTCGCCCCTGATCATTTAATGGCTTCAGCCTTGTGCATGGTTGCGCCGCATCAAAGAGGTGAAACTTCCTGCGCGCACCAATGCATACATCGCCGCTGCGGAGTCTGATTAGTCCTTCCACCTTCGACATGGTGCGAGCGCACTTCAACCCAGCCGATCTGTCCGCAAGTTCCTGGCGCCGTTTCGCAAACATGAATGGCACGCCTGAAGCGCGGTTTACACTTGCGCAGACGCGGCTACGATTTGAGTGGAGTCAGGGCACGCCATGAGCGAAGAGTTTCTTGAAAAGCAGCCAGAGCAGAAGCAGGAGCGCTACGTCCGCGATCCAATCGCGCCGACGGTCAATACCGTTTACCTGCGTGTGAAGAGCGAGCAGGTCAAGGGTCTGCTGGGCAGCAAATATGCCGTGCCGCAGGGGTTCATGGGGCTTTCCAAGGATGTTGCGGGCAAGAGCAAACTGCTGTTTCCGGGCGAAGAAGCCACAGGCGATTTCACGCTGCACCTGGTGCGCGATCGCGATATTCGCGTGCCGTTTTCGGTGCTCAAAGCCAAATCAAAAGATGGCTTTGATTCCAGCGTGAGCTTTGAACTGGCTGTCACGCCCGATGTCAGCCACAAAGACTCCATCGAAGCGTTCATCGAGCGCGGCGCGCAACAGCGCAAGCATTTAGATTGGCCGTTGCTCAAGGGTGAGCTTCAGCCAACGATAGCGAGCGCGATCATCGAGGCCGTGAAAGAAAGGCCCGCCGCAGAACTGGCGGCGCCCAATGCCTTCGAGAAGCTTCGCGAAGAGGTTCTCTCGCGCGCCGAAGTCGGCCTTTCCAAGCTGGGCCTGACGAACGTGCAGTTCGACATGGGCAAGATCCGCAGTGACGGTTTTGAGGCGCACCAGGCGGCGCTGGCGCAAGTGAAGCAGGAGGGCGAGAAGGCCAAGGCCGAGCAGCAGGTGCAGGCCACGATGCTGAAAGACCAGATGGGCGAAGAGCTCTCGCGCAAAGAGCTGGAGGATTTTCTCGCCAGCGCGCGTGAGGAGGGCATGCTCAAGCAGCATGAGCGGCAAAAAGCCCGCATCGAGCGCGAAGCCGAGTTGGACCAGATTCAGGCCGAATACCAGAAGCAGCGCCACAATCTCGAAGCCACACTAAAGAAGCTGCAGGTCGAAAAGAGCCTCGAGGTCGATGCGCTGATGCTCGACAAGCACGTCGAGGCGGTCAAGAACCTGCGCGACAAGCTCAGTGACGACCGCATCGAGGTGTACATCAACCTGATCAAGGACGAAAAACTCAAGGCCGAGTTGATCCACCGCCTGATCCAGAAGTCGATGTCGCCCGAGCAGCTCAAGGCGCTTGCGGAACTGGAGGCCGCGCGTGCGCGGCAAAACGAGGTCAAGGTCAGCCAGCCGGATATCGAGCCAATCAAGGAGGCGCAAACCGAGTTCCGCGCCAACCAGAGCGTGAAAGTCGCGCCCACGGAAGAAGTCATGCGTCGCGAGGCGAAAGTCGAAACCGACGCACCCGCTCCGCCCACGGAGAAAACCGAAGCCGCAGGTGTAGCGCTGACCACCGATGCCGAAGCCACCGACACGCCCACGGAAAAACTCGAGTCTCTTGAGGCACTCGACAATCCGAGCGAGGCTCAGAAGCAAAGCGCCGCGGAAACCGGCATTGATGCGCTTTGCCTCGTTGCGAGCGGCCGGCGCATTTACGCAGTCGATCCGCTGCGCCAGAAAGCGCTTGAGGATGCCGCGCTCAGCTTGAACTTCGATGGCGGGCACCTCGGCTCGCTGCGCAGCGTGCGCATAGCAGGCGAGGGGCGAGACCGAATCTGCCTCGCCGGTGCGCGAAACGGTGTTTACTCGATGCTGCTCGCGCACCAGAAAGCCGCGCGCGAGTATCCCATCGGCATGAATGTCGATGCGCGCACGGGCATCAACGCCGCCGTGCTCTTCAAGGGCTTCATTTACGCCACACACAGCGAATTCGGCATCTTGCGCTGGCCACAATTGCAGCCCTACAGCCCGGCCACGCAGGTCATGCCGGAATTGACCTCGCGCTTTTCCACTACGCGCGGCCTCACGCTCTTTGATGAACGCATGCTGTTTGCCAATGGGCCTACGGTGATGCTGCTTGAGTCAGGCCAGGGGTCGAATCTGCGCGTAGCCGCGCGTTATCAGGGAACGCGCCACGAAGTCACAGCGCTGGCGCAGGATGGGCAGTACGTGCTGGTGGCCGACGCCGCGGGCGATGTGTACGTGTGGGAGCCCAGGTCGGGCGGGCAGCCGATGCTGGCGTTCCGCGCGGGCAGTGCCGTGGGCGAACTGGCGGCCACAACGCTGAGCGGTGATCGAAAGTGTCTGCTGGTGGCGATGAAGCGCACGATCATGCCCATGCTGTTTCAGGATGGCAGCACGGCGCTGGAGTTCGTCGCGCCCGAGCCCTTGCGTTCGTGTGATGTGCTTGAGGGCGTGGTGATCGGCCTGTCGCGCGATCGAATGAGAATTTTCGCGTGGCGCGAGAACAAGCCGGATTGGCCGCAATGGCAATTCCAGTTCACCGAGCCGGTGCTGGACATGCGCTTGGTGACGCCGCGTGAGGTGCAGGTGGGCAACTCGGGTCGTCAAACGTCGGTGAAAGTTCAGGAGACCGCACCCGAAGCAGGCCTGAAGCGCCCGCCGGGGTATTAGTTTCCAAGTTAGAACAGCTTGCCTTTCTCGTCGGTTTCGGCCTTGGTTTCGTCGAAGGGTTTTTCGACGAGTTCACCGTTTTGCTCGGCGAGGATTTGCACGCGCGCTTCGGCCTGCTTCAAGATCGTCATGCACTTGCGCAGGGCTGAAACGCCCTCTTCGTAGCGCTTGAGCGCGTCTTCGAGCGGCAGCGTGCCGCCTTCGAGATCGCTCAGGGCCGCTTCGACGTGCGCAACGAGTTGCTCGAAGCGTTCGAACTCTTCTTTCTTTTTCGCCATGGTGGTGTTTTAGCAATCGCGATGCCGCGTGGCACGCAGCTTTGGCTGTTGGCCCAGGCTACAGGACCTGCGCCCTCAACTCTCCTGCCAGATACGTTGAACCCGTCGCCACGATCAGGCCGTTTTCGCCCGCGATCTCTCGCGCGCGTCTTAGCGCGTCCTTGGGATTCTTCGCTATCTCGCCGCCCTTGCCGCCGAATTTGGTGTAGAGCGTAAAAAGCGTTTGCGCATCGGTGCAGCGCGGGCTGTTGTACGGCGTAAACACTGCTGCGTCGGCGGCTTCGGCCAGCGGCGGCAGGCAGGCCTCGAGGTCCTTGTCGCGCGCGACGCCGCAGACAAGTACAAGCCGGCTTTCGCCTTTGATCGCGCGCGCCGTCTGCATCGTGGCCTTGAGGCTGACTTCGTTATGGGCGCTGTCGATCACGATGCGCGGTGCCACGCCGAAAATCTCAAAGCGAGCCGGCTGCTCTGCCGTTTGCAGCGCAGCGATCACGGTCTCGCGCTCGAGGGCACCGGGCAGCAGGTCTTCGTCCGCGTTGAGTATCTCCAGCGCTGCCAGCGCGTGGCAGGCGTTTTCGGCAAGGTGTTTTGCCGGCGTAGGCAGATGCAGCGCGTACCTCTGTTCGCGAATGGCGGCCGAAAAACGCACGCGGCCGCCATCGCGCGCAAAATCGCGCAGGTGGTAATCGCGGCCAAAGAACACAACCGGCGCTTCGTTATCGCGCGCAGTGAACGTGATGACCTTGACCGCGTCCGGGTGCGTGGCGCCGCAGACCACGGGTACGCCTGGCTTGATGATGCCGGCCTTCTCGCGCGCGATTTCCTCAATCGTGTTGCCCAGTTGCTGCGTGTGATCGAGGCCGATCTCGGTGACAATCGTGACCGCGGGCGAAACCACGTTCGTGGCGTCAAGGCGCCCGCCGAGGCCCACTTCCCAGACAACGATATCGAGCTTCGCGTCGGCAAAGGCCACCATGGCGGCGAGCGTGAGCAACTCAAAGAACGTGAGGTCTTTGCCGCCGCCCAGCTCTGCCTCGAGTACGTTGACCACGCGTGAAAACGCCTTGACGAACTTCGCGTCGGAAATCGGCTTGCCGTTGATCTCGATGCGCTCGTTGATGCTGTGCAAATGAGGGCTAGTGTAGAGCCCGACTTTCAGGCCCTGAGATGCCAGCGCCGCAGCGAGGTATCGGCTGGTGCTGCCTTTGCCCTTGGTGCCCGCAACGTGGGCACAGGCGTAGGCGAGGTCTGGCCGGGCCAGCGCGTCGCAGACTTCGTGCATGCGCTCAAGATCAAAGGTGTCGCGCGTGCGGCCTCCCTGCTGCTTTTCGTAGTCAGTGTGCGCGTTGAGATAGTCTAGAACGTCAGATACCGTGCGGATGGACATGGGGCGAGGTCAGAGGTCAGAAATCAGAGGTCAGAAGTCGCTAACGCGCTCATACCTGCGGCTCGGTTTGCCGATAGTATTGTGAATCCGCGCCACGGCCAGAGCGCGGCATATTGGTTTCTACTTCTGACCTCTGACTTCGGACCTTTGAAATCCCATGGCTCTCATCGGCATCTGCACGGATCACGTTGAATTCACCACCGAGGGCGGCAAGGATCGTTCGTACCTCAAGCTCTACCCCAGTTACGTGGAGAGCGTGATTCGTGCCGGCGGCACGCCCGTTGTGCTTCCGATAGTCTCCGAGATTGCTGTTTTGCGCCCCTTGGTGGAGAAGCTCGCGGGCGTGGTGATGATCGGCGCGGACGACTATCCTCCTTCGTGGTACGGCGCCTCGGCCCATCCCAGAGAGGAATACTGCACGCAAAAACGCTCCGAGTTCGACCGCGCCTTTGCGCGCTACCTTTACGACGATACGCGGCTGCCGCTGCTGTTGATTTGCGGCGGAATGCAACTGGCCTGCATTCTTTCAGGCGGCTCAATGCACCAGCACATTCCCGACCTGCCCGGCAAAATCGAGCATCGCGATTTCAAGTCGCGCGCGGAGTCTACGACCCATTTGGTCAACATTGAGCCCGGCACGGTGCTGCATAAGGCGCTGGGCGTCACCCAAACCCGTGTGAACTCCATTCATCACCAGGCGGTGGCGAACGTGGGGCCGCGCCTGCGCGTCGTTGCACGCGCCGAGGACGGCCTCATTGAGGCGATCGAATTCACCGACCACCCCTGGCGCGTGGGCACACAGTGGCACCCCGAGCGCATGGGCGACGACGAAATCATGCCGCGCTTGTTTCGTGCGTTTGTGAAAGCGGCTCACTCTTCTTCGGCGTAGCCTTCTTCTTCTTGTGATTCCTGCGCATCGCCTGCACAGCGCTGAACCAGGCGTGTAAGCTGGCCGGATGCTTTCTTCTCGGCTTCGCTGCCCGCTGACAGCGTTCTGGCGATCATGCGCCAGCAGGCCAGACAATCGCTGGTGCCGGCCATGCCGTAATCATCCCAGCGGCGGCCGAGCATGAGGTCTGAAACCAGGCACCAAATGGCCAGCCGCCAGGGCGCGCCTGTGGCGTCGCCGGTCATGAGGACTTTCGGCCAGTTGTCGTAAATTCCCTGTAGCGTTCCGTTGGCTAGCGAGCCGGCAAACAGCCGGGACGCGCCTTCCTGGAACGACCGGTGCAGCCATATTGAACTATCGGCCTCTTTGAGTTCGGGGCATTCGGCGATGAACTGATCAATGGCCGGGCCACGCAGACCCGGTGCATAGCGCAGGGCAATGTATTCAAGCAGGTCATAACGCTGGCCGAATTCGAGAATCTCGGCGCGGGCGCGCGCGAACTCAAGCATCGACTGCGGCCCGAACTGGTGCACGCCGAGGGCGGCCAGCGCCATGCGCGCCTTCAGTTCTTGCTGCGGCTTGCCGGCCTTCTTGAAGAAAAGCGAGGCCAGCATCATGCGCCGGCTCGCACTGGCGCCGTCAAGCCACGGACGCGGGTTGAGCAAGAGCAGTTCGCCGGCGGCCTCAAAGGCGCCGTTGCGTGCAAGCGCCAGGGCGCCATCAATCAATAGACCAGCGTGGAATACCTCGGGGACGTTGCGTTTCTGGCGCAGGTCGTTTTCGCGAACGTCGGCTTCGGTCATGGGCACGCTCTTGAACGTGCGGCGCGGATCGAGTATCGGCTGGTGTTTGGCGAGCCAGACGCTCAGGTCAGCGAGCGTTTTGGGCGGCGATTGCGCGAAGCGCGCCTGAATCAGCAGTGCGCGGGCTTCATAGGCGCACAAGACGGGAATGGCCCGCTGACCCGCTTTCTCACGAACCTCCCAGTTCTGGCGATTGGCCAGACATTCATCTATCAGAGTTGCGAACTGTTCGAGCGTGGTGCGCAATTGTCTTGAGTCTGCACTCGATTCGCTCAGCGCGGCATCGAGTTCTTCGGCAGTGCAGCGCGCCGCCAGCGTTGCCGGCAGGTCGTGCATCAGCACAGGAAGGAACTCCTGTCCGCGCTTGGAGGAACGCGCGAATTCAGGCAGCCCCTGATTGCGGTACCCGAAGTACAAGCCGGGGTTTCCAAGTCCGGCGATGTAGGCGTTGAGGTCAAGGGCGTGGCCGCGCACCAGCCCCGCGCGCTTTGAAAGCGCCAACCAGGGGTTGGGCCCCTCGGCGGGCGGGGTCTTTGCGGCCGTCAACTCTTCAATCTGCATGGAAAGCAAAGGCAGCTCCCAGGCGGGCGCGACGGACATGGTTTCATCGGACTTGTGCAGTTGGGAGGCGTCTTCAAGGTACTTACGCGCCAGCTCAAGCTCGCCTTTGTGAAGCAGCCACAATCCCAGATTGCCGGGCTCGACAATTGTGGTCTGTTCGCCCCTGCCAAAAGCCGCGCGCATGGCTTCAAACTGCGCCTTGCCCGCCTGCGGATTGGCCTTGAAGAGCACGCGCGCGCCCTCAAACACCCGCTCGTAGCGCAAGGGCGCCCCGAGCACACCGGCGGGGTCGGCGCCAAGAACGAGCTGGGCATTGCGATTCAGGTCTTCCAGCGGGAATCGCCGCGCCTCCTCGGCTTTGCCCTGCATGGCAAGCGCCTGGGCCAGAACGTCCAGCAGCCCCACGTCAGTGCGCGAGGCCGCGAGTCCCTTGCGCGCCACTGTTTCAGCCTGCGCGCCGCGGCCCTTGGAGATTTCAAACAGCGCCGCAATGCGAACTTCGGCCAGTGCGCGGGCGCGGGCCAGACGCAGCGCGCGTTCAAGAACGGCGCGCTCCTCAACTCCGCCACGGCCGCGATCGACAGCCTCAAGCGCGGCTGCCACCTCGGCCAACAGCGCATCAACGCGCGCGTGCGCCTGTGCGGCCCGCTTTTCGTCGCGGGCGCATTCCAAAAGCGTGCGCTCGAGCCCCGGCAGGTCGGTCACATACCAGACCGGCGACAGGCACAGCGAGCACGGCGGTTCGTCCTTTCCCTGGGGCAGCGCGCGGCTGCGGCGCCAGCCATCTTCTTCGGCAGGGACTGGGGCTGCTTTGACTTCGCTTGATTCCGGCCAGGGCTCGACCTGTTCCCAATAAAGCACGGATGCGCCTTCGTAGGGGTAGCGGGCCGACGGCACCGAAGCCACGAGCGCACAATAGGCGGCGAGAGCGGCTTCGCTGTCACCATTGACCCATAGCAGGTCAGCTTCCAGCCGAGCCAGGGCGCGGGAATCAGGATGCAGGGCGCGGCCTTGACGTGTCAACTCCAGTGCGAGCGTTCCCTGGTTGAACGCGAGCAGCAGCCGCGCGGCGCGGAAGTAGGCGCGCGCGTCGCGGGCGCTCTGCAAGGTGCGATTGATGATGGCCCGTGCACCCTGCGTGTCGCCGCGCTTGAGTTTCAATGCCGCGCTCATACCCGCCAGCCAGCGGCCCAGTTCGCCGCGCACCCTGAAATCGCTGCTCAGGGTTGCGAGGCGGGTTTCGGCGTGGGCGTCATCGGCAAAAAGCCATGCATCGCGCGCCTGTGCGATTTCGGCGGAAAGCGTGGGGCCGGTTTCCTCGGCGCGGGCCAGTGCACCCAGGGCAAGCGTCGCGAGCAAGCCGGACATGATCATGCGCCAGATTTTCCCTGCGTGCCTCATTTCAGCTCCGTCAGGCGCAATTTGCCTGTTGCGGCGTCAAGCTCAAGCAGCCCACGGCGGCTGCTCCACCAAGTCGCAAACTCGCCGTTGAACTCCTGACCCAGCAGCGATCGAACCAGCGGTGCCGCGAGCGCGCCCGATTCCAGCGGCTGCGCAGCGGAAGCAGCCGCCGCGGCCGCGCCCCAGTGAGAGGCGTCATCGCCACGATACCGCGAACCGCCCTGGATCCACGCAAAGCCCGCCGACTCGTGCCAGAAACCGCGCGGGGTGTACGAGTCAAGCAGTGTGCGCAATGCCCACGCCTGGCCTTCTCGCGCGCTGCGCAAGAGCGTGAAAATCCGGAACGGAGCGGCCGTCTGGCTGCGCAGCACCGCTTGTGCCAAGGGCTGCGGCGTCAGCCCGACGAATGCGCGTGCGCACTCGCGCCACTCAAAGTTGGCGCCATCCTTGGAAACTTCGGCGCGCGCTATGATCTCTGCGGCTGCCGACCCTCCCAGCGCGGCTGTGGCCACCAACTGCGTCGGCGTGCGCGGCATGGGTTGCGGCTGGGTGCCATAGAGCAGGGAGACAACATCGAGGTTGAACGACTGAAGCAGCAGCGCTTCGTCCCGGGCCAGCAACGGGTAGTTGGTGTCGCGGTCAAGCAGGGCGTGGGTGCCAAGCGCGCGAAGGAAAGGCGCAGGCAGCTCTCCAGCCGCCATCAGGCGCGCCAGCGGCGGCAGACTGTCGTAATTATCCGGTTTTTCGGCCAGCGCCGTTAGCAGCGATTCGCGCGTGATCGTGCCGCCGCGCCCGTAGTTAACGGCTACCACCAGTGCGACCAGATCCGGCGACTCCATGGTCAGCTTGCGTGCACGGGACCTGAATTCTTCGCCTGCGGCGCTGCGGCTGATCGCAAGGTATTGCTGCAGGTATCCCGCACGCGGGTCGTTGCCCGCGCCATAGAGCCGCGCCAGTTCGGGCGCAAGTGCCGCGTCCTTGTTGGCCAGGGCCAGGGCAATCATGCTTTCACCGCTGCCCTCGGCCCAGGCATCCTGGGCCAGCGCTTCGAGCAGGGCAAAGCCGGCGGCGTCATCGCAGCCCAAGAGCGTGCGCAGCAGTGTCCACTCCGAGTGAGTCAGGTTCCGCGAAAGATAGGCACTCTCCGAAGCCGCGTAGCGTGAGGCCCAGAGCAAGCAGGCCGCGCAATACACGCCGGGCGCGCTGCCCTGATCACGCGAAAAGAAACGCATGGCCGGCCCCAGTTCATTCAAGGGCAAATTCTTGCGCCAGAGCGCCGTCAGGGCCGCCGAGGCTTCGCCGCTTTGGCAGTTGGACAGCAAGTCGATCAGCGGCGCGCGCAATTTTGCGTCGGCGCTTTCGAGTTTCCGGATCAGCTCCGCCAGTGCCTTGGGCGCAGCGGCCGGCAGCAGATCAGCCATTGGCGCGAGTGCGGCCATCACCTGCGGTGCGGTGTCGGCAAACGCAAGCGCACATACTGCAAGGGCACTTGCACTTGAGGGCGCGCGGTATCCCGCCAGGAGTGCCGCCGCAGCAGTGCGGATGGCGGGTGTCGTTGACGCCAGCTTGCCGCACAGGAACGGCTGCATCTTTGTCGCTGCGGGCGGGTTGAACCACCAGGTGTCAAACATGGCAAGCTGGGCAGCGGGCGGCAGGCCGTCAAACGAGTCAAAGGCGGCCTCGCCGCCACAGCGCGCCAGGGCCTGCGCCACAATGCTGGCGCGCCGATCAAAATCACTGTCGTTGGCGCGCAATTCAGCCAGCAGCGTACCCAGGCGCGTTATCAGGTTTGAACGCGCGCAGAGTGCCGCGAACTCACTCAGCTCATATAGATTCATGGCGGAGGTTGCGGGAAGGCGCGCGGCGCCGAGCTGGCCCTCTGAGGCTGCGGGTGTGAGGGCCAGCGCCAGGGCGAGCAGCAGGCGCTCGGGGCTGGCACCCTCAAGGCCGGCGATCAGTTTCTCGTCCTCCTCGCTGACGGACTGCAGGCATGACGCCGCGTCGTAGATGCCGCGCAATGCGCGCGCGGTACGCAAAGCGTCGTCAATCTGCACGGCGCGGTTCAGGGGGTCTTCCGCCGCAGTAAGGCTCGCCAGGGTGAGAACAACATGCTCGGCGCGCTGCGGCGGCAGTAGTGAAACGAGCGCCACAATACCGGCGCTGCGTTGCGGAATCTTGCGGGTTTCAGGGTCGCGAGCGGCCTTGGCGAGCACCGCGCCATAACCCGCCAGACCTTCTGCGCGGCGGCAAGTAAGTGCCGCAGGATAACGCGACTGCGCCGTTGCCAGCGCGGCCAGCACGCGCGCCCAGATCGGGGCCATGCCTGCGCCGGCGTTCTGTTCCAGCGTCTGAAGAAGCAGCGAGGGGTCGGGCGAGGCCAGTTTCTGTTCGAGCTCCTTGTCCGTCATGCCCAGGCGCCGCGCGGCCAGAAACAGCTCGGCTTTGCCGCTGTAGAGCACCTCAAGCAGAATCGTGCAGCGGTGGCCGATTTCGTCGTCGTCGTGGGCCTGTGCTTCTTTCACCTGTTTGATTGCGGCCGCGCCGAATTCGGCCAATGCGCTCATGGCCGTGTCGCGCTCGCGCAGTGTTGGTGCGCCGAGCTGCTCAATCAGTGCGGCGATTTTCACTGATTGCTCGGGCGTGGGATCAACGGGCTGCACTTTGCTTGTCCCCGGGCTGCCGGGCTTGTCAGCGCATGGCGAGTTGCCACCGCCCTTGCCTGAGCGTGCCAGGCGCTGGGCGGAATGCGACACCGCCGCCGCGAACAGGACGCAGCCAGCCAAGCATGCAGCGAGAGTGAGCTTCCAGTGTCGCAAACGAGGCTCCGGGCCGATCATTAAACGAATAGCGGGTGCGCGCGGGAAGCCTTGCCGGAGATTTTACGCCTCTTCACGCTGCTCAAACCACACGCGCAGGCGGTCGCAGACAAAATCGTCCTCGCCTTCATCGGAGAGAATGCTCAGGCGCGCCAGATTGTCGGCGAATTGCAGATCGCGCTCGGTGGCCATGCGGAACCAGGGCGGCAGCACGCTGCAATTGGTTTCTTCGTCAGTCAGAAGATCGGCGGCGATATTCATGGCTTCGCTTGGGCTCACCGTCGCGGCTTCGACCAACGCTACTTTCAGCTTTTCCGGCATGTCAGGCCCAAAGGCGAGCAGGTAGATGCCGCCATCGGCGCAAGGGCCCAGCGCGCATGGGTATTCGTGCAGGGCATCAAGCGCGCCTTCCACGGAAAGCGGCGGCAGTCCGGGAATGTCGGAAAAGAGCACGAGCGTGGTATCGCGCGAGGTTTCAAGCAGCGCGCGAATTTCGGCGCCGCTGGCACCCTCCTTGGGGCCGTTGAGAGAAAGACCCATGGCCGAGACAAGCTCGCGCAGATCCTCAAAAAGCGCGGTCTTGAGTGCCTGCCCCATTGACTGGGGCAGCCATGGCGCACGCTGCACGATTACGGCTCGCGCGCGCGCACCCCGCGATTTTCCTTCCTGTTTAGCCACAACCGCTCCTCACCGGCGACGCACGCCCGGTCAATGTGATAGATGGCGGCCGCAAAGCCGCACGCCGCTACGTTCTATCTTCAGGAAAAGTCAGCGCCAGCGCGCCGGGCCTTGGCCGGCGTGAATCAACCGTTGGGGTTTTCCGCCGGCAGCCAGGTTGCTGCGCGATTGCGCAGCAGGCCAAACCAGCCGCTGCTCGTGCTGGCCGCCAGCGCCTCCAGCCGCTTTACCGAATCAGCGCGGCGCACGGGTGCGAGCCGGATGCCAACCAGATAATCCGAAAACTCGCGCGGCGCGGCATAGGCGTACCAGTGACGCGGCACCCTTTTGAGCCACTCCTCCAGCGCGCGGCGGGAAGATTCGCGGTTCATGTCGGCCCAGAAATCGCTCAGCGCCAGCAGCGCTTCGGCCTCGGGTGTGCGCTCGGCTTTGCGGCAGGCAGCGTTGAAATCAAGCCATGCATTCTCGCGCCCGGTCAAGTCGCCCTGCTGGCGTTCTTCGGCCAGCAGCAGCAGTTGCGCGCGGATCCATAGCGCGTCGTCGCCCTTGCTGTTGGCCTGGCATAGCAGCAGCCATTCCTGCGCGGCCTCGTTCTGGCCGGAGAGTCGCGCCAGCCAGCTCGCCGCGACCAGGGGCTGGCGGATGTCATCAAAGCTGGCCGCGTAACGATTGGCGCCCTGGGCCATGCGGGCCGCGATTTCCAGCATTTCAGCGGCGGGCGTAGCTGTGTTATCGGCACTGGGAAGCGCGGGCTCGATTTCGAACTCCAGGCGGCGCTGCTCGAACAACAGCGCCAGCGCCGGCCCATAGACGCGGCCAAAACCCTGGTAGGGGCCGTTCATGATCCAGCGCAGGTTCGCCAAGGCCTGTTCACGAACCTGTGTTTCTTCCGGTGATGCGGCCGCCAGCGCCAGCCGTAATCTGGCGGCCTCAAGATGCGACTGACCCACGGCCAGCGCATCGCGCAAGTTGTTCTCGCAGATCCAGTCAAGGTAAGCCAGCGCACGCCTAAGGTTTGACTGGCGCACCGGTTCATCCTTTGCGGGCGAGAGGGCAAGAGCCAGCGCGAATTCCAGTGTGCGCAGGTGCACCTGGCTTGAAAGGTCGTTTTGCGCATCGGCGTTGTTGCGCGCTGCCGCCAACTGGACCAGCGCGTTGCCGTCGCGACCAAGGCGCGCTTCCACCAGCGCCGATTGCAGGAACACGCGCCCGCGAAGCCGCGCTTCCTGGGCGAGGCGTTTGGCCTCGGAGTATTCGGCCAGCGCCGCGCCGAGGAGTTCTTCGGTGCGCACGGGTTCTTCTTCGGCCTGTTTTTCCAGGCAGCGGCCGAACATGAAGTGCAGCTGGGCGCGCTCACTCTTGCGCTCTGGGTCGGTGGGGGCGGCGAGCCTGGCCACAAGCGGCGCGCGTGCCGAGGCGTAGCTGCCTTCGAGAAACAGCACGGTCTCACGCGAGTACTCGTCGTCGCGGTGGCGCACGCTCACGCCGCGCACCAGAAGCGAGCGGCAATCAGCGGAAATCGCGAAGCGGTCGCGGCCGCCGTTGAGTGCAGGCCACGCGTCATCAAGCGAAGCCAATGCCAGCAGATTGTCGCCTGCGGCGCTACGCAACTCAAAGCGCAGGCTTTCACCAGCTCGCGTGATCAGAGCGCGCAGGCCCGCCTGAGTGGGCATAGCGGCCATATAGCCCGCAGTCACGGCCTTGCCCAGGCGGCGGATTTCAAAGCGGTTCTGCGCATGGGCGCCGATCACGATGCGGTATGCGGGCTCTCCGCCATCTTCAGGCACGCCCACGAGCAGGCCGATTTCACCCACGGCATCCTGCGCCGCAAACTGCGTCTCCAGTTCAAAGTCGCCCCAGCAGATGGGCTCTCGGTAGGCCAGCGAGATTGGCGCTTGGGCGCTGCGCGTGTACAGGCGTTCACTGCCCGTGGCCCGTTCCAACACGGCACCCTGCAACGTCCATTTGTCAGTCAGAGATTGGGCCGCGTTGCTGTTGTCCGCCGTTGCATCGGGCCAGATGGTCGGCTCGGGCAAAAAGCGCTGCGTCCGATTGGCGGGGTTATTGTTGTCGAGGCTGGAGATGATCAGGCCCGCACTCAATCCCGCCGAAATCGCAATCACCGCCGCCACGGCGGCATAGCGCCGCACGCGGTAGAGCGCCTTTGACACCCAGCCGCGCGAACGCGCGCTGACCCAGTCGCCGCGCAGGAAGCGCTCGAGGTCTTCCGCCATCGCCTGCGCGCTTTCGTAACGCTTGGCCGGGTCGTTTTGCATCGCGGTTTCAACAATCGCGCGCAGGTCGGCCGGGATTTTGTCAGCCGTTTCGCGCGGCCAGGCGGGGCCCTGCATGGCCGCAGCCTTGAGCATGGCCTCGTAGGCGCTTGCGCCCTCCACGGGCCGCTTGCCCGTAAGCAGCGTGAAAAGCGTGGCGCCGAGCGAGTAAATGTCGCTCTTCTTGCCTACGCGGTGGCGCTCGCCGCGCGCCTGCTCGGGCGACATGTAGGCGGGCGTGCCCATGCTTACGCCCGTTTGCGTAAGCTGCGCCGACTGCGTTACATCCTGCGCCAGGCCGAAGTCGGTCAAGACCGGCGTGTTGTTCTCGCGCACGATCACGTTGCCGGGCTTGAGGTCGCGGTGGATGATGCCCTTCTTGTGCGCCTCGGCTACCGCACGGGCAATGGCCTCCATAATGCTGGCGGCGTCATCGGGGTTGAGCGGCCCGCGGCGCAGCAGCGTTTCGCAGTCGTCGCCGTCGAGGTACTCCATGGTGAAGTAGGGGTAACCCTCGAGTTCACCGGCTTCAAAGATGCGCACAATGTTCGGGTGGCTGATGCGCGCGACGTTCTCTACTTCACGCCGAAAGCGCATCAGCGCGTCTTCGTCGGACGCAAAGCTTGGCGGCAGGATCTTCAAGGCCACGGGCCTTGTGAGATCGGTCTGCCACGCGCGAAACACACGGGCCTGCCCGCCGCGAGGAAGTTCGCGCTCAATGATGAACTTGCCCAGTTCCTGGCCCACTTTCGGCAAGGGCCGAAGGTGGGTGTCGGCGGGTTCCTGGCGGTCGGATGTGCCGTTCTCAGTCACGTTGTCAATATTCGAATATTGGGGCCGATTTAGCAATTGGCTTCAAGCTGCGCTGTTGTTACGCATCAGCGCGGCTTCCTTTCAATTCGGACTCCGCGCAGCTTCAAGCCCGTTGCGGGGCGCGTCCAGGCTTGCGTGCCCTCCCTCGGTTTTTGCATGCGAATTGTTAGCTTGCGCGCATGCGTGAAGACCTCTTCCAGAAAGCTGACTCCCTAAAAGACCGCACCTTGAAACTACAGGTGTCGCTTTGACCTCGCCGCACAACGCAAGAAACTGAACGATCTTGAGCAAAAGGCGGCGGCACCCGATTTCTGGAACGTCGCGGAGACCGCTCAAAAACACATGGCGGAGGTCAAGAAGTACCGTGCCGTCGTGTTGCCCTTTGAAGCGCTGGTCAAACGTATTGAGGATGTTCGCGCGTTGCTCGACCTCGCCCAGGAAGCCGGCGATGAAGCCACGTTTGCCGAGGCCGAGAAGGAACTGGCGTCCATCGGCGCCGAGTACGAACGTCTGGAAATTCAGTCGCTGCTCAGCGAGCCCGGCGACGACAGCAACTGCTTTCTCACCGTGCAGGCCGGCGCGGGCGGCAACGACGCGTGCGACTGGGCGGCGCAGCTTTTTGAAATCTACGCGCGCTATGCCAAGCGCCACGACTATGAGGTTGAGGTCGTTGACTACCAGGACGCTGAAGTGATCGGCATCCGCAATGCCACCATGCTGATCAAGGGCCCCTATGCCGCAGGCTATTTGCGCGGCGAGGTGGGCGTGCATCGCCTCGTGCGCGTAAGCCCCTTTGACACCCAGAGCCGGCGCCAGACCAGTTTCGCCAGTGTGGATGTGGTTCCCGAGAGCTTCCACGACGACGTGGGCGAAATCGAAATCAAGGACGCTGACATCGAGCTTTCCTTTGCGCGCTCGGGTGGCAAGGGAGGCCAGAACGTCAACAAGGTTGAAAGCGCTGTGCGCATTGTGCACAAGGCCACGGGCATTGTGGTGCGCTGCTCAAGCGAACGCTCGCAACACCAGAACCGCGCCATCGGCATGGAGCTGCTCAAATCCAAGCTCTATCAATACGAGCGCGCCAAGAAAGACGCCGTGCTCTCGAAGCTCTACGGCGCCAAGGGCGAGGTCAGCTTCGGCTACCAGATCCGCAACTACGTGATGAACCCCTACACGATCGTCAAGGACGCGCGCACGGAACATGAAACCGGCGACATCCAGCGCGTGATTGCGGGCGAAATCGATGATTTCATCGAAGCCTACCTCAAGTGGTTTCAGGGACAGAAGACTGCAGCAAAGGCCGGTCAGCTCGCCTAGCGCGGCTTGGCTGCCACGTGTGCGCAAGGACGATCGCATTGGGTGGTCGCTCCCTTTGCATTTTATAGTGTCCACTAATCAGCACTGTGTGACACAAACGTCGAATGCTGGAAACAGCGATTGCCCTGCAAACCGCGCTGCTCAAACCTTTGCGGGCGACGAAGGCGCAAACATAGCGGCATCATGTATTGAATTAGAACAAAACGCACAAATCTTCGGCTGCGGGGCTTGTGTTGAGCGCCGAAACTTGCAACAAATGGGAGCTCGATGGAGCCGCGTTCAACGGATCCGCAACTACATGACTGGAGACTGAGATGAAGAAGGTACTGATTCTGCTGGCGTTGATGATGTTCATCGGCATGCCCGTGCTGGCCCAGGACAAGCCCAAGGAAGAGCCCAAGAAGGAAGCCACCGACACGGTGGACGTTTGGGCGCTTTACAAGAAGAAGGGTCGCACCTGGACGCACAAGAGCACGACCAAGATGTCCGGCATGGACGACATGATCAGCTACATGAAGTGGGAGATCACCGAAGTCAGCGACACCGAGTGCAAGTACACGATGTCGATGCTGGACAAGGACAAGAAGGAGACGTCTTCGCAGAAGGACCAGGTCATGAAGTTCGCAACTGCGAAGTCAACCGATGGCAAGACGCCGGAAACCAAGGCGCCCGAAATGACCGAAGAAAAGTGCAAAGTTGAAGCCGGTGAGTTTGACTGTATGAAGTACACGATGGAGTCGGCCGGAACCAAGACGACCTCGTGGATGCACAAGACTTACACGTCGCTGGTGGTGAAGTCTCATTCGAAGAGCGACGCCTACGAATCGGTGAACGAGCTGGTTGAATTCAAGGAATAGTTGAAGCTGTCACCCAAACCGGGCGCCACAAGGCGCCCGGTTTTGTTTTGGACTGCCGGTTTCAACGCTTGGCCTTTACGTCGAGGCGAATCTCGACATGGTCCTTGACCAGGTTCTCGCCCACACCAGTAAACTTCACGCCGTAGGGCTGCCGGTCAAATTGAAAGTCCGCTCTGACGGCCACTTCCTTTTCGCCCACGGAAATCGCGGCATCAAAAGTCAACGATTTGGTCACGTCGCGCAGCGTGAGGTTGCCGGACACGGAGTAATTGCCGTCTTTCTTTTCAATCTTGGTGCTCTCGAACCGGGCCTTGGGGAACTTCTCGACGTTGAAAAAGTCGTCCGCTTTGAGGTGCCCCACGAGCTTGGCGTTGGGCTTGTCTTTGTCGTCGGCCCATATCGAGTTCATGTCGATTTCGACGACCACGTAAGTGACCTCTTTGCCCGCTTTGTCTAGCGTAACGTTGCCGCTGAACTTCGAAAAACCGCCGTCGTGGCTGCCCGTAACGGTCTTGCGACCGGTCCAGCCGATGGTGGAACCATCGTTGCTGAACTTGACCTCGGCGCCGGCCTGTTCGCCGCTGGGCTTCTCAACATTCTGGGCTTCCCCCATTTTCGAATTGGGCGCATTGGAGCCGCCGCAAGCGACGGCGAATACAGCAAGCGAGATAATCGAGGCAAGCAAGGCATGACGCATGGTGGGTCTCCGGTTTGGGTTGGTTGAGTGTAGTAACGATTCGATATAGAACAATATTCCCGGCGGCGTTCCGCCCGGTTTTGCACATGTCGCCCTGCCGGGCAAACCGTGCTAGATTGCCGCCATGTCCAAACCGCAAGCCCTAGTTTTGCGCGCCGCGGGCACCAACTGCGAGCGCGAAACCGCCTGGACCCTGGAAGCCGCAGGCGCGCAGGCAACCATCCTTCACATCAATGAACTCATGCACGCGCCTTCGCGCCTGCACGAGTTTCAGCTCACGGTCATTCCCGGCGGGTTTTCCTACGGCGATGACCTGGGCTCGGGCGTGGTGTTCGCCAACCAGTTGCGCACGCGTTTGAAATCAGCGATCGAGAAATACATCGAGGGCGGCAACCTGATGCTCGGCATCTGCAACGGCTTCCAGGTGTTGCTCAAGGCCGGCTTGCTCACGGGCAAAGACGTATTCGAAGACCCGCCGCGCGCGACACTGACCTGGAATCTGACCGGCCGCTACGGCGACCGCTGGGTGGACTTGCGCATTGTTTCCGAGCGCACGCCCTTTGTCAGCGGCCGCAAAATCGTGAGTTTCCCCGTGGCCCACGCCGAGGGCCGCTTTGTGGCGCCGCCAGCGCTGCTCGATGAACTCGAGGCCGACAACCAGGTTGTCTTCCAGTATGTGGACACCTCGGGCCGGCCCACGCAGGACTTCCCGTTCAATCCCAACGGCAGCGAGCGCGCCATTGCCGGCATCTGCTCCAAGTCAGGCCAGGTGCTGGGCCTGATGCCGCACCCCGAGCGCAACGTGCGCCACTTCCACCATCCCGAGTGGACCAGAATGCCCAAGCGTGAATGGGGCGACGGCTTCGAATTATTCGTCAACGCCGTCAAGCACGCCGGAACGGTCGCCAGTCGATAGCGTTTTCCTCACGCACCCGCTCTGCGCGTTGCCAGCGCGCACGCAACTGCCAGTGGCAGCTGCTTGTGATCTGGCAATTTGTTCGGGCAATCCAATTCAGGTGTCAACCGAAGCTAAAACATTAGGCGGCTGCAAACCGGCTCTGCAAGCGGGGTTGGGGCTTGTTGCCAGTTCCCTTGCAGGGTTCTTGACCCGTCAAGGGCGCGATTGGCACGGCGGCTGCTTTATAGCTCTCATGTCTGGGATGGTCCCGGACGACAACAAAAGACGGCCGGCGGTATGGCCCCACCGCCGGCCGCCGTGTTTTCAGCCTATCCCTTGACCGTGTACTTGGTGAGCGCGTAGTTGAACGAGCACGGTGGCGGCGCTTTGAGCCCTTCACGGTAGAGTGTGAGCGAACGGCGCCAGCTCAGCAGCACCCAGGGCGCCTCTTCATCTACGATTTCGGTCATGCGCTTGATCAGTGTCTGCTTCCGCGCGCGCTGCTTTTCATCCTGGTCGGAAAGGCCGGCAAGTTCTTCGTAGCACTTGTCGTATTCCGCATTCTCAAACGAAGCCGCGTTGATGCCCGGCGGTTTGTAAGGGCCGTACAGCAACTGCAACACGTTCTGCGCGTCGGGATAATCCATCACCCAGCCGGAGTCATAGGCCTGGCCCTTGCCCTCTTCCTGTTTCTTGAGGAATTCGGCAAACGTAAGTGCCTCGCATTCAAGCTTGATACCAGCCTGTTCGGCGAACTGCGCAAGCATCATGGCGTAACGGGTGGCGTCGGAGTTCTTGCTGCGAAGCAGCAGGCTGATGCTCACCTGCCTGGCGTTTTCATCAAGGGTGCGCCACTTGGTCAGGCGCTGTTCCACGCGAAAGCCCGCTTTGCGCAACACTTCACGCGCTTCTTCGGCATCGAAGCGCTGGTGTGTCAATGAGCCGGCGCCATGGCCAACGATATCCGGCGGCACCAGTTCGTTGGCGGGCGGCGCAAATCCGCCGCGATAATCCAGATTCAGCCGTGCGCGATCCATGCACAGTGCAAGCGCCTTGCGGATCGCCTTGCCCTTCTTGCCGGCCTTGACGCCCACAGTCTCGTCACTCATGTTGAAGGCGATGTAATCCACCATGGGCTCATCAGCGACAGTCAGGCGCAGGCCTTTGTCGTGGAACTCCTTGACGAGAAGATTTTCCATGCGGCCAAGCGCCAGGGCGTTGGGATCAAGCAATCGCGCGCGTTGCTCGGCGTCGAGTCCGGCGCGATCAATCCGGCCTTCAAGGCAGCGCTGAAGGTGCGTCTTGCCTTCCTCGATGATCTCAAAGCGCACGGCGTCGCTCAGCGGCAGGCGCATGCCCTCGTAGCCCTTGAGCGGAGAAGCGGACGGTACGCCCGAAAGGCGCACATCGCGGTAGTTCGCGTTTCGCTCGTAGCTGAGGCTCAGCCCGCTTTTCCAATCCCGGAGCACAAAGGGCCCTGTGCCCACGGGGTGTTTTCCCAATGCCTCGCCGTAGGTTTCACAGGCCTCGCGCGCGACAGCAGCCGTGTAGCTCATCGTCGCCACGTAAAGGAACTGCGGGCAGGGCTGCACGAGCTTGACCACAAAGGTGCGATCATCGGGAGCGCCAAGGCCCTCCACGTTCTGGGCCATGTGCCTGTTCCACGCCTCGCCCTTGAGCTTGCGGCCGGCGTAGCCGAACTCATCGAGCCCCGCAATGAAGCCTTCCACGATCCAGAAATTCGCGAGTTGAGGCAGCGCCGCGAGGCGCTTGAACGAGTACACCAGGTCCGAGGCGACCAGTTTCCGACCCTTGCCGCCGGCGAAACAGGGGTCGTCGGCGAAATAAACATCATCGCGCAGCTTGAACGTGTAGGTTTGGGTTTGTGCGTCGAAGGAGGGCATGGCCGCCGCCAGGCAGGGACGCAGTTTTGCGTGGTCAAAGGGGTCGAATTCAAGCAGCGATTCATAAACCAGCATCGCGTGGTGCGACGAAACCACGTCGCCGGCAAGGTGGGGGTCAAGCGTGCCGGGATCCTGCCATTGCGCAAACGCCAGTTCGCGCCGCGGTGATTGCTGGGCACCGGGCCCTGGAGGTGAAACCATGGCCCAGAGCATGAAAAAGCAGGTCAGCGTCAGGATGCGCTTCATCGCGCCATTCTAGCAGATCAATGGGCGTCGGGGGCCATCATGTCGTCATGGCCATCACCATCAGCGCCAACCTTGTGTCGGCGCCCGGATTCAGACTTGGCCGCCTCGTGCTGGTAGGCTTCCACGATTTTCTGGTGCACGTACTCGCGCACCTCGGCGCAGATCGGGTGCACTAGGTCAAAGTGCAGCTTGGCGCGCCCGCGCGCGTCTGTTTCTGCGCGGTTCTGTTTGAGCTTGGTGCCGCAGTCGTTGCAGAACTTCGCGCGCAGGTGATTCTTGCTGCCGCATCGGTCGCACTTGTCCGTGATCTTGCGCGAAGGCATGGCCACAAACGGCGCGGCTTCTCCCTGAATGATCTTCAGGTCTTTGATGACCACGGCGTTGTTGAGAGTGACGCTGCAATAGGCCAGCAGCTTCTCATCCGGATCGCTAGCCAGCTTGATCCGGACCTCCGACACTTCGATGCCCCGCATCCGATGACTCCGATGCACCCACCGTCACAGTGGTCACAGCAAAGGCACGGCCTAAGCCGCGCCGCTCAAACAACCGCGCCAAATCAAGGGCGGCTGACCTGTTCATCATTACGAAGGCAA
Source organism: Planctomycetota bacterium (assembly GCA_020845475.1). Classification (GTDB taxonomy): domain Bacteria; phylum Planctomycetota; class UBA8742; order UBA2392; family UBA2392; genus UBA2392. The sequence goes on from JADLFN010000015.1 coordinate 82,672, forward strand.
TAGCTGAACCCGAACCACTTACAAAGCGACAAGTCACACTGCGTTCGTGTTCAGTTTTGCCCCACACCTCACGCAAACCCGGCGAAACTCTCAATGCTGCTTCCTCCAGCCTGTTGAAGACCACCTTCGGAACTGAGAGCGCATTGAGCAAGCCTGATTCATGAAAAAAGTAACAATCTTTGGGTGTGTAGGTCAAGTGACGGCTAAGGTCTCGATAAACATCGGGCGTGGGCAGCACGACATCTGGATACAGGACAACGATATCGATTTTTGTAATCGGTGGCTTGTGTTCAATGATTTCGCCGCGCCCGGTGCAAAGCGCGATGCCGCCGCGAACAAAGAACGCGCAGTCAGAGCCGACCTGCGAAACCAGCCCCTCAAGTCGCGCGTCGGGCAAGTTCAGGTTCCAGAGTTTGTTGAGACCAACCACCGCGCAAGCCGCGTCAGAACTGCCGCCGCCCAGGCCGGCACCGTGGGGAATGTGCTTTTCCAGGTGAATCTTTGCGCCGCGGGCCGGCGCGTGGGCTTTGCGCAGGATTTCGGCGGCTCGATAAACGAGGTTTTTCTCCGGCGGGCCGAGGTCGATGTTGCAGGTCAGGGAGATGCCGGGCGTTGAGGCTTCTTCAAAGTCGAGGCGATCAAACAGGCTGATCGCCTGCATGACGGTCACGAGTTCGTGGTAGCCGTCAGGGCGTTTGCCGGTGACTTCAAGGAACCAGTTGATCTTGGCGGGAGCGTAGAGAGTTAGCATGCGATTGCCGATTGTCGATTGTCGATTGCCGATTGGAAACGGCAAAACCAGCGCGCCCCGGCGAAAGCCGGAGCGCGGGGGCATTTCAATCGAAAATCGGCAATCGTCAATCGACAATTGTCAGGGTTTGGGGGGCACGATATCGACGGTGCTCTTGTCGTGGGTGTTGTGCACGTGCATGCGCAGTCGCTCATAGCTCAGCATCAGGCTTTCGACCAATGCAGGGTCCTGGCCCTGCGGGCTTCCGCCGGGAGACACCGCGCCGATGCGCGCCTTGAGCAGCTCATAGCGCAGCACGAATGTTTCGCGCTCGTCCTGCAACGAACGCAACTCGATGATCACGCTGTCCAGCACCTCGCCCGACATGCAGATCTTGAAAAGCACCGGCGTCAGCGCATCGGAGGCGCGCATCACGTTAATATCCTGAATCTGAACCTGGCGCGAGCCATCGGGCAGATTCTGGGCGTACACGCCATGATTGAAGCTCAGGATTTCAAACTCGTCCTTCACGCTGTCGCCCTTGGGCACGTAGCGGTCAACACCGCAAAGGCGCATCACCCACTTTTTCACGTTGTTCGTCATGGCTCTCTCCTTCTCGCGTTCCAACCAGCAGACCCGCGGGGTCATTCCTGGGTTCGGAGATTTCGTGGCTAACGCTTCACGCGCCGCGCAATCTGGCGCTTGGCTTCGCGCTCTTTGATGCTGTGGCGCTTGTCGAACTGCTTCTTGCCCTTGCACAGGCCAAGCTCCACCTTTGCGTAGCCGTGCTTGAAGTACACGCTCAGCGGAATCAACGTCAAACCTTGTTCGCGGCCCAGCGTTTCACGCAGCTTCTCGATCTCGCGTTTGTGCATCAGCAGCGTGCGCTTGCGCTTGGGCTCGTGGGTGTTGAACGCTGAGGCCCAGGCGTACTCGGGGATTTGCAGGTTGAACAGGTAAATGGCGTTCTCTTCCTTGGGCACAAATGCGTAGGCATCGGAGATCACGCAGTGTTTGTCGCGCAGCGATTTCACCTCGCTGCCCTTGAGCTTCATGCCCGCTTCATACTTGTCGAGCACGAAATAATCGTGAAATGCGCGGCGGTTGGTCGCGATGATCTCGCGGCCGGCCTCGGCCTTTTCTTCGGTTTTCGCCGCCTTTGCCATCGGCGACATTGTGTGAAGCCCGCGCAACTGCGCAAGGCAACGGCAGTTGCCACGGAGGACACGGCCAACTGCAACGGCGCAAGGATGGACAGGATGTTCAGGTTTCTCAATCCTCAAAGCCGTCGCCGTCGCTGAGGACGTTGCAGTTGCCTTTGAATCCTGACCATCCTGATACATCCCTGCGCTGTTTCCGTTCTTCGCGTCCTTTGCGCCTTGACGTTGCTTTTGCCTCTCCACCAATCGACAATCGCCGTCATGCCCAAACGCACCACGATTCGCGATCTGCAAAAGGCCGCCGAGAGCCGCAAGCTCACCATGGTCACCGCCTACGACGCATTTTCCGCCCGCCTTGTTGACGAAGCCGGCATTGACATGGCGCTTGTCGGCGACAGCCTTGGCACCACCGTGCAGGGCCGCGCCAATACGCTGGGCGTTTCGCTTGAACACACGCTCTATCACACCGAAATCGTCGCGCGCTGCGCCGAGCGCGCATTTGTCATCGCTGACATGCCCTTTGGCAGCTATCAGTGCGGCGAAAACGCGGCTGTGGCCAACTGTATCGCGGCGATCAAGGCCGGCGCGCAGGGCGTGAAGCTGGAGGGCGGCGCGCGCGTTTCGAAGCTGGTTCATCGCCTCACGCAGGCGGGCGTGCCGGTGATGGGGCACATCGGCTTCACGCCGCAGAGCATCAACGCGACTTCCGGGCCGCGCCTTAACAAGGAAGAAGAAACACTGGTGGCGGATGCGAAGCTGCTGGCGGAAAGCGGCGCGTTCTCGCTCGTGCTGGAGATGGTGCCGACGGAGATTTCGCGGCGCATCACGGAAACCTGCGGTGTGCCGACGATCGGCATCGGTGCGGGCCCCCATTGCTCAGGCCAGGTGCTGGTGTTCTTTGACATGCTGGGTTACTCGCCCGAGTTCACGCCCAGGTTCCTCAAGCGCTACATGAACTTCAAGGAGCAGGCGCTGGGCGCGCTCAAGAAATACAAGAGTGAAGTGGAGGGCGGCAAATACCCCGGCCCGGAGCACAGCTATTAACGGCCGCGAGTGTATTTGTCGAAAGTCTTGTCGCTCAAGTCGTTGAGCGTGGACATGGAGTACTTGCGGCTCGTTTCATCGAGCGCGCTGTCTGTTACGCGATCGAGTTCGGACACCGTAAGGCGCTCTGTGGCTGGCTCCACGGTGTCCTGAGACGCGCGATCGAGACCGCTCATGTCCATGGTGTAACGCCCGGCGCAACCGGAGAGCGACAAGAGGCCAAGCAATGCCAGTGCGCGTTTCATGGTTTCAGTGTAACGATTGAACAGGCTGTCGGTTGTCGGAATTCCGTCGTCGGCAAAAATCTGACTACCGACAACCGAAGACCCGCCTAAATCAACCCCAGCTCCTTGCCGCATTTCTTGAACACCTCGAGCGCCTCTTGCAGGTCTTCGCGCGAGTGGGCTGCCGATACAATCGTGCGCACGCGGCTCTTTTCTTCGGCCACCATGGGGAAGTAGATGCCCTGCGCGAACACGCCATTATTGAACAGGATCTCGCTGAACTTCGCGGCCTTGGCGCCCTGGCCCACGATCACCGGCGTGATTGGGCTCGTTGAGCCGCCGGTATTGAAGCCAAGCGCTTTGAGCCCTTCCTTGAAGAACTTGGTGTTGTCCCAGAGCCTCTGCAAGTGCTGGGGCTCGGTTTCCATCACGTCGATGCAGGCGATGACCGCGGCCACCACCGGCGGCGGCGCGCTGCACGAGAACAAGAAGGGCCGCGCCTTGGCGATGAGATATTCCTTCACGACCTTGGGACCCGCGAAGTAGCCGCCGACGACGGGGATCGCCTTGCTCAGCGTGCCCACGGTCAGTGACCATTTGTCGTGCACGCCCTGCTCATCGACCGTGCCGCGCCCCTGCTTGCCAAGCACGCCCGTGGCGTGGGCGTCATCGACCATGGTAATCGCGTCGTATTCGGCGCAGGCCTTGGCGGTTTCAACCAGGTCGGCCACGTCGCCGTCCATGGAGAACACGCCGTCGGTCACGACGAGAATCTTGCCTTTGACGTTCTTGGGGCCGCGCGCTTCCTTGAGCAACTCACGCAGGTGGCCGTAGTCCTTGTGGCGATAGACGGCGCGCGTGGCTTTGCTCAGGCGGCAGCCATCGATGATGCTGGCGTGGTTCAACTCATCCGAGATGATGTGATCGCCCTCGACCGCGAGCGTGGAGACCACGCCCACGTTGGCGGTGAAGCCGCTCTGGAAGAGCAAAGCGCTCTCGGTCTTCTTGAATTTGGCCAGGCGCTCTTCGCACTCGTTGTGCAGATCCATCGTGCCCGAAATCGGGCGCACGGCGCCGCTGCCCACGCCGTATTTGTCGATGGCCTTTTTCGCAGCTTCAACGACTTTGGGGTGCGTGCTCAGCCCGAGGTAGCTGTTGTTGGAGAGCTGGATGACTTTCTTGCCGTTGACCACCGTGCGCGCGCCGGCAGGGCCGGAGTGCACCTTGGGCAATTGGAACAGCGAGCGTGATTTCAGCGCTTCGATTTCAGCGGCGCACCAGGAGGTAAGGTTGTCGGCTTTGGCGGCGGTGGTCATGGGGCTCATTTATGCCTGACGGCGGGCTGGCGTCAACTGATCAGCCATCCGGCGACTAATGAAGAGCCGCAAGGGCAATGACCAGTAACCAATGTTCAATGAACAATTCCCAATGCAAAACCGTGCAAACCGGCATGGGTCATTGAGCATTGGACATTGGTTATTGGTCATTCAGCTTGAGCGTGCCCGGGTGTCTCTCAATGCCCAATTCGCCCTTGACGTCATTTTGGCTTGGGCTATGCTTGGGCTTCCCTCTGAAGAACCCCTATGTGCGCCTTGGCGATGCCTCGGCCCATACCGTTGTGGGGAACCCATGCGCAAGCTGTTGCTCTTAGTCATTGTTGCCATTGCGACGTCCTTCTCCACGGGCTGCTTCTCGTTCGTGGACTGGGAACACAACCTCAACCACCTCAAGGCGTGGAACGAGGATCTCGATCGCATGCACCGCACCTTTGACCGCTACATCTTCAACTACGACTACGAAGATCCAAGCCGCGACATCGAGTACGAGTCGCCCAACACGTAGTCCGTGTGCCTTTCCGCTCGCGACGCCCACCGGCGTCGCGTTAGCGATTTGTGTAGGGGCGGCCGCAAGGTCGCCCCTACAATGCTTCCATGAACGTTGCCATCAAACGCCTTGCTTCCTCGGACGGGCTGCCGCTTCCGTCCTATACAACCGATCTTGCGGCCGGCGCGGACGTCTGCTCGTGCGAGGAACTCACGCTCAAGCCCGGTGAATGGCGCGCTGTCGCCACGGGCCTATGCGTTGAGATCGCCCCGGGCTTTGAAATGCAGGTGCGCCCGCGTTCGGGCCTGGCCGCCAAGCATGGCATCACCGTGCTCAACGCGCCGGGCACGATTGACGCCGACTATCGCGGCGAGCTCAAGATCCTGCTCATCAACCACGGGCGCGAGCCCTTTGCCATCCAGCGCGGCATGCGCATCGCGCAATTGGTAATCGCACAGGTTACGCGTGCGATTTACCTTGAAGTCGCCGAACTCAGCGACACCCGGCGCGGCCAGGGCGGCTTTGGCTCAACAGGTACCGGCACAGTCCCCACGGTAAATCCGTGACGGACGGTCCTTACGCGCCGACTTCGCGCAGTAGCCGCGCGGCTTCTTCGGCGTTGATCTTGCGCGCGCTTTCGAGCTTGGCGATTTCGTCCTGCACGCGCGTCAGGTGCGCGCCGGCATCGAGGCGATCGCCGTTGACGAGCTTGCGCGCGCCTTCGCCCAGAACGTCGCACACCGCGACGCGGCCCTTGGGCAATGTGCTTGCCAGGCGCTGCACGATCACGCCGCGCAGGTTTTGAGCAAGCTGGCGTTTCACCTGGGCCTGCATGCCTTCGGGCGCGGCGTTCACGAGGCGCTCAATGGCTTCGCGCGCGTCATTGGCGTGCATCTGGATCAGCACCAGATGGCCGGTTTCGGCGGCGTTGAGCACGCCCGCGAGCGTGTCAAAGTCGGCCACTTCACCGACCATGATCGCGTCAAGGTCCTGGTGCATGGCGGCATCAATGGCCGATGCGGCCGTGGGGCAATCGCGCCCGACCTCGCGCTGCTGGATCATGCTCCTGGCCGGCTTGAGCAAAAAGTGGCGCGGCTTCTCCACGGTGCAGATGTGCATGGCGCGGTTTTCATTGAGCCATTGCACCAGCATGTAGAGCGTCGTGGTTTTGCCGCTGGCGTGGGGGCCCGCCATGATGATCAGGCCGTTAGGCGCGCTGAGCAGGCGCGTCACGGTTGGCGGCACGTTGGTTTCCTCGAACGTGGGAATCTTGCCGCCGCGGAACTTGAGCGTGACGCTGACATTGCCGCCCGTGCGCGCGAACACCAGTTCGGCGTAGCGATTCTCGTCGATCGGGCGCAGCGTCGAAATGTAGCCCTGGTTCATGTAATCGATCTCGCGCTCGGCGCAGCACACGCCAACCCAGCGCGTTTGTGAACGGTCGAGCACGACGTCCTCGACGACTTTGAGCTCGCCTCCCACGCGGCACGTGGGCTTGTGCCCGGGAATCAGGAACAGGTCAAAGGCGCCCATTTCCAGCGCGCGATTGATCCATTCATCCAGCTTCATCCAGGCCAGGGTGTGATCGGGGTGTTCGCTCATGGCTACTCTCTCCACAGGTCGTCGGCCGCAAGGCCGCTCAGTTTGATTCTCAGGTTCTCGCGCGCTTCAAAGAGGCGCCGCTTTACGGTTCCGAGCGGCAAGCCCAGTTCTCGCGCGATTTCTTCCAGCTTCTGGCCCGCGAGGTAATGGCGCTCGATCACCTGTTTCTGGCCCTCGCGCAATTCGCCCACGGCCCCGCGCACGGCCGCACGCAATTCGGCGCTGGCCAATTCGCGTTCAGGCGGTTCTTCGCGGCCGGCGTCGAATCCGTCATCGAGCGAACTCAACTTGCGCCGCAGTTGCCTGAGGCAACAGGTGCGCACCAGCGCCTGCAACCAGCCCGCGAAGGCTTCAATCTCGCGCAACTGCGCAAGCCGCGCGAAGGCCAGCACAAAGGCATCGGACACGGCATCCTCTGCGGCGTGCTCGCCCTGAGTCTGCTGCCTCGCCCAGCTCAGCGCGGTCGCTTGAAACGCGGCTACGACATAGCTGAAGGCCTGGATGTCGCCCTCGCGCGCTAGCCGCACCTGTTGTGCGAGTTCGGCGTCCATGCAATCAGAGCCTTGAGCGGTCCAGAAGGTTCGGGGAAATAGAGGTATCAGGTATCGGGTAACAGGTATCAGCCATGCAAGGCTGTTGTTTCCTGAAACCTGATACCTGATACCCGATACCTAGGTTGGCGGCACCCACTTGCCGTCAATCAGCAATTCATAGGGGCCGTAGTCCGTCTTGTATTCCATCGTGCCGCAGCCTTTGACCCAGAACCCGAGGTAATACCACGGCAATCCCTTGGCGCGGCATAGCTCGATTTCGGCGAGCACGGAGAACACGCCGATGCTGCGTTTGGCTTCGCGGGGCTCAAAGAAGTGATAGACGCTCGAAAGGGTTTCGCGATTGACGTCGAGAATCGTCACGCCAAGCAGCTTGCCGCTCGCGTCGTGGTAGCAGGCTTCGAGCGTGGCGGTGCAGCTTGAGTACAGAAATTCCTTGAGCGATTCCGGCGTTGATTCTTGCGGCGAATCGGGATGCTGTAGCGCCAGATAACGCTGATAGAGGTCGACCTTCTCGGGCGTGAAATCGGGTTCGCCCAGTTCCAGTTTCACGTCGGCATTGCGGCGCAGCACGCGGCGCTGGCTCTTGCTCGGCTTGAATTCCGCCACGTTTACGCGCATGGGCTGACAGGCGCTGCAAGTCGCACAGCGGGGCCGATAAACGATTAACCCCGAGCGGCGAAAGCCGAGATCCATGAGTTGCAGATAGCGCGCTGGAGAGAGCGCCCAGCACAGGAAAACTTCGTCCGTGGCTTTCAGGCCGGGCAGGTAGGCGCACTCGTGCTCGATGCGCCCAAGCGGCATGGATCTGGGGCCGAACAGTGTTTCGAGTGCGGGCTCTTCGGCGGACATGGCCTACAAGGTATCAGGTATCGGGCATCAGGTTTCGGGGAAAGATGCGGCGGCGTCCCGATACCTGACACCCGATACCTTGTTCCAATCCTGATTAAGTTGCGCACCCGGTACTGCCGATAACGAGTTGGAGAAGTCGCCCCTGGATGCTCAATGAACGCCGCACAAATCAGCCAACGTCTTCGCGCCTATCAATCCGGCATGATGCCCGCCTCCGTGGCGCCGCGCGTGGCGGGCTGCTCCACGCAGCTCATGCCCACGGAATTGCGACTGCCTGAAGAAGAAAGCTGGCGCGCCGAGGAAGTGCTCAAGATCGCGCAGCAGCGCGGCTTTGACTACCGCCACTACTACAAGCGCGCAAGCACGCGCGACGTTGAGGCGCTGCGCCTGTTGATGGCGTTCCCGTGCGACGGCGACGCAACCGACGGCCACGCCTGGTTCCTGCACGAGCTGCTCGATTTGGTGGGGGACGTCTTTTTTGCTGAAGCCATGGCCAAAGAGAGTGCCGACACCTGCGCGATGGTGGGGGGGTTGCTGCTCTTCAACATGGGCTTCGACCACGGCTACGAGGCCGAAGTGATCGCCTCGTTCTCACGCCGGTATCCCAGAACCTACATGGCAACGGTGGCCGGTTAGCTATTCCCTCGCAAGATCGCGCAATCTCAACAGCTCGGCCAATGCCTGCTCGGGCGTAAGTCTTGACGTGTCAATAGCACGCAGCGCCTTGATCACGCTGTTCTCACCGACAGTAAACAGAGAAAGCTGCACCTTCGGGCGCTTGAGTGTGGGTGCTGACTTGCCCGTCTGGTCCTCACGGGCGGGCAGGCCCGTGCTACCCAGAGTCGGGCTGTCGGCTTCGAGTTTGGCGAGAATCTCTTTGCCGCGCTGCACCACGCCCGCAGGGATGCCCGCGAGCTTGGCCACATGGATGCCGTAGCTGCGGTCCGCGCCGCCTTCCACGATCTTGTGCAGGAAGATGAGTTCGTCCTGCCATTCGCGCACGGCCACGTTAAGGTTTTTCGCGCCGGTGTACTTGGCGGCCAGCTGCGTCAGCTCGTGATAGTGCGTCGCAAACACCGTGCGTGCGCCCAACTCGCCCAAAATGTATTCCGAAATCGCCCACGCCAGCGAAACGCCGTCATAGGTGCTCGTGCCGCGCCCCACTTCGTCGAGCACGATCACGCTTTGTGCCGTCGCATGATTGAGGATGTTCGCAGTCTCGGCCATTTCGACCATGAACGTGCTTGCGCCCTTGGAGATGTCGTCGGCGCTGCCCAGACGCGTGAAGATGCGGTCGCAAACGCCGATCACTGCGCCGCGCGCGGGCACAAAGCTGCCCGCCTGCGCCAGCAGCACGCACAGTGCCACCGTGCGAACGTAAGTGCTTTTGCCGGCCATGTTCGGGCCGGTGACGATCGCCATGCATTTCTCGGCGTTCAGTTCGCAATCGTTGGGCACGGTTTTGCCCGCTTCAAGCGCGCGTTCGAGCATGGGATGCCGCGCGTCAGCGAGCTTCAGGTCTCTTGACTCGTCAAGGGTTGGCCGCGCCCAGCCGCGCGTGGCGGCGACATGCGCCAGGCACGCCAGAGCGTCGATCAGCGCCACAAGCCGCGCCGATGCAATCAGGCGCGCACATTGCGCGGCGGCCTGCTCGCGCAGCGCGTTGAACAGTTCGGCTTCGAGCACGGCAATGCGGCGTTCCGCGTTGAGGATTTTGCTCTCGTATTCCTTGAGCTCGGGCGTTATGTAGCGTTCGGCGCCCTTAAGCGTTTGCTTGCGGATGTAATTGGCCGGCACTTTGCCCGCCTGCGCGTGCGTGACTTCGATGTAATAGCCGAACACCGAGTTGTAGCCCACCTTGAGCGAGCCAATGCCGCTGCGCTTGGCCTCGTCCTCCTGATAGCGCGCGATGAAATTCTTGCCATCGCGGCCCAAGCCGCGCAGTTCGTCGAGTTCGGCGTTGACGCCCTCCCGAATCGCGTTGCCGTCACGCACGTTCTGCGGCGGGTCATCGGATAGCTGCGCGGCTAGCAGATTGCGCAGGTCGTCAAGCGCGTCAAGCGAATCGCCGGCGTAGGCCAGCAGCGAACTCTCGGCGCCGGCCACGGCGTTGCGGATCAGCGGCAGGCGCGCGAGCGCTTCGCGCAATCCTGCAAGCTCGCGCGGCATCACGCGGCCTGAGCCAACTTTGCCAGCGAGGCGTTCGATATCGGGCAGGTTGAGCAGGGCTTCGCGCAGGAGTTTCAGGCGGCGAGGTGTGTGCACGAGTTCATCGACGCTTGCATGGCGCGCGTTGATCTTCTTGAGTTCCGTCAGCGGGTTGAGCAGCCATGAGCGAAGCTCGCGCGCTCCCATGGCCGTGAGCGTTTCATCGACGCAATCGAGCAGAGAGCCCTTGCGCTCGCGGCCGCGCAAAGTTGAAACGATTTCAAGCGCGTCGAGCGTGGCGCGATCGAGCGCCATCACGCTGCGCGGCTCAAAGCGCTCAAGATTGCGCAGGTGGGCAAGCTTGCCGCGCTGGTTTTCGGCGAGGTACGAGAGCAGCGCACCGGCCGCGCGCAATTCGTCGGCTTTGTCGTCGTCAAAGCCAAAGCCCGCAAGCGTTTTGACGCCAAAGTGCGCGCGCAGCGCCTGCGCTGAGCGTGTGGCGTCAAATGCAAAATCCGGCACGGCGGTAAGCGAGGCGCGTGTGAACTGGCGCATACGGTTGAGCGTGTTGCGCTCGCGTGTCCAGTACACTTCGGGCAGCAGCAGTTCGGCGGCGTCAAGGCGATCGAGCGCGCTGCCAAGTTCGGTCTCACCCACGGGGGCGCACTGGAAGCGACCCGTGGCCAGTTCGACCCAGGCCAAAGCGCCGCCTTTTCTGGCTTCGGCGTAGCAGGCGAGGATCGTGGGTTTACGCGCATCGAGCAGCGCGTCTTCGGTGACGGTGCCGGGCGTGATCACGCGCGTGACTTCGCGCTTGACCAGTCCCTTTGCCAGCGCGGCATCTTCCGTCTGCTCGCAGACCACAACGCGCAGGCCGGCTTCAAGCAGCTTGGGCAAATGCTGGTCGAGCGCACGAAGCGGAAATCCCGCCATGGGAATGGGCTCACCGCTTTGCGTGTCGCCGCGCGAAGTCAGGGTGATATTGAGGGTTTGCGCGATTTGTTTGGCGTCTTCGAAGAAGGTCTCGAAAAAGTCGCCGATCTGGTAGAGCACGACGGCGCCGGCGTGAGCTTCCTTGAGCTCGCGAAAGTGCTTCATCGCGGGAGAGTCTTCACCCTTGGCCATGGCAGCACGTTAGCAGGCGTCCGGCAGTCCGGAAGTCCGGTGTCCGGAAGTCGAAAAACAGGGCGACTTCCGGACTTCCGGACTACGGACTTCCGGACTAATCTGTGCACCATGTTCAGACTCGTGTTCCAGAAATCCGACTTGGCCCCGCGCGCGATTGCCGGCCCGGTGGTGATTGGCCGCAAGGCGCCCGCAGACATCATTATTGCCGATGCCACCGTCAGCGCCAGCCACGCCAAGCTCAGCCCGCGCGACGAGGATTCCTGGACGATTGAAGATCTCAAAAGCACTTCGGGAACATGGGTCAATGGCCGGCGCGTGAGCCAGACCACGGTCAAGCCCGGCGACACCATCACGATTGGCAAGCAATCGTTCGTGCTTGAGATGACCGGCGGGCCCACGGCCACGGAGCTGATGCTGGGTGTGGCAACGATGTTCAATGCGCCCGTGGTGGAAGATGAACCGCAGGCGGCGCTTTTGCTCGTGGAAGGGCGTTATCCCGAGCGCGTGACCACGCTCAAGGGCGCGGTAGTCACGATCGGGCGCGGCGCCTCCAACACGCTGAACCTGAATGACGACGCCAAGGCTTCAGCGTCGCACGCGATCATCTCGCGCGCGGGCAGCAAATGGTTCGTGACGGACGCCGGAAGCATCAACGGCACCAAGGTGAACGGCCGGCGCGTGGACGGTGAAACGCCCCTGACGCACGGGGCGAAACTCACCGTGGGCGAGCATGTATTCCAGTTCGTGGTCAAGGGCGCCGAAGAATCCGGCGGCACGGTGCCGGCGTCCACGACCGAGATCCCCAAGCCCCGGGACTTGCCGGAGAACGAAGCCGCGCCCACGGGCCTGTTTGCCTCACACGATGACTGGCGGCGCGAAGAAGCAGCGCCGGCGAAGAAGTCAAACGCCGGTCTGTTGATCGCGCTGGTGGTAGGGGTGCTGGTGCTGCTGGCGCTGGCGGCCTTCCTTTATGTGAAGACGCGCTGATTACTTCGCGGCGCGGATGGCCGCGACGAAATCCTCGGGATCCTTGAACTCGCGATAGACCGAGGCGAAGCGAACATAGGCCACGGTGTCGAGGCGCTTGAGCGCTTCCATGACCATTTCGCCGATGTCGGTGCTTGGAACTTCGCGATCATAGTTCTTGTTGATCTGGTCTTCGATGCGTGCGACGGCGTGTTCAATCTGCTCGGCGCTGACGGGGCGTTTTTCGCAGGCCTTGCGGATGCCGACCAGAATTTTCTCGCGGTCAAAGGGCACGCGCGAGCCATCCTTCTTCACGACGCGCAACGGTGTTTCCTCCACGCGCTCGTAGGTGGTGAAACGGCGGCCGCAGTTGAGGCACTCACGACGGCGGCGCACGACTGCACCTTCACCCGAAGAGCGAGAGTCCACGACTTTGTCTTTGTCCACTTTGCAGAAAGGGCAGCGCATGGGGGAGCAGGATAGAGGCTACCTATTGTGATGCAATGGCCAATGTCAGGAACTTGTGGACTATTCCTTGTGACGAAGCGCGAATTCGGCGCGTGCGACCCGAAGATGCGAGCATTTACTTTTTGAACCATGATTCGAAATTTGTACTCTCGTGCCATGAAGCCGACCGAACGACGGGCGAAAAAAACCCGGCTCAAGAGAGAAGCAATTTTGCGCAGTGCCGCAGCCGCGTTTCGGCGCAAGGGCTACTACGGCAGCTCCATGGAGGACATCAGCGAGCAGTTGCTGATGACCAAGGGATCGCTGTACTACTACTTCAGCGACAAAGAGGACATCCTTTTTGCGTGCCACGATTTCTCGCTCGACCGCGTGCTGGAGAAACTGGCCGAAGTGCAAAAGCGCAGCGACAAGCCAAGCGTAAAGCTGCGCGCGCTGATCCAGGGCCTTGTGGACGTGATGATCGATGAGCTGCAGGGTTCGGCGCTGGCGCTGGATTTTTCGGCGCTCAATGAAGCCAAGCTGCAGAAAATCATCAAGAAGCGCGACGAATTCGAGCGCGGCATGCGCACGATCATCCAGGACGGCGTGAAACAGGGCGAGTTCAGGAAGTTCGACGCCAAACTGGCGAGTTTTGCCATCCTGGGCGCGATCAACTGGATTTCGCGCTGGTACCGGCCCGAGGGCCAGTTCCACGCGCGCGAAATCGGCCGCCTGTACAGCGACCTGTTTATTGAAGGGCTGGTCAACGGCGGAAACGGAAAGGCCTAACTTCCGAGGTTCGAGACTCGATATTCGAGCCTCGAACCTCGAAACTCGAACCACGAGATCAACATGCAAATCAACAAGCGCGTCAGCACCTTTGATGACTGGATGGACTACCTTCGGGAGTGGCAGAAGGACATCGGCCTTGCGATTCCCGAGGCGGACAAGTTCATCATGACCCAGATTTACGACGACAAAGTTCACCCGGAAATCGAGTTCGGCGATTTCAAGGGCAACCAGAAGTGGGAGCGCGTCACGCAGATTCCCACGCAGAACATGCGCGATTCGCTGCTGGCCCTGACTTATGTGCAGGGCGACACCGAGTTTGCCTCCGTTGAACAGCAGCGCCGCCTGATGGAACAGGTGCCGCACGACTACGACCGCTATGCAGGCGTGCGCGTGATGCTTGAGGAAATCCGGCACGGAGTCCAGATGTGCCACGTGCTCGTCGAGCATTTCGGGCAGAGCGGCAAAGTGGAAGCGCGCAAGCTGCTCGAGCGCCGCGCCAGCGAAGCATTCCCCGACGCCAAGAACCCCCGCCTGCTCGGCGCGTTCAATGAGTCCGTGGACAACTGGCTCGATTTCTACACGTACACCTGCTTTGTCGATCGCGACGGCAAGTTCCAGCTGGGCATGCTCAAGCCGTGCGGCTTCTCGCCGCTGGCGCGCAGCGCGGGCCCGATGCTGCGCGAAGAAGCTTTCCATCTCGGATCGGGCAACGACGGCCTGACGCGCATTGTGCGTGCGGGCAAGGTGCCGGTGCCGATCATCCAGCGCTTCTTCAACAAGTGGATTTCCTGCGCCATGGACCTGTTCGGCAAGGATGAAAGCAGCACCGCCGAATGGGGCTACGTGTGGGGTTTCAAGGCGCGCTTTGACGAAGAGGCGCAGCGCAAGGCCGGCAACATCGACCCTGACCGCAAGGAACTCAACCACCACAACCGCATGCTCTATCACCGCGAAGTGGCGGACATTCTCTCGCGCCTGAACTCGTTCATCCCAGGCGAAGTGAAGCTGGTGATGCCCGATGAAAAATACCACCGCGCGATTGGCCGTTACGCCAACCAGCCCTGGAGCGTGAAGGGCGAGAAGCTGACCGAGGAACAGTACCAGCAGCACCTCAAGGAAACGCTGCCGCGTCCTGAGGATTACGCCACGCTCAAGGACATCTTCAAGGATCCGAACTGGATCGAGGACAAGCCGCTGCCCAAGGATCTCTGGGGCTACCAGGAAGGCATCCGCAAGGCGACGACGGGCAAGTAACTTGACATGTGTTTGGGCCGGTCGCGTTTGAGCGCGCGCCCGGCCCCTTGTCGTCTGGCAAGCCCAAACCGGGCACGCTGCCCGCGCCGGCGGCCTCAACTCCAGATTGATGCAGTCCTTGCGGATCATTCGTTTCTCGTGTTCGCCTCAATGGGCTCGCGGCATTTCCAAAAACGCAGGCGGTGCGCGCCCCATGCGGCGCGCACCGCTTGTTTCGGCACGCTCATGCCCGGGCGCGCCGCAATCTCATCAGGGCCAGGCCGATCATCGGCAGCAGCATCCACGGAGCTGCGCCCGCGCCGGCGGAGCACGCACCGGATTCATCGCTTGCGCCTTCGCCCATCGAGAGCGCATCGGCCGCAAGAATCTCGCTGCCTTCGGTGATGCAGTAGAAGCTGACCGTGCACTTGGCGGTGCGGCCCGCGATGTCCGTCACCATAAAGTAGAAGGTGTCCACACCATCAAAGCCCGGCACCGGCACGTAGCTGAAGCTGCCGTCGTCGTTGAGGGTCAGCGCGCCTTGCGGGGGCACAATGTCGTCGCCGAGTTCAGTGGGATCGATCAGCGCGGCCGTCAGATCCACGCCGAGATCGTTGCCCAGCACGCCCGGCGCGCCCATGTTCAGCGTTTCGCCGTTGAGCACCTTGAACTCGTCAACGTTCACGACGAACTCGTTGATGCAGTAGAAGTTGATCGCGGCTTTGGCCATGTTGCCGTTTGCGTCGGTCACGATGTAAAGGAAGGTGTCCACGCCTTCAAAGCCCGGCACCGGCTGGTAGTGCAGCGCGCCATCCTTGAACAAGGTCAGCGTGCCCACGGGTTGGTAACTGGGATCCTCCTCCGGCGCGGGTTGATACAGCACCGGCACAAGGTCTTCGCCCTCGTCGTTGCCCAGCACGCCCGGCGCACCAAGTTCAAAGGTTTCACCGTTGATGACCTTGAAGTCATCGTTCAGGGCGAACAGCACGTCGCTGTCGGGAGGGTTACCCGAGCCGCCAATCGTGCGGTCTCCATTTGAGTTGCTCAAAGATTGCGCCGAGATCGTGGCGGCGCACAGCAAGGCGATCATGGGCATGACGTACTTCATGGCGGTCTCCGGTTATTTCGCGGGCGACATGCTCGCGATAACCAAAATATACCATAAACATCAAAACACGCAAAAAGATAATGAACAATAAACAGCCGTCGCTTTGCAAGCCGCTCTAGACCGGCCTTTCACGAGCCTTGATTTGATGCAACGCCCCGCATCACGCTGCCAGCGTCATCTTCACCATCGCCTTCCTTACTTCCGGTGGCTGTGCGCTGAGCAGTTTTTCTACCGTAGCCGCGTCGTGTTCTTCGAAGGCTTTCATGAACGTCTTGCGGTCCTTCTCGGGCAGCGACATGTAGATCGCCTGCATGTCGGGCATTTCGTAAACCTCGTCGCCTTCGCCCATCAGCGGGCGCATCGGCTTGGCCGGTGTTGTTGCCGGCGCTTCTTCGGTGTCTGTCGCAAAGGCCAGCGCGGCTTCGAACTCCTTGTCATCCCGCGGGTCAAAGGCGTTGATGGCCTCGTTGATGCGTGTGCGCGCCTCGCGCAGCAGGTCCTCGCGGCGTTCAATGAAACGCGTGAGCTTGTCGCTGTTGATGCGCGCTTCGCTGGGGCTGATGTGCGGGCGCTCGCCCCTGGCGCGCAGCACTTCGCCTTGCTTGGCGCGCGCCAGCTCGGCTTCGCGGCACAGTATTGACGCGTCAAGAACGGTGTCGCAGTGGTGGATCTGTTTATCGAGGAACTCGCCGCCGTGGGCGAGGTAAATCCTGCGCACGGCCTGCGCAATCAACTTGGCACGCGCGGCTTTGAGGGCAAGGTCAGAACGAATCTCGGGCATGGCAATCTCCAGTAGGTTGCAAGAAGCGTAACACGCGCGGCGACAGCCCAAGGCGCAACGCCAAACCCGAGAGTCCTTGGCGCGGCTCAAGGCAAGAAGACCAGCGGAGCAAAAGCCGCGTCAGTGGTTGCAAGACCTTGAAATTACGACAGTTATAGTGATGGACTAA
>JADLFN010000016.1 GCA_020845475.1 Planctomycetota bacterium
AAGGAGCCGAAGAACTGGCGCGGCTGCGCGAATGCGTAAACCGCGGCTCGCCCTTTGGCAACGACAAGTGGCGCGAAAACGCGGCCATGAAGCTTGGCCTCGAATCCACAATCCGCCCAAGAGGCCGCCCCACCAAGAAAACGTAGCCTGAACCCTTTTATCCGATGATGCCCCGTGGCCAGCCTCCGGGCCTTGGCGGCAACACTTCCGGCTCGTTAGCTTTGGGTTTGGCGGGCGCGGCTTCTTTGAGTTGAAGGCCCTGCTTTTGGACCGGCTGGCAGGCCGGCGAAGCCGCGCGTTTGATTTCTTCGGGCGGGGTTTCGGCGCTTTGATTGCCGCGGGGCAGGAGGCTGGGCGGGTTGGGTTGCGGGCGCTCGTAGTCTGGCTCGTTATTGCTGAGCACAACGGCGATGGTCACGCCGGAGATCGCGCAGGTCACGCAGATCAGCAATATGGCCAGCTTGCGCATCTCGGGTGTCTCACGATCGAATTCCAACCCTGTTACGAACGGGCGCGCGGCCCGTTACGCCCAAAGCAAAGCAACGCACTACCTTTGGCGCGCGGCCAATGCTAAACCCTTGGCCTTTCGCCCTTTGAAAATGCAGCCATGGCTAACAAAAGCAACCTTCCCATTATCGTCGTCGGTGGCGGTCTTGCCGGTCTGATGGCCACGCTCAAGATTGCTGAGCAGGGTCACAAGGTGCGGCTGTTTTCGCTCGTGCCCGTCAAACGCTCGCACAGCGTCTGCGCGCAGGGCGGCATCAACGGCGCCGTGAACACGATGGGTGAAAACGACCACCCTGACCTGCACGTCTATGACACGCTCAAGGGCGGCGAATTTTTGAACGACCAAGTGCTCGTGCGCGAGATGTGCTACCACGCGCCCGGCATTATTTACCTGCTCGACCGCATGGGCGTGCCGTTCACGCGCACGAGCGAAGGTTTGATTGCGTTCAGGCGCTTTGGCGGCACGCTGCACCATCGCACCGCTCACGCCGGCGCGAGCACGGGCCAGCAGTTGCTCTACGCGCTCGATGAGCAGGTGCGCCGCTACGAAGCCGAAGGCCTCGTCGAGAAATTCGAATTCTGGGACATGATCGGCCTTGTCAAGGATGCCGACGGCCAGTGTCGCGGCATCATCGCGCAGGACATGCAGTCCATGGAGATGAAGAAGTTCCTTGGCGATGCCGTGATCATGGCGACGGGCGGCTGCGGCCTGGTGTTTGGCAAGAGCACGAACTCGCAGGTGGTGACGGGCAGCGCCAACAGTGTGTGCTATCAGGCCGGTGCGTACTACGGCAACGGCGAGTTCATTCAGGTGCATCCGACTTCGATTCCCGCCGAGGACAAGCTTCGCTTAATGAGTGAAAGCGTGCGCGGCGAAGGTGGCCGCGTCTGGGTGCCGAAAAAACCCGGCGACACCCGCGACCCGATGCAGATTCCGGATGCTGATAAGTGGTTCTTCCTTGAAGAGAAGTACCCCAAGTACGGCAACCTCGTGCCGCGCGACGTGGCTACGCGCGAGATCTTTGACGTGTGCCTCAAAGGCTACGGCGTAGGCAGCGACAAGTTCGCCGCCTACCTCGATCTGACGTATCTGGTCAAAGAGAAGAGCAAAGAATTCGTGCGCAAGAAACTGGGTGCGGTGCTCGATATTTATGCCAAGTTCGGCGGCAGCGACCCGCTGGATGCGCCCATGCGCATTTTCCCCGGCATGCATTACTCGATGGGCGGCCTGTGGGCGGATTTTGAGGCGACGGCGGACAAACGGCTCAACTGGGACAGCGGCAAGAACCACATGACGAATATCCCCGGCCTGTACGCCGCCGGCGAATGCGAATTCCAGTACCACGGCGCCAACCGCCTTGGCGCCAACGCTTTGCTCTCGTGCCTTTTCAGCGGCATGGTCAGCGGCAAGGCCGCGCTCACCTTCACGGGCAACATCAACAAGAGCGCCGAGGGCATGGACGGCGCGCTGGGCGAGCGCGAACTCAAGGAATGCCAGGCCTTCCAGGAGAACATGGGCAAACAGGAAGGCAGCGAGAACGTTTACAAGCTCCATCAGGAGCTGGGCGTGCTCATGACCAAGAACGTCACGGTCATCCGCAATAACAAAGACCTCGAAGGCACGATGTCAACGCTCAACGACATGCTCGGCCGCTTCAAGAAGGTTCGCCTTGAGGACAAATCGAAAGTGGGCAACGCGGAACTCACGTTCTCGCGCTGGCTCTACAACATGCTGGTGCTGGCCAAGGCCATCACCAAGGGTGCACTGCTGCGCGACGAGTTCCGCGGCGCGCATTACAAGCCGGCGTTCGAGTACACGGCCGTCACGGGCAAGGAAGCGCCCAAGTTCAAGACCACGACGTGGACCGACGACGGCGACTACGGCCCTTATTACATGGCGCGCACCGGCCTCGACCTGCGCGGCGGCGCGCAACTCAGCGTCGAAAAACTCGCAGCCAACAAAGCCAAGGCGGAAAAACTTTCGCCGGAAGTCGTGGCCCACTTCAAATGGTTCGACGAAGTGAACGAGAAGTGGAACAAACCCACGCTCGCCAAGTGCGTCAACGGCACGGACGCTGACATCAGCTACGGCCAGGTGAAGATGGGCATCATGGCCCCCGTGCCACGCAAGTACGACTGATCGCAGTAACGCTAATCAGCGGGGAGGCTTCGGCCTCCCCGTTTCGTTTTCGCGCCCATTGTCTTGAGAGCGGCATCGTTCCACGGCAAACTGTCGCGACTTCAAAGGACATCCATGACTCGACTTGCTCTGCTGGCCGCGCTTTGCCTTTGCGGCACCCTCAGCGCGGCTACGCTGACTGTCACCAACCTGAATGACATTGGTGCGGGCAGCCTGCGTGACCAATGCGCGGCAGCTGCCAGCGGCGACACGATCGTCTTTCAGTCCGCGCTGGCGGGGACAATCACGCTTAACTCCGGTATCGACCTGGGCTCAAAAAGCCTGACGCTCACGGGCAACGCCACTGGCCTGGGCGCGCCGGCCATCACACTGAGCGGCAGCGGCAGTTGGCGCATCCTGCGTCAGACCGGCGGCACACTGACGCTGAGCCTCCTCAACTTGCAGTTCGGTTACGCGTCGATCAACGGCGGCGGCGCGATCCTTGGCAACGTCGTCAACTGCACCACCTGCACGTTCACCGAGAATCTCGCGGACAACGGCGGTGGCGGCGGCGCGATTGGCGCCACGGGTGCCGTCACCTGCAGCGGCTGCACGTTCACAGAGAATGAAACACTTGGCGGTCACGGCGGAGCCATCTACTGCCCCAGCGCCGCGGTTACCTGCACCAACTGCATGTTCTCGAACCAGGGTCCTTCCGGTCTGGTTGTTAGGGGCGGTGCGATTTTCACCTACAATCTCACCTGCTCGGGCTGCACGTTTGCGGGAAACGGGGCCACCGACGCCGGCGGGGCAGTTGGAGGCGCCAACAATGTCACCTGTGTCAACTGCATGTTCTCGGGCAACAGCGCCGGCACGGGCGGCGGCGGCGGCGCGATTCACACCGTCAACGTCGCCTGCACCAACTGCACGTTCGCCAGCAACAGTGCCGCCCCTGGCGGCGGCGCGATGTTCTGCGACGCCGGAAGCCTCACCAACTGCACGTTTTCAGGCAACAGTGCCACTTCCGAAGGCGGCGCAATTGGCAAGGCCGATGGCAGTGCACTCACGTGCACCAACTGCACGTTTGCAGGCAACAGCGCCGGCAGCGAAGGCGGTGCGATTGTTGCCGGCGCCAGTGTCACCCTCGCCGGCTGCACGTTTTCGGCCAACAGCGCCCCCGTTGGAGGCTGCGTCTCCGCGAATGTTACGGCCGCCATCACGACTGTTATGGCGACCAACTGCGCATTCGCCGACACCGGCACGGGTACCATGTTTGCCAACACGGCTTTAGCCTCGTTTGCCTCCGGCGGCTATAACATCTGCTCCCGCGCCCTGGCCGAGGTCCCGTGGCTGAGCGCAACGGGCGACCAGGTCAGCACCAACCCCATGCTGGGGCCGTTGCAGGACAACGGCGGGCCCGTGCACACCATGCGCCCGCTTGTGGGCAGCCCCGCCATCGACAAAGGCGGCGGCAGCGGCGCCACCGATGCGCGCGGCATTGCCCGCCCCTTCGATAACCCTGGCATTGCCAATGCGAGCGGCGGCGATGGCCGCGACATCGGCGCTGTCGAGTTCGTGTTTAACTCCGCGCCGGTCATTACGGCCCCGGCGGCGTTGAACATCGCGCGCGACACTGCGTTTGTGTTCAGCGGCACCGTCAGCATCACCGACAACGCGGCTGTCGCCGACCTGCTGCAACTGACGCTAACTGCCACGCAGGGCACAGCCACGCTGGCCCAACTCACGGGCCTGACTTTTACGGTCGGCGACGGCACAGCAGACGCCGCCATGACCTTCACCGGCACACTCTCGAACATTGATGCCGCGCTCAACGGCATGACGTTTACGCCCACGCCTGCCTATCTGGGAGCCGCCGCATTGCAAATCGGCGTGAACGACCAGGGCCATACGGGAGACGACGCGACAGTGTTGACCGACAGCGAAACGGTCGCCATCACCGTAGTCGAGCTGCCCGAGATCACGCTGCTGCGCGACGGCGTCGAGATTGTCGATGGCGGCGGCGACAACGCATTCGGAGCTGCTGGCACAGCCACTAGCCGCGTTTTCACCATTCGCAACGACGGCCTGAGCACGCTAAACATCGGCGCGATCACGTTCAGCAACCAGAACAATTGTACGGTCACGCTAGGCGCCACGCCCGCCACCACGCTGGCACCCACAGCCACCACTACGTTCACGCTGAACATCACACCCACAGCGGAAGGCGCCTTCAGCTTCGACTTGCAAATCGCCAGCGACGACGCCGACGAAAACCCCTACAACGTCCACATCGTCGGCACAGCAACCAAGGCCGGCGGCAGCAACGACGGCGACGACGAACAAGGCTGCACCACAAGCCACCAGCGCGGCTATGGCTGGCTGTTGCTGACTTGCGCGGCACTGGCCTTGCTTCGCTGGCGGCGGCGCAGGGCCTAACGCACTGCAAACACAGCCCAGCCGATCAGTGCGCCGCCGAGGATCAGCCAGGTTGAATTCACGTTGAAACGCAGCAGCAAAGCCGCGCTGATCGTGGCGACAGCGGCGCTGGGCCAGTCAATGATCGCGGCAAAGCCAAGCTGCCACGTGACGAGCGCCATGAGCGCGAGCGAGGCCAGCACCACGCCGTCGAGAAATCCCGACATGAACTTCGATTTGCGCAGGCGCGGCACCAGAGGCCCACTGATAGCCACGAACACAAACGCCGGCAGAAAAATGCCCAGCGTCGCAAGCGATGCGCCCTGCCAGCCGCCCAGGACATAGCCGATGAACGTCGCCGTCGAGAACACGGGGCCGGGCGTGATCTGGCCCACGGCAATGGCATCCAGCAGTTGCTGCTCGGTCAACCAGCCGTAGCGCTCGACCAGATCCGCGCGCAAAAACGCCAGCAGCACGTAGCCACTGCCAAAGAGCACGCTGCCCGTCTTGAGAAAGAACAGAAACAGCGCGCTCTGGCTGAACGGAACGGCCGCGATCGCGGGCTGAGCCACAAGCAGCGGCAACGGCAGCATCGCCGCCTTGGCATCGCCGCGCTCAAAGCCGCGCGCGCAGGCGGCCAGCGCGCCCGCGCCGAAGAGCACGATCAGTTCGTGCACGCCCCAAGCACTTGCCACGACGCACGCCGCCGCCAGCAGGACCGGCCACAGGCCCTTGAGCGAAGCGCGGCCAAGCCGCCAGAGCGCGTTGATCACCACGGCCAGAATCGCCGCCTTAACGCCATAAAGCACGCCCTGCGCCTGCGGCAGCGTGCCGTATTCCATGTAGGCCCAGGCGCAGGCCAGCGTGGTCAGCGCCGCCGGCAAGATGAAACACGCGCCCGCAACGACAAGTCCCGCAAAGCCCGCGCGCAGATAGCCGATGTGAATCGCCATCTCCGTGCTGTTGGGCCCGGGGATGAGATTGGTGGCGGCCACGAGGTCGAGGAATTCCTCGCGCGTGAGCCAGCCGCGGCGCTTGACGCACTCATCTTCCATGATGGCGATGTGCGCCGCCGGCCCGCCAAACGCGGTCGCGCCCAGGCGTGTGAACAAGAGCGCGAGTTCAGCGAGGGCTTTGCCTTTGCCTGGTGCGGCCGGTTCCATGCATTGTGTCCAGACTATGGCGCAGAATGGTATCGTCCCCTCCATGATTGAGGTTGTGAATCTCACCAAGACTTACGAAGGCACGCGCGCCGTCAACGAACTCTCGTTCACCGTTCAGCCCGGCGAAGTGCTGGGCCTCGTGGGCCCCAATGGCGCGGGCAAAACCACCACGATGCGCTGCATCACCGGCATCATCGCGCCCACGCAGGGCCGCGTGCTGGTTTGCGGGCGCGACATCGTGCTTGACCCTGTTGGCGCCAAGCGCGAACTCGCGTTCATCCCTGACGAGCCGCGCCTGTTTGAGTATCTCACCGTGCGCGAGCACCTGGCGTTCGTGGCCCGACTCTACGGCGTTCAAGATCCGCTGCCGAAAGCGGAAGTGCTCTACGATGAACTCGAACTGCGCGGCAAGGAAGACGCCCTGCCCAACACGCTTTCGCGCGGCATGAAGCAAAAACTCGCCATTGCCTGTGCGCTGATCCATGAGCCGCGCGCAATCCTGTTCGACGAGCCGCTCACGGGCCTTGATCCCGTGGCCATTCGCCGCATCAAGGAAACGATCAAGAAACGCGCAGCTGGCGGCGCGGCCATCATTATCTCCAGCCATTTGCTCAATCTCGTTGAGCTGATCGCAACGAAGATCCTGCTGCTGCAGCACGGCAAGAAGCTGCTGCATGGCACGCTGCCGGAGATT
Source organism: Planctomycetota bacterium (assembly GCA_020845475.1). Taxonomy (GTDB): domain Bacteria; phylum Planctomycetota; class UBA8742; order UBA2392; family UBA2392; genus UBA2392. The sequence goes on from JADLFN010000016.1 coordinate 6,899, forward strand.
CAGGCGGCGGTGCCGAACCTGCGCGAGGATGCGGACCTCGAAGAGATTTTCATGCGCGCCACGGGGTATGAAGCGCCGCCAGAGCCGCGCGTATGACGAATTCCGCCCTGTTCTTTCTTCTCACCCGCAGCGCGAAGAACTCGCTCGTCCACAAGATTTCGCGCCTGAAGAACCCGCGCTATCTGCTGCCCTTTCTCGCGGGCATGGCCTACCTGTGGGTCATGATCGGCATGCCCAGTTTCTCAAGCAATCAAGTGGCTCACGATGCCGAGAGCATCGCGCCCGTGGTGCAGTCCGTCTCCGGCGTGCTGGTGCTTTTCTTCGGCGCCATGGCCTGGCTGTTCGCGCCCAACAACCCGACGCTGTACATGAACGAGGCCGAGGTCACGCAGCTGTGCACAGCACCCTTGACGCGTCAACAGATTATCCGCTACCGCTGGATGCGCGCCCAGTTGCCCCTGCTTTTCATGGCGGCCGTGGCGTTTGCCTTTGCCTTTCGCCGCCCCGGCATTTTTCCGCCCTACGCTTCCGTGGGCGCATGGTGCATGGTCAACCTGCTGCTGCTCAACGGCGTGGCGGCAGCACTGCTGGCGGGCAAACTCAAGGCGCTCGGCTTTGGCCGCGTCGGGCGCCATATGCCCGGCGCGCTCTTGGTGGGCGCACTTGTGGGCGTATTCGCGCTCAATTTCACGCCGCCGCCGCCGCTCAAGCAATTCGACGAATTCATGCCCTGGCTCGACAACCTCACGCACTCGGGCCTGGCAGGTTACGTGCTCTGGCCGCTGCGGCAGGTCACGGCCATGGCCAGCGCGCAGGATTTGCCCACGTTCGCGCGCGGCCTTTGCGTTGCGCTCTTGCTCATGTTCGCGCTCGACCAGTTCGCCACGCGCCTGAACACCCCGTTTGAGGAAGACGCGCTGGCGCTGGCCCAGAACATCGGCCGCCGCCTCGAGGCCTTCCGCACCGGTGGCGCATCAGGCGCGGCTTTGGCCAAGCTTCAAACCGCCAAGCCCTCGCGTTTCAAGCTTGCCGAGCAGGGGCCCGCGTGGCGCGCGATGATGTGGAAAAGCGTGATCGCACAAACGCGCGGCGTCTCGATGCGAACGTTTGTTCCCTTCCTGCTCATCGGCGTCGTGTTGCTCGTAGTCATGGCTACGCAGGGCGAAGAGCGCTTTGTGGATCTCGCCATAGTGACCATGGGCTCGGTGATCACCATCATGCTCGTGATTGCCGGCCCGCAGGTGCTGCGCAATGACCTGCGCGCCGAGCTGCAGCGCCTCGATTACATCCGCTCGCTGCCCGTGCGCGGCAAAGACATCCTGCGCGGCGAGGTTTACGGCAGCGCGGCTTTGATCAGCGTCGCACTGGTGCTGGTCGTGTTCGGCAGCGTGTTTGCCTTCCGCGGCTTTGGCTTTCGTATTGAATACGCGCATCGCGTGGTGATCGTGCTTTCGGCGGCGTTCATGCTTCCGCCCGTGGTCGTGCTCGGCTTTGCGCTGGAAAACGGCGCGGCTGTGCTGATGCCGAGCTGGGCCGCGGTGGCGCCGGGCAGCGGCGGCGTGGAACTGGTTGGCCGGAATATGTTGATGACGATTCTGCGTTTGATTCTGATGTCCCTGGTGCTGAGCGTGCCCGCCGGACTGGTGGCTGCGGGCATTGCGGCGGCCGTTGCCGGCTATCGCGCGGGCATAGACGCGGCGGCGTGGTTTGCGCCCCTAAGCGCGCTGCTGGCGGGCCTGGTGACGATGCTCGAAGTCGAGCTGTTGCTGGCGTTCTTCGGGCGCAGGCTGGAGAATCTCGATCCTTCAAGCGAGCGGTTCTGATGAAACATCCATCCGAGCGGCTCGTGGTTCTGCTCATCGCTTCGTTTCAACTCGTCAACATCCTGGATTTCATGATCGTGATGCCGCTGGGCCCGCAATTCGCCGCCGAGCTTGGCATTGCTGAACACTATCTCGGCGTCGTTGCGGGCATTTACACGCTGGCCGGCGCCTTGGCAGGCATTGCCGGCTCGTTCTTCCTCGATCGATTCGACCGCCGCAAAGCGCTGGCCGTGAGCATGCTCGGCCTGATGATTGCGACCGCGCTGGGCGGGCTGGCGTTCAATCTTCAATCACTGCTGGCCGCGCGCGTGCTGGCGGGCATCTTTGGCGGGCCGGCGACTTCGCTTTCGCTGAGCGTGATCGCCGACGTGATTCCCGTCGAGCGGCGCGGCCGCGCCATGGCCACGGTGATGATGGGATTTTCCATTGCCAGCATTTTCGGCGTGCCGCTTTCGCTGGAGCTGGCCAACGTCGCCGGATGGCGCGCGCCGTTTTTTGGCGTAGCCGCGCTGGGGCTGTGTGTGAGTGCTGGCTCGCTCTACCTGCTGCCGCCGATGCGCCATCACCTGGCGGCCGTGGCGGCGAATCGGCAGGCGCCGTTCTGGGAAATGTTCACCAAGCCGCTGCCGCTTTTGAGTTATGCATCGATGGCGTGCATGATGTTTTCCGCGTTCACGCTCATTCCGATGATCCCGAGCTACGTGCTGCATAACTTGAGTTATCAGGGCGAGCCGTGGCTGAACGAGGCCATACAAAGCGCGGGCATCAACTACACGTTTTCAAAGCTGGGAGCGCTCTATCTCTTTGGCGGCATGGCGAGCCTGGCCATGATGCAGATTGTGGGCCGCCTGACGGACAAACTGGGCAGCGGCGTGACAAGCTGGATTGGCGGCGTGCTGTTGTGCGGCGTGATCTACGCTTCGTTCATTGATTATCAGCCGTGGCTGCCGGTGCTGGGCATCTTTGTGGCCTTCATGGGCGTGAGTTCGCTGCGCGGCGTGCCGGCGCGAACGCTGGATACGCGCGTGCCCAGAATGCACGAGCGCGCCGGTTTCATGAGCGCGCAATCAGCGGTGCAGCACATTACGCTCTCACTCGCGGCAGGCCTGTCATCGCTGCTGCTGACGGAAGGCGAAAACAACCAGCTCATCGGCATGCCCACACTGGGCTGGATCGCAATCAGTTTCGCGCTGTTGCTCCCGCTCTTCGTCACGCTGACCGAGCGCGGCCTGAAACGCCGCGACGCGGCCGAGGCGAAAACGCCCGCGCCACCGACTCACGCACAGGAGCAGCCAACGATGCCGACCCTGGCACCCGCCGCCATCGCGCAGCAGCGCTAGGCGATCAAGCCGCCGTCGGCGAGTTGCTTGAACAATCCTGCGTCGATCGGGGTTCCGCTGCTTAGTTCCAACATCGCTATGCCGCTTGATCGGCAGAAATCGGTCCATTCGGCGCGGTAACCGGTGAGCATTCCCATGTAGGTTTTCAGCGCGCGCCCGTCGAGTGAGAGCACGCTTTCTTTGCCGGTTTCGCTGTCGATGTACGTGAACTCGCCGCGCTCCTGCGGGTCGGTTTCCTCCGGTGCCAGCACGAGCACGAGGTTCACCTCCGTGCCCGCGGCGCGCAATGCTCGCAGCGTAGGGCGAATGGCGTCGCGGTCGTAGCCGTCCGTGAGCACGACAAGCGCCTTGCGCCTTGGGCCCGCCAGAGCGCTGCGCTTGAGCGCATCGGCCAGCACGCCCGTGCCCTCGGGCACCAGCTCGTCGAGCACGCCCAGAATCTTGGGCAGTTCGCCGCGGCCGCGCAACACAACGGGCTCCAGTGGCTTGGCGCTGGCGATGCGCCAGCGCGTGGGCGTGCCCTTCAAGAGCGCGATTTGCGTCAGGCAGCAGCCAATGCGCGCGGCTTGCACATACTTCGTCGGCTCGCCGAAATCCATGCTGGCCGAGAGGTCAATGATGATCTCCAGCGGTAGGGCTTCTTCGGCGGCGTAAAGCCTTATCAGCATCTGCTCCAGCCGCGCGTAGGCGTGCCAGTCAAGGCGGCGCAGGTCGTCACCGTAGGTGTATTCGCGATGGTCGGCGTATTCGACGCTCTGGCCGCGCCTTTTGGAGCGGCGCTCGCCGCGCTCGCCCGACGAAGTCACGGCCTTGATGTTGAGGTCAAAGCGGTTGAGCGCCTCGAGCAGCTTGCCGGTGAATGCTTCGGAGACTTTGGCCATGAGCTGAATTCTAAATTCTGAATTCTGAATTCTGAATGGATCGCAAGCGAAAGTCGCATTCAGAATTCAGAACTCAGCATTCAGAATTGCTGTTCCAGGCGCAGCCGCAATTGCCCGCAGGCGGCTTGCACGGCGCGGCCGCGTTTCTTTCTTACGTGTACGTTGACGCCGGCCTGCTTGAGGATGCGGGTGAATTCTTCGACGGCCTGCGTGGTGGGCGCGATCAGGCCGCTGCCCTCAACGGGATTCATGGGAATGAGATTGACGTTGGCGCGGGGGAAGCCGCGCAGCAGTTCCGCGAGGCGACGGGCGTCGGCGGCGCTGTCGTTCTCGCCGCCGACGAGCGTGTACTCGAAAGTCACTTCGCGCTTGGTCTCGCTGAAGTAGTCGGCGGCGGCCTCGATGATGTTTGCCAGACCGGTGGCGACGTTGGTGGGGATCAGCTTGGTGCGCTGCTTGTCGCTTGTGGCGTGGAGCGAAATCGCCAGATTGAATTGCATGCCCTGCTTGGCGAGTTCGCGGATTTTGTCGGGCAGTCCCACCGTTGAAACCGTGATGCGGCGTGCGCCGAACTTGAAACCCCAGTCGGCGTTGAGAATCGTCAGCGCCTGCATCAGGTTGTCAAAGTTGTGCAAAGGTTCGCCCATGCCCATGACGACGACATTCGTCAGCCAGGACAGGCCGTCTTTCTTGAGCAGAGCGTCGATGTGGTAGAACTGTTCGAGGATTTCGCCCGCCGTGAGGTTGCGCTTGAGGCCCAGCATGCCGCTGGCGCAAAACGTGCAGCCCATGGCGCAGCCGGCCTGTGTGGAGATGCAGGCCGTCAAACGCGCCGAGCCGTCCTCGTTTTCCTCGCGCATCAGCACGCACTCAATGATCGGCCCGTCATGAAGACGAATCGCGAGCTTGGTCGTGCCCTCGCCGCTGTCGTCGGCCTCGATGACGCGGCTGGTCAAAAGCGGCTGCGCGGCGAGTTTTTCTCTCAGCGCCGCCGGCAGGTTGGACATCTTGCCGGGATCGGTTTCGCGTTTTTCGTAGAGCCACTGCGCAAGCTGTTTGGCCACAAATGGCTTTTGGCCCAGCGCGACCACGGCATCGCGGAGCTGGTCAGGGGTCATGCCTATTAAGGAAGGAAGGGACATGAATGCTGAATTCTGAATTCTGAGTTCTGAATTAGCGAGGGGGCGAGGCCTTGATTCAATCGGAATTCAGAACTCAGCATTCACAATTGCCGGTCATCCTTCTTCTTCGTCGTCCTCTTCGCTGCGCACGAGAATGGTGAAGCCGGCGTTGCCGTAGTTGCGCTTGTCGGCGACCATGAACGCGCCGAGGTCTTTGGGCAATTCAAGCTGCGCGTGGTGGCCGATGACCACGACCGTGAAGCCGTTGACCAACTGCGTGCGGTGCAGGTTGGCGAACCACGGCCAGAAGGGGCCCGTTTCGAAATCGGCGATCATGGCGTGGGGCGGGTCGATGAACACGAGATTGGCCGGCGCCTGATCCAGCGCCCGGCCCGGCGCGACGAGCGAAAACAGGTCGGCGCGAAGCACCCGCGCGCGGCTTGACACGTCAAGAGCCTTGACGTTGCGTTCAATCGCCGCCGCGTGGGCGCCGTGGCTTTCAACGAACACGCATTGCTTTGCGCCGCGCGACAGCGCCTCAAAGCCCAGCAGGCCCGAGCCCGCGAACAAATCCCAGACCACGGCGTCACGCACGTCGTCGGCCAGCACGTTGAACAGCGCCTGGCGCACCTTATTGAGCATGGGCCGCACCAGGCCCGTCTCGGGGCACTCAATGCGGCGAGTGCGGAACTCTCCCGCCGAAATGGCGAGTTCACCCGGGCCCGCCTGGGCCCTGCGAACGCGCGGCTCGACCTCTCTGCGACGCATCAGTTTTCCCTCGGCGGCTTTGGGAAGACGTCGCGCTGTTTGTCGAGGTCGGCCTGTGCGAGCGAAAACGCCTCCACTTTGGGCGAGGCGAGCGTGCCGGTGACGTAAAGCGGGAACAGCACCTGCTTGAGCAGGTCAAAGACCTGCTGGATCACCGGAATATCCAGCGGCGAGCGCGGCGCGAGCGTGAAGAACAGCTTCATGCGCATCTCGCCCGAGGCATACATGATGTAATTGGCTTCGTCACCGCCGAAAGTCTCCACGCGCGCAGCGTCGCTCACGAAGTCCATCTCGCGGATCGTGATGCGATCAGCACCCAGCCAGAAGTAAACGTGGCCCTCGTCGAAGTCCTGCGGGTTCTTGGTCGTGGCGAAAATCTGAGAGAACAGCGGTACCGAGGCCAGCTTTGCGCGGTTCTTGGCTTCATCGGGCGAGTTGACGTCCTGCGGCGCGATATCAAGGCGCCCGCGGCCGATCTGCCCGTTGCCGTCGGGCTTGGAGTAGAACAGCACCTCGCCGTCGACCGCACCCTGCAGCTTGCCCGCTTTGGGAAACGCGGCTTCGCCAAGCTTTGAAAGATCGGCGCTGCGGATGACAATGCCTCCTTCATAGTCGGTTTCGTCCACGCTCACATTGCCCTCGACGTTGCCGTCGTAGAACTTGCCGCGCAGATTGGGCAGCGATAGGCGCGAGTTGGCGAACTGGATGTCAGCGGTGACATCGTTGAACTCGGCATCCTTCCAGCGCAGGGAATCGACACGCAGGCGGCCGTTGGCGCAGGTTCGAGTTTCATCAAGGAAGCCGGCGGCATCCACACGCGCGCTGACATGCTCAAAATGCAGGCCCGCATCAAGCGTGCAGTCATGCAGATCGGCGCTGAAGTCGAATTCCATCAACTCTCCAGCACCGTGAAGCGTCATGTCGATATCAAAGACCCCCACCGGTTTGGCCGCGTCGAAGCGCTTCATCAGCGTGGGCGGCAGGGCGTCGCGCAGCACCTGGTTGAAGGGCACGGCGCGCGCTGAAAGGGCGATGCTCCATCCGGTCCTTTCGTCGAAGCCCGCTTCATTGAGCGCGACACGGCCTTCGCCCTGCGTGCGGCCGCGCACGTTGTGGAAGGTGATTTCCTTGCCGTCGATGAGCACCGTGCCGGTGAGATCCGTGACGGGGTAGGGGAACTTCGTGAAGTTCATGCGGCAGCCTTCGAGCGAAAGTTCAAAGGCCCACTGCGCCTCGCCCTTTTCGTCGGAGAGCAGGCGGCCTTTCACGCCCATGGTGCCCTGCAGGTTCAGGGATTCGACAAAGCTGATTAACGCCGGCTTTTCCGTGGTGCCCGGCGCCTGGAGAACAGGCGTGAGCGCTTCAAGGATCGCGCTGTCGAGCGCGACGCGTTCGGCCGTCAACAGCAGGTCGTAGCGCGGCTGGGGTTCGGCGCCATCAACGCCCTTGTTGAGCGGCACAAGCACGTGGCCGCCCACACTGACGCGCGAGTCTTTTGTGGAGCCGGTGGCCGACAACTGCTGCAGCGTGACCTCGACCTGGCCATCGGTGACTTTGGCAAACACCCTGCCGCCCATGGCGCTGAGCGCATATGGGAACTTCACAAAGCGCGCGCCGCCGCCACGGAACACGACTTCCGCCTCGACGAGATTCTCGAGATCGGGCACATCTTTGCGCCCCTTGACGCGCAGCAGCAGATTGCCCGTGGGCGCGAAGTCGGCAAACACGCGGGCGAGCGTGGGCGGCAGCATGTCGGCGATTACGGGCACAATGGTGAACTCGTCGGAGCCCCCGCTGAACGTGTAGCTGGGCGAGGGATCGCCCTCTTTGAAAGTGACGTCCATGTACACCTGGCTGCCCGCCAGCCGCCCGCGCAGGCTGGAGACCTCGACGGTGCGCGTGAGATTGCTGATGCGCAGGTTGCCGTCGATCTCGGCGAGCTCGACGGGCCGCGTCGCGCCTTCGAACTGGTATTGCGCCAGCACGCCGCGCGCGCGGACCGTGAAAACGTAGTCGATGTAATCCTTGGCCGGAATGATGCGTACATCGGCCGACTCGACATCGGCGCGCCCCCTGGGATCAAAGGTGGCAACGACCTTGCGGATCGCCTCGGGCAATGCGCTGCGCAGCTCATCGTCCATCACGACGCCGTCGGTGGTCACGTTCAGGATCAGGTCGGGATCGCCCAGGGCTTCCGGGTCGCGGTACGTCGCGCGCAACTGCACCTTCTGGCCCGGCTTCTGGCGCTCGCTGGTGAGATAGGTTGAGGGGCGCATGCCGCGCTCTTCGGCCTCGGGAATTTTCGCCAGTTCCTCCTGGGTGTAGCCGCGCACGACAAACACGCTGGGCGTGCCGGTCTTGACGGTGCCCTCGACGACGCCATAGCCCTTGAAGATGGGAATGGGGAAACCGCCATCGCCCTGTTCCGGCAGGCCGACATAACAGGCCGAGGCATCGCGGATGTAAACGAACCATTTCTGGTCGCGGTCAGTGATGCGCTTCATGCGCGTGCGGCCATCGGGCAGCTTGATCGCCTCTTCGCCGCCCTTCCAGACCTCGCGCGTGTCGAACTTGAAATTGCAAAAGCCCACGGGCGTGAATGCGCGCGCTACAAAGGGCAACACGTCGTCAAGCGAGGGGTAAACCACGCCGCCGGCCGTGAGCTCTTTGCCCGGCCATTCGGGGAAACCCTGGCGGCGGCGCCACTCGGCGTCAGACTCCCAGCGCTGGCGGCCGGGAATGAGTGCAGGCGTCCACTCTGTGGCGAGATAGGGCATGCCGGTTTTCGGGTTTTCATTGCCGGGCTGAAGCCGCGCCTCGAGCAGGGCGAGGCGGAAATGCTCATCCACCAGCAGATCCTCGATATCGACGCTGACCGACAGCGCTTCGCCCACCTCGCCGATGTTGCTGACTTCGCCGGAAACAAACACCTTGGCGGGCCCGCGCTGGCCGCGGATGGACTCAATCTTCACCTTGTTGTTGTGCACATGCAGGCGCGCCGAGGCCGGGCTGACCGAAAGTGGAAAGCCCACAAAGCACAAGCGGCCCTGGTTGATGTCGATGTCCGCGTTGAACTCCAGCGCCTGCCCTTTGGGAATGACGACGCGGCACGAGATATTGGCCACGCCCTCGATCTGGAACTGGTCATAGATGCGGCGCACGTCAATGCTCAGGGCGGAAACGAAGTTCTCGTCCAGCTTCATGTCCTGCTGGGCGAACAGGATTTCAGCCTTGGAGCCGTCGCGCTGGATGGTGCCCGCAACATCGAACGTACCAAAGGGCGCGCCTTTGCCGCGGCCTTGAAGGTCGAAAACATCGGGGTTGCCGGGCTGCGGCAACAACGCGAGATCCGTGACCATGAAGTCGTACCATGGCAAGGGGCCGCCGGGTGCGGGCGGCTTGAGTTCTTCCGGTGGGCGCAGAACTGAGTCCGCGCGAACGTGGACCAGCGCCTTGCGCACGATGAACGAGGGAAGCTGCGGGAACTCGGCCTCGGCGCCGGTTCCGGGCTTGAAAATGTCGGCATCCAGCCAGCGGCCTTTTTCAACATTGAAGTAAAGCTCGGCCTGCTCAGGGCATGCAACACCGGTAATGGGCGAGGACGGCAGCTTCTTGAGGTCGTAGCTGACCGTCAGCAATGGAATGTGCAGGGCCGTGTAATCCGCCCCCATTGCGGGCGCAAGTCGCTTGACCCTGATGTTGTAGTAACTGACCGCGCCCGTCAGGGAAAGGCCGGGGCCGGTGATACGCGTGGCCGCTTCGTCCCACGTTACTGCGACGTTGCCGGTGTTGAACACCTCATTCGTGGCGCTGCGCAAGAGCCAGTTGCCGGTCTTGCCCGTGGCCAGCACGTTCAGAACCACCAAAGGCGCAACGAAGAACAGCAGGAAAATCAGGAACGCGGAGCGGAAAAACGTGCGCCGCACCACGCGCGAGAACATGCCCAGAAGCAGCATGCGCAAGGAAAAGAAAAAGCCTGTGCGGCGATCGACCATTTTGCTGTCGTGGATTCTGGATTAGCGCCGCCCGATTGAAAAGCGTCGCGCGCCGAAATCCTTGATCCCCGGGGGCCATCTGCCCGCAAACGTCTTAGAAGCGGATGTTCACGGTGAACCCGAAGTAGAAGCCGTCCACCAGGTCTTTGTGGAAGCCCGCGTAATACATGCCCTCAAGCGTGAAGAAAATGGGCGCGATGCGGTATTTGTCCAGGTTGTAAACCAGCTTCGCATGGGTCGTCTGGCCCTGGAACGCGGACCGGTTTGTCAGGTAGCGATGCTGGTAAGTGTTGGTGGTAGTCACCGAAAAATAGTCGCCGAAGATCGTGAACTGCGGGCTATCCACGAACAGTGTCACAGAGCTTTCAACGCGCGAGCCTTCGTCGTCGAGGCGCTGGAAGTAGTTTACCGTGAACAGCAAGTTGACGCCGCCGGCCTGCAGCACCGAGGGGAAGTAGCTGGCCGAGAGCTGGATCTCGTGAATCTGGTTGGGGAAGCGGTCGTCCGGGAATTCCTTGGGCGCGTTCTTGCCAAAGCCCTGGTTGCGCTTGCCCAGCGAGCCATCACTGCCGGAGAAGTCGTAGAATGTATAGCCCAGTGAAATGATTGTGCCTTCGATTTCAAACTGGTAGCGCAGGCGCAAGTCGGTTTCCGTGGGGCGGAAACTGTTGCGGTTGAAGTTGTACATCGTCCAGGCGCTGGCCTCAAAACCGTAGATGTTCACGTAGGCATCGCCACGGAACAGCAGGTCGTCGTTGAACAGGCGGTAGCCGCGCCAGTAGTAATCGCTGATGTAACCCACCGAAGCGCCGGCGCTGAAAAGTTCATTGCCGAGAATGGTGTTCTTGTCTTTGTACTTGCTGTTCGAGGCGCGCTCGACGAGATCCTGAATCGTGCGCACGCGCGGGAAATAGTCAATCTCCTCGGCGCAAACGGTGCCGGCGCAAAGACTTAGGAGAACAAGCAGCGACAGCGCGGGAATACTTCTCCACATACTCAAATCTTCCTGGGGAAACGCATTGGGGTGCGAACCGTGAAGTGTAACGCCCGACCGTCGCAAACGTTAGCGAAATCGCGGCCCACGGGCAGGGGGAGTGCTGCGCAAGTCCGATAATCCGTCATGGCGGCAAGCCAAAGCCCCTTGACGCCTGCCCTTCTTGGCGTTGCTATGGTTGGTCTGCCCGCTTGGGCAACGCCAGAGCCTTCGATGGCCCGCGAGATCGACGAACAGCGGCTCGAGCTGATTGAACAACGCCTCGGCGAAACCGAACGCGCCCAGCGCCGCATCGACTGGCCCCTGTGGTCGTTGCGCGCAACGGCGGGCGCGCTGTTCAGCATGGCCATGCTGGCCGTGGTGCTGGCCCCTTTCACCGAACTTGACCTGCCGCGGAGCGCGGGCAACTTTGTAGTCATTGCCGCCTTTGTGGTGCTTTACTTCTTCTATGTATGGCGCTTCCGGCCCGAACTGTTCAGGGAAGGCCGCAAGCAATTGCTGTTTGCGTGCTCAGTGCTGCTGTGCGCGGCGGGCACCAAGGTGGCGCTCACTTTTCCGCTGGGCGACCTGAACTTCGAGTGGCTCGTGCCGCTGATGTTGTTCGGCATGATCTACGCCGTGGTGTTCGACCAGCGATTTGCGATTGACGCCACGCTGTTCACGCTCATGGCAATCATCGTGGTGGCGCTGCGCGCCAACGAATTCCATGCCATCCCGATCATCATCAAGCTGGCCGGATCGCTGACGGCTGTGCTGTTCACTTTCAACCTGAGGTCGCGCTACAAGCTGGCGATCGTCGGCCTGACCGGCGGCGCGGTGCAGAGTGTGCTGATTGTGGCCGTGCACTTTTCCGGCGACTGGCACCACGCGGGCGGCCTGCTTGACCTCGTGCTGTGGGTGGCGATGTCGCTGGCGCGCGGCATGGTGCTGGGCGTGTGCGCCACGTTCCTGCTGCCGCTGCTTGAGCGCGTTTTCAATATCACCACGGACCTGCGCCTGATTGAGCTGCTCGAGCGCGAGCACCCGCTGCTGCAAATGATGCAGGAGCGGGCGCCGGGCACCTACCAGCACACGCGCAACGTGGCCAACTTCACCAAGCGCGCCGTGGAGGCCATTGGGGGCAACGCGCTGCTGGCCGAAGTCGCGGTCATGTTCCACGACCTGGGCAAGATGGTGCGCCCGGAATATTTCACCGAGAACGAGCCGGAATCGAAGCTGCTGCACGACCGCCTCAGCCCGATGATGAGCGCGATGATCATCATCAGCCACGTCAGCGACGGCATTCTGATTGCCCGCAAGCACAAGCTGCCCAAATCATTCGAGGATTTCATCACCGGCCACCACGGCACCGCCACCGTGAAGTATTTCTACTTCAAGGCCAAGCAGCAGGCCAAAGAAGGCGAGACGATTCTTGAATCGCAGTTCCGCTACCCGGGCCCCAAGCCGCAAAGCAAAGAGGCTGCAATCAGTGCCTTGGCCGACCACGTGGAGGCCACGGCCCGCAGCAAGTTCGCGGGCGGCCTGCAACACCCCGACGACCTGCGCAACATGGTGCGTGAGACGATCAACAACAAGCTGCTCGACGGCCAGTTCGACGAGTGCAACATCACGCGCGCCGAACTCTCTAAAGTAGAAGATTCGCTGGTAAAGTCGCTCGCCGCGCTCTACCACCACCGCGTGAAATACCTCGAAGACCCCGACGCCAAGAGGCGCGCGGAAGCCGTGGCCATGCGCGAGAAGTACAGGCAGGAACAGGCGCAGCGCAAAGAGAAGATCCTTACGCAGTAACTCTGGAGTGCGGTGGCTTGCCACCGCTTTGGACGGTGGGGCTTGCCCCGCCGCCGTTTTTTTCCCCGGCCCGCTCAAGCAGTCATCACATGCGCGCAGGCAAGCCTGCGCGTCCAAAGCGCCGGCAAGCCGGCGCACTCCAAAGAAAACACATTTCAAAGAGCGTGCCGTGCCTGCCCTGAGCCCCGTCGAAGGGCGGCCTGCTTTCAGGGCCGGCTTCGCGGGCGGCTCAGGCGGCCGCCTGCGCTGGTGCTTTAGCCGCGCTTTCCTCGGGCCTGGCGGCGGGCTTCGTGGGCTTTGGCGCGGCTGGGATGGCGTTCCTCTTCGCCACGGCGCGCGCGGCTCTTTCGGCGTCGCGGCCGATGGCGACCTTGGCAGCGTCGATGAATTCCTGGGTGGGTTCAATGCCGGCGTTGGCGGCGCGCACGGCCTGGAGCGCGAGGCGGCGCTGCATGTCCCAAAGCTCGATCATTTCGCTCGTCACGCCCAGGTGCTCGCGCACGCTCATGAGCGGCTTTTCGCGCTTGGGCGTTTCAAGCGAGGGGTCTTCGCAGCGCGCGACATAATCGGCGGTGTCCTGCGAAAGGCGGCGCAGGTAGCTGTCGGCGCCTTCGTCCATGCAGTGCGTCAATTTGTCGAGCAGATAGTCGAGGCGCGCGCCGCCCAGTTGCAGATAGAGCGCGCGAACTTTCACGTTGGAAAGCGCGAACAGCGCTTTGTACTCGTCCTGCGCAATACCGGTGATGCTTTCGTGTCGAAACGGGTTGGACATGGCTTTCTCCCATAAAGGTCAGTACGGGAGAAAAGTGTACCAGCCGGTGCGACAAGACCCGGGCCTACACCGCCACGGGAATCCCTGCGCCGCTCTTGATGGCCTCGAAAGCCATCACGTCGGCGAGGTACGGGTCGCCCATGTAAACGTCCGTGAGGCGTTTCTTGGCGAACCAGTTCCAGGGCAGAAGCTTGCGGCCGAATTTCCACGTGAGCGAGCGGCAGATCGCGCCGAATTTCTCCATGCGCCCCATTTGCGCGAGCGGCTTTTGCAACATGCCTAGCCGCGTCAGGCGCAACTCGGTTGTGGCGATGATTTTGTCAAGGTACTCGGGCAGTTGCTTCATTACGGGGTGGTTCATGTCCACGCGCTTGGCGATCCATTTTTCAAAGCGCTTAATGGCCCAGAGCGAAAGCAGGTGCAGGCCCAACAGGCGCTTGCGCCAGCGCGGGTCGCGCTCGAGCAACTTCTTGGTTTGATCCTCGCCAAACTCGATGTGGCCTTCTTCCTGGCGCGCGGCGAAGTCGAGTTTCTTGACCATCTTCTCGTCATCAAGCGTGGCCAGCAGCGCATAGAAAATCATGGCCACGAAGCCTTCGCCCTGCGCCATTTCCAGCGCGCAATGTTCTTCCCACGTGCCGCTTTCGGCGCTGAGCAGTTTAACGACGCGATGCACTTTGACGGGCCGCGCCTGCAGCCAGCGAAAAAATTCCTTGAACGCGTCAACGTGCTGCAGCTCTTCGATGCACTGGCGCGCGAGAAACTTGGCGCTGTCCATGTCCGGTGCTTGCAGGATCCACTTACCGATCTGGATGCCGGTGAACTCGCCATAGAGGAACTGGCTCGCCACCCAGGCCAGAAGGTCACGATCCTTGACGCGATCAAACTTCGCGCCCTTGAAATCAAAGGACATCTCTTCGCGCGTCAGCAGCATTGAACAGCCTCCGTCAATTCGGACTCGATGGGACCGATTGTCGGATTCCTTTGAGGGCTTGTCGATTGGGTAATGGGTTTGCAGGGCTCTCACGCACTGATGGGCGCTCACTATTCCCAAACAGCCTTGTGAGCGCCGTTCACGCCGGCGGGAGCTTCTTTGGCTTTCTTGAACTTGGCCAGCGCTGTTTCGCCTACGGCTTTCTTGAAACCGTCCGTCACGAGGATTTCCCATGCTCCGGCGAGGTCTTCGCCCAGTTTGGAAGCGCCATTCACTTCGGCGCCGTACACGTCCATTTCGCCGATGCGCAGCATGCGCCCATGGCCCAGCCCGACGCACAGCAGAATCTGCTCCTCGGGCGAGCGGTCCTTGTTGTATTCGCGCGCAGCGCGCTGCATGGCGATTGCGCAGGCAAGCGCCGATTTTGCCTCGCGGAACAGCACCATCATCGAGTCGCCTTCTACTTTAAGCAGCACACCGCCGTGCTCCTCGATGTGCGGCGCGAAGATGCGCAGCGACTCAAAGATGATCTGCAAAAAATGTGTAATGCCGAATTTTTCCACGCCGCGCGAAAAACCGCTCAAATCCGTGAACATCACCGCCCAGTCTTCGCCGAACAGTTCCCAGATGCGCTGGTCAATGGCGTCGCGATCGGCACCCTTTTGCGCCCGCGCGGCTACGAGCTTTTGCAAACGCTCGGCGGCAGCGGAGTAAGTGACGGCGCGGGATGAGGAGAGCAGCACATGCTGAAGCACGTTCACTCCTTCTGAATTCACCACAGAGATCACAGAGTACACAGAGGAAGGTTTTGAAATCAAAGACAACAGCAGAGTCGGTAAGCAACCACGGATGAACACAGATTCACACAGAGGGGTTCAGTTTAGAACATAATCCGTGTCCATCCGCGTTTATCCGTGGAACCAAAGCCGTTGCATTCCTCTGCGCTCTCTGTGATCTCTGTGGTGAAAGCCGTATCAGACGGCATACGATTCAATCAGCCAGCACGTCTTGTGCGGGTAGATCTCGAAATCGTTGAAACAGGCCGGCACGAGCACAGTGTCGCTTGGCCTGAGTTCAACGGTGTGCAGTTCGCCCGCGCCATGCACGATCACCTGGGCCGCGCCTTCGAGGCAGGTGAAAACCGTGAAGCCCGGCCAGTCTTTCACGTGGCGCGAGCCTTTGCTCAAACGCAGCGATTGCACTCCAAAGGGTGCGCCGATGCACTCGGGCGTGCCGCCGCAACCTTGCTGGGCGGGCGCGCAGAAAATCGCGAACTCCGGCGCTTGCAGCGTCTGCACGCCCTCGCCCTGCGCCGCGTGCACGATCTCGGGTGCAGGCGCCTCGAAATTCGCGGCCTTGAAAGCGGCTTCTACCTGCAACTCCCGCGCTTTGCGCCCCAGTTCCGGCCAGTCAAAGAAGCGCAGGGTCACGCCGCAGTTCTGCTGGATTTCAAGCAGCGTCAGCCCGCCACCGAGCGCGTGGATCACGCCCGCTTCGTTCAAGAGCCAGTCGCCGCGCTGGAGTTTGCGCGCGTTGAGCGTTTCGTGTGGTATGCCGGCCGCCAGCGCGCGCTCGAAGTCTTGACGCGTCAAGCCTGGCTTCAGGCCCTGCCAGATCACGGCGTTTTCGTCGGCTTCAAGAATCAGCCAGCCCTCAGTCTTGCCGCGGGCAAACAGCTTGCCGTTTTCGCGCACGTCGCGCGGGTGCACCTGGATGGAAAGCGGCTCAGTCGTGTCGATGAATTTCAGCGCCAGCGGAAACTCGGCTTCGCCTCCGGGCCCGAGAATCTGTTCGCGAAACTGTGCCAGCAGGTTGTACAGCGTCCAGCCGCGCGCTTGGCCGTTGGCCACTTTGGGCGAGGCTTCGCGCAAATCGGCAATCTCGATGCTTTCGCCGGTGCCGCGCGGAAAATCAGCTGCCGCACGCGGGAACATCGAAGCCAGGCGCGCGCCGGCCCAGGGCTTCGCGATTGCGATGCGGTCAAAGATGTAGGGATAAACGAGATTCAAGCGAGGTCAGAATTCAGAGGTCAGTGGTCAGGAGCAAAGCCAGAACCGACCCAGTATGCCATTTCTGACCTCTGACTTCTGACCTCTGACTTCGCATTCCTTATCCCATTGTGGCCCTGAGCCTTTCGCATTAGACTCAAATCAATTACAAGGCACGTGTTACGCAAAAAAGGAGCCGCCATGGCAGGTGCACGCCGTCCAACGCAGCCCGCTCGCCCTCTTCCTCCGCCGGCACCCGCGCACGAAGCCGAGTACGCCGAGGAACCTCAAACGATTGAGGCCGATGAAGGCAGCCCCGAGGGCTTCCAGGCCCCGCCCATGGGCCAGAACACCATGGTCATCCAGCAGAAATTTGCCGCCGCCGCCAGTCGCGATCGCGGCACGGAGGCCTTCCGTGGCGCCTCTCTGCTGAACCAGTTGCTGGAAATCGCCGAATCCGAAAACGCGTCCGACCTGCACCTCGTGGCCGGCGCGCCGCCGTGCCTGCGCATCAACGGCAAGCTCGTGCCCGTCGAGGCCAAGCTGCTGACGCCCGATGATACGGAAGCCGCGCTGCGCCAGATCCTCACCGATCGCGAAATGGAGCGCTTCTACGAGCACCGCGCGCTGGATTGCACGCACACCACTCCCGACGGCAAGAACCGCTTCCGCGTCAGCGCTTATGTGCAGCGCGGCGCGATTTCGGTGGTGTTCCGCCGTATTCCCAACCAGGTGATGAGCTTCCACCAGCTCGGCCTGCCCCAGGCGGCGGGCAAGCTGCACGCACTCAAGGACGGCTTGATTCTGTGCGTGGGCCCCACGGGCTGCGGCAAAAGCACGACGCTGGCCACGATCATCGACCAGATCAACGAGAACTTTAATTACAACATCATCACGATCGAAGACCCGATCGAGTACGTGCACCGCCACAAGCGCTCGCTGGTCAACCAGCGCGAGCTTTACAGCGACACCAACTCGTTCGCCGAAGCGCTGCACTTTGCCCTGCGTGAAGACCCCAACGTCATCATGGTAGGCGAAATGCGCGACCTGGAGTCGCTGCGCACAGCACTCACGGCGGCTGAAACCGGCCACTTGGTGCTTTCAACGCTGCACGCCATCGACACGGTCAACACCATTGACCGTATCTGCGCCATGTTCCCGAGCACGGAACAGGAATACATCCGCATGCAGCTCTCGATGGTCATGCGCGCGATCATCGCCCAGCGCCTGTTGCCCACGCGTGCGGGCGACCGCCGCGTGATGGTGAGCGAACTGCTGATCGTGACCACGGCCGTGGCCAACTCGATTCGCCTTGGCCAACCCGCGCTGATTTATCAGGCGCTGGAAACGGGCGCGCAACACGGCATGGTGGCGATGGACAAGTCGCTCATCGACCTCGCCCGCAAGGGCATCGTCGATCCCGACGTCGCGATTCGCCAGAGCCGCAACCAGAAGAAGGTGGCCGAGCAATTGGGCCGCGCCGGCATGGTGCAAGGCTAAGATACTGTCGCGTGTCTCGTGTCCCGTGTCGCGAGTCCACTGCCATTGATTTGACACGGGACGCGCAACACGGACACGAGACGCCATGATTAATCTGGACCAGAACGCAACCACTCCCGTCGCTGAAGAAGTGCTCGCCGAACTCGTGCGCTGTACGCGCGAGTACCCCGGCAATTCCTCCAGCGGCCATTCAATCGGCCTGACCGCCGGCAACTTCCTTGAAGAGTGCCGCAAGCGCGTGGCGACAGTTCTCAACGCCAAGCACCCAAGCGAAATCGTGTTTACCTCGGGCGGCACTGAAAGCGACAACGCCGCCATTGAGGGCATCGCCTATGCCATGCAGCAAAATGGCCGCAACCACCTGATCACCAGCGCCATTGAACACCGCGCCGTGCTTGCTCCCTGCGAGTTCCTGGCAAAGCACGGCTTCGAACTGACGGTGCTGCCGGTCAATAACGTTGGCTGCGTGCGCATCGAAGACGTGAAGAAAGCCATCAAGCCCAGCACGGCGCTGATTTCCGTGATGCTGGCGAATAACGAAATCGGCACGATTCAGCCGATCGCAGAAATCTGCGCGCTGGCCCGCGAGAAGGGTATCGCCGTGCACACTGATGCCGTGCAAGCTGCGGGCAAATTGGCCATTGACGTGCAGCAACTGGGCATCAATGCGCTTTCGCTGTCAGCGCACAAGTTTTATGGCCCCAAAGGTGTCGGCGTGTTTTACCTTCGCGAGGGCACTGCGTATTCGCCCTGGATGCTGGGCGGCACGCACGAACACAACCGGCGCGCGGGCACCGTGGCGGTGCCGCAGATTGGCGCGTTGACCAAAGCCCTGGAATACGCCGAAGCCAAGCGCATCAAGCACGGCACCGAGCTGCGCCGCCTGCGCGACCTGCTGATCAAACTCGTGCTCGAAAAAGTCCCCGGCAGCCACGTCAATGGCGACGTCAAGCATTGCACACCCAACACGGCCAGCATCCGCTTTGACGGGCTCTACGGCGGGCACCTGCTGCGCAAGCTTGATGCGCTGGGCGTTCTCGCCAGCGCCGGCAGTGCGTGCATGTGGGAGCGCACCAAGCCCTCGCACGTGCTCAGCGCGCTGGGCCTGAGCGACGATCAGGGCAGCGGCACGCTGCGCTTCTCGCTCGGCTACGACAACACGGAAGCAGAGATCCGGGAGGTGGCGGAAATCCTCGCGCGCGTCGTGCCCGAAATCCGCCACAATCCACCCGCGGAAATCCAGCCGCCGCTGGTGCGCGCAAGCCACTGATCGCAGCAAACAAAACCGCGGGCTTGGCGCCCGCGGCTTTCATTTGCGCGTTACCGCAGTTTGGGCTTTTTGCGTTTGCCCTCGCCCTTGCCTTTTCGAGGCTTCTGCCTGAACCCGGGGCGGCCGATGACTTCTTCGGCGTCAACCACGTTGCCCTCGGCGTCGAGTGCCGGCTTTCCGCCGGCCTTCTGGATCACGTTGGCCTGCTGCATCTGCGCCATGATGTCCTGCCAGCTTTCGCCCGAAGCAACGCGGTAGTGCCACTCACGCAAATGCGTCTGCAAATCGCGCCACAGGAAAAACAGCATCACGGCCACAATCACCGGCGAAACCGAACGCATCAGCAGCGCGCGCGACGTGGCGTCAGCGTCAACGCCGAAATCGAGCGAGTAGCCCATGGTCAGCGCAAACAGCGCCACCGAGGCATAAACAAAATTGCCCATCATGCCCTCGCGCAGAAAACCCACGAAGAACATGGACAAAACCGTGCACGGAATCGTAATCAGCAGCGCCAGCCACGGCCCGATGTGCAGTTGCACTCCGCTGGCTTCCAGCGCCACGGGCAGCACGCTGATGAACAGCAGTGCCGGCGCATAGGCAAACCAATACAGTTTGCGCGCCTGTGCCGGAAAGGGCCGCGCCTTTTTTTCCTGTTCCAGTTCATCCTCGCGGACGAACGTGGCGCTTGCTTTGGGGCCGCCCTTAGGGAGCCCGCCAGAGTATGGATTCACGCTTGCTTACTTTCGTTTTCAAACCCTTGAATTCCGTCTCGCACAAAGAGGCCAGCTTGGGCCAATGATGTTTCTCCAGCGAGTAATGCTCGGTTTCTACCAGAGCCATGCCCGCGTGTCGCGCCATGCTTCCGTGATGGTGCTTCAATTCGGCCGTCAGGTAAACATCGGCCCCGGCCGCAATCGCCTCGCCCACGAAGTCGCTGCCCGCGCCGCTGCACAGCGCAACCTTGCGGATTTTCTTGTCAGCCTCGCCCAGAACGCGCGTCACGAACACGCCCATTTCTTGCACGCGCTTTACGAAAGCGTCGAGCGTTTCGGCCTTCCTCAGACTACCGATGCGCGCCAGCCCCGTATGCGGCTCTTTGTTCACCAGCGGATAAAGATCATACGCGACTTCCTCATAGGGGTGCGCCTGCTTCATGGCCTCGATCACACGGCCCGAGATCTCGCGGCGCAGAATCACCTCAAGGCGCGCCTCTCCTGTCTCCTCGAACACTCCGGCCTTGCCGACAACCGGATTGGTCTTGCCCGCCAGGCCCTCGAACGTGCCCTTGCCCTCGACGCTGAAGCTGCAATTCACGTAATCCGAAATCGTGCCCGCCCCCGCCTGCCACATCGCGCGGCGCACTTTCTCCAGCGCGGCTTGCGGCACGAACGTGACGAGCTTGAACAGGCGCTCGGTGCCCGAGTCAACGAGTGGCCGCGGCTTTTCGAGCGTGAGCATCTCGCACAGCGTATCGTTCAGGCCACCACGGGCACTGTCGAGATTCGTGTGCAGCGCAATGGCGCTGATGTCGTGTTTGAGCAGGGCCGTGATCAACTCGCCCTGCGGCTCGGTGCTGCGCACGCGTTTGATGGCGCGGAAGATCAGCGGGTGGTGCGTGACAATCACGTTGCAGCCCAGCTCGCGCGCTTCTTCGATGACTTCGGGCAGCACGTCGAGCGCAAACAGCACGCCCGTGACTTCCGCGCGCGGGTTGCCCACAGTCAAGCCGACGTTGTCCCACTCTTCGGCAAGCGCAAAAGGGTACAGGCGGTCAAAGAAATCCGTAAGCTGTGAAACGCGCATGGGGCGCAGAGGATAGCAAGGGCCGTGATTCACGCGAGGATTGGGCGATGGGCTTGCGCGCTTTCGCTGCTGATTCTGGCGGCGTGCACCTCGTGCACCCCGCCGCAAACAGGCGCGGCAGGTTCAGGCACCAAGGAAATCACACTGTTTGCCGCCGCCAGCCTGACTGATGTCGTCAACGATCTCAAAACCCTGCTCGGTCAATCCGGCGAGTTCAAGATCAAAGCCAGCTTCGGCGCCACGAGCGACCTTGCGCGCCAGATTCACGAGGGCGCACCCTGCGACGTTTTCATAGCCGCCGACCTCAACTGGATCCCCCGGCTGCGTGAGCAGCAAGCGCTGGACGGCAAGGACTGCATCATCGCGCGCAATACGCTTGTGTGCATCGCGCCCGCCACGGGCGCTACGGCTTCGCAACTCGCTGAACTCAGGCACCCGGAATTCGCGCGCATTGCCATCGCCGGAGAATCCGTGCCGGCCGGGCGCTACGCGCGCTCTGCCCTTAGGTTCTATGGCCTGCACGATGATCTCAAGAACCGCTTCGTCGGCCAGAAGGATGTGCGCGCGGCCCTGCGCGCCGTTGCTGCGGGCGAGTGCGAGGCCGGCTTCGTTTACGCCACGGATGCGAAAGCAGAGGCTGACGTGCGCACGCTGTTCACCTTCGAACAGAAGAGCTATCCGCCTATCGCCTATGCCGCCGCTGTTTGCGCGGGCAGCAAGAACAAGCAAGCCGCGCGCGCGTTTTTGGAATACCTGTTGGGCAAGCAAGCGCAGGCCGCATTGGCCAGGCGCGGCTTTGGACCGGGGGAAACACCCTGATTACGGAAGCGGAACACGAGATCATTCATCTCACGCTCGAGGTTGGCGCCTTGAGCGTGGCGGTTTCGCTCGTGCCCGGCCTTCTCATGGGCTGGCTGCTGGCTCGCTGGCAATCGCCCTTGCGCGCGCTGTTACAGGGCGTGGTCATGCTGCCACTGGTGCTTCCGCCTGTGGTCACGGGCTATCTGCTCTTGAAGCTGTTTGGCGCGCGCGGGCCACTGGGTGCGGCCTATGAAGGCGTCACTGGCGGACGCATTGCCTACACCACGGCGGCCTGCGTGATTGCGGCGGCGGTGGTGGGATTTCCGCTCATGGTGGAAAGCATACGCCTATCGATTCTGGGTGTGGATCGCCGCCTTGAGCAGGTCTCGCGCACGCTGGGCCGCGGGCGCTGGGCGACGTTCTTGCGCGTGACGCTGCCGCTTTCGCTGCCCGGCATCGTGGCCGGAAGCGTACTGACTTTCGCGCGCTCGCTGGGTGAATTCGGCGCAACGATCATTCTTGCGGGCGACGTTGAAGGCGAAACCCGCACGATTCCTATTGCCGTTTACAGCGCGCTCAACGCCGTTGACGGCGATGACGCGGCTATGCGGCTGGTCTTGGTCAGCGTTGCGATCAGCCTGCTGGCGCTCCTGGTGGCCTTTGCGTTCATGGGTTGGCAGAGGAGGCGCCTTGGCAATCCTTGACGTCGCCATCACGCATCGCTTCAGCCGCTTTGCGCTTGATGTGAAATTCTCAAGCGACGGGCCGGTGCTGGGCATTTTTGGCCCCTCGGGCTCGGGCAAGAGCACGATTTTGCACGCGATTGCCGGCCTGTTTGCGCCCAAGGTGGCCGATATCTCGGTGCGCACGCGCACCGTGCAAAGCCACCTCGGAACATTCGTTGCACCCGAGCGCCGCGAGATCGGCTACGTCACGCAGGATGCACTCTTGTTCCCGCACCTGAGCGTGCGCCAGAATCTGCTCTATGCGCCGCGCGCCGACGGCCTCGACAGCCTCAACGCCAAGCGCATTCTTGATGTGCTGCGCCTGGAACCGCTGCTCAAGCGCACGCCCGCCACACTTTCCGGCGGCGAAAAACAGCGCGTCGCGCTGGGCCGCGCTTTGCTTTCTCAGCCGGAATTGCTCTTGCTCGATGAGCCGATGAGTGCACTTGATGCCGCGCTTTCACGCGAGGTGCTGGCGCTGTTGCTTGAAATCAAAGAAGTGCTGCGCGTGCCGATGGTGCTGGTTTCTCACCGCGCCCACGAAATCGCGGCCCTTTGCGACGAGTGCATTGTGCTCAATGAAGGCAGGATCGCGGCCAAGGGCGACCCGCTTGAAGTCCTGGCGCGGCCCGGCCACAGCGCCGGCTTTGACAACATTTTGCGGCTGGAAATCACGCGCCACGAGCGCGACAAGGGCATTTCGTGGCTTGAGCTGGGCAGCGGGCAAGAGCTTGCCGCGCCGCTTTCAGAGCGCGCCCTTGGCTCGCGCGCCAGCGTGGGCATTTTCGCCGACGAAATCATTCTGTGCCTCGAAAAGCCGCGCGGCTTGAGCGCACGCAACGTGCTGGCCGCCATGGTGCGCAGCACGGTCGAAAGCGGCCCGGACACGATCGTCAATCTGAAAATCGGCCAGGCGCACACACTCCTCGCCCACGTAACGCACTCCGCCGCCGCCGAACTGAACCTGACGCAAGGCCGTGAAGTCTTCGCAATCATCAAGACCAGCGGCTGCGTGATTCTCTGAGCCCCGGCAGCGGCGAGTCATCAGTTTGTTTGTCCGTGACTGTTCGACGTGCAGCCCCCTCGTTACCGAGGGGGCTCTGAACTATTGTCAGCCGCGTGCCCGACCGCATTTATTTTGGCGACAACCTGCAACTGCTCGCGCAGCTTGAGCCCGCGAGCGTTGATTTGATTTACATCGACCCGCCCTTCAACACCGGACGCAAGCAAAAACGCCTGCGCCTCAAAACCGTGCTCGATGAACGACGCGCGGACCGGCGCGGCTTCAAGGGCAAGGGCTACCGCACCGTGAAGCTGGGCCAGCAGCACTTCGCTGACAGCTTCGATGATTTCGCGCAGTTTCTGAAGCCGCGCCTGCAGGGCGCGTACCGCGTACTCAAAGACGATGGCTCGCTGTTTCTGCACCTGAACTGGCGCGAGGTGCACTACGGGAAGATCTGGCTCGATGAAATCTTCGGGCGCGCGAGCTTCATGAACGAAATCATCTGGGCCTACGATTACGGCGCGCGCAGCAAGTCGCGCTGGCCGGCCAAGCACGACACGATTTTGTGGTACGCCAAGAGCCCCGAGAGATTCACGTTCAACTATGACGCCATCGACCGCGTTCCCTACATGGCGCCGGGGCTGGTGGGCAAAGAGAAAGCCGCGCGCGGCAAAACGCTCACCGATGTGTGGTGGAACACGATCGTGAGCCCGACGGGCAAAGAAAAAACCGGCTACCCCACGCAAAAGCCGCTGGCGATTATCGAGCGCATCGTGCGCGTGCACAGCAAGCCGGGCGACACCGTGCTTGATTTCTTTGCGGGCAGCGGAACAACCGGCGCGGCCGCCGCGAAGCTCGGCCGGAAATTTGTGCTATGCGACGTGAGCGCGCAGGCGCTGGCGGTGATGAAAAAGCGTTTGCCGCAGGCGGAGGTGGTCAAACTGCCTACTTCACGATCACGCCAAAGTCCCTGAACTCGCGCGTTTGCGCCTTGAGCAGCATGGCCAAGATGAAACCTACGTTGGCCGAGTCGGGCGCGTCTTTGCGCAGGTCAAAGCGCAGGCCCAGCGTGCGGCCGGCATCGTCGTCGAGCGCGATTACCAGTTCACCGAACTTTCCGCCGTCGGGATCTTCCCCCGATTTCACGCGGATCACGCGGTGCTGGCCGCGCTCGTATTCGGGGTTGGTGACGTGCGTGAAATAGCGATCGACGAAATCGCGCTCGATCTTTTCGAACTGCGCGGCTACGTCACTGGCATGGCCGTGTGTTGAGAAATTCACGTTGGCCGCGCCGCTGGAGCGAATCCAGCGCTTGAGCATTTCCTCGAGCATGCGCAGCGTGTGCTCGCCCTTCTTGATGTGCGAGCGCGTGAGCATCATGGTTTTGAGCCGCGACTCGCGGGCGTGGCTTTGCGCGCCCTGCACTTCGGCCTTGAGCTTCCAGAGTTCGCGGTTTTTGTCGTTGAGCTGGTTGTCGAGTTCGGCGGCGCGCCGGTCGGATTCGGAGAGCAGGGCTTCGGCGGCGGCAAGTTCCTTCTGCATCTCTTCGATTTCGGATTTCGTGCGAAGAATACTCGCCTCGCGCGCGGCTACACGCGTCTGCGCGGCCTGCCGCTTGGATTCCTGCGCGACTTTCTCGTGGGCCTTATCAATAAGGAATGTGGCGCTGGCATCTCCGGGCGCATCGGGCACCATCTCGCGCAACTCCGCCATCAGGCGCTCTTTGTCGTGCACGGCGGTGTCGATTTCGCGCTGGGCGGCGTTGAGGCGATCGCGGAGCAGTTCGAGCGATTGCTGCTGCTCGGCGCGCATGGCGGCGAGTTCGGCACGGACTTCGCGAGCATGGGTTTCTGCATCGTTGTCGCCCTGAGCCACACTACGTTCGAATGCTGCGAGTCTTTTGCCAGCCCACAGTGCAAAAGCCGCCCCAATCACAATTTGAACAACTCCCAGCACTACCCAAGCCACATTTCTTGAAACGGCACCAAACGCCAGTTCGGCCGCGCCCAACCAAGCCATCGACAGTCCACCACACAACTGCACTGTTCTCGGATTTGCCGTTCCTGACATTGGATTCCCTCGGAACTTCTACAGCTCGTGCGACGCCGCGGCTGGAATTCGGTTTCCGTGGCCCGTGCTCAGAACCGTGCGCTTCTGCATTCAAGCCCTCGCTTGTGCTTCGGGCTCCTGTTCCGTTATCCGTGGGAATCCGTGAAATCCGTGGACCAGCGCCGTCCGGACATATGGCCCCCGCGTTACCGCGGGTGCTCTGATGTTTTTCCTTAGCCGGCCGGGTTCAAATCGCCGGGTTTGCGCAGCATTTTCTCCACTTCGGCGATGTGCGCTTCCTCGAGCTGAACTTGCTCGCGGGCGTATTCCTCGAGCCACACGCTCTTGCCCTCGACCAGTTTGAGCAGGTTGTAGTACTCGTCGAGCGTAGCGTGTTCGTGTTCCAGCGCTTCTGTGAGAATCTGGTTGATGTCGTGCTTGTGGCTTTCAACAAGCTTGCCGATTTTCAACGACGGGTGGCCACCCAGCGAAGTCACGTGTTCGCCGGCCGCTGAAGCGTGCGCCATGCCTTCACTGGCCTGGTCGCGCATCCACTTGATGATGGGAATGCGCGCATGGCCAAACACCATCAGCGCATAGTGCGTGTAGCGCACCACACCCGCGAGTTCGAACTCGAGAATCGTGTTGAGCGAGTCAATAACCTTCTTTGCGTCAATTCTGTCATGCGTGCTGGACATAAGCTTCTCCTTGGGCGCGCATGGTAGTGAACTGGATTGCATTAGTCCAATAATCGTCTCCATTGCGGCGCTGCCCGGCCCAAGGCATTATCCCGCCCCATTCGGAGCACCGATGCTTTCTGGTTACGACATCTTCCTACCCGTCGTCTGGTTGCTGGTTGCGGCGGGCATTGTTCTGCTCATTGACCTGTTCAGCGAAGATGCCGACCGCCAGGCCATGCCGGTGTTCTTCACGGCACTGGGCGGCGTGCTGCTCTCCTTTGTTTCGCTCAATCCGTACTGGGACGCGCGTCCTGTGCTGGTCATGCGCGGCGCGATGCTCATTGACCAGTTCGCGGCTTACCTGGTGACGGCGATCCTCACCGGCACGGCCGTGAGCATGTTTGCCAGCATCAGTTACGTGCGGCGCATTGGCATTTCGTTCACCGATTTCTGTTGCACATTGTTGCTCGCCGCAACGGGCATGGTGCTGCTCGTGGTCAGCAACGATTTGATCATGCTGTTCTTGAGCATCGAGTTGCTCAGCTTTGCCGTCTACGTGCTGACGGGCCTGCGCGGCAATTCCAGCAAGAGCGCCGAGGGCGCCATGAAGTATTTCGTCATGGGCGCCATGGCCAGCGGCGTGATGGTCATGGGCATGGCCGCACTTTATGGCGTAACGGGCGAAGTGGCCCTGCGCCCGCTGGGCGAGCAACTGGTCGAAGTCTTCAGGAACAGCCCCGATGCCAGCGGCGGCGACGCCCGCTACATGGCCACGCTGGGCATGGGCTCGGTGCTGATTGCCTTTGCGTTCAAGGTGGGCGCCGTGCCCTTCCATAGCTGGGTGCCCGACGCCTACGAAGGTGCGCCCACGACCGTCACCGGCTTCATGGCCGTGGCGGTCAAAGCCGCGGCTTTCGGCGCGCTGATCCGCATTGCTGTGACGGTGTTCCCCGATGTTCCTCTGCACGGGCAGTTCAGTGGCAACTTTGGCTGGGCGACCTATGCGCTTTGGGCACTGTCGGCCATGTCGATGATTCTGGGCAACTGGTTTGCGATCTCGCAGCGCAACATCAAGCGCATGCTGGCCTATTCGAGCATCGCCCATTCCGGCTATCTGCTCATGGGCCTGGCCGCCGCCGGCGGGCGCACCGAGGCCTATGCCGCCGTGCTGTTTTATCTGCTCACGTACACGCTCATGACGAGCGGCGCCTTTGCCATGCTGGTTTACGCTTCCTCGCACGGCAAAGATGTTGAGGAAATCGACGACCTGCGCGGCCTGGCCTGGAAGAAGCCTGCCGTTGGCATCTGCCTTGCCATTTTCATGTTCAGCCTCGCCGGCATTCCGCTGACCGGCGGCTTCATGGGCAAGTATTTTGTGTTCTCACAGGCGGTTTATGCGGGCGGCCCGTTCCTTTCGCTGGCGATCATCGGCATTGGCACCAGTATTGTCGGCTCTTACTACTACCTGCGCGTCGTAGCCGTCACTTACTTCAAAGAAGCCGACGACAAACCCATGCACGGCCGCGAGGACTGGGGCATCAAGTTCGCCATCTCCGTGACGGTGTTCGGCACCGTGGCGCTGGGCGTGTTCCCGCAGATGTTCTATGACGGCGCCAAGTCGAGCGTGAAGCAGTTGCGCGAAGAAGCGCCCATGGTTGTCAGCGCACCCGTCAAGCCGCCGGAAGTTGTTGCAAAGTAACGCGGCAAAGCCATCCACAGATTTCGCAGATGAACGCAGATAACTGCTTCTAAATCTGTGGCCATCTGCGTCATCTGTGGATTGCTTTTGATGTGGCCTTTGCTTTGGTTTCTTCTTTTGTCAGGTGGACGTGTCATGAAATACCTCAGCGCTGCTGTTCCGCCCTGCCCCGGCACCATCAAATCGATCTACGACGATTTCATCGTCGAAGAACTCCCGCTTTATCCTTTCTCCGGCGCAGGCGACCACACGCTGGTTGAAATCGAAAAGTCCGGCATCTCCACCTTTGAGGCTCTGCGCCGCATGTGCGTGGCGCTTAGCTTTCCCGAGCGCGACGTCGGCTTTGCCGGCCAGAAAGATGCGCGCGGGCGCACCCGCCAGTGGTTCTCCTTTGAGCACTGCCCAACCGAACGATTTGCCGGCCTTGACGTTCCCAAGGTCAAGATCCTGCGCACCACGAAGCACGGCAACAAGCTCAAACGCGGCCACCTGGCAGGCAACCGTTTCACGATTGTGTTGCGCGACGTGGCCCAGGAAAACGCCAAGCACGCGCAAGCCACGCTCGAAATCCTCAAAAAGCGCGGCATCCCCAACTGGTACGACACGCAGCGCTTTGGCCGCCGCCTTGATACGGCGCGGCTTGGCCTGTGCCTGATCCGCAACGATTTAGAGGGTTACTTTCGCGTTCTGCTGGGCGAGCCGGACCGCATGCTTGACCCAGGCACGTTTGAGGCGCGCAAGGCCTACGCCGATGGCAAGCTCGATGAAGCGCTCAACCTCTGGCCGCGCAACGCCAACATCGAGCGCATGGCGCTGATTGCCGTGAAAGAAACCGGGCCGGGAGAAAAAGCCCTGCGCCGGGTACAGCAGAAATTGAAGCTGCTGCACGTCAGCGCCGCGCAAAGCCTGCTGTTTAATCGCTGCCTCGAGCGCCGCTTTGACGAACTTGATCGCGTGTGGGACGGCGACCTGTGCGAGAAAGAAAACGGCGCCAAATTCACGGTTGAGAACGCCGCCGCCGAGCAGCCGCGCGCCGATGCGCTCGAGATTTCGCCCACGGGCCCGATCTTTGGCACCAAGATGATGGAGCCCAAGGGCCGCGAGCTTGAGCTCGAGCAAGCAGTGCTGACGGAAGCGGAGCTGACGCCGGAGTCCTTCGACATCGGCAAAGGTCTGAGCCAGAAGGGCGACCGCCGCCCCTACCGCTTCATCGCGCGCGAGTTGAGCTGCGCGTTTGTTGACGGCGCATTGACACTTGGCTTCACCCTGCCCAAGGGCTGTTACGCCACGGTGTTGCTGAAAGAGATCACCAAGGGCGAAGACGTCGATCTGACCTTCGGCAATGACGACTGACAGTTCTGGCTCGTCATAACCTATTGTGAGTCAACGCGTTAGATGACGCACCTTGATTTCTTGCCCCCGATATTGCCAAATAGCGGCAAGAAGTGGCGGGTGTCTGCCGGGTTTTTTGACGGTTGCATGCAACACCCCTCCCAGTGCTTCTGTCAGTGAGGTCGCCAATCGCCGGGGTTTCCGCGAGTTTCGGGAAGGCGCTGCGTGACAGCAACATGGGCATTGGCCGTTTCTTCCGTTGTGTGAATCACGGGCTCACACAGCCTCCCAAAGGGTTGGGAAGCTGAGCCCATGCGCGAACATACCGCTCAGATTCATCGCCGTCTGGTGCTGCTTGAGCTGGTGACGCTGGCCGTCGCGCTACCGGCCATTGCCGGCGCGGTCAATGCCGCCGGTTTCTTTGTCGTGGGCGCTTATCTTTCGCACGTCACGGGCAATCTGGCGCGTGTGGGCGACGAAGTAGCCGTAGGCCAATTCTGGCTTGCCCTCGAATACGCCTCGGTCATAGCCGCGTTTTTTGCAGGCGCGGTGCTGGCCACGCTCCAGATTGAGGTTTCAAAGCGTTTGCACAAGCCGCGATACATCGCGGCCATGTTGACCGAGGGCCTGCTGCTTGCAGGTTTCTCGGTGCTTTCGGCTTTGACTCCTGCACAGTGGCACGAGCACAACCTGACCTTGATGTGCATGCTTTCCGTGGCCATGGGGCTTCAGAACGCCATGGTCACGCGCATCTCGGGGGCCGTGGTGCGCACCACCCACATGACGGGCGTTGTCACGGACATTGGCATTGAAGCCGTTTCGCTGGCATTTGCCGCCGGCGACCGCACAGCCAAGCTTCCATGGAAACAAAAGCTCGCGACGTTCTTGGCGCTGGGGCGCGATGCCGAGGCGCGCCGTCTGCGCCTGCTCGTCTATGTGCTGATGTCGTTCGTTCTTGGCGCGATGATCGGCCCGATTGTCTATCTGCAAATCGGTTACTGGGGCGCCATTGGGCCAACACTGATTTTGTTCGGGCTGGCGCTCATGGACTATTTCGTGGGCATTGAGTGGCACCCTGAGGCGCACTTCGTGCCACAGGGCCGACCGGCCAACGCGCAGTTCCTGGCCATGGTTGCCGCCGAGCTGGAGCGCAACCCCGGAAAGGCCAAAGCGGCGCTCGATGCGCTGCGCAAGCGCGGCCTCTCACAGCCGGCAATTGCACAGACACCTGTGGAAAGTGGAGAGGCGGAAGTCGTGCTTTCACCGCCGGGGTCACCGGCGGCCATCCACACGCCGCCACATTCACATACGCCGACCGAGGATTCGGCGAGGCTTGCTCCGGCGCAGGCGAATGCAGCTGAGAAACCAGCGGCCGATACTTTGGAAGCCGCCGGTGTGCTAAAAGCGCCCCATGGCCAAGCGCCGTCGTAAGCAACAAACCGAGTTCCGCCGCCGCACCGCGCCGGGCGCAGCACCGGGCACAATCGTGGCCGATCCGGAAGCGCCTAAATCAGCGCTGCGGCTGTTGGCCTTTGGCCCGGACAAAGTTGAAGAGCGCCACCTGACGAGCGTGGATGAAATCAAGCCCTACCTCGGCGATTGGCCGGTGTTGTGGGTGAACATTGACGGCCTGGGCGATCTGGGCGTGATCAACGCGCTGGGCGAGATGTTCAAGCTGCACCGGCTTGCGCTCGAAGACGTCGTCAACGTGCACCAGCGCGCCAAGGTCGAACCTTACCCGGACAACGTTTACATCGTGGCGCGCATGGCCGAGATCAGCCAATCGCGCGTGGGCGGCGACCAGCTCTCGATGTTTGTGGGCAAGAATTTCGTGATCACATTCCAGGAGCACGCCGGCGATTGCTTTGATTCCGTGCGCGACCAGGTTCGCAATGCGCGCGGCCGCGTACGCTCAAGCGGCCCGGACTTTCTCGCTTACCTGCTGCTCGACGCGGTGGTCGATCATTACTTTCCGCTGCTCGAGCAGTTCGGCGAGATCATTGAAGACCTCGAAGACCGTGTCGTTGAAAACCCCCACCGCCTGTTGATTGCGCGCGTGCACGAAACCAAGCACGACCTCTTGGTGCTGCGGCGCAGCATCTGGCCTTTGCGCGAGGCCGTTCATGCTCTCTATCGCGAGCCGCTTTCACTCGTGGCCGAGGAAACGCGGCTTCACCTGCGCGACACCTACGATCATACGGTGCAGATCATCGACCTGCTGGAAACCTACCGTGAAACGGCCTCGAGTCTGCTGGACATTTATCTTTCCAGCCTGAGCAACCGCATGAACGAAATCATGAAGGTGCTCACGATCATCGCCACGATTTTCATTCCCCTGAGCTGGGTGGCGGGCGTGTGGGGCATGAATTTCCAGGGCGGGCCCGAAGCGCCACTCAATATGCCCGAATTGCGCTGGGCACTGGGTTACCCGCTGGCGCTCACGGTCATGCTGTTGATTGTCATCGCCGAAGTATATTTCTTCTGGCGCAAAGGCTGGCTGAAAGCCATGACGCCCTCGGGCGGTGAAAAGAAGCTCTCAAACGGGCTCCCTGATTCCACGGAGAAAAAATGACGCGCGTTGCTTTCACACTCTCGCTCTGCGCCCTGCTGCTGGCCGGCTGCCCTGATGGCGGCATCCAGAATCGCGCCGTACCCGCGAATACCGAAGGCTCCAAAGACCCGCAGATTCTCGCCCTGCGCAAAGCGGCAAGCGAGCTGGCGAACAAACCGGAGGAAGACGTCAGCTTTGTCGAGGTGCAGCACATCTTGATTTCCTTCGAGGGCAGGGGCACGCCCGCCAAGCGCAGCAAAGAAGAAGCCGAGAAACTCGCCGCAGGGATACTCGCCAAGATCCAGGGCGGCACCGAGTTTGATGCGCTCGTGAAAGAGAACACCGACGACCAGTGGCCGGGCATCTACGGCATGGTCAGCGAGAAATCGAAAATGAACCAGGCGAACAACATTCACTGGCGCAAAGGCATGGTGCCCGCCTTTGGCAACGTTGGCTGGCGACTCAAAGTGGGCGAAGTCGGCGTGGCCGCCTTTGACCTCGACAACAGCCCGTTTGGCTGGCACATAGTGAAGCGCCTGAAGTAAGATCGGGCTCGCACTCCGAAAGAACATTATGCGCTCGTTTCTGCTCGCACTCTGCTTGCCCGCGCTTCTCGCGCTCGGTTGCGCATCCGAAACCAAACCCGAGCCCAAGCCCGGCTTTGAACACGCACAGGGGCAGGACAAGCTCAAGAACATGCGCGATGACGCAGCTAGGCTGGCCGCGCTGCCCGAGCACAAAGCGCCGCGCGTCGAAGTTCAGCACCTGCTGATTTCCTTTGCAGGCACGGGCACGGAAGCCGTGCGCACCAAACAGGAGGCCGAGAACCTGGCCGCAGAAGTTTACGCGCGCCTGCTCGCGGGTGAAGATTTTGACGAGCTGATCACGCGCTACACAGACGATTCGCCGCCCGGCATCTACGGCATGGTCGCCGATAAATCCGAAGCGCGCAAAGACGGGCCCTATTGGCGCAAGGGCATGGTTGGCGCCTTTGGCAACGTCGCCTGGCGCCTCGAAGTCGGCGAAATCGGCATAGCCGCTCACGACGAAGCCGACAGCCCTTACGGCTGGCACATCATCAAACGACTGAAGTAAGGGCCTGGCTCTTGTTCGGCGCCTTTGTCGAAAAGAAGCCTGACTCTCCTTCCAGGACAGGAAACCCATGGAAAACTTCCGCAAACACATCGCTGAAATCGCCGCGCGCCCTGAACACAAGGACCCGCAGATTACCGTTCAGCACCTGCTGATTTCCTTCAAAGGCGCCGGCACTGATGCCACACGCAGCAAAGAGGCCGCCGAGAAAGAAGCCGCCGCACTCTGGGAGCGCGCGGCCAAGGGCGAGGATTTCGACGCGCTGGTGAAGAAGTATACCGATGACGCGCATCCCGGCATCTACGGCATGACGCTGACCGGTCCCGGCGACCAGTCGAAGATGATCTTCCCGCGCAAAGGCATGGTCGCGGCGTTTGGCAACGTGGGCTGGCGACTCAAGGTCGGCGAGATCGGCACGGCCGGTTTTGACGCCAAGAACAGCCCCTACGGCTGGCACATCATCAAGCGCGTGAAGTAGGGGGACTGTCCCCGCCTCTACTGGCGCAAAGGAGCGGCGTTCAGTGAAGGCGGGTAGTCTTGGGGTGTTATGGGGTTTTGTTTGCAGCAGGGGCGAAGCATGCCTCGCCCCTAATGAAGACGAACGAAAAGCCGCTCTAGCTTACCAGTTGGAACGGGGACAGTCCCCGTTGGGGACAGTCCCCGATCCATGGCAGAAACGCTCGTCATCACGCCGCGCATTGCCATTCCGCTTGCGGAATTGGAGTTTTCATTCGCGCGCAGTGGCGGCCCGGGAGGGCAGAACGTCAACAAGGTCAGCAGTAAGGCGATACTGCACTATGACATCACGCGCTCTGCGAGTGTTCCCGACGACGTGCGCCAACGCGCGCTTGCTCAATTCGCCTCACGCATCAACAACGAGGGCAAGCTGGTGATCTCGTGCGACACCTCAGCCTCGCAGCACAAGAATCGTGAGGAATGCATCGCGCGGCTCAAGCAGCTGCTCATGCAGGCCGCCACGCCGCCAAAGATACGCAAGAAATCAAAACCCTCACGCACCGCCATTCGCAAACGCCGCGAGGCAAAGGCAAAGCACTCCGCCAAGAAAGCCTCGCGCCGCAGCGACTGGAGCGAGGAATAGTCAGCGCCGCAGCGTGCGCTGGATGGGCGTCAGCTTGAATTCCAGCTCGCGCCCGGCGCGGCTTATCGTCAGCGTCATGGCCTGGCCCGGCGGCAGTTCATCTTCCACCAGCAGCCACTCGCGCACTTCACCCTGGGCGGGCGGCCAGGCGCCGCTGCTCCAGCTTGCGCGCACCACCACGTCGCCGGCCTGGATGCCCGCCTGATAGGCGGGTGAGCCGTCCTCGATCTCGCGCAGCATCGAACCCATGCGGCCCAGCCCCTCGGGCGTCAGCCACAGCGCAACGCGATAGCCGCGCGCGCCAAGCCAGCCGTGCCTGATTTCTTCGCCGCGCATGAGCTGATCGGCCACTTTCCATAGGCGCGCTGCGGGCAGGGCAAAGGCGACGCCCGATTCCGCGGCGACATCCTGCGGCGTGTTGATGAGCACGTTCATGCCGATCAACTGGCCCTGCGCGTTGTAAAGACCGCCGCCGCTGTTGCCGGGGTTGGTGGGTGCGTCGTGCTGTATGCAATCGAGGTAAATGCGGCCGGTCTTCTCGCTCACAAAGCTGCGGCCCAGCGCGCTGACGATGCCGGCGCTGACGCTGGGCGCACCGCCAAGGCGCGACGTGCCAAAGGGATTGCCGACGCTGAGCACATCCTCGCCCGTTCTGGCGGCGGGCGCGGGCGTGGCGGGTCTCATGCTTGGCAGCGGCTTGCACTGCAGAATCGCGATATCTCCCGCGGCATCTTCGGCAATGACGCGCGCCACACTGGCGCGGCCGTTGGGGCCCAGCACCGTGACCCCCGATGCGCCGTCGATCACGTGCTGCGCCGTAATCAGGTAGCCCTGGTCATTGAGCACAATCGCCGAGCCAAAAGCATCGCCGCGCCCGCCGTCGTCAATGACAAGGCTGACCGTCGAAGCAAGACCAGCGTCCACGG
The DNA here is from genome assembly GCA_020845475.1 of Planctomycetota bacterium. Taxonomy (GTDB): domain Bacteria; phylum Planctomycetota; class UBA8742; order UBA2392; family UBA2392; genus UBA2392. The sequence goes on from JADLFN010000016.1 coordinate 41,833, forward strand.
CCTTATCGCGCGAAGTGCGCGCCTCAAGAGTGCCTTGCGGAGTTGCGCAGGCCGCGAGAGCCAGAATGGACGCTGCCAGCAGTGCGCACCGAATCGACAATCGAAAATCGAAAATCGAAAATTGCATCACCGCGGTGCTCCGCTTGTGGCGCCGTTGGCCAGTTCCAGCACGACCCGATCCAGCAGCAACAGGCCTTCTTGAGTGCAACGCGCGTGGCTTGGCGTCACCTCCAGCAATCCTTGACGTGTCAAGGCTCGGGCGGCTTCGCCGCAGGCGCTTTCAAAACTCTGGCCGGCGATGGCCGCAAATCGGGCCAGCTCGAAGCCGCGCGTCAGGCGCAGCCCCATGAGCAGCAGCGTCTCGGCGCGCTGCAGGGGTGCGAGCATTTCGCGCCGCACCACAGGCCACCTGTTTTCCTCCAGCAACGCGCGCGTATAGGCGCGATGATCGGCAGCGTTTTCGGTGATTTCGCCATCAAACATGCCGTGCGCCGCAGCTCCGACGCCGTGCCAGTTGCCGAGATTCCAATACACGAGGTTGTGGCGGCACTCCGCGCCAACGCGCGCGAAGTTGGAAACCTCGTAGCGCGGCAGGCCCGCCTTGGCGCATGTATCGCCGATCACGGAAAACATTTCGCGCTCGAGTTCCTCTTCGCAGGGTTGAACGCGGCCCGCGATCAGGTCGCGCGTCAGCGGTGTGTCGTCCTCGTAGGTCAGCGCGTAGAAGCTCAAATGCTCCGTGCCGAGTTCCAGCGCACGGGCAATGTCGCTGCGCAGTTGGTCAAGCGACTGGCCCGGCAGCGCGAAAATCAAATCGATGCTGGTGCGTTGAATGCCCGCGGCACGCACCAGATTCACCGCCTCCGCGGCTTTGCCGGCCTCGTGGATGCGGCCCAGGCTCTTGAGAAAACCCTCGTCGAAACTTTGCACGCCGAAACTGGCGCGCGTCACGCCCATGGCTGCCAGCGCCGCCGCCTTCTCGGCGTCCAGCGTGCCGGGGTTGATCTCAACGGTGAATTCGTCAAGCCGCGCATTGTCAATGTAGCGCGCGACAATCTCGCCAAAGCGGCGCAACTGGCGGGCGCTCAAGCGTGTGGGTGTGCCACCGCCGACAAAAATCGTTTCGGGCGCCAGCCCATCGGCAAAACGCAGGCGGAACTCGCGCTCCAGCGCATTGAGATAGGCGTCGATGTCGCGCTCGCTCGCGACCTCGGAGTAGAAGTCGCAGTATTCGCAGTGGCGAACGCAAAACGGGATATGCACGTACAGCGAACTCATGCCCGCGAGGATAGCGCGGGCTGCGCATTCTGCGAAGGCGCGGCTGGCGGGAACAGCTCCTCGCGGCTGAGTTTGTGGTAGTGGCGATGGGCGGTCGTGACTTCGCCAATTGCCAGCTCGCACTCCAGGCGCTCCGGCTTGAACAGGATGCGCTGGATGTTGATGGTGGGGATGGCCGTTTTCTTGAGCACATCTTTGATGCGCTGCTCGTCGAAGGGCACACCCGAGGCAATGGCCTTGCGCAGGCGCGAAAGCCGCAGCGTGCTGGAAAACCAGGTGAAGGCGAAACTGCGATAGCCCTTCTCGAGGAAATGGTTGGTGCAGCACAGCGCGGGCTTTTCTTTGGTGCTGCGATCGACAATGGCCTTGTGCGGGTGCAGTTGCAGGCGCGCGGCATGGCGGCCCTTGTCCACGATCATGACGTTGGTTGTGGTGCAGTAGGGCCGCGTCTCGAGGAATGATACGGCGCTGTCAACGCTCTGGTGTTCAGCGAGCACACGGCGGAACACAAACGGGAAGGGCTGGCCCTTGAGGTGTTCTTTGCCCTTGTGGCCATACACAAGCATCATCGCCAGCGCCAAACCGTCTTCGTTCATGCCGCTGAGAATGCCGAGGAAGCCGGGCCAGGTGACGCCGCAAAAACGCCGCCCGCCCTCGGGTTCGTAGCACACCACGAGGCTTGCGGCATGGGCAATGGCGAGCGACGGAAAATCGAGGTTGCGCCCCAGCATGATCTCGCCCGTGGTGGTCATGCTGTCGTGCACGGCAATCGTGCTGCACAGGGCAACCTTGTGAATATCGAGGAAACACTGGCCCAGCAGGGCTTCGTCGTAGCCAAGGCCCGAGCCTTCGCCAAAGCCGCGGATTTCGTCGAGGTAAGCCTGGGGCAGGTTCTGTTCCATTTCGTGGGCCAGCGCGATGTCGCCGGGCACGTCGTGGCTGAAGATGTGGATGTAGCGCTCAAAGAGCTTGCGCGTCTGCTCGCCGATCAATTCTCCCTGCGCCTTGCCCATCTGGTAAGGGTTGCCGCGCACGCGCACGACGGGCACGCCGTCAATCAGGCGCAGCTCGCCGTGATCGACTTTGCGCTCGCGCCACGGCGGCAGCGTGTGGCCGCGATTGAAGATGCGGCCCTTGAGCATTTTCCAGGGCACGCCCAATTCGGGAAAAGGCAGCTTCTTGCGCAGTCGAGCCATGGCCTAAATATATATCGCCGTTATTTATTGTCAAGCGGCGGCGTGGAAAATGTCGCCCCTACCACATTCCGCCATTTCTGGTTAATTCAGTGCCATGACGCCAGACGAAAACGTACCTGCGCCAACGCTGCTGCAACGCCTGTTCACTCACAAGCTTGTTTTCTGGCACGTCTTTCTGGTCGCGATCGTGCTTGATCTCGCCACCAAGGTCTGGGCTGAGCGCACCGTGCGCCCCGTAGATCCCGAGAAAATTGATGTCATTCCCGGCATTCTCGCCTGGAAGTGGGCCGAGAACCTGGGCGCCGCGTTTTCCATTTTCCATGGCCGCACCGAAATGCTGGCGCTGATTGCATTTGGCGTGACGAGCGGTGTGGTGATTTACATGTTTCGCACGCCGCGCGACCACAAATGGTTTCTGCTCGCGCTGGGGCTCATTGCCGGCGGTGCGATTGGCAACCTGCATGATCGATTCTTGCTCGGTCATGTGCGCGACTTCATCCTCTTTGATTTTGACCTGCCCTTCCACACGTGGCGGCCCACTTTCTTCTGGAGCGACAAGCCTTCCGCACCCATCCCGCAGCGCTGGCCGATCTTCAATGTGGCCGATATGGCCATCAATGGCGGTGTGATTGTGCTGCTCGTGATTTCGCTTTTCAGCAAGGATCAGAAGAAGGAATCCAAGAAACCGGAGGCGAAATAGTGGCGCTTTCGCTCAACGTCAAACTTGGGCCCCTGGAGCTGGCCACACCGCTGCTCACCGCCAGCGGCTGCGCCGGCTATGGCAAGGAACTCGACGCCTATCAGGACCTCGCCTGTTTCGGCGCCATCATCGGTAAATCAATTTCAAAAATGCCGCGAATGGGCAATCCCTACCCGCGCACGGCTGAAGTCACCGCCGGCCTGCTCAACGCCATCGGCCTGCAGAACGAGGGCTTTGACAGCTTCGTGAAAAGCACGCTGCCCAAGATGCGCGGCTTTGGCACTAAGGCCATCGTGAACGTGGTGGGCCACGACTTTGACGAGTACGTGTGGCTGTGCGAGCACTTCGATGCCGAAGAGGGCATCGCGGCGCTCGAGCTCAACCTGAGCTGCCCCAACGTCAAGGATGGCATGAAATTCGCCACCGATGCCGGCGAGTGCGAGCGGCTGGTGGCCGCGTGCCGCAAGGCCACGCGACTGCCGCTGATCGCCAAGCTCAGCCCCAACGTCACTAGCATTGCCGAAATCGCCCGCGCCGCCGAGCGCGGCGGCGCCGACATCCTCAGCGCGGTGAATACTTTCGTGGGCATGAGCGTGGACTGGCAGCGGCGCGAGCCGCGCCTGGCCAACGTCACCGGCGGCATGAGCGGCCCGGCGATCAAGCCTTTGGCGCTGCGTTGCGTGCATGAAGTGGCGCGCGCGGTGAAGCTGCCGGTGATGGCTATTGGCGGCATTGCCAGCGCCGACGACGTGCTCGAATTCATGGTGGTCGGAGCCAGCGCCTGCCAGATCGGAACGTTCCTGTTCGTTGAGCCCGACGCGGCTACCAGGATGCTGGCCGAGCTGAAGAAGAAGCTGATCGATGCGGGCATCAAGAACCCTGCCGAGTTGGTGGGCACGCTGAAATTGCCCGCATAGGGGCCTGCCCCTACAGTTATCGGCCGCACATGCCGATAAAACTGCGGGAGCGCCCGTGTACAACGAAGGCCCGTTGAAACAAAAGCCGCTGGAATACGTCATCCGCTGCGCGGGTTGCGGCGGTGAATTGCGCATCCAGCCAATGGATCTTGCCGGCCGGCTGGTGATCTGCCCGGAATGCAAATTGGCTAACCCCACGCCTATCTTCCGCGTCCTGCACAAAGACACGCAGCGGCTGCCAAAGGCCTAGAGCGGATTTGGATTTGGTGTAGCGAGCAGGTGCGAAGTGCCGGGCGAGCGGGGCAAGGCAGCCGAGCCGATAGCATGGCAAGAGCCATGTGCGGCGAGGCGAACGAAGCCCCGCGAAGCACGCCACGAGCAGATGCCGCTACAGCAAGTCCAAAACCGCTCTAAGGCTTTTTCATCTTCAGGCCAAACCAGCCCATGACCCGCGCGCGCGTGAGCTTGCCCTTGAGCTTGCGCAGGATTTCCAGTTCGCCGCATTCTTCGAGCGCGCGCTTGTGCGCTTCGCGTGCTTCCTCAAGCTTGTCGCTCCAGAGCAGGTGCTTGATGTGCTCGTCGTAGATGCGCGCGCGAAAGGTGCGCAGCGCCTTGGCGGAAAAACGCGGGTGCTGCGCAAACTTCTGGCCGAAATCTTCGAGCACTTTCAGTTTCAGCGCGTCGCGGCGCAAATCGCCCTCGAGCCCCGCGCTGCGGCTGATGCTGGATTCCTGCGTGTAGATCACGGTCAGCGGCTCGCGCACGCAGACAAACGGGAACTCCAGCGCCGCGCGCAGGCAGAACTCGCTGTCCTGGAAGTTGCGCGCGGCTATGAACGCGCCGACCTTCTGAAATACCTCGCGCTTGACCAGGAGTGTCTGCAGATGCGGGCGGCAGCGGCCGTCGCACACCTGCTCAAATACCCAGCCCTCGGCCAGGGCGCTTTGCGGCGGCTTGGGCTTGTCCTCGTGGCCCTGGTGCACGTAGCGCGTGTAGGCCACACCGGCTTCGCTCTGCGTCAGCGCCGGCGCCTGTTTTTCAAGCTTGTCGGGCCGCCAGGCGTCGTCGTCGTCCAGGAAAGCCACCATCGCGCCCACGCTGTGCTCGACGCCGGCGTTGCGCGCCAGGCCCGCGCCGCCGTTGGGCACGGTCACGAAGCGATAGCTCACGTCGGCGGCTTTGGCGCGCGGCACAAACGACTCGAGCACTTTGGGCGTGTCATCGCCGCTGCCGTCGTCGATCACGACCAGTTCCAGCGGCCGCCAGGTCTGATTCAGCACGCTGCCCACGCTGCGCTCGATCACGTCGGGCCGCTTGTAGGTGGGTATCACCGCGCTGATCAAGGGTCTTGACATGTCAACGCGCCGCCTGTGCGTGCAGCTTGGGGTGGCGCGGCTTGAGCCCCAGCCACGACATCCACCACGCCTTGCGCAGCTTGGTTTTCAATTTGGGCAGCGCCTGGATCGGCCCGCAAAGTTCCAGCCCGCGCGCGTAAAGTTCACGCGCCCCCTCGATATCCCCGACGTAGAGCCGGTGCTTGGCGCATTCGTCGTACACGTGGGCCGCGCGCTCTTTCCACGCCTGCTCGCTCCAGCCTGGCCGACGCGAGCAGCGCTCGCGGATCAATTCGAGGTGGCGCATGAAATCGGCGTCGCGCCGCAGGTTGGCTTCATGGCTGCGGGCCTGTGAGAGCGAATGTTCGCTGCGCGCGTAAGCGACGAGGCTTTCTTCCACGGCGCAAAACTCAGCCTCGTGCACGAGCCGCGCTTTCCATTCCTCGTCTTCGTACACCGCAAGGCTTTCGTCGAACTCGCCCACGCGCGTGAGCAGCGCGGCCTTGAATAACAGCGTGGTGATTTTGGCGTTGGCCTCGCGGGCGACAAAACGCGTGGCATCTCGGCCGCGCAAAAGCGCGCTTGAATCCGGGCGCCGGCTCTCGTGCCCGGGCCGGAACGTGAAGCAACAGCAGGCGTCGGCGCCGCTTCGCGATAGTTCGGCCATCTGGCGTGACGTTTTCTGCGGCTGCCACCAGTCATCATCATCTAGAAATGAAATGTATTCTCCGTTTACGGCAGAAAGGCCCGCATTACGTGCGCTTGAAACACCGCCGTGAGTCTTGTTAATGACTTTGAAATCAACGCCGCGAACCAATGCAGCTTCGCCTAGACTCGCCAACAGAGCTGCGGTGCCGTCGTTGCTGCCGTCATTGACGACCACGAGTTCCAGTGGCCGCCAGGTCTGCCCGAAAACACTTTCAATGGCACGCTGGACTACGATTGATCTCTGCCACGTTGGAATGACTACGCTTACGATGGAGGTCATTGGGCTAATCTCTCGCATCTCGCATTTTGGGGTGACGTTCGCGTATCCCAAACCAAGAATACCACCAGGCCTTGCGCAATTTGGCTTTCAGGCGCCGTAACAAAGGCGCATCTCCACACAATTTCCTGCCTTGCTCATAGAGTTCTTTCGCGGCGCCGTGCTCGCCCAGGTAAAGCAGGTGCTTGGCGCATTCATCGAACACCCAAGCCGCGCGTTCGCGCCAGGCGTCGTCGCTCCAGCCGCGCCGGTGCGCGCACGTTTCCCTGATCAACTCGAGGTGGCGCATGAAGTGCCCGTCGCGTTTGCGCGTCGCCTCAAGGGTCTTCATACGTGTTAGCGATTCTTCGGTGAGCGAATAGACGTTCAACTCTTCCTCGACGCTGCACAGGTTGGCTTCGAAGAAAAGCCGCGCCTTCCAGTCTTCGTCGGTGTACCAGCGCAGCGTTTCGTCGAAGTAACCGACGCGCTCAATGAGTGACGTTCTCACCAGCAGCGAATTGATGTGCGCGTTGCAATGGCGGGCGACAAACCGCGGGCCTTCATTCGTGCCGCGCGGCAACGCCGCGGCGTTGCCCGGCGTGCGCGGGTGCCGTCCTCGCAGTCGCGTGGTGAAGCAGGCACAAGCGTCGGCACCCGTCTTTTCGATCTCGGCGATCTGGTGGGAGATCTTGTCCGGCAGCCACCAATCGTCGTCGTCGAGAATCCCGAAATACTCGCCCTTGACGGCGCGCACGCCGGCGTTGCGCGAGCTGGAGCAGCCGCCGTTCTGCTTGTTCACAAACGTGGGCTCCACGTTTGCCGCGCGGATTTCCGGCTCCAGTTGCGCCATGACTTCAAGGGTGTTGTCGCTGCTGCCATCGTTGACGATGACCAGTTGCAGCGGCCGCCAGGTCTGCGCCAGCACCGAGCGCACGGCGCGCGGCAACAGCGCGGCGCGGTTGAACGTGGGCACAATGGCGGTGACGAGCGGCGGCACTGGCTCCCCTTGGCGCTTCTTGCGGCGGCAAAGCGCGAAGTCTAGCATTCCGTCGCGGCCGCCGCGAAGAAACGCGCCCGCCATGCGGGCCAATTCATGCGCATTCTCGTTGAGGTCAGCCAGGGGCTGGGCGATTGCATCCAGGGCACGCCACTGTGCGAGGCGCTGCGCCTGCTGGGCCATGACGTGGACCTGTTTGTTTTCAGCAACGCCGGCAAGGCCGCGGCCAAGCTGTTTGACGACTGGCCTGCCGTCACGCGCATTTTCACCAACCGCAAAGAGTTTGACGAGCGCGACTACGACTTCGCCTGCTCGTGCTATGGCCGGCGCGAACTGGTGCGCCGCTTTCCCGCCGGCCGCTGCCTCAAGGTCGAGCCCTTTGACATGGCCGGCCAGAACGCCGCCGAAGCCAATTGCCAAATGGCGCGCCGCCTTGGCTACTACGGCGAAACGCCGCGCTCGCACATCACTGCAAGCAAACGCGATTTCGTGCTCAAGTCCGGCAGCATCGTGGTGCACGCCGGCTGCAAGCAGGAGTTCGCCTTCAAGCGCTGGCCGCGCTGGCCCGAAGTATGCCGCGCGCTCAAACAGCGCGGCCATGACGTGATCATCGTCGGCACCGACACCGACCGCAGCGCTGACGGCTGGGAGCGCGAGTTCATTGAGCATTTCAACCTGCCGCTGACGGACCTGGCGGCGTTGCTGCAGCAGGCCATGGCTTACTGCGGCAACGACTCGGGCGTGGGCCATATGGCGGCGGCGGCCGGGCTGCCGGGCGTAGTTCTTTACGGGCCAAGCAGCCCCATTTCGTTTGGCCCCAACTCGCGCGTGCTCAAGGCCATTGCCGCCAGGCGCGAAGAAGGTGAGGAGCACGATATTCACGCCAGCCGGCCCGTGCCCATTGAGCGCATCACGCTTGATGAAGTGATGGCGCAGCTGGAGCAGGTCCTCAAAGAGCCCCGCCGAGATCCGCCCCGGCGGCTCATTACCCAGCGCGGCGATTCACGCGATGCGCGGCGCGAGTTCCTGATTTCGACCGTGCTCGAAAAGTATCCTCGCAGCTCCATGGGCGAGGCGATGGTGCTCTATGCCCAGGCCCCCATGGATCAGAATACGCCCGCCGGCTTCTCCGAGGCCATTGCGCGCGTCAACGCCATGCACGGCCTGCTGTGGCCCATCGACAAGCGAGATGCGCGGCTTTTCAAGCCGCTGCGCGAAATAGCCGCGCGCGCTGAGCTGGCGCTTTCCCGCGCCAAGTGGAGCCTGCCGCAGAAGAAGTTCCGGCTGGCGGCCAGTGACCACGCGAAGCAATCGCTGCGCTACCAGTTCAGCATCGGCGCATTAGCCACGCGGCTGATCACGCGCGCGCTCAAACCCTGAAGTCCTCGATGTTCGCCAGTTTCGGGTGTTTGATCCGTCTGCCAAACCAGCCCAGCAAGCGGGCCTTGAACATTTTGCGCCGCACGCCGGGCAGCGGTTGAGCCCCGCCCGTCAATGCCATGCCGCGCTCGAAAGTTTCGCGCGCTTTGTCCAGTTCGCCGCCGTAGAGGTAATGTTTGACGTACTCAGCAAACGCCCTGGCCGCGACACGACGCCAGTTCTGCTCATCCCAGCCCGCGCGGCTTGCGCAGCGCTCGCGGGCAAGCACCAGCACCCTTTCCCATTGGCGATCACGACGGATCAGGCCTTCGTAGCCCGCATAGCGCGACACCGAGCCCTGCGTGATCGTGAACGCGGCCAGCACTTCGGGCAGGGCACTAAACGTGGCCTCGTGCACCAGGCGCATCTTCCACTCTGAATCTTCGCTGCCCTTGAGGGCGGTGTCGAACTCTCCCACGCGCGGAAGCAGCGAACGCGCAAACACAATGGCGATGATGCTGCAGTCGCTTTCGCCGCGCACATAGGCGGCGGGGTTGCGCCCGGTGAAAAGCCGCGCGGCTTCTTTGGGCACCGTCTCGCCCGTTGCGGAATTGAGAGTAAGGCACGAACAGGCGTCGGCGCCACTTGCGGCCAAGGCGGCGAGCTGGCGCTCCAGCTTGGGCGGATACCAGACGTCGTCGTCATCGTGAAAGGCGATGAACTCGCCCCGCGCCAGCTTCAGGCCGGTGTTGCGCGCGGCCGAGGGGCCGGCGTTGGCCTGCGAAACGATATCGGTTTCGACGTTGGCCGCGCGCGCCTCGGCCTCCAGCGTCTTGAGCACGTCGGGCGTGTCGTCGCTGCTGCCGTCGTTGACAATGATGAGTTGCAGCGGACGATGGGTCTGCGCCAGCACCGTGCGCACGGAGCCAGGCAGCAGATGTGCGCGGTTGAACGTGGGAATGATGACGGAAACCAGCGCGCTCATGTTCATTTCAGGCGCTGCTTGAAATCTTCGATAGTGGCGCGCAGGCCCGCACCCAACCCCACCTTGGGCTCAAAGCGCAGGTGCCGTTTGGCGCGTGCGATATCGGGGCAGCGGCGCCCCGGGTCGTCCTGTGGCAGCGGGCGCTCGACGGTGACCAGCTTGCGGCCGGTGAGCTCGCACACAATACGCGCGAGCTCGGCGATGGTGATCTCGTTGGGGTTGCCCAGGTTGTGCGGCTCGTGGCACTGCTCGCCCTCGTACTCCATGAGCGCGACGAGCCCGTCCACAAGGTCGCTGACATAGCAGAAGCTGCGCGTCTGGCGGCCATCGCCGTAGATCGTGAGATCCTCGCCGCGCAGGGCCTGCGTCACGAAGTTGCTCACGACGCGGCCGTCGTCAAAGGCCATCTTGGGGCCGTAGGTGTTGAAGATGCGCGCGATGCGCGTATTGACTTTGTTCTGGCGGTGGTAGTCCATCATCAGCGTTTCGGCGACGCGCTTGCCTTCGTCGTAACAGGCGCGCGGGCCAAGCTGGTTGACGTTGCCGCGGTATTCCTCGCGCTGCGGGTGCTCGGTCGGGTCGCCGTAGGTTTCGCTGGTGCTGGCCAGCAGAATGCGCGCCCCCGTGCGTTTGCTGAGGCCCAGCATGTTGAGCGTGCCGACGACGTTGGTCTTGATCGTCTTGACGGGGTTGAACTGGTAATGCACCGGGCTTGCCGGGCAGGCGAGGTGAAAGATGCGATCGACTTCGAGCAGGATGGGCTCAACGACATCGTGGCGGATGAGTTCAAAACGCTCGCGGTTCTCAAGCAGATGGCGGACGTTGTCCTTGCTGCCGGTGAAGAAATTGTCGAGGCAGAGCACCTCGTGGCCGTCCTTGAGCAGCCGCTCGCAAAGGTGGCTGCCAATGAAACCCGCGCCGCCGGTGACCAGAGTTTTCGCCATAGACCAATTATTGAATGCCCGCGCTCATTTACCAATGGAATGCCGCAGCCATTCTACGGTGCGCGCAATGCCCTCATCCAGCGCAATGCGCGGCTCGAATGCCAGCCATTGGCGCGCGCGGGTGATATCGGCGTGGCTGGCGCGGATGTCGCCGCGGCGCTCGGGCTGGTGCTGCACCTGCGCGGGCCTGCCGGCCGCCCGTGAAATGAGCTTGATCAACTCGTTGATCGTCGCGGCTTGGCCGCTGGCGACATTGATGGGCGCGCCCGCAAAGGCGCGGCGTGAATCCAGCGCGCGCAGAATCGCATCCACGGCGTCGCTCACGTAAAGGAAATCGCGCGTCTGGTTGCCGTCGCCGTAGATCGTGACCGGCTCTCCGCGCAGCACGCGCCAAGCGAAAATCGGCACCGCCGCGGCATAGGCCGAATCGGCGCGCTGGCCCGGCCCATACAGGTTGAAAAACCGCAGTGCGACGCCATCCACTTTTGGCGCGGCCTGGCGCAGGTGCACTTCACTGGCGAGTTTGGCCTGCGCGTAGGGGCTTTTCGGGGCTGGGGCTGCATCCTCGTGTACGGGCAACTCTTTGGTATCGCCGTAGATGCTCGAACTCGACGCCAGAACAAAACGGGCGACCAGGCGTTCCGAAGCGGCGCGCAGTAGGGCGAGCGTGGATTGCTCAGTGTCGCGCTGGGCCTGAGCTGGGTCAGCCAGCGAGCGAGGCACGCTGGAAAACGCGGCCAGGTGAACAATCGCGTTCACGTTGCGGCACAGGCGCGAGCATTGAGCTTTGTCGGCGACGTCAGCTTCATCAAGCGTAAAATTCGGGTGCGAAGGCAACGCCTCACGCGCGCTGGCGGAAAAATTGTCCACGCCAAGTACGGCGTCGCCTCGCGCCAGCAACGCGGCACAAAGGTGGCGGCCTATGAAACCGGCCGCGCCGGTGACGAGTATCGTGCGCATGGGGTTCAGTTATCAGTTTTCATTTATCAGTAATCAATGGCCGCGTCCGTGGCTCAAACACTCCACGCAGCGATCAAGGGCGAGCGGTCGAACCGGATTGAAGCGGGTTTGTTTTCGATGGCGTGTTTGATCGCCGCCATGTAGGCGCGGGCGCATTTTTCCCATGACAGTTCACGCGCACGGAGTCGAGCTTCGTCCGCTTGATGCGCCATCAAAGAGTTACTGGCTGGATCATCAATCATATCGCCCAACGCCTCAACGAGGTCCCCCAAAACTGCCGTTTCATCGACGTCTGGAAGACCATTCATCCGGACACATTCGGCGGTGTTGCGGAAGGGTTGATCAAATCGAACTTGCGTTGCAAGGGCACTGGCAGGCTGATACAGACCGCGCTCTCTTAGCTCTTGGAAACCCTCTCCAAGAGCTGCCTTCAGTTCATTTGTGAGGCCGTTCTCATCTCCATGACTTGGATTTCCGTAAAGCACTTCCTTTGTCGCCCCTGCTTCGCTGGTGAGCACAGGCAAGCCCGCGGCCAGGGCCTCCAAGAAAGCGTTGCCGCAGACTTCAAAATAGAGCGGGAACAACACGAAGAAGCTGGCGTTGCGGTAGAGCCAGCGCAGGCGTGGGCCTTCGACGATTCCCGGCAGATGTACGCGACCGACCAGCCCGTGGCGCACGATGTCGCTTTCGAGTTCGGCACGGGCGGGGCCTTCGCCTGCGATCACGAGTTGCCACGGCTTGCTGCGCAACTCGGCCAGCGCGCGCAGGACAACGTGATGGCCCTTGGGGCGGCGCAACATACCCACACTCAGCAGCAGCGGCACTCCTTGCTGCAATCTCACTTCGGGCAGCGGCTCGACTTCGCCCTCGTGCTCGCGCGGGTCGCAGCCATTGAGCACACCAATGGCATTTTCTGGCACGCTCGCACCAAGGCGCCAATACCACGCGATGCATGCTGAATTCGACAACGCCACAAAAGCGTTGCACTGCTCCGTGAGTTTTTTGGCCAGCTTGTACTTGGGGTGGCCGATGGGCTCGGCGAGATAGCTTCGGGGGTTGAGCACAAACGGCACGCCGTGTTTGGCGCGAAAGCGCAGCGCAGCCGCGCCTGCCTCCAAACCCATGGCGAGCACGACGTCGATTTCTTCCTCCTTGTGCAGCGTCGCCAGCTCGCGCGCAAAGAAACGCGGGCGGCCGATTTTCACCGGTATCAGTTTCCATGTATAGCGGCGCAGGCGGGCCGGCCTTGAGCCGGTCCAGGGCTGGTCTTCTGTCTTGGGGGCAATGCCGATCAAACTCACGCGATGGCCCAGCTCAAGCATGGCCTCGGCCAATTCCACGCATGCCTTGCGCGGCCCGCTGGGCGATTTGTGAAAATGCTCGCTGAGAAAGCAAATGTGCATGTGGGCTGGCTCTCGTCAAACCCGAAAAACGCGGGTTTGCCGGGGACTGCCTTCGGTTATATATTCCGCCCACCTCGTATCGAGAACACCATGTCTGACGCCTCAGAACGCGCAGTTGCCACCGCCCAGGGCAGTGTCCGCCTCAAGATCAGGCGCCAGGACACGCCCGAGAGCTCGCCTTACTGGGAAGAGTTCACCGTTCCCTATGTGAAGAACATGAACGTGATCTCGGCGCTTCAGCACGTGCAGCGCAACCCCAAGACCGTCAACGGCAAGGAAGTCGCGCCCGTGGTGTGGGACTGCAACTGCCTCGAAGAAGTCTGCGGCGCCTGCACCATGAACATCAATGGCCGCGTGCGCCAGTCGTGCAGCGCGCTGATTGACGATCCCACCGTGGGCCGCGAAATCACGCTCGAGCCCATGGAGAAGTTTCCCGTCAAGCGCGACCTGTGGGTTGACCGTTCGCGCATTTTCAAGGACCTCAAGCGCGCCAAGGCCTGGATCAACATTGACGGCACTTACGACCTGGGCCCCGGGCCGCGCTATTCCGAGAAGTTGCAGGAGTGGCGCTATAAGTTCAGCGAATGCATGTCCTGCGGCTGCTGCATGGAGGCCTGCCCGCAATACACTAAGGAGGGCGATTTCATCGGCGCCGCGATCATTGGCCAGACCGTGCTGTTCAACGAGCACCCCACGGGCCGCCTCAACGCCGCTGAACGCCTGGACGCCACCATGGGCCGCGGCGGTTTGAATGAGTGCGGCAACGCGCAGAACTGCGTGGAGGTTTGCCCCAAGCACATCCCGCTGACGGAGGCCATAGCCTCGCTGGGCAGGCAGCAAACGCTGCACATGCTCAAGAAGCTGTTTGGCGGCGCGCGGGTTTAGGATTCCATAACGTTTACAGGGGCGATGATGGATGTCGCCCCTGTGCAATTTTCGCTACGCATGTGCTGGTGTTACTTCCGCCGGTCCTCATCGACCTTGATTGAACCGAGGAAATCGCGCACGCTGCGCTCGACTGAGTTGACGCGAAACACGTTGTCCACGATCAATGTCTTGTGGGCATCCGCCCCTTGGCCGGGCTTGAAGATCAGACGGCCGCCGCCGAAAATCAGCCACTCCAGTAAGTCGGGGATTTCCTTCTCAACGCTCATCTGCAGCGTGGCGTACTGGCGCTCGTCGCCCAGCAAGCCGTGCTTGTGCATCAGGCGATTGGGCTCAAGCACCCAGTAATCAAAGCGCGTGGCCAGGAATGCAAACAGGAACATGATCGCGTAGATCACGCTGATCGCGAGGTAGAAATTCTGATCGAGCGCGAGTTTGGCGTTGGCGAAGAAGCGGTAGATCGCCTTGTAGATTTCAACGCCGCCCTGGATTTCCCAGATGTAAAGACCGAGCAGGATCACGGCCACGGAGGCAAACACGGCCACGATGTTGCCGCGCCCGAAATCAAACGTTTGCACGACCAGGCTGAACAAGAACACGATCATCCACCACAGGCCCAGCGCCTCGGCAGACACCACGCCCGTATCCGCCCACCAGCCGCCGCCGAGGAAGTAGAACACGACCGATGTCAACACCAGCGGCCACTGGAGAATGACCTTGGGCCAGGGATGAATCACGATGCGCTCGATGGCCCGTGGGCGCGTCTGCTCCAGCGCTTTGGCAACAGGGATGTCTTTCTGCTCAGCGGGCTTGGGGGTGTCATCGGCCATGGGATTGCTCCAGTGTTCGCGCGAAGTCTAGCGGGCGCAGTTAGCGTAAGCTACTGCGCTTTGCGCACGCGCAAAATCGCGATATCGGCGAAGTCGCGCATCAGGCCCAGTTGCTTTTCGTCGGGGCGCAAAGCCTCGATCAACGCCTTGAAGGCCTTGATCTGGACGCGGCCATACTTGATGCACTCCTGCGTCTTCAGCATGCCGATTTCCGCTTCAGTGCGCGGGTCAAGCAGCGGGCCGCAATCACTGAACCACGTATCCATGATGAAGCCCTGGGCCGCGACGAGATCCTTGTTGATGCCCATCTCCTTGGAGAACTCGTCAATCAGCGTCGTGCGCACCTCCTCGAGTGTCGGCCTGTAAACCGGCGCAAGGTTCTGCACCAGCGCGAGGCTGGGCGAGTACATATCAAGCTGCATGTAGTCGTGCGTGGCGGGATCGATAACCACTTCGCGCTGGTCGGGCTGCAATAGCGCGATCATTCCGTCGTAGAACTTCTGCTTGAGTTCGAGTTCATCGACGACCTTCTCAAGTTTGAGCGTGCTCGCGTCGTAGCCCGCCTGCAGTTTGTCCCAGCCTGCTTCATACTCCTCGCCCAGCGTCACGACCTGCTTGGTCTGGGCTTCACTCAGCGGCTTGCCCGCCGCTTGAAGCGCCGCTGCGATCATGTTGGCGGTGTTGATCGGGTGAACGAACTCGCCATTGGCCGACATATGCGTGGGCAACTTGCGCAGCACCTTCACGTAGTAGTCGATCAGCTTCTGGTTGTGCTTCTGGATGTTCTTCATCGATTCCGGCGAGGGCTCTTTGCCTTCCTTGCGCGCGGCCAGGATTTCACCGAGCGACTTGATGATCTCGCCCATCGCAGCCGAGAGCTCGGGCCAGTTGGCCTCGCCCACTTCCTTCACCTCGCCCGCCTTGCCCCACGAAATCGGCGCTTTCTTGGCCGGCGGGGCGGCGCTCCCTTTCTTGGCCTCTTCGACCTGCGCCTGCAAGTCGCTGACTTTCTTTTCCAGCTCGCCTACTTTCTTCTCGCGTTCCTCCAGTTTCGCGCGCGCGGCTTTCAGGTCTTCGTTCTGCTCATCGAGCATTTTGCGGCGCTCGTCGGTACGCGCGGCCATGTCCGCGGCCTGCCGCGCTTTGTCGATGTCTTCGCCCGTGTACATCGGCTTGGGACCTGTCGGGCGCTCCGCGGGACGGTCGGCCGTTTCGCGCGGCTTGGACGGCACCGTGTGCTTGGGTTCAGGATCGGGTTTGGCAACCCATGCAATAGCCGCGCCCAGCAGTGCGCCAATGAGCGCACCCAGGATGACACCTTTGATATCCATGACTGACTCTCCGCGCCCGCCCGCCCATGTCCGCTACTTTTTTGCTTCCTCGATCTTCTTCTTCAGGTCAATCAGCTCCTGGTTGCGCGCGTCCTTGTCCAGGCCGGCTTGGACCTTGGCCGTCGCTTCGTCGTACTTCTGCTGTTTGAAGTACCACTGGGCGTAGGCAACGTAGATATCGCCAAAGCGATCTTCCCACGTCATCTTTGATTGCAGTTCCAGCGCCTTGTCCAGATCTTTGGGCGCTTCGTTAAACTCCGGAAAGCCCTCGGGATAGTTGGCCTTGAAAGTGGCCATGAACGCGACGGCGTCGTAATAGTCCGGGTCGATCAACGTGGCTTTTTTGCTTTCCTTCAGAACATTGTTAGCCCAGATGCCCTGCTCGATGCCGGGTTTTACGTCGCGGAACTGGCTCATCAGGGCTTCAGCCAGCGCGAGCCGCAGCGTTTTATCTTCAGGATTCTCCGCCACCATCGCCTTGAGCTTGTCCACGACTTCCTTGCGCGTCTTGGCATCTACTTCCCACATCAGTTCCATGAACGCCTTGCGCGCTGCGGTGTCGCCCACGTTGGCATAGAAGCCCGGCAGCTTCTCGGCCAGCCTGGCCCTGGCTTCTTCGATCGCTTTGGCTTTTTCGGCGTCGGTTTTCTCCCGCGGCGGTTCGGCCTTGCCGGTGACGCCTTCAGCGCTTGTGGTTTCAGCCGGTTTGGCCGGCGCCAGTTCTTTGCGCAGAGCGGCTATGACGTCTTCGATTTCCTTCTTCAATTCTTCGCGCGTGACGCCGGCCTGCGCGGCCGGGGCCGCATCTCGCTTCCAGCCCTCCAGTGTTTTGCGCAGGTTCTGGTTTTCCGTGGCCAGCTTCTCGCGCTCGCCCTTCTCTTCTTCGGCGCGCGCCTCCATGGCCACGACGCGCTTTTCCAGCGCAACAACCTTGGAGTCATCCTGGGCGCCGCACCCGCACAGCCACAACGCCGGCATGCACATCACAAGCAGGTACTTCATGTCGTCCCCTTTGTGGTTCAGCAGAATGAACGTTACCCACTTGGTTCGCCTCGCGCCCCTGAATCTTTCACCCTGTTTGCTCCATTTTCACGGATGATTTGTAAAGCCCTACCATCGCGCGCCATCTCTCCCTAAATTGCCGCCGTGAACAAAGCCGCGCTGATTTCATTCATTCCTCTGCTGGCCGCCCTGGTGGTGGTCTTCTGGCTCGACCCGCGCACGCCGCAGTACCGATCGAGCTACGATCCGGCGGCGGCAGACAGCAGCATCGCGAACTGGTTCAGCCACCTCAATGAGTGGCCGCGCGCGCCTCGTTATGACTTTTTTGATTTCGACGCGGCCACGGGGCGCACCAGGCCAGTGGGCAAACCCGAATTCGCGCAGAAGTACGCTTTTGGAAAATATCGTTATGCGCTCGACGTGCAGATTCGCGAGGACCGCCTTTATTACGTGAGCTGGGGCGTGGACGAGCAGCAGCGCGGCGGTGCCTGGACCGCCGTAGGCGAGGGCACGCGCCAGCCTGACGGTCGCTGGTTCACCGTCTGGTCTTGCCTTGACCTCACGGAACTTGGCTCCAACGGCGGCGGCGCGTGGCTTGAATTCAGCCCCGACATGCGACGAATTTTCGTTCGCTACTACCACGATACGCTGCCCTTTGGCTCAGCCGCCATTGAAGAAGGCGAAGCCGAGGCGCTGCCCCTGCCACCGGAACGCAAGCTGGAAGGCCGCATCTTCACCTACGAAGAAACGCTGCCCCAGCTTGGCGATAAGCCCTTTGTGCTTGTGGGCCGCGTCGTGGACCAGCACGGCCAGGGCGTCGCCGCCGCGGCCGTGAAACGCCGCGCCGCCGGCCGCATTGAAACCCACAGCGACGCGCGCGGCTTCTTTCGCCTTGAACTGGAAAAGATTGAGCAGTTGACGCTGGTGTGCGCGGGAAAGCTGGGCTATGCCAACGGCGCAATCACACTTGACCAGCAAACCGCGTTTGCCGCGGTGGGCGCGCAGAACGGCCAAACGGCGCTGGCCACAATCGTGCTTCACAAGAGCGATGACGTTGACCATCGCAACTATGAATACACCCCGCCGCAGAGGCTGGAACGCAGCGGCGCCACTGAGCGCTATGCGGCGGACAAGCACCTTTACTGCGGCAACTGCCACCGTGGAACCTATGACGAATGGAAAACGTCGCGCCACGCGACCATGGCCAAGAACCCGCTGACATCGCGCGCGTTTTCGCACGACGCCATGCCCGTGGCCCTAGTTCGCGGCGACACCACGGATAATTGCACGCCCTGCCATTCGCCGAGCCTGGCCTCAACGCTGCACTCGTTCAACCTCAACGGCATGACGCTGCTTGATGCAACGGGCGTGCACCTTGAGGGCAACCACTGCGATTTCTGCCACAAGATTGAAGCCGTCACCGACCCGTTCAAGCCCGGGCTCGCGGGCTCGGTGCGTCTGCTGCGTCCCAACCCCGCCGATGAACGCGTGCCGGGCAAGGTCAAGCGCGTGTTTGGCCCCCTGCCCGACGTGACCTACCTGTTTATGGGCGCCTCGTATAACCCCTTGTTCCAGACGGGCGCGCTTTGCGCAGGCTGCCACGAGCACAAGCTCGAAAACGGCATTGCCGGCCAGGGCACTTACAGTGAATGGAAGCAGACGAAGTACGCCCAGCCCGGTGCGGACTACAAGGAGTGCCAGGCCTGCCACATGCCCGTTTATTCGCCGCAGGCACCCAAGCCGATCCGCATGCCCGACGGCAGCCTTTTCACGCCTCCGAGCGCAGTGACCAACGACGAGCGCAAGAACAACGGGCGCGAGATCGCCATTTCCGGCACACGTTACCGCCCGTTTCATGAGGGCCACCGCCACGATTTCCCCGGCAGCGACAGCGCCTCGATGATGTCACAAGCGATTGCGATGCGCGTTGAAACGCGCCGCGACGGCGACAGCCTGCTCGTTGATGTCACGCTCGAGAACACGGGTGCCGGACATGCGCTGCCATCGGGCCACGGGCTGAAGCGGCTGGTGCTCGTTGTAACGGGACGGCAGCGCGCCGCAGAAGTGTTCGATGGCGCCAGGATGCTGCCGCCGGAAGAAAGCCTCGAGGGCGAAGTACGCTCCGGCGTCGTGATTGGCCGTCGCTTCTTTGGACAGAGTGCCGCCGAAGCAGCCTCAAGCGCGCGCGGCGGCGCGGCAAACTGGGCTGTACCTTATTGGCGCGCGCAGCACCTGGAAAGCGATACCCGCCTGTGGCCAGGCAAACCGCAAACCTATAACTTCAGGCTTACCGGCGCAGAGAACGCTCAGGTGAAGCTGATCTACCGTCGCGCATCGCCAACCTGGCTGCGCGAGCTGGGACTTTCGCCCAAGGAAGGAACGGCGGGTGCCGCGCCGCTGGACACAATTGTTGCGCAATGGCGCTAACGCCATTCTTGCGGCCATGATGCCGCCCCCCTATGCTGCCCCGCCTCTTTAGGGAAGATCCCGCGAAATGACGCGCGCTGTTTTCATCCTGATCGCCTGCCTGTTCGCGCCCGCACTATTGGCGCAGGACGACGACCTGCCGCGCTTTGAGATCAAGCGCCGCGGCGGCGGCGAGGAAGCGCGCCACGGCAGCGAGACTTCACGCTTCCGCGAAACCGGCATCAAGGAATTCGGCGTCACTTATGCGGTGTTCTACACGCTGCGTTCTTACAACGTCACGGACATCCACGGTCTCGACAACCAGTGGTCAAGCGTCTGGGCCAAGAGTTTTGATTTCTTCGGGCTGGGTTTCCAGACCAGCATCGAGTACCGCTTCGCGCCCGATTGGCGTATCAACCTCATGCCCCGCGCCGATGTGGCCTACGGCATCCTGAACGAGCCGCGGCATGTGGAGCACTCGCTGCAGAAATTGCCGTTCAACCGCAATTACCGCGGCGCCTACGACATCCAGAAAATCTCGGTTGACCTGAGATTTGAGTTCGCGATGCGCTGGCGCTATCTGTGGTTTGTGCAGGACTTCCAGGCGTTTTTGGCCTGGCGGCGTGTTGAAATCCGTGCCTATGACAGTGATTACGAGGACGACCAGTTCGGCAAGCTCGACCTGATCAAAGATCGCGAGCGCGTGGACTGGGAGCACATCTACATGTTCGGCGCGGGCGCCGGCATCGGCTTTGAGTGGTTTTTTCTCGACGAAAGCTACCGATTCGTCACGCTTGCCCTGTGGCGGCCCTATTCAAGCCTGAGTTTCCGCAACCGCAGCGGCCTGACCAACGGCATAGAGCTCGTGATCCGCTCCACCAATTTTGATATCACCGACCAGCTCGGCCTCTACTTCGAAATCTCCGGCCAGGCCTTCCTGCCGGTGGAACACCGCTTCAACACCATCTTCTTCACCAAGTTCAGCGTCGGCGTGCGCTTCAGATAACGCGAAATCGCCGTCGCTGCTAGACTCGCGCTATGCGGGGATATCGCGTCTGGTTCAAAAACGCTGACAAAGTGGCGCAGGCTTCGCCGGGTGAGAACCTGTTGCGCCTGGCGCAGCGTGTGGGCGTGCACATTGACAGCTCCTGCGGCGGCAATGGCTCTTGCAAGCAATGCCGCGTGCGCGTGTGCAAAGGCCCGTTTCCGGAGAAAATGCTCGTTTCCGACCCCGCGCGCTTTGTTGACGCGTCAACAGGCGCACCCGTTGCGCCCTGTGAAGTCGTGGGCGGCGAGGGGCTGCACCTGGCCTGCCGCGGCGCGGTCATGGGCGATCTCGTCATCGAGGCCATGCCGCGCGTCAACCAGATGCGCACGCTGGTGCGCAAGCAGCTCAAGGGTCAGAAGGTCGCCGTCGATCGCCCCGACCTCGCGCGCGGCTCCCTCGTCGCCGCCGTGGACATGGGCAGCACCACGTTGGCGGGCTACCTGATCGACCTCGAAACTGGCGAAATCTTCGCCCAGGCCTCGCGCGAGAACAGCCAGATTCCCTTTGGCGGCGACATCCTCACGCGCGTCTCGCACACCGAGCGCTACAAAGACGGCGCGACTGCGCTGAAGCGGCTGGCGCGCGAAGACGTGAATGCCGTGCTTGAACTCTTGACGCGTCAAGCGGGCGGGCACCCAATTGCCAGCGTGGCACTGTGCGGCAACAGCGTGATCCAGTCGCTGTTCATGGGCTGGGATGTGCTGCGCCTTGGCAGCCATCCCTTCGAGCCCGAGAGTGTCGCGCCGCAGTTGCTCAAAGGCCGCGATCTTGACCTGTCAAGCGTGCCCGACGCGGAGGTGTACGTCTTCCCGCTCGAGGCGGGTTTCATCGGCGGGGACAACGTGGCGGCGATCCTGGCCACGAATCTTGACCAATTGGACGGCCTTGCGCTGCTCATGGACATCGGCACCAACGCCGAGATCGTCTGCGGCGGGCGCGAAAGGCTGCTCGTCGGCTCCACCCCCACCGGCCCGGCCTTCGAAGGTGGGCAGATGCAATTCGGCATGCGCGCTTCCCGCGGCGCCATTGACAGCGTGCAGTGGCTGCCCGACAAAACGCGCACGGTGTTGACCACGATCGGCGGGCAAACGCCCGTGGGCATCTGCGGCAGCGGCATCATTGATTGCCTGGCGGCGCTGTGGCGCGCGGGCATGTGCGACCAGGACGGCAAGCTGCTCGACAGCCGCTTCACGCGCGAGAACGCGCAAGGCATGCGCGAAGTCGTGCTCGTGGGGCCCAAGGCCGAGGCCGTGAGCCCCGATGGCGTCATCTTTCTTGCAAACCAGGACATCGTGTTCACGCAAAAAGACGTGCGCGAGCTGCAACTGGCCAAAGCCGCGCTGGCCACGGGCGAGGAACTGATGCTCAAGAAGTTCGGTCGTGAGCCGGATAAAATCATCCTCGCGGGCGGATTCGGCAGCTACCTCGACGTCGAAAGCGCGATCGCCATTGGCCTGATCCCCGACATGCCGCGCGAGAAAATTGAAGTCGCCGGCAACAGCGCGGGCCTCGGCGCATGCATGGTCGCGGCTTCGCTCAAAGCCCGCGCCCACGCTGAAAAACTCGCACGCAGCACGGTGCACGTGCCCCTGCCCGACGAGCCGGAGTTCCAGGATTTGCTTTTGCAGCACATCGCGCTGCCAACGCTCACGGCTTGAACACGAAGGAACGAAGGAGCGAAGAACGGCACGGCGTTAGCCACGGAGGACACGGAGTTCACGGAGAGTCTTTTGTATATGGAGCTAAAGCATGAGCAGGGTCTCTCGATTCGAAAAACTAGTGTGCTGCGCGTGCGGAGAACATTCGGAAGGGGAGGTGGGACATGTTCCTGCCAATGAGGCCCTTGAGATTTTGACCGACGCTCTTGCAGTGAATTTTGGCGCTGATCGCGAAGCATGGTTTGCTTGGTATGAAACTCAGCACGACAAAAATGCAGTGGATAGGCGGTGCGCCAATGCATGGAAGAAGACATTCGGGAGCTATCCGTCATCTCCTTTTTCCTCCGAAGAGATAATCCGCTTGATGAAAGAGTCCGAGCGGGAAGCGGCATTAAAGCGGAAGCAAAAAAGGCAACTCCCTCCGTGAACTCCGTATCCTCCGTAGCTAAAGCAGTTCTTCGTTCCTTCGCTCCTTCGTGTTAAACACTTCCCGTGCAAAGACTCTCCGAAATCCGCGCTGCTCTTTCC
The DNA here is from genome assembly GCA_020845475.1 of Planctomycetota bacterium. GTDB lineage: Bacteria > Planctomycetota > UBA8742 > UBA2392 > UBA2392 > UBA2392. The sequence goes on from JADLFN010000016.1 coordinate 64,561, forward strand.
GCCCACGGTCTTCGCCCCAGCAAGCGCATGGGCCAGAACTTTCTCGTCGATACCAACATGCTGCACGCCATTGCGCGCGACGCGGACGTTGACGCCGGCGATTGCGTGCTTGAAATCGGCCCGGGCTCGGCCGGCCTTACACAGGCATTGGCCGACGAAGCCGGGCTGGTCGTGGCCATTGAGCTTGATCGCGGCATGTTTGAAGTCGCGCGGGAGATGATTGGCGAGCGCCAGAACGTTGTGCTTTTGCAGGGCGATGCCCTCACGCCCGAGGGCAAACTTAACCAGGCCCTTGAAGGCCTCTTGTACGCCTACATGGCGCACGGCCTCTTTCACGTGGAGGAATCCGATTTCGCAAAAGCCCACGTGCCGCACCAGAAGCCGCCGCGTCTGGGCCGCCTCAAGTGCGTGGCCAACCTTCCCTACAGCGCCGCTGGGCCCATCATCATGGCGCTATTGGAAAGCAACCTGCCCTTTGAACGCCTGGTCGTGATGGTGCAATACGAAGTAGGAGAGAAACTCTGCGCGCGACCCGGCAACGAACAATACGGCATTCTTTCGCTGCTACGCGCGCAGTTCGCCGATGCGCGCATCATCCGCAAAGTGCCCGCCGCCGTGTTCTGGCCGCGCCCGAAGGTGGCCAGCGCGCTCGTCGAGCTCAAGCCGCGCAAACGCCCTGATCCCGCCGCATACGCGCGTCTGCGCCAGCTTGTGCACGTGTTCTTTACCCATCGCCGCAAGCGCGCCTCCAACGCGCTGGGCAATGCGCTGGGCGTAAGCGCCAAGCAGGCCGAGGCCTGGATCGTGGCCGCCGGCGGCGACCCTGGCCAGCGCCCGGACGAACTCGACTATGCCGTGCTTCAGAAACTGGCCGATCAAGGCGAGATCGCCAAACGCGCCTATGAAATTGTCAACGAAGCCGACAGCCGCGCGCGCGCCAAAGCCGAACGCGCCGCCAAGCGCGCGAAGTGGCGCAAGCCGCGCGATGAAGAAGAGTAGCGTTGCAACGCCGCAAAACTGAAACGACAATCGCGGCGTCCACAAGGGCAAACCATGACTGACCTTCTCAAGCCGCGCCGGCTTCCCGCTGTGCGCATTGGCCTGTTTCTGTTGCTCGCCGTCGTCGGCGCACTGGCCGCGCTGTGGCCCAAGGGAGCGGTCCAGGCCGCGCCGGCGCCGGAAGTGGTCACGGCCGCGGCCGACAACCCCAAGGCGCGCAAAGTGGTGGTTGGCATCTATGTGAACCAAGTGAAGAAACTCTCGATGGTGGACAACGAATTCACCGTCGATTTCTGGATCTGGTTTCGCTGGAAGGGCGAAGATTACGACCCGCTCAAGAGCTTCGAGGTCATTGGCGGCTCGGTTGATTCCACAACGGGCGAACAGCGCAAGAACATAGGCGACGAGCTTTACGCTTCCGTACGTATCACGGCCACAATCAAGAAGTTCTTTGATGTGCGCAAGTTCCCGCTCGACGACCACGAGATCACCATCGAAGTCGAGGAAACCCAGAACGAGGACCATCTCGTGCAGTTCGTGGCCGACGCGACCAACAGCATGGCCGACCCGGCCGTCGAGGTGCCCGGCTGGAGCATTGGCGACAGCAGCGCGCAGGCGTTGACCCACTCCTACAAAACGAACTACGGCGACACGTCGCTGCCCTCGGGCAATGAATCACGCTACACGCGCTTCGTATTCGGCCTTAAGCTGGTTCGCCCGGGCTTGAGCTACCTGTTCAAACTTTTCTGGAGCATCTACCTCGCCGTGGTTATCGGTTTCCTGGCGCTGCTGATTAAACCCACCGACCTCGACCCGCGATTTGGACTGGGGGTCGGCGCGATCTTCGCCGCCGCCGCCAGCAGCTTCGTGGTTTCTGCGGCGCTACCGCCCACGAGCGTTTTCACACTCTCCGACAAAGTGAACATGATTGCCGTGGGTTTCATCTTCGTGTCGCTGATGGAGTCGATCTTCTCGCTGCGCTTCATTTACAAGGAGAAGCAGGCGGCCTCGGTCAAGCTCGACCGCATCTGCTTCTGGGGCCTGATGGCCGCCTACGCGCTGGCCAACTACATCGCCGTTGCTAGCGCTTGATTTGTCACACTCGCGCGGCGCAATGTCGCTAAGCGACTCCCTGCTCGCTATCATCCCCGCGCCGCGGACAAGGCAGGGGCGCGGCTACATCTTTCCGGAGCGGCGCATGAATTCGGGCACGGGCGCAAACACGCGCGACTTTCAACTGGGCATCGACGGCTTTACCTTCCACGACCTCTACAAGCCCGCCAAGCTGGCGGAACTGGACGCGAAATTTCGCACACAATTGAAGGCGCGCGACGGCGCTCTCAGCGCCCGCTTTGAGGAGTACCGCGGCGGCGCAACGTTCTCGCCCGTGGACGAATCCAACCTGATCGTGGCCGTAGCCGCGCATCTGGGCAACTTCGTGGGCGAGCTGTTCAAGGTGCAGGCGCAGCGCGAAAAGCTCTTTGCCCGCGCCGCCGATGAACGCGCCCTTGGCCGCGTGCGCGCCTTCGTGATGCGCCGCTGCGCCCGCCTCAAGAAGGATGAAAAGTCCGAGGCTCTGAGCGCCACGCGCGGCATTCTGGCCATCATCTCTGGCGCTCTGGGCCTGGGCAGTATTCAGGGCGACGAGGAACTGACTTACCTGCGACTGGTTGCCGCAGCTTCGGAGCTTGAGGATGCAGTGTTGGCCTCAACGCGCGCGGCCAAGCCCGTGCCGCTGACGGATGCTCACAAGCAAAGCCTGAAGAAGCTGCGCGACGCGGCCAGGGGCAATGCGTGGTTTGCGGGTGCCGACAGCGATGAAGCGCTGGCAAAAGCCGTGGCGCTGCGCTGCGAACTGTGGCTCAAGAGCTGCCTTCACACGGAGGAAGGCCGCAAGTTCGCCAAGGGCTGGAGCACGCTGAAGATTCCGCAGCCGATGAACTTCGACAAGCTGGTGCACAGCATCAAGCCGGATGCCGCATTTCCGCAGAAGCACTATGGCCCAGAGGAGCACCTGCGCCGCCGCGACGGCTTCAAACTGACAGATAACCGCTACAGCGAGCGCGAAGTTGCCTACGAAGTGGACTACTGCATTCTCTGCCACGACCGCGACAAAGACTCCTGCAGCAAAGGCCTGAAAGACGCGACGGGCTTCAAGTCAAACAAAGTGGGAACCTCGCTCGAGGGCTGCCCGCTCGAAGAAAAAATCTCCGAGATGCACGCCCTGCGCCGCATAGGCGACAGCATCGGCGCACTGGCGCTGATCTGCATTGACAACCCGATGTGCCCCGGCACGGGCCACCGCATCTGCAACGACTGCATGAAGTCGTGCATCTATCAAACGCAGGATCCCGTCAATATTCCGCAGGCCGAGACCGGCGCCTTGATTGACGTGCTGCGCATGGATTATGGCGTCGAGATCTTCGGTCTGCTCACGCGCTTCAATCCGCTCAATCGCAGGCGCCCGTATGCGCTGCCCTACAACGGCCTGAAAACGCTCGTCGTCGGCATGGGCCCCGCGGGCTACACGCTTTCGCACCACCTGATGAACGAGGGCTTTGGCGTAGCCGCGATCGACGGCCTGAAAATCGAACCGCCGCCCGCCGACATCACCGGCCACGACGGCAAGGGCATCCGCGCCATTAAACGTTACGAAGAAATCGAGCAGGATCTCGACAAGCGCATCTTCACGGGCTTTGGCGGCGTGAGCGAATACGGCATCACCGTGCGCTGGGACAAAAACTTCCTCTATCTGCTGCAGATCACGCTGATGCGCCGCGATGCGCTGGCACTCTACGGCGGCACGCGCTTTGGCGGCACGGTTTCCATCGACGATGCCTGGGAACTGGGCTTTGACCACATCGCCGTGGCTACCGGCGCCGGCAAGCCGACGATCATCAACATCAAGAACAACCTGTGCCGCGGCATCCGCAAGGCCAGCGACTTCCTCATGGCGCTGCAACTGACGGGCGCTTCCAAGCGCGACACGATGGCGAATTTGCAGGTGCGGCTGCCGGCGCTGGTGATTGGCGGCGGCCTGACCGGCATTGACACTGCCACCGAGCTGCTCGCCTATTATCCCGTGCAGGTCGAGAAGCACATTGAACGCTACGAGACGCTGTGCCGCGAAAACGGCAAGGCCAGCGTGGATTCGTGGCTGCAGGGCGAGGACAAAGAAATCCTCGCCGAGTTCCAGGCCCATTACACCGAGATCAAAGCCGAGCGCGAGCGTGCCAAGGCTGCAGGCGAGCAGCCCGACTTCGTCAAACTCGTGCGTAAATGGGGCGGCGTGACGCTGTGTTACCGCAAGGGCATGAAGGACGCGCCCGCCTATCGCCTCAACCACGAGGAAATCATCAAGGCGCTCGAAGAAGGCATCGGCTTTGCCGAGCACCTCAGCCCGCTTGAAGCAATCGTTGACGGCAACGGCGCGCTGAAGGAAGTCATCTTCGCGGTTCAGGGTACCAAGCCCGACGGCAAGTTTGGCGACACGGGCGAGCGCAAAACGCTTGCCTGCCGCTCGCTCATGGTCGCCGCCGGCACCAGCCCCAACGTGATTTACGAGCGCGAGCACAGCGGCACGTTCAAGATGGACGCCGACAACTCGTTTTATCAGGCTCACACCGCCAAACTCGAGGGCGGCAAGATCACGCTCACGCCCGCCGAGGGCGGCAAGGCCGACGGCGCGTTTTTCACGAGTTACCTCGACGCCAAGGGCCACACCATCAGCATCTATGGCGACAACCACCCGCTCTACGAGGGCAACGTGGTCAAGGCCATGGCCAGCGCCAAGGACGGCTTCTCGCATGTGGCCGCGCTGTTCAAGCCGAAGCTCGCAGCTCTTGACACGTCAAGCAAGGCGCAGGCCGCGCGCGACGCCGAGTGGACCACGCTCAAGGCTCATCTCGATGCAGAGTTGCGCCCGAAGGTGCACAAAGTGGTGCGCCTGACGCCCACGATCGTCGAAGTGATCGTCAAAGCGCCGATGGCCGCGCGGCATTTCGAGCCGGGCCAGTTCTACCGTTTGCAGAACTACGAAACGTTCGCGCCCGTCGTCGATGGCACGCGCATGGCCACGGAAGGCCTTGCGCTCACCGGCGCATGGGTCGACAAAGCCGCCGGCCTACTGAGCACGATCGTACTTGAAATGGGCGGAAGCTCGCGCCTGATGGCGGCGCTCAAACCCGGCGAGCCCGTGGTGCTGATGGGCCCCACCGGCACACCCACCGAGATTCCCAAGGGCGAAACCGTTTGTCTCTTCGGCGGCGGCCTGGGCAACGCCGTGCTGTTCAGCATCGCCCAGGCGATGAAGAACGCCGGGAACAAAGTGCTCTACTTCGCGGGCTACAAGAAACCGCAAGACCTCTACAAGCAGGATGAAGTTGAGCGCAGCACCGACCAGGTCGTCTGGAGCGTCGATGTCGCGCCCGGCATCAAGCCGCGCCGCAAGCAGGACCTGACGTTCGTGGGCAACATCGTGCAGTCGTTCTGCAACTACGCCGAAGGCAAACTGGGCGAACGCCTGTTCGATACGAAAAAGATCGACCGCATCATCGCCATTGGCTCCGATCGCATGATGGCCGCCGTCAAAGACGCGCGGCATGGCGTGATGAAGCCCTTCCTCAAAGAAGGCCACGTCGCGATCGGCTCAATCAACTCGACCATGCAGTGCATGATGAAGGAAATCTGCGCGCAATGTCTGCAGAAGCACGTTGATCCGGTCACGGGCAAAGAAACGGCGCCGGTGTTCTCGTGCTTCAATCAGGACCAGGAGCTGGACAAAGTCGATTTCGCCAATCTCAACAGCCGCCTGCGCATCAACAGCCTGCAGGAAAAGATCACCAACATGTGGCTCGACCGCCTCTTGAAACACCCGCAAGGCAAGATGATCGAACTGGTGTGATGATTCGCGCTTGAGCCTTAGTCATCCGTGGTTTATAGCTGACACGCCCGCAATTGTGGGCGTGTCTGGTTTTGGAGCCCCCATGGCAGCGATCTTCTTTCCCAAGGAACACCCGCCCGGCGAAAAGCGCGTAGCCGCGACGCCGGATACTGTGAAGAAACTCGTCAAAGAAGGACACAGCGTCAGCGTGCAGACGGGCGCGGGCGAGGGCGCTTTCTATGCCGATCGCGAGTACGTCGAAGCCGGTGCCTTGCTCGAGCCCGAGCCCCAGAAGGGCTGGGGCACGGCCGATATCGTCGTGCAGCTCAACGTGCCCATGGCCTCACAGATCAGCCAGATGAAACAGGGCGCGAGCGTAGTTTCGTTCCTCTGGGCCTTTGACAACCTCGAGATCGTCAAGCTGCTGGCCGAGCGCAAGATTTCGGCCTTCGCGATGGATGCCGTGCCGCGCACCACGCGCGCACAGAAAGACGATGCGCTCACCAGCCAGGCCAGCCTCGCGGGTTACAAGGCGGTGATCCTGGCCGCGCTTCACCTGGCGAAGATTTTCCCCATGCAGATGACGGCGGCGGGCACGATACGCCCGGCCAAGGTCGTGATCATCGGCGCGGGCGTGGCGGGCCTGCAGGCGATTGCCACCGCCAAGCGCCTGGGCGCGATTGTGGAAGTCTCCGACGTGCGCCCGGAAGTCAAGGAGCAGGTGCAATCGCTGGGCGCCACCTACATCGAGGTCAAGTCGGACGAGAGCCTCACTGCTGTAGGCGGCTACGCCAAAGAGCAGAGCGAAGAGTTCAAACGTAAGCAGGCCGAGGTGCTGCGCGCGCACCTGATCGCGGCCGACGCCATCATCACCACGGCGCTGATTCCCTATCGCCCCGCGCCCAAGCTGATCGCTGCGGACGTCGTGCAGGCCATGCGGCCCGGCAGCGTGATCGTCGATCTCGCCGCGCAGCGCGGCGGCAACTGCGAGCTGACCGAAAGCGGCAAAACGGTCGTGAAGCATGGCATCACGATTGTGGGTGAACTCGAATTGGCTAACACCGTTGCGGTGCACGCCAGCGACCAGTACGCCAAGAACGTGCAGAACGTGCTGAGCGACGCAACGAAGAAGGGCGTGTTCGGCTGGGATCTGAGCGACGACATCGTGGGCGGCGGCAAAACCAAGGACGGCCAGGCCTACCCCGGCGCTCTGATCACGCACAATGGCGAAGTCCTGCACCCCAAAGTGCGTGAAGCCCTGAAACTGCCGCCACTGGCAACACCCGCGCCCGTTGAGCCGCCCAAGACCGAAGCGCCTGCTTCCGCTGCGCCGGTCGCACCAAAGTCGTAAAGGCAACGACATGCACTAAGACCACGAAGCTCACGAAGCCGCGAAGAAAGGCAAAGTTGTTCGAGTTGATGACGCGTTGGAGAATCTGGCCAAGCAAGTTATCGGTGCCGCAATTGAAGTGCACAGACATCTGGGTCCCGGATTGAAGGAATCCGTTTACATGAACGCGCTGTGCCACGAGTTGAGCTTGCGAGGCATCCCCTTTGATCGCGAGGTGAGCTTTGAAATCCGGTTCAAGGGTCTGACTGTGGGACAGGGGCGCATGGATCTGGTTGTAAGCAAGCGTCTGGTTGTTGAAGGGAAGTCAGTCGATGAGCTTGCTCGTCGCGACCGCCTGCAAACGCTGTACTACATGCGCCATCTCAAAGAACCGCTGGGGCTGTTGTTGAACTTCAACGGCGCCATGATGAAAGAAGGAGTCAAACGAGTGCTGGACACCGAAGAATAGCACTGTTTTTCTTTGTGTCTTCGTGCCCTTTGAGCGCTTCGTGTAGCAGTTGCTGTACTCAGTCAGCGAGGAAAAAATGAGTACCGGATTCATCCTGATGCAGGTTTACGTCTTTGTGCTGGCGTGCTTTGCGGGCTTTCAGCTCATCTCGAAAGTGCCGCCGACCTTGCACACGCCGCTGATGTCGGGAAGCAACGCGATCTCCGGCATCACCGTGCTCGGCTGCATTGTGCTGGCCACGCCTTATTGGGGCGAGAAACCGCCCGCACACGTGGTGTTCGCCACCGTGCTGGGCATGATCGCGGCTGTGTTCGCCATGATCAACGTCGTGGGCGGCTTTGCCGTTACCGAGCGCATGCTCTTGATGTTCAGGAAGAAGGACTAGGAACGACGCGCGTTTTCCAACGAACCTGACCCGTGAGCCAATGCCATGTTCCTCGCCTTTCTTGAAAATGCCGGTTACTGGGAAGTCGGCGCCCATCTGATGTACATCACGTCCGTGATCCTGTTCATGCTCGCCATCATGCGCATGGGCAAGGTCAAGACTGCGCGCTCGGGCAACTGGCTTGCCGTGGGCGCCATGTTCCTGGCCATCGCCGGCCAGTTCATTGAGCAGATGCAGCTGGACCCGGAAGTGGAACCGGAATTCGTTCAATCCCTGGATACGAACCGAGACGGCAAAGTGAGCCGGGAGGAATATGTCTCGCACTTCCGCGACCCGCTTCGAGATGCGAATCGCGAGTTCGATGAGATCGACTCAAACCATGATGGGTACATCGATAGCGTCGGCGTGGAAAGCGTCCAGGATTTCAACTGGCTCTGGATCACCATCGGCCTGAGCCTGGGTGCCATTGTCGGACTCACTGCCGCCCTTTGGGTCAAGATGACGCAAATGCCCGAGTTGGTGGGCCTGCTCAACGGCTCGGGCGGCTTTGCTTCCATGCTCGTGGGCATTGCCGCATTTGCGATGGCCGCGCCGGAAATGGACACCACGCAGGGAGTGGCCTATACGCTGGCCGACACGCCGGGCGTGGGCTGGTTCAACGGCATCAACATGGTGCTTACGGTGATCGTGGGCGCGATAACATTCACCGGCTCAATCGTGGCCTTTGCCAAGCTGAGCGAATGGGTCAACACGAAAGTTCTGGGCTGGACCAACAAGAAATTGAAATTGAGCGACCCGCTCCTGCTTCCAGGACGGCACATCATCAACGCGTTGTTGTTTTTGGGCGCCATGACCTTGGGCGTGTGCATGGTCTGGGTCGCGGGCGGCAAGGCCTTTGGCATTCTGGCCATCATTCTCGTCACGATCATGGCGCTTCTGCTGGGCATAATGCTCGTGCTGGCCATTGGCGGCGGCGATATGCCCGTGGTGATTTCGCTGCTCAACAGCTATTCGGGCGTGGCGGCCGCACTTTCGGGCTTCACGATTAATTCGCCCGTGCTCGTCGTGGCCGGCTCGCTCGTGGGCGCCTCGGGCATCATCCTCACCATGATCATGTGCAAGGCCATGAACCGCTCGCTGGTCAATGTGATCTTCGGCGGCTTTGGCGCCATCGACGACAGCGCGGCCAAAAAGGATGAAGGCTACAAGAACGTCAAATCCGCCGACGCCGAAGAAGCCGCCATGGTGCTGGCCGACGCGCAATCCTGCATCATGGTGCCCGGCTACGGCATGGCCGTGGCCCAGGCCCAACATGCCGTGCGCGAACTGGCTGACTTCCTGATCGCGCGCGGCTGCAAGGTGCGCTACGCCATTCACCCGGTCGCGGGCCGCATGCCCGGCCACATGAACGTGCTGCTGGCCGAGGCCAACGTGCCCTACGACCAGTTGTTCGAAATGGACGCGATCAACAGCGACTTCAAGAACACGGACGTCGCGATTGTGATCGGCGCCAATGACGTGGTGAACCCGGCGGCCAAGGACAACAAGAGCTCGCCGCTCTACGGCATGCCCGTGCTGAACGTCGAAGAAGCCCGCAGCGTGTTCGTAATCAAGCGCTCTCTGGGTGCAGGTTTTGCCGGCGTGAAGAACGAACTTTTCGAAAAAGAGAACGTGCGCATGGTTTACGCCGACGGCCGCAAGGCCTGCGAAGACCTGATAAAGGCACTTAAAGAAGCCTGAACATTCACACGTCCTTTCCGTTTTCCCCGCCCGCCTTCGCGCATATGATTGCGCCCAAGGCGTAATTCCCCTTTCGTGCGTTTGCGGAGTTCACCATGTTGCTGATTTGGCGGCTTCGGCTTTTCATGCTCGTTGGCGGCATAGCCGCGTTTGTGTTTGGCGCGCATCACACCTATACAGCGCTGACCAATACCACGCCGACTTCGCTCAGTTACGGCGAGTATTGCCGGCAGCGCCCTGATGCCAAGTGGCTCGAATTGACCGATACCTGGGTGGACTACCGCGCCTCGGTCGAAATCTACGAGCAGCAGGAAGACCGCTACACGAAGAAGCGCGGCTCCATCACCAAGCGCGAGTACTACACCGCCCTTTACCAGGGCACGGAAGACGAAGGCAACATCGTGGCCTTCCTCAAGTGCAATGACCCGACGTCGATCGCGCTGGCCAAGGAAGGCGTGGGCGCAAGCGAAATGGAGAACGAGAAGTGGGAACAATGGTGCGTGCAGAATGAGTCGCGCATGGTCTCCAAGTCCACCGTCCGCGGGCTTGTGCTATCAGGCCTGAGTGAAAGCAGCGAGTATCGCAAGCTGCTCAATGAAGCGGCCAAGGGCCAGCTCGATCCGAACTTCGTGATCATTGACCAGAACGAAGAGCCCAAGAGCGGAATGGGATTTCTGCTTTTGATTCTGGGCGTCGCGCTTCTCGCGGGCACGGCCGCCACGTTTGTTTTCGGCGGCTCGCCAAAACCCGCGCCCTATGTTCCGCTCGCGCGTTCTGGTTATCCGGCGGCGCCAGCAAGAGTGCCCCTGCCGCCAAACCACTTTGCACCTCAGCAACCGCCTGTGCAGGGCCTTGCCTACCCTAATCCCATGGCGCCCAAACCCGCGCCCCTGCCTCCGCGCGCGCCGCTTCCGCCACGCAAACCGTTGCCACCAAGACAGCCGCCGTTGCAATGAACACAAGCGATTTGAACACCAGCCGGCCCCATTATGGGCTATGATTACCCCAGAGGAGTACTCAGCGTCGCCAATTGAGCACCCCTGGACAAGGAGAGCAACGAAGCGATGTCCAACGTGCGGGAGGCTCTATGCAGATGTCTATTGGATTGCGCTACGGCTTGATTGTCGTCGCGCTCGCCGCAGGCGGATTGGGCGGCTACACCTATTACATCGATGCCACCCCAAGCCTTGAACTGGGCAGCCCTGCTCTCACGCTTTTCATGGCAGCTGGCCTCAGTCTGTTTCTCGCAGCGGTCGGTTTCCTGATGCAGAAGGAGCCCGAAGTGGTCGTCAGCCGCCCCTCCATGATGCCGCGCGAAGCGCGCAACTCCAGCGTTCCCACCTCCATGCCCTACGAAGCGCCCGATCGCGGCGCGCCCATGATCGGCGAGGCTTCATCCAACCGGCCCACCCAACGCCTCAACACCCAGCACAAGAAAAGGCAGACGCGCTGCTCCGTGCCGCTGCCCAAGCCGCTGCCGCCGCCGCAGGAGTAATTTTGCTTATTGGCCGTTGACGATGGCGCGCACAAAGTTACTTGTAAAGCGCCTTGGAGATGAACATGAAGCTCGTGAAGAATAATCGCCTGAATAACGACACGCTTCTCGCGTGACGCAGGCGGTTTTGACCAAACCGAACGCGCCCCGCGAAAGCGGGGCGCGATTGTTTTGCAGGCAGTGCAGCACAGGGGTGTAGCTTAATTGGTAGAGCGTCCGACTGTTAATCGGAAGGTTCTTGGTTCGAGTCCAAGCACCCCTGCCAGCTTTACTCAAGGGCATTCGCCGGCGGCTTTGCCGCCGCCGCTTCGTTCACGCTCGGCCTTCGGGCCGAGCTACTACGCTGAGCAAACAGCCCGCAGGGCTGTTTGCAGGTTCTTGGTTCGAGTCCAAGCACCCCTGCCAGCTTTACTCAAGGGCATTCGCCGGCGGCTTTGCCGCCGCCGCTTCGTTCACGCTCGGCCTTCGGGCCGAGCGGCTCGTTACGCTGCCCAAGCGCAGGCTGTGTCATTGTCAAAAGCAAGCTCACCCCAAACACCCATGCCGTTTCTCCGCGTGAGCAACAGGAAAGAGTCTCGCGTCAAGGCCGCAAAGGCCGCCATGTAATTCGCCCCGAAGGGGCCGGGCGCTAATAGCCGGGAGTGCCAGCCCGACGAAGCCCACCGGGCGAAGTCGGGTAACCCCCGGAAGCATGGCGATATGAATTCAAGCCCTGTAGGTGCGGCCGTCAGTGCGGGAAAAATCCGGTCGCCCCTTCGGGGCTTGGGAATTGTTGACCGAGAATCCGGGGGTTCCCTCCTCCTGCGAAATGCGGTGCATTTCGCAGGCACGCTCCCTTCGGTCGCCCCCCGGCTATTGGCGCACGGCCCTTTTCAGGGCCAAAAGCAAGCTCACCCCATGCACCCATGTCGTTTCTCCGGGGTAGCAAACGGAAAATGCATCATGCCTTGCAGGCGTTGGCTTCGCTCGTTCTCGCTCGCAGGCAAAAAAGTCCGCGTAACGAGCCGCGAACGTCAGTGAGCGGTCCGAGTTGACGTGGCATATTCGTTACAGGTCCTTCGGCAACTCACCGCCTTGCCCGTCTCGCGTGTACGAGCAAACCGCATCCAATCCCTTCGGCGTGTTCACCCATCGCGTGCTTCCATGGCGTGTCCAGAATTTCGAGTCTTTGCCAATCAAGCCGGCCTCGCGCATACGCCGCGTGGCCCATGCCTTGAAACTGCTCATCGTTCGCTCAGGGTCGATATTGCTCCATACAACGACATGCACGTGGTTGGTGCGCACGTTGATCGCATAGAGTTTCCAGCCTCGGTGTTCACACACTTCGCGTATCGCGGTCTCGATTACGCCCCGCGTGGCCGCGTCGATCAGGACAGGCTCATGTTGTAGCTTGTTGGAATGCACGCGCTCGCGGGTGAGGCTCGGTTTGCAATACTCCTGCCCGAACTCGTTGTGTTCCTTGTCAACAGAACCGCGCTCGTCGCCGTGCTTCCAGGTGCCGTAACATGTGAACGTGAGAAAATAGGCGAGTACCGTGGCCATGGCGGGCATGTTAACGCCAACGAGCCGCGAACGTCAGTGAGCGATCCGGGAGGGGCTAACTTTGCGGATCACGCCCCGACTCTCCAAATACCTGATCGCCTTGGCGGCCCGCTGAGCCATTTTGCCACTTCTAACTTCGAAGAATGTGCCTTGGCCTCCAAGAACTCCGTCAATTGAAAACCGCTGCCTGTCCTCAACAAGAGCGTGCCAACGCAGCTTAACTCGCCTTTCAAAGTGTTCGGGCTCTCGACCAAATCCAACAAGGCAGTTCGGATTGGAGAGCTTCAGTTTCTCCGGTGGCGCAGTCGTGATGCCGAGGCCGACGAACCCCTTTGCTCGATTTGAATACATGAGCACTTTGGAACCTACAGGCACATGCTCAATAGTCTTCCTGCCGCTAAAGTTGTACCAGCCAGCGGCGTAGCCTTTATCAAGCATTTTTCTCTCGCACTCCGACCCTCGACTTGCCTGTAGGTTCGTGTTGCAAATGTAAATTTTTGCTTTCCTCGTCGTGCTTCTGGTTCCCGCGTCAATGGAGCTTGCTGAACTTTGTGCTCGGCCTGCATCCGGATTCCTGCGTTTCAAGCGAAGAGCTTTTCCTTCAGCGTCCTTGAGTGCGGTCTCGCCAAGTGGCGTAGAGTCGTCCCAGATTTGATCGAACCACTTTGCGAGCATAAGACACGGAGTTCCCGTGATGGCGACCCCTGCTTCGAGGTTGATTGACAACGCAGCTCGAGTGAAATTTGCTGAAGTGATAACCGCATTCGCCGCGGCAAAGACGTAAACCTTGGCATGAAGCCGGCCCTTGGAATAGATGCGGACATCTACTCCCGAGTTTTGCAACTCACGCAATACATCTGGTCGCGTTGAACCACACGCGATGTCCCACGGATTCAAAGTTGTAATCAGGCGCGTGTGTCTGGCCCGTGACCGGGGCAAGAGTGCTCTATCTGTAACGAACGGAGAAGCGATGCGAATGTCCTGAGAACAATTATCAGTGAGCTCTGCAAGAAGCGCTCCATGCTCTCCAGATTCCAAAATGAAGTCGATAAGCGCACGGGGCATACGATATCTCCGAAATGAAGGTTCCGAAATCTGTTCGCGAAGCTCGCGTACTCCGGACCGCTCACTGACGTTCGCGGCTCGTTACGCGGCGTTGCCACCAGCGCGTCACCCCTTCTTGAACGTCAGCGCGCCTTCGTGGGCTTCTACTACTACGGTGTCGCCTTCGGTGAAGGTTCCCTCGAGCAGTTTCATGGCCAGCGCGTTTTGCAATTTCTGCTGGATGACTCGCTTGACGGGCCTGGCTCCCAGTTGCGGGTCGTAGCCTTCGTCGGCCATGGCGTCCATGGCTTTTTCGCTGACTTTCAACAAGAGCTTCTTTTCATCGAGCAGCTTGCGCAGGCGGTTGAGTTGCAGGCCTACGATGCTGCGCACCTGCTTCTTGTCGAGTCGCTTGAACATCACGATGTCGTCGATTCGGTTGAGGAACTCCGGCCTGAACTGCTTGCGCAGTTCGTTCATGACCGCGTCTTCGACGCCCATTTCGTCGCCTTCGGACATTTCCAGAATCAAATGGCTGGCGATGTTGCTGGTCATGATCACGACAGTGTTGCGGAAATCGACGGTGCGGCCCTGGCTATCGGTGAGCCTTCCATCGTCGAGGAGCTGCAAGAGCACGTTGAACACGTCCTGGTGGGCCTTTTCGATTTCGTCGAAGAGCACCACGCTGTAGGGCCGGCGGCGCACGGCTTCCGTCAATTGCCCGCCTTCCTCGTATCCCACGTAGCCGGGCGGGGCTCCGATTAGCCGCGCTACGGCGTGCTTTTCCATGTACTCGCTCATGTCGATGCGCACGAGGGCTTCTTCGTCATCGAACAGGAATTCCGCCAGCGCGCGCGCGAGTTCGGTTTTGCCGACACCCGTGGGGCCCAGGAAAATGAACGAGCCCGTCGGCCGGTTGGGGTCTTGCAGACCTGAGCGCGCGCGGCGCACGGCGTTTGCGACCGCCTTCACCGCCTCATCCTGGCCGACGATTCTCTTGTGCAGGTGCTCTTCGAGTTTGAGCAGCTTCTGCTTCTCGCTCTCGAGCATTTTGCTGACCGGGATGCCGGTCCACTTGCTGACCACTTCGGCGATTTCGTCCGCCGTCACTTCTTCGTGCAGCATTTTCGAAGTCTTCTGCACCTGCGCGAGCTTGGCCTGCGCAGTCGCGAACTCTTTTTCCTTGGCCGGAATATCCCCGTAACGGATCTTCGCGACCTGGCCCAAATCGCCCTCGCGTTCGAGTTTTTCCGCCTGCGTTTTGAGCTGCTCGATTTCTTCCTTCAGCTTGCGCGTGCCGCCGATGACGTCTTTCTCCGATTGCCACTGCGCCTTGGCCTTGGCGTGTTTCTCTTTCAACTCCGCCAGTTCTTTCTCCAGCGTGGCGAGGCGATCCTTGCTGGCGCGGTCGCTTTCCTTTTTCAGCGCGACTTTTTCGATCTCGAGGCGGCGCATATCGCGCTCCATTACGTCCAGCTCCTGCGGCAGCGAATCAATCTCCATGCGCACGCGGCTAGCCGCTTCGTCCATCAGATCGATGGCTTTGTCGGGCAGGAAGCGGTCGGCGATGTAGCGGTTGCTGAGCGTCGCGGCGGCCACGATGGCGCCGTCGGCGATGCGCACGCCGTGGTGCACTTCGTAGCGTTCCTTGAGGCCGCGCAAAATCGCAATCGTGTCTTCGACCGTGGGCTCACCCACGAACACAGGCTGGAAGCGGCGTTCGAGTGCTTTGTCCTTTTCGACGTGCTTGCGGTATTCATCGAGCGTGGTGGCGCCCACACAGCGCAGCGTGCCACGCGCCAGCGCCGGTTTCAGCAAGTTGCCGGCATCCGAGGAGCCCTCGGATTTGCCCGCGCCGACAATCGTGTGCAATTCGTCGATAAACAGAATGATTTGGCCTTCGCTCTGCTCGATTTCTTTGAGAATGCCCTTGAGGCGTTCCTCGAACTCGCCGCGAAACTTGGTGCCGGCCATGAGCGCGCCCAGATCAAGCGAGAGCACGCGCTTGCCCTTGAGACCTTCGGGCACGTCGTCTTCGATGATGCGGCGGGCGAGGCCTTCGACGATGGCGGTCTTGCCGGTGCCCGGCTCGCCAATCAGCACGGGGTTGTTCTTGGTGCGGCGCGAGAGCACTTGCAGCACGCGGCGGATTTCTTCGTTGCGGCCGATCACGGGATCGAGCTTGCCGTTGCGCGCATCGGCGGTGAGGTCGCGCGTGAATTTCTCGAGCGTTTTGTATTTCGATTCGGCTTCGGGATCGCTGACTTTCTGCGTGCCGCGGACTTCTTTGAGGGCCGCGAGCAAACGGTTGCGATCAGCGCCCGCGTTTTTCAGGGCCGCAAAGGCGCCGCCCTTGCCGTGATCCAGAATCGCAAGCGCAATGTGATCGCCGGAGACATACTCGTCCTTTAGTTTGCCCGCTTCATCGAACGCCTTCTGAAGTACCTTATTGAAATCATTGCTGGCATAGGGCTGCCCGCCGCCGGTGACTTTGCTGAACGTGCGAATCGCGGCTTCGAGCTCGCTCGCCACGCGATCGGGCGCGGCGCCCAGTTTTTGCAAAAGCGGGCGCACCACGCCGTCATCCTGCTGCACGAGGGCAAGCAGAAGATGCTCCGGCTCCAGCGCCTGATTGCCCTGGCGCGTGGCAGTATCGAGAGCCGCCTGCACGGCTTCCTGGGTTTTGACGGTGAGCTTATCGAGGCGCATTGGCGGTCTCCGGCGTGTACGAGTTACACAGTGCAACGCCCGTGCCAGCGTTGATTTAGAGCCGATCTACGCCACCCAGGTGCCGTTTTGGCAGCCCTATTCGCCCAAGCAAGCCACGGGCATGAGCGTGAAACCGCGGCCAAATGCGCGGCATGGGGTGCAGGCTTCAAGATCTGAAAGCGTGCAGCGCGTGGCCACGCCGGCGCAGATTCCGGGCCGGTCATGCACGAACATGCGCACTAAACTGACGCGGCTTGCGCCCCGTTCATGAAGACGGGCCAACGCAAGGCCAATTACGCGCGAACATCCGGCGGTAAAGGCGACCTCGACGAGGCAATCGACGCGCAGCGGCTCAAGCACGCGCAGCACTTTATCGCGCCAGCAATTTTCGCCATCAGGGGCAATCACGAGCAAGCCGCGCTTTGTTTGAACGTTGGGAGCAAGTTGGACCATGGTCGCCTCCGGAGAGGGCAGCATAATGAGAATGATTCTCATTTGCAAGCCCTCTCCGTTTGGCCGACCCTACAACTCCGCACGCTGCCATCTTCGCCACAGATCCCGCGCGAGCCAGGCAGGGTTTTCACGCACTCCCAGCTTGTTGAAGAAGCCGAGCGTGTTGCGTACGTCTCTTTCGAGCAAATCGCGGGCGTTGGGGTTGAACCTTACGTCCACGGCTTGCGGAAAGTCGATGATGCGCACGGGATCGGATTCGTTCTGGCAATCCACGAGGATGTTGTAGGGCGACAAGTCCCCGTGCACCACGTTTGCGCCCAGCATCATTTCGATGTTGGCTTTAATGAGCGCCCACACTTCGCGGGCCTGTTTTTCAGTCAACTTCGCGTTTTGCAGCAGTGTCGCGGCCGCACCTTCTCGCCCGTAGAACTCCATGAGAATCGTCGGTCCCACCTGTTTAACGGGCTCGGGCACATACACCCCCGCCTCGAACAGGTTGTTCATCATCTCGAACTCGGTGCCGACCCAAAGCCCGAACTGCACGTTCTGGCCGAACTCCGACTTGTTCTCATACGCCCGAGTGACGCGGTTGTTGCGATACAGCCGCGCTTCCTGATATGTCGAGTCATTGCGAAAACTGCGTTTCTCCAGGGCCTTGTAAACCTTGAGCGCAAAATACTCGCGGCCCGTTTCCGGGTGCGCGCGGCACACATAAACCGTCGCCTCCTTGCCGGATTTGACGGGATGCAACACTTCGGTAATCAGCCGGATGCCGATGAGAAAATCGACGTGCGGCTGCACTTCATCTGAAATGGACATGGCTTGTGATTTCCAAAGTTGGCGCATCGGCGCCGATAAGTTGAATTGAAATGCGAAAACGAAATGACACGCATGAGTGCCCTCCTGTGTTCGAGTTGACGTGATTGGAAAAGCAGAAGGGCCAGCCGCGCGGCTGGCCCTTGAAAGTGCAAGGCAGACCGGTGGCTAGGCTCTCGTGCTCACAAGGACAATGGCCATAAATCGCCTCCGGTAATGACGACCCAAGGATAGGCGGGCGCGCAAAAGTGTCAAGGCGGGCAAATATTTCCCGGCGCAGGCGCGTCAAATATTTGACCGGGCTCGATCTGATGGGAGCACGATCATGGAAACCGAGACCGATATCGACGATTTCAGCCAGGCGCGCGTTGAAAAGCGCGGCGCGTGGTGGGTCATTGCAGGAGGAGGCGGAGAAGTCAGGCCCCAGGACTCCCGGGATGAAGCCCACGAGCTGCTCTGCCGGCTGCTGGGCGAGATGATCGATGCACGTCACCCCAAGGCCGACGACGCGGCCGCAAGGCTCGCCGCCATTGCCACAAACCCCCAGCTCGCGCACCTCGCACGCGAATTCATCCGGCGCGGCATTGCTTCCACCGTTTGACTCGCGTCTGGAATCAACCGAACGACCGCACCTGCCCGGCAGTCAGCGGGCTAGGGCGTGTGCGGAACGGCCCCTCACAGTTGTATGCCGCTGGTTGTCAGCCGCGCCGCTGGCCCTCGAAGATTCAAGGCAGACCGGCCACTAGGACTTCAAGCTCGCAAGAACATTTACCTTAGGTCGCTCCCAAAACGCACGCAGCGTGGCGGCGCGAACGCACCTGATTTAGAACGCCTTTTCTGCTTGCCAATCTGAGGGCAACTCATGCAGTGTCTACGGATGCAGGTCGTGTTACCTGCGCGTAAGCTGGCGCGCCGGGATTGACATTTGGAAAACCATCTGCAGGAAGACCTTGACCCATGAACCCGTTCTCGCATCTCAAAATACGTGAACTCATTGTCGCGTTGGGGTCGCCCTTCTTTCCGCCTTTTGATCCGCCACCTCTGAATCTACCGACTAGACTCTCTGATATCGACCGAATGAAGGCGGACGTAACGGGCGAAGCAATTGATCAATTTCATAATTCTGTCGTTGAAAACGTCAGCACCAAGTTTGGCTTGCTGGCCCGAAGCGATTACGAAAGCTATGGCAGCGGGTATGCGAGCTTCGCGGACGTTTTCTTGTTCCGGAAGAAAGCTCTTAAAATTCAATCCCGCAAGATTTCAGAAGTCGTCAAGGGTGTGAAGAAAACCGTTGATCTGGAGGACCACATCTATGAAGGCGTTCGCTTCCTTTTGAGTAGAGAAGCGCCGGTCTTCGCCTTCGGTATGGACACTGAGTCTACGACCTACCAAGGCGGCAAATGTCGCGGCGGCTCGTCAGGATTCCTGAGCAAAGAGCGGCTCGGATCTGTACCGGCCTACTGGTGGCCCAAAAACACCGTTGCAGTGACTCGTATGTTTCAAGCCCATGGTCTGAAGATTCTGGATCGGGCAACGCTGGCGACCGATTTGGACTTTGACGCGGAGATCGCAACCAATCTGAAGCTCACTGACAATCCCCGTTTTGCGGTCTTTGACGTCTTCTTCAACTGGATGGATTGAGGTTCTCTTGGCCCGTCACAGCCTCATGTTGCTCATTGGGCGGCTTGGGGTACAATCCGGAGTTCAGTACTCCACTTTGGCGGGAGCAACCATGGCTGAAGCGATCAAGCTGACCATCAATGGCAAAGTCTGCACCGGCGAGAAGGGTGACACCATATTAAACGTCGCTCGCAAGGGCGGCGTTTTCATTCCTACCCTGTGCCATGAAGACCGCCTCAAACCGATTGGCGCTTGCCGCACCTGCATTGGCGAGATTGCCGGCGTCAAGAATCTGCAATCGACCTGCACTTATCCCGCGACGGACGGCATGGTCGTGGATACCGAGAATGCGCGCGTGAAGAGTGTGCGCAAGGTGGTGTGCGAGCTATTGCTGAGCGATCACCCCGCCGACCTCAAGCCCGGCGAGCACACCCAGCCGCGCAATAACGATTTGCTCTCTGTGTGCGAGCACTCGGGCGCAACCGAGTCGCGCTTCAAGGGTGCGATGAGCCAGAAACGCGTTGATATCTCGCACCCGTTCATCGCGTTTGACGACGACAAGTGCATCAACTGTTTCCGCTGCATTCGCGGCTGCTCCGAAGTTCAGGGCGAAGATGTGCTCACTATGGCGGGACGCGGCTTCTCGGCCTTCATCGCCAATGACTACAACACGAGCTATCTGGATTCGACCTGCGTTAGCTGCGGCCAGTGCGTGCAGCAGTGCCCGACGGGCGCGCTCGAGGACAAAACGCTGCTCGAAAAAGGCACGTGGGACAAAGAGGTCAAGACGACCTGCGCGTATTGCGGCACGGGCTGCTCCATGATTGCGCGCGTGCAGACCGCCACGAATGAAGTCGTCAGCATCCGCGGCAACGATAAGTCGCCCGTCAACTACGGCCATCTGTGCGTCAAGGGCCGCTACGCTTACTCCTACGGCCGCCACAAGGAACGCCTGCTGCACCCGCTGGTGCGCGAATCTCGCAATGAGCCCTTCCGCCGCGCCACGTGGGATGAGGCGATCTCCATGGTCGTGCGCAACCTGCGCCGCATCAAAGACAAGTATGGCGCAAGCGCCTGCGCGGGCATTTCATCCTCGCGCGCGGCTAACGAAGAGAACTACCTGTTCCAGAAATTTGTGCGCACGTTCTTTGGCACTAACAACGTCGATAACTGCTCGCGCGTTTGCCACTCCCCCACCGCCTATGGCCTGCGCGAGGCCTTTGGCGAAAGTGCGGGCACGGGCGGCTACGAAGACATCGAGCTGGCCCAGGCCATTCTGGTCATCGGCAGCAACCCCACCGAGGCGCACCCGATTCTCGGTGACCGCATTCGCCAAGCCGCGCGCCGCGGCGCCAAGATGATTGTGATCGACCCGCGCCGCACGCAAACCGCGCGCGAGGCCGATATTCACCTGCCCGTGCGCCCGGGCGGCAACGTGGCAATCATGAACGCGATCGCGCACGTCTGCCTGAAAGAGGGCTTCGTCGATAAGGAGTTCGTCGCCAAGCGCACTAAGGGTTTTGAGCAGCTCGCGGCTGTGCTTGAAAAATACGCGCCCGAAAACGTCACGGCCATCACCGGCGTCGAGCCTGAACTGATTCGCCAGGCCGCCCGCATCTATGGCGGCACGCGCGGCCTTAGCGTGATTCACTACGGCCTGGGCGTCACTGAACACTCGCACGGAAGCGATGGCGTGCTGAGCATCGCCAACCTAGCCACGCTCACGGGCAACGTGGGCAAGCCGGGTGCCGCCGTGATTCCCATGCGCGGCCAGAACAACGTGCAGGGTTCATCGGACATGGGTGCTTTGCCGCAAGTGGTGACTGAGTACCAGAAGCACACCGACCCCATCGTGCGCGAGCTGTACAAGAAAGTCTGGGGCGTCGATCTGCCCACCGACGTCGGCCTCAAGCTGCCCGAGATGTTTGACGCGGCCGTGGAGGGCAAACTCAAATTCCTGTGGATTGTGGGTGAGGACATTCTCCAGAGCGACCCGGACAGCAATCACGTCGAAGCCGCGCTGGATGCGGCGGAGTTTGTGGTCGGCCAGGACCTGTTCCTGAACGAAACGAACAAAAAGGCGCACGTGATTTTCCCGGCGGCGAGCTTCCTCGAGAAAGAGGGCACGTTCACGAATGCCGAGCGGCGCGTGCAGCGCATTCGCAAGGCTGTGGAACCGCCGGGCGAGTGCAAGAGCGATTTCGAGATCATCCAGCTGGTCGCCAACGCAATGGGCGCGCAGTGGAACTACACGCCGGCGAGCATTGTGCACGAGATCGCCAAGGTCACGAAGGTGTGGGCGGGCGTGACGTTCGAGCGCCTGGATGCGAGCGAAGGCATGCAGTGGCCGATCTGGGATGCGAACCATGAGGGCTCGCGCCGCCTGCACATGGAAAAATCAATGCACGCGGACGGCCTCATTAAACTGCACCCGCTGGAATATCACCCGCCGGGCGACGAGCTGAATGAGGAATACCCGTTTGAGCTGACCACGGGCCGCAAGCTCGAGCAATACAACGTAGGCACGCAAACGCGCCGCACGGGCATTGCGGTGTACGACACCGAGGACCGGCTCGAAATTCACCCCGAGGACGCCAAGCGCCTGGGCGTGCTCGAAGACGACTGGGTGGAAATCAAAAGCCGCCGCGACGCCATTCGCCTGCGCGCGCAGGTCACGAACCGCATCCGCGAAGGCACGGTTTTCACCACGTTCCATTTCCCGGAAACGAGCCTCAACCGCATCACCAGCGAGCACCACGACGGCCCGACGATGTGCCCGGAGTACAAGTTCACGGCGGTCAGCGTGATGCGCGTTGGCGGCAAAGAAGAGCCCGCCGAAAAGCATCACCATGGCGCGGTCCCGCTCGCAGGCGATGCACCCGTGGAAACCGAAAAAGCGTTCGAAGTGCATGTGCCGGCGGGGGCGGCGCGTACGAAGTCGAGCAATTGACCGAAGCAGGGGGCGGGTCTTGGTGAATGTCTTCAGGGCAAAGCTACGCGCAAGCGGCCAGAGGCCTGACCCTGGCAAATGGCCGCTCGGCTTTTTTCCCGACGATAACCCCTGGTTCCCAGATGCCCCAAGAGAGAGCCTGAAGGGAAGCGCTGCTGCTTTTATGTTGCCGCTGTTGATCGCTCTGATCTGCGCCGCGCCCTTTGTCCTGTGGATATTGAACGTTCACGAAGCGTTGGCTGCCGTGCGCGGACTGGAGTTGGGAGAGGGTTTTGTCGGCGCTGTGGTAATTGCAGTTCTCGCTGCGCCGCTCATTGCGATGACATGCGCATTGATCGCATTCTTGCGGGCCATCGATTTGGTTCGATATCGCGGGTGGCGAGTTGGCAGAATCCTGCCTGCAAGAGTTGTTTCTGAACACTGGGCGACTCGCAATATCCTTAGCTGGGCAGTGGCATTGTTCGCCGTGATCACAAGCCACGGCCACGCCAGCTTTTCTTCGGTCCTATCGCATCACAAAAGTGTATCGGTAGAGTTCATGGACGGAGGCTGCAGGCGCCTTGTACGAATGTTTTCGCACGGCACGCAGTTCAGTCCGGGACAGTTCCTCTGGATATGCGAACCAGGGCGCCCATGGCCAAAGAGCATGGTTCACCTGTTCGCTGAGGGTGATTGGCGCAAGACACCTATTCCCGACGAGGTCTGCGCGTGGCTCGCGGCGTCTCTCTCCGCAGCCAAGAAGGAAAGCCTTACGCAGGGCAACCCATATTCGCGCAAGACAGGCAAGTACTGATGTGTTGTTCGGTAAGGAATTTGATAAAGGCGCGCGATGGACGGTTCACAGCTCAAGAGCGCAGAGATTGGCCAGTTGGTTGCCGGCCTATGCGTTATCGCGGCGTTTTTGATCTGGCTGTTTGCTGCGATCTTGACGGGCATCATCAGCTTCTTTAGCCCTGACTGGGGTTGCTATGCCTGCGGCTGGCGGGGTCGGCGCCGGCAGATCTACAGGCCCGAGGGGCTCAAGACCGGGCTTTCCGGGCTACCCAGTTTCCTGGTCACGCAGACCATTGGCCCGTTTCTCATGCTGGCCGGCGTGGTGATGCGGCTGCGCTCTTCCCTGAATTGTCCGGAGTGCGGGTCCATCAACGTTCGCGCGCTTGACCAAGGCGCACCGCCGCTTCCGCCGCCAAGAGTTTCACGCAAAGCGCGCGAGTTTCTCAAGAAGAAGCGCCAAGGCGAGGAAACACCAAAGCTCGCGTCTTCGCTCGTGCGTTGCAACTCTTGTCAGTCCGTGGTTGCGCTCGATCCAGTCAACCTGGCGCTGGCCTGCCCCCACTGCGGCGCTCAGCCCTTTATCCACTCGAACGCGTGAGTGGCGCGCTACCATCCGGGCGCTGCACGTGCTAAAATTCAGTGTCGCATTGTAAGGATCCGTCATGACCAAAACCGCTGCGGTTCTTCATCAAAAGGCGCTCAGATTGAGCGCGGAGGAACGTGCTGATCTCCTCATTGCGCTGTGGGAGTCCATGAGCAGCGATTCCGACGAAATCTCGGCGGGCGAACTCGCGTTCGCAAAGCAAAGGTTTGAGGAGCACAAAGCCACTCCGAACAAGGTTGTCCCTTGGCGTAAAGTTCGCAGCGAGTTGCGGGCCAAGAGCCGCTGATGCCCGATATTTTCTTTCGCGAATCAGCACGCCTGGATGCGCTGGAGGCGGTGGACTTCCTGAATCAGAGAAAACAGGGCCTGGGCGACCGCTTCAGCGCGCTTCTCGAAATCGCATTGCAGCAACTCGGCCGGCTTCCTGAATCCGCAAGGGAAATCGCCCCGGGAATCCGGCGGGCACTTGTGCCCACTTTCAGATACCGCGTTCTTTACACCATCGAAACCAATCGGATCGTCGTTATCGGCATTTACCATCCTTCCCGCTCAATGGATGATTTTCTCGCGTAGACAGGCGATTTGGCTTCACCAACGTGCCGCGCGATCGTCCGCGATCTCGATGCGATAACAGACCGCACTTTCGGGCGAGAGCAATACGCTTTTGCCCAACGCTTCGCAGGTGCCGCGCTCGACCCGCTTCACTTGCCCGCGCCCGCCGCTGACTTCGCCTTCGTATTCGAGGTAGGCGCGGCGGTGCGGTTCCAGCTCTTTGAACTCGCAGGTGTCGCCGGGTTTGAGTAGCCGCGCCTGCAGTTGCAGCGTGCGCAATTTTTCCTTCCCCGGCACTTCGAGCATCAGGTCGAAGTGCTTTGTGCCGTTGACGGTGTGCTCCAGAATGACGTAAGACAGGGCCATGCGGCGCATCCTACTCACTCTCGAATTCCATGGCGCGGCTTTCTTTGGCTGGCAGCGGCAGGGTGTTTCGCGCAGTGTTCAGGCTACTGTCGAAGAAGCCGTGCGCGACCTGGTGCGCCATGAGGTCAGCGTGCAATCCTCGGGCCGCACCGATCGTGGCGTGCACGCGCTTGCCATGCCTGCCCATGTTGACGTGGACACTCGCCTTGATACTGAATCCATCATGATGGCGCTCAACGCGCGCTTGCCCGACGATTGCAAATGTCGTCGTGTGCGCGAGGTCGATCCGCGTTTTCATGCGCGCTTTGATGCCGTGAGCAAGCTCTACCGCTATTCGCTGGTTCAAAGCCGCGCGCCCAGCCCGCTGTTGGCCGACCGCGCGCACCACTTTCCGCGCAATCTGGATGTCCCGGCCATGAATGAAGCCGCGGCGCTGCTTGTGGGCAAGCACGACTTTGCCAGCTTCCGCGTAAACCCCGATGACGGGCCGGATGATGAAGCGCCCGAGATCACGGTTGATGCCTTTGGCCCCGCCAAACATCTGCCTCCTCCGCCCTGGCGCAAGCCGCGCCCGTTGGGCACGGTTCGAAATCTCGCGGCGCTGCGTGTCAAGCGACAAGGGCGCATCATCCAGATCGAAGCGGAGGCCGACGGTTTCCTGCGCGGCATGGTGCGCGCACTTGCGGGCACGCTCACACAAGTGGGGCTCGGCAAGCAGGAACCCCTGTGGGTGCGGCGCGTGCTGGAAAGGCGCGATCGGCGCGAGGCCGGGGCGAATCTGCCCGCCCACGGCCTGACCCTTGTGAAAGTCACGTATCCAGTGCAGGCGTTTATAAACGGCCAACCTTGACACACTTACGCCATGGGATAGGCTCACTCCACTTACTTCCACAGCCTGCGTTGCGCACTAGAAAGAAATCGTGAAGGCATTAGTTTCCGACATTCACGCCAATCTGGCCGCGTGGGAAGCCGTGGAAAAGGACATCAAGTCCCACGGCATCAAGGAAATCTATTCCCTGGGCGACCTCGTGGGCTACGGCCCGCAGCCCGTCGAAATCGTTGACGCGGCCATGGAATTCCAGATGAACCTGATGGGCAACCACGACGAAGCCGTGGTGTTTGAGCCCGTGGGATTCAACTATCGCGCGCTGACGGCGATTCGCTGGACCAAGAAACTCATGGAGCCGGGCTTCTTTGGACTGAAAAACAAGAAGCGCATGAGCTTTCTGAAATCGCTCAAGCTCACGCACCGGGAAGAGGGCTGCCTGTTCGTGCACGGATCGCCGCGCGAGCCCACGACGGAGTATATCCTGCGCGGCGACTGCGATAACGCGCAGACGGGTTACCCCGACGCCGTGGACAAAATGAAGCAGATTTTCGCCGCGGTGGATTCCCTGGTAGTGGTGGGCCACACGCACATTCCCTGCATCATGGGCGAGGACTACAGCTACCGCAGCGACCGCGACCTGGGCTATGAATTCACGCCCGAAAAGGGCAAGAAGTATGTGCTCAACGTGGGCAGCGTGGGCCAGCCGCGCGACGGCGACACCCGGGCCTGCTACGTGATCTGGGACGGCGCCAAGTTCACCTGGCGGCGTGTGGAATATGATGTGAAGGTAACGGCGCAACTGATCCGCACCATCAAGGAAATCGACAGTTACAACGCAGACCGGCTTGAGAAAGGCCAATAGAGGAACGACTCATGAAACTCACCATCGTCGCCAAGCACGAGCGCATCACGGACACCGTCAAGGAGTACGCGCAGGACAAGATTGACCGGCTTGACCACTTCTTTGACCGCATCAACAGCATTCACGTTACGCTCGACAAACAAGGTGGTTCGAACCGCTGCGAAATCGAAATCGCGGCCGCGCGCGGCGGCCACCACTTTGTGGCCTCAGTGACCAACGACGACGACTTGCGCGCCGCCATTGACCTGTGCGTGGACAAGTCAGAGCGCCAGCTCAAGAAACTGAAGGAAAAGATCCGCAGCCACAAGGGCGAAAAGAACCGCAAGAAGCTGGGCCGCGACGTCAAGCGCCGCACCCAGATCATCCCCAAGGAAGAGACCTACGAAGACGTAGTCAACGAGTAGCGCATGGCGTTGTTCCCGCGACTGTTCCGGCGTTCGCCCAGCATCGTCGCCATCGGCGGCGGAACGGGCGCGTCGGGACTTTTGCGCGGCCTCAAAGAACACACCGACAAACTCACCGCAATCGTGACCGTGGCTGACGACGGCGGCAGCTCGGGCCGGTTCCGCAAGGAATTCGGCATGTTGCCGCCGGGCGACATCCGCTCCTGCCTGGCGGCACTCTCCGAGTCTCCGCTGCTGGAAAAACTGCTGCAGCACCGCTTTGACGAAGGCGAGCTCAAGGGCCACGCTTTTGGCAACATTTTCCTTGCGGCACTCACCCAGGTCACGGGCGATTTTGCGTCGGCCGTCAAAGAGGCCAACCGCGTGCTTTCCGTGCGCGGCCGTGTGCTGCCGGCCACGAACGTGAAAATCTCGCTCGTGGCCGAGCACGCCGACGGCACCAAAACCACCGGTGAATCGCTCGTGGGGAAGGTAGAAAAACCCGTGACGCGCCTGAGCATCCGTCCCAGCGACGTCAAGGCCGCGCCCGAGGTGGTGGACGCCATCCTGGGCGCCGACCTTGTGGTGCTGGGCCCCGGCTCGCTGTACACGAGCGTGATCCCGAATCTTTTGATCGGCGATGTGCTTGAGGCATTGCGCAACTCCCATGCGGTGGTGGGCTATGTGTGCAACGTGATGACGCAGCGGGGCGAGACTTCAGGTTTCTCGGCCTCGCGCCATGTTCGCGCGATCCTGGAACACTCTACGCACGACCTGCTGGATTTCGTGCTCGTCAGCACCAGCTCCATTCCGGCCAAGCTGCTGGCCACCTACGCCGCCGAGGGCAGCGTACCCGTGGCCGCGGATATGGCCGAGCTTTCCAAGTTTGCGGGCGTGCGCATTATTGCGGCGGAGCTTGCGGCAACGGACAATCTGGTTCGGCATGATTCGGCGAGGCTGGCCGAGGTGCTGCTGGACACGTACCGGGAGTTTTCAAAAGTGCGTTCGTAGTGCGTGCAAATTGCAGCGCCGCAATCTAAAAGCTTCGCCACCCAAGAAGGCGGCACATGGCGGTCAAGGCGGAAGTCGAGTTGCTCAACCGGTACGGGCTGCACCAGCGCCCGGCCATGAAAGTCATTGAAACCGCCGGCAAGTTCACATCCGAGGTTTATCTGGTCAAGGAAGACCAGCGCTGCAACGCCAAAAGCATCATTGACGTCATCATGCTGGCCGCCGAGAAAGGCACCAGGCTGACCGTTGAAGCCGAAGGCGGCGACGCCGAGGCCGCCGTCAAAGCCATCGTCGATCTTTTCGCGGCCAAGTTCAACCTGAACGAAGATTAGCGGCCCCACGAGACGCCACAGCGCAGAGATTCACAGGATAAGCAGGTTTTCAATACAACTGCAGGCCCTCGAACTTCGACTGGCTCAGCTTCCAGTATCCTGATTATCCTGTTCATCCCTGCGCCGTTGCGGTTGCTGCTACAAAAACCTGTCGTTGCTTTGCGCACGCGCCGCCTGCAAACTGCCGCCGCCTATGGAAATCAAGATCGGTATTCCCGTTTCTCCCGGTGTGGCAATTGCGCCCGCGCTGGTGCTTGATTCGGAGTCGTTCCGCATACCCAAGCGCTTCATCCGCAAGGATGAAGTCGAGCAGGAGACCAAACGCTTTGAAGCCGCGCGCAAGAAAGCGCTCTCCGAGATTTCCGGCATCAAGGAAGGGATCCACTCCGTCGTGAAGGAGGAAGTGGCGAGCATCTTCGGCTCCCACATCATGATCCTCAACGACCCCAAGCTGCTGGAGGAAATCCGCGAGAAGATTTCCGCCAAACGCTACACGCCTGAATACGCCGTCTCGCGCGTGTTTCGCAAAGTCATCAAGGCCTTCCAGGAAATCCAGGACGCCTACTTTTCGCAGCGCGTGAACGATTTCTACGACATTCAAAAACGCCTGCTGCGCAACCTGCTGGGCCAGAAGGCCGAGAATCTGAGCAAGCTCGACCGCAAAGTCGTGATCGTCGCGCACGATCTTTCGCCTTCACAGACTGCCACACTCGACAAATCCATGGTGGTCGGCTTTGCCACCGATGCCGGCGGCGCCACTTCGCACACCGCGATCCTGGCCAACGCGCTGGGCATTCCCGCCGTTGTGGGGCTGGGCACGCTCTCGCAGGACATTTCCGGCGGCGACGTGGTTGTCATTGACGGCAAGTCCGGGCGCGTGATCGTCAACCCGGACGACGAAACCCGCGAACGCTACGAAGAGCGCGTCAAGGGTTTTGAGGAGCGCGGCAAGAAACTCGCCGCCACCGCCGCCAAAGCCGAGCGCACCACCAAAGACGGCCAGCGCGTCACGTTGTATGCCAACGTGGAGTTCGACGAAGAGGTTGAATACAGCGTGAACATGGGCGCTGAGGGCGTGGGTCTGTTCCGCACTGAGTTCATCTACGCCAAATACGGCACGCACCCCTCCGAAGAACAGCACCTTGAGACCTACGCCAAAGCGCACAAGGCGCTTGGCGGCAAGGTGCTCACGCTGCGCACCATGGATTTCGGCGCAGACAAATACGCAGCCGAGGCCGGTCTGGACAAAGAAGATAACCCGTTTCTGGGCTGCCGCAGCATCCGGCTGAGTTTGCGTGAGCCGCGGCTGTTCACCACGCAGGTGCGCGCGATCCTGCGCGCGGGCCTGCTGGGCCCAACACGCATGATGCTGCCGATGATCTCGGGCATTGAGGAATTCCGCCAGGCGAAAGAGCTGATCGAGGGCGTGAAAGCCGACCTCACGCGCGAGGGCATCGATTTCCGCAAAGACATGCCCGTGGGCATGATGGTTGAAGTTCCTTCAGCGGCGATTGCCATCGACAGTTTCATCGAAGATGCGGCGTTCTTTTCAATCGGCACCAACGACCTCGTGCAATACACGATTGCCGTCGATCGCAACAACCAGCACGTGGCCAACCTGTTCCGACATACGCACCCTGCGGTGCTGCGGCTGATCAAGGGCGTGATTGCCGCGGGTCGCGCGGCCAACAAACCGGTGAGCGTATGCGGCGAAATGGCCAGCGAGGCGCGCTTTGCGCTGCTGCTGCTGGGTTTTGGCCTGCGCGAGTTCAGCGTCGGCCCGCAGAGTATCCCGGAACTGCGCACGATTCTCTCACGACTGACGGTGGCCGAGGCTGAGCAGCTCAGTGAGCAGGTGATGAAAATGGGCCACTGTGGCGATATCGACCGCGTGTTGCAGGACGCCGAAGAGAAGTTCCTTCCGCGCGCCGAGTTCGGGGAGTGACATGCCATTGGCAGAAGCGACTCATTGTGAATGGTGAGGCGGTGGGCAGTGTCAACGTTAACGTCGCCGCGATATAATGCCCTGTACTGGAGCTCGCCATGAGTCAAATGAAGGAACTAATGAAGTTGCTCGAACTGGGCAAAGAGCGAACCAAGGAAGCTGACGCAGAACTTAGAAGTTGGCTTGCCTCACTCGATTTCTTGATGAAGCGTGTTCGCACCTGGTTGAAAGAAGCGGAGGCGAAGGGGCTACTCGAGATTGTGGATGAGAAAATTCCGATGAACGACGCGAAGCTGGGAGACTTTGAAGTGCCCGGCCTGAATATCAAGCTTGCTCGAGGGACAATTTGGGTGCGCCCCATTGGGCGCCGCACTCCTGTTGGAGAAGGACGAGTTGATATCTGGAACGCCAATGCCGCGGTTACCTTGGTCCGATTCCTCGATCGTGACTCGGTTCAATGGTATGTGGCGAACGAATCCCTCCATGACAAGGACTGGCAGCCCATCAATGAAGAGTCTTTCGCTTCAATTCTGAAGTCGTTGATTCAGCCATGAGCCCGTTCGATTTTCCCCGTGAAAACCGGCCGCAAAGTATCGTTGACGCCTTCCGGTCGTTGCGCGATGCCCTGTTTAAGGCAGTCAATCCCGAGCGACCGAATGAGGGCCAAGTTCGAGAGTTGAACCGGAGTTTCTTCCTTGCCACATTTGCGGGAATGGAAGGATTGCTCAGACACGACATGGAACGTCGTTTGGTCTCTGATGATCGCGACCTGATTACCGACCGTTTGAAGGCACTTCGCAAAAAGACCTCTTCCACGGATTACGTTTCGCTGGAGGACATCCTCAAGGAATGGAAGGAAGCGACAGGCAAAGGTGAAGTGATTGGAGGTTTTGCTCAACATAAATCGGTTCGGGACTGGCTGGCACATGGTCGATGCGGCCCGCTTCCTAACAACAGCCGGGTTGCGCCAGAACGCCTCCTTGACGACCTCCTGAGGATTCGCGCATTGCTTCCACAATGGCCGTCTCCTTCATAACACATCTCACGGGGCGTACCTATGGCCACGGAGTTCACCGTCGTCCGCATCGAGCAGCAGTTCGAAATCGCGGCGCCCATCGCGAAGGTCTGGGATGCCCTGGTCAAACAGACTCCCAAGTGGTGGCCACGCGATTTTTGCACGAACCCAAAAGTGAAAGCGTTTTACATCGAGCCGAAGATCGGCGGCCGCGCCTATGAAGACTGGGGCAAGGGCGAGGGTCACCAGTGGTATTCGGTGATCGGCGTGGAATCGCCAAGTTACCTGTGCATGCTCGGCCAGCTCAGCCCGCAATACGGCGGGCCGGCCACAACGATGCTGACGCTGCGCCTGGCGGACAAAGACAAGAAAAGCACCACGCTGTCATTGAGCGATTGCGTGTTCGGCAGGGCCGACGATTCGCTGCGCCAGTCGATTGATGGCGGCTGGCGCGTGCTGTTTGGCGCCTTCAAGAAATTCTGCGAAGGCGGCAAAGAGCGCGAGCCCAAAGTTGAGTTGCGCGAAAAACCACCCGCGGCTACGGAAGTCAGCCCGCTGATGGAAAAGATTGAAGCGAAAATCGCGGCCAAACGCGCCAAGGGCAAGAAGAAGAAACGCAGATAATACAGTTCGAAATTCTGAATGCTGAGTTCTGAATGGAACGCTCCTGCCGGCGGGGCGTACATTCAGATTTCAGAACTCAGAATTCAGCATTGCTGTCAGCGCGCCACCGTCCACAATTGCTCGCCTCCGTGCGCAAATGGCTGACCTGCAAAGCCGCCTTCGAGCTTGATGACTTTCAGGCCGCACAGCTCGAACAGGTGTTCCATCTCGAAGCGATAGAACCAGCGCAACGTGAGCGTGTGCAGGCGGCGCGAAATCGAGTTGCCTGCGGAGTCAAAACGCTCAAGCACCCATTCCTCGCGCATGACCTGCCTCTCGGGCGAAAGCGAGCGCGAGATCCAGACAATGGCTTTGCCGCCCTCCACTTCTTCGACCACGGTCTTGATCACAGGCCCTGGCAGGCCCGGCTGCATCTGATTGGCGATGATGCGCAGGTTCGGGTCGAAGATATCGATCACCAAGCGGCCTTGACGCGTCAAGTGCTCGCGGCAGCATTCCAGGCAGGCGCGCTGGTCCTTGACTTCGAGCAAATGCTGGAAGGCACGGAACGGAATCACGATCAGCGGGAATTTCTCGCCAAGCTCAAAGCGCCGCATGTTGCCCTTGAGCAGCTCAAGCCGCGCCTGTGTTGACGCGTCAAGAGCCGAAGCTTTCTCGCGCGCGACATCGAGCATTGCGGGCACGAGATCGAGCCCCGTCACCCGCGCACCCGTTTTCAGCATGGGAAGCGTCACGCGGCCCGTGCCGCAGGCCAGCTCCAGCACACGCCCGGCCTTTTTCGCGAGCTTCGAAAAGTACTCAACATCGCCGGGCACGCCGTGGCCCGAAATCAGGTCATAATCTTTGCCGGCCAGATAGAACTCGTGGGCGTTGCCAGCCATAGAGACAATGCTGAATTCTGAATGCTGAGTTCTGAATGACCTGCCTTGAACCAATTCAGAATTCAGAACTCAGAATTCAGAATTGCCGTCCTACGCTTCGCGCACGAGGCTTACCGTCTCGGCCGCGAACAGCCTTGTTTCTTTGCCGCCCTCGAGCCGCAGTGTGATGCCCTTGGCCGGATCAACTTCAA
Source organism: Planctomycetota bacterium (assembly GCA_020845475.1). Classification (GTDB taxonomy): domain Bacteria; phylum Planctomycetota; class UBA8742; order UBA2392; family UBA2392; genus UBA2392. The sequence continues at coordinate 97,364 of JADLFN010000016.1, forward strand.
CCACCGTGCCGATGAACTCTTTTTCGCCCTGGCTGAGTTTCACCTTCTTGCCGCCCATAGGCACGAACTCGGCCCAGGCGCGCGCGACCTTGTCGAACTTCTTCTTGTGGATCAGGCGGTAAACGGTGTCGAGGTAAAACAGCAGCGGCCGGATTACGCGCACGCGGTTCACGGGCTGTGCCCCCGGTCGTTCGGCCCGCAGGCTCGTGGCAATGCCCTGCAGTTCCCCGGGGAAATCCTGCGCGGTCTGGTTCACGTTCAGGCCGATGCCCATGACAAACGTGTTGGGCTGGTTGCTTCTCGTTTCAACCAGCACGCCTGAAACTTTGCGCCCGCGCACCATCACGTCGTTGGGCCATTTGATTTCGCTGGGCAGATGAATGAACTGCTGCAGCATGTTGGCAATCGCCAGGCTGGCCGTCGCCGTCAGGATCGCCAGCTTGTCCGGCGGCAGTTGCACTTTGAGAATCACGCTCATCCAGATGCCCTGGCCCGGAGCGCTGTGCCAGGCGCGACCCATGCGGCCTTTGCCGGCACTCTGGGACTCGGCAAGGACGACCGTGCCGTCGGCCAGCGAGGGTTCCTGTTCGATCAGCTTCCACGCCGTTTCGTTGGTGCTTTCCACTTCGTCGAAGATGCGCATGGTCTTGCCGATGCGCTCCGTGTTCATGTCTTCACGGATCTCGTGTTCCAGCAGCCGGTCGGGAATGTCGATCAGCTTCACCCCCAGGTAGGGATGAAACTCGATGTTGTAGCCCGCGGCAATCAGCGCCTCGATGTCTCGGAACAACGCGTCGTTGCTCAGTTTGGCCTTCGTTGCAACCTTGGCCTTTTTCTTGTCGCCGCCGACCAGGGCTTCTTCCACATCGGCCACGCCGACGAAATCGCTTTGCTTCTTGAGGTAGGCCACGAGGTCGAGGTTCATTGGGCGGAAGTGTAGTGGCTTCGTTTTTTAGCGCAAGCGCAACGAAAGGCGCTGGTTGCCGGTTTGCGATTTTCGATTGCCGATTTTCGATTTTCGATTGGCGCTGCCGCGCCGCTGCTGTTCCGCCGTCCAGTGGTAAACTCCGAACCATGCCAGACTTTGACGTCATCGTCGTGGGCGGCGGTCATGCCGGCATCGAAGCCGCGCTTGCCGCGGCGCGGCTTGGCGCACGCGTGGCGCTGGTCACGTTTGAACGCACGGGCATTGGTCGGATGTCGTGCAATCCCGCCATCGGCGGCGTTGCCAAGGGCCAGATCGTGCGCGAAATTGACGCGCTCGGCGGCGCCATGGGCCAACTGATCGATGCCACCGGCATCCAGTTCCGCATGCTCAACACAAGCAAGGGCGCGGCTGTGATTTCGCCCCGCGCGCAAGCGGACAAAGCCGAGTACGCGCGCGCCGCGCGCGAGATGGTGGAAAGCGCGCCGGGCATCACAGTGGTGGAGGGCGAAGCGGTGCGGCTTGAAACAAGCCGAGATTCGAAATTCGAGATTCGAGATTCGGGAACAGCAGCTTTGTCGAATCTAGAACCCCGAATTTCGAACGTCGGCATTTCCGGGCTTCGGCTTGACGATGGCCGCGAGTTATCCGCGCCGCGAATCATCCTCACCACGGGCACGTTCCTTGGCGGCCTGATGCACTGCGGCGAAGAACAAACCGTGGGCGGGCGCGTGGGCGAAAAAGCCAGCGTGGGACTTTCCGCTCAATTGCGCGAGCTGGGCTTTCGCATTGGCCGACTCAAAACCGGCACGCCCCCGAGACTGGACGGCGACACGATTGACTGGTCGCGCGCCGAAGAACAGCGCGGCGATGACCCGCCCGTGCCGTTCTCCTACCTGAACGAGAGAATTACACAGCGCCAGGTGAGCTGCTTCATTACGCACACCAACGAGCGCACGCACGACATCATCGCACGCAACCTGCACCGCAGCCCGCTTTACTCAGGCCAGATCCAGGGACGCGGGCCGCGCTATTGCCCGAGCATCGAGGACAAAATAAAGCGCTTCGCTGATAAAACGTCGCATAACATTTTTCTCGAGCCCGAGGGCCTTTCCACGCGCGAGGTTTATCCCAACGGCATTTCGACTTCCCTGCCGCGCGACGTGCAGTACGAAATCATCGCCTCGATTGCCGGCCTCGAGAAGGCCCGCATTGTGCGCTACGGCTATGCTGTCGAATACGACTTCGTGCCTCCCACGCAGATCTTCGCCACTATGGAAACCAAGCTCGTGCGCGGCCTCTATCTTGCCGGGCAGATCAACGGCACCACCGGCTATGAGGAAGCCGCGGCCCAGGGATTGATGGCGGGCCTGAACGCCGCGCTGAGTTTGCTTGGCCAAGAGCCGCTCGTGCTGCGGCGCGACCAGGCATACATCGGCGTATTGATTGACGATCTTACGACGCGCGGCACGGATGAGCCTTATCGCATGTTTACCAGCCTCGCCGAATATCGCCTGCGACTGCGCAGCGACAACGCCGACTTGCGCCTCACGCCCATCGCGATCGCGCGCGGCTTTGCGTCTGCCGGGCGGGTCGCGGTGTTTGAAGCCAAGCGCGTGGCCATTGAACAGGCGCGCCGTGAGCTGGAAAACACAAGGCACAACGGCAAAAGCCTGTGGCAGTGGTTGCGCTCGCCGGACTTTCCGTGGGGCGACGCAGCGGCCAGGTGCCCCAAGGCGGCTGGTCTTGCCGTGTCAAGTGCTCGCACTTTGGAGACAGAGGCGCGTTACGCCGGTTACGTTGAGTTGGAAGAGCGCGAGATCGGGCGCATGCGCGACCTTGAGAACATCGGTGTTCCGGCCGCGCTGGACTTTGAGCGCATCGATGCGCTGCGCAAAGAAGCTCGAGAAAAGCTGTCCCGGGTGCGGCCCGCGAATCTCGGCCAGGCCTCAAGAATCCCTGGCATTGGGCCCGGAGATTTGTCGGTTCTTAGGATATATCTTGCTTCCCAGTAATGACTTACGAGATGCTATGATTTTCAAATGTTAGTCCGGAAAACTCTTGAACAGCTGGTGAGGAAAACTACAGTCATTGGCCTCGCTTGAGGGGAAGTAACCTTTGAGCGACCCTCCAAGTTTTGCCCCAACCCCTCTTTGCCCGGGAGGGGTGCAGTACGAGAGCCCCGTGATTGCCCCGCGGGGCTCTCCCTATTTGCAACTGTCATAATAATGCATGATTGGCGTGCCAAGCGTCAATTGTATGCACATTGAACCCGTAAGATTGTGCGTTCGCAGCAATTATATTGCACGGCCACAATATTGCATTTAGACGTATTCGTCTTCGGACTACCAAAAGTTGGCCGGCGCACGGATCGGACACCTTATCCGGACTTTCAACTCTGTTTATGGCTTGAGCGGCGTGGGCTCAGCGGCTGTTCGCAATGCGTTTTCTCACGCGCGCATTTCGGCCAAGTGTGAGCGAAATTCCGAATGGAAGGTTGAAATGAAAAGCGTTTGACAGCACTGTGGCGCGCGCATAACTTGCACGCTTGGTTTTTATACGATGCAGTCAAATTTTGAGCGGTCGTTCTGACCGCTGACTTTGACCCCGGGGCGCTGTTTTTGCGCCAGGGGCAAGTCGAGGAAGCGATGGCCAAGAGCATTCTGATTGTTTATTCCACCGGCGGCGGCAACACTCGCAATTCGGCCGAGGCCATAGCCGAAGGCGTCAAACAGGCCGGTGGCGACCTCAAGGGCGTCAAGAACGTCACTGAAATCTCGGTCGATGAACTTGCCAAATACGACTGCCTGCTGATCGGTGAACCCACCTGGGGCGACGGCGAGCACTACGACGATTACCTGCCCTTCGATGCCGCCATCAAAGAGAAGCTCGTCGCGGGCAAGAAGCTCGCCGGCAAGCAGTGCGCCGCCTTTGCAGGCTGCGACCGCGCCTACTCCATCTTCGGCAACGCCGTGGACATGATCGAAGATCGCCTCATGGAATGCGGCGCCGAGATCATGCAGCAGGGCATCAAGGTTGAACTCGAACACAACGAGCATTCGCTCGCTTTCTGCAAGAAGTGGGGCCACGATTTCGTCAAGCGCGTCAACGGCGAAATGCCCAAGCAGCCCTACATCCCGCGCATGACCCACGACGACGCTGACCGCGTCAAGGGCATCGATCCCGCTTCGCGCAAGAAGGGCGCGGCCGGCGCCCCGGCGGCCGCCGGCGCGGTCAAGGCGGCCGTGACCAACGCCAAGCAACCGGGAACCGTGCGCGCCAAGCCTGAGGCCAAGGCCACGATGCTGCCCTATCGCGCGACCGTCGCGCCCGCGCGCACCTTTGAAAAGAAATTCGCGCCCAATGAACTCGCGCGCCGCCGCTTTGTGCAGGCCGGCACCTACGGCGGCATCGCGCTGATCTCGGCCGCCGTAGCCGCGTATTTTTTCCCGGGCGGCTGGCAGGTGGGGTTCTCGCGCAACGGCCCTTATTTTTCGATTGGCAGCAAGAACGTGCTCTTTGAGCCCCCCACGGAGTTCAAGATCGGCACAGTGGACGAATACCAGGTGGGCAAAGTGGATGTGCGCTGGCAGACGCGCTTCCGCGTGTGGGTGGTGCGCGAGGCTAACAAGCTTTACGTCGGCCTGCTGGTGTGCACGCACCTTGGCTGCACCCCGGACTGGAAGGAAGCCGAGAACAAGTTCAAGTGTCCCTGCCACGGCTCGGGCTATTACCAGGACGGCGTGAACTTTGAAGGCCCCGCGCCGCGCCCCATGGAACACTGCGACGTGCGCATTGACCCCGCAGACGGCCAGATTGTCGTCAACAAGGGCAAGACCTATCGCTCTGACAAAGGCGAATGGAGCCAGGGCGGCAGCAGCGGCGCTTATATCGCGCTTTAGTCTCACGTGCTGCGTGCTTCGTGTTTCGGGGCACGCCGGGATACATCGGGGTTGAGCACAGCACGAATCACGAAACACGAAGCACGGAGTTTTAGAAATGAGTCCAGAAGAACAGTCCCAGGCTGAAGCAACCAAAACCGAAACAGGCGGCAACGGCAATGGCGCGCCCCGCATCAAGCGTGGCTTCCTGCCGCCTTTGCCGAAACTGGACCCCAAGGACAACGTTGTTTTCAAGTCGATCTTCCGACACAAGCTCGACCAGAGCCCGCGCAACCGCACGCTGGCGGTGGTCGGCAACGTGTTTCTGCACCTGCACCCGCCCACGATCAACCGCGACGCCGTGCGCTACAACTACACCTGGGGCATGGGCGGCCTGACCTTCTGGCTGTTCATCATTCTTACGATTACCGGCGTGTGGCTGATGTTCTATTACCGCCCCACCAAAGAGTACGCCTACGCCGACATCATGTACCTCGCCAACGAGGTTCCCTTCGGCAAGATCCTGCGCAACATGCATCGCTGGGCCGCGCACTTGATGGTGATTTTCGTGTGGTTCCACATGCTGCGCGTGTTCATGACGGGCAGCTACAAACCGCCGCGCGAGTTCAACTGGTGCGTGGGCGTGATCCTACTCAAGTTCACGCTTCTGCTTTCGTTCACGGGCTACCTGCTGCCCGATGACCAGCTCGGCATGTGGGCGGTCACGGTAGGCACGAACATGGCGCGCGCCACGCCCGTTGTCGGCCATGAAGGCCCGCTGGGCCCGCAGATTGGCGCCAACGCCTTCAATGACGTGCGCTTTGCGCTGATCGGCGGAAGCATCGTCGATGCCAACGCGATTTTGCGCGCCTACATCTGGCACTGCCTGGGTATTCCCATTGTGCTGAGCATTTTCCTGGCGGTGCACTTCTGGCGAATCCGCAAGGACGGCAACATCTCCGGCCCGGCCCCGTTCAAGCTGCGCACCGATGCGGACAAGGCCAAGCCGAAGCAAACCATGGTCAAGCTGGTGCACGAAGCGAACGCGGAAGTGTACGAAGGAAAGTAGTTCGAGGTCAGAGATCAGAAGTCATAGGTCAGAAGTACGGCAAAAAGAATTCACTGAATCGAAGCGGGGACAAGGGTTGGCGGCAGAAGTTTTGGCAGTTCTTCTGACCTCTGACTTCTGACCTCTGACTTCGAGCGAGCGCGAGCGAGCGATGGAACACTTCTGGGTACAGCTTTCAAAGCCCGACAACATCCCGATGCCGATTTTGCTCGTGATGACCGTGGCTTATTTGTTCATGTCGTTCCGACAGGCCTACCGCAACGACAAGATCATTGCGCGCCTCGAGGCCAACCCCGCCCTTGCGGCCAAACATCACCGCAAATGGGAGCCCTACCACAAGAGCTGGGCCAAGCGCCTGCATGTGTGGCCTTATCTTCTGCGCATTGAGTTCATCGGTGCTTTGTTCGTGTTCATTTTCCTGCTGCTGTGGTCGATTGCCTTCAACGCGCCGCTCGAAGAGCCCGCCAACCCCGCGTTCACGCCCAATCCTTCCAAGGCGCCCTGGTACTTCCTGGGCCTTCAGGAATTGCTCGTTTATTTCGACCCCTGGATCGCGGGCGTGGTGTTGCCGGGCATGATCATCTCCGGCCTGATGGCGATTCCCTACGTTGACATCAACCCCTACGGCAACGGCTATTACACGTTCCGTCAGCGCTGGTTCTCGATCTCTGTCTTCATGTTCGGCTTCCTTGTGTTGTGGATCATTCTCATCATTCTGGGCACTTACATCCGCGGCCCGGGCTGGCAGTTGTTCTGGCCCTGGGAGTACTGGGATCCGCATCGCGTGATTTACGAAACCAACGTTGACGTCAGTGAACTGCTGGCGGCGTGGATGAACAAGCCGGACTGGGCGCGCGCCCCCACCACCGGCCCGTACCTTGAACGCCTGTTTCACCCCGCCACGATCATCGGCCTTGCCGTGCTCGTGGCGATGCTGGGTGCGCTTGGCGGAATGACCATTGGCTTCATGAAACTGGCGCTGCCCGACACCTGGAAAAAGATGGGTTTCATCCGCCAGCAGGTCGTGCTTGGCCACCTGGTGATCATGATCTTCACCTGCGTGAAAATCGCGCTGCGACTCACGCCGGGTCTGAACATCAAGTACATCTGGGTCTTGCCGGACATCATGAACATTTAGGTCGTGCTTCGTGCTTCGTGTCTCGTGCTTCGGGGAAGCGAGACGCGCTGGTTCAAAACACGAAGCGGAAGATGCCGACCATTCCCGTAACACGAAACACGAAGCACGAAACACGATCCCATGACCAACCTCGCTCAAAAGAAGCCCACCGACGAACCCGCTGATCCGATCGTTCAGCAGTCGTTGCTCACACCCCTGACGATCACCGTGGCCGTGCTGGTAGCCGCGCTGGGCTGGATGGTGTTTGACGAGTTCTACGTCAAGCAGAAGTGGCGCCACCACTACCAGCCGAAGTACCTCGAAGTTGCGCACGATTACTGGACCGTCAAGCAAGCAGAAGCAGAGGAACGCGCAAAGCTGGGCGTGCTGCTCACGGACAAGCTGGCTGCGATTGACCAGCGCTATGAAGGCTCGGTGCGGGCTGCGCAGGAAAGCGCGCAGGAGATCATTGACGAAGCAAAAGCAGATTATGCCGCGCTCGAAAACACCGCGGAATTCGTGAAGTGGGAAGACGACCTGATCAAGAAACTCAAGGCCGTGGCGCCGCCGCAGCCGGACAAACTTGAAGATGAAGACGCGCGTGACAGCGCCAAAACCGCGCTGGATGAAATCAAGTCGCTTGACAAGGACATCCTCGAGTACCTCACGGCGCGTTACCTTAATAAGGAAGAAGCCAAGCGCGCCGACGCTGAAAAAATCACGCTGCTCAAGGCCAAGCTGCCGCCCGCGGAGAAGCTGGCCATCGACGCCGCCGGCTGGCCCGGCGTAGCAGAGGCGGGCGCCTACGAAGCGGACATCCGCACCTATCTGGGTCGCGTGGCCACGATCAAGGGCATTGAGTACCGCATGGCCCTGCGCCAGAAGGACTACGACGACATCGACGGCCTGGTGACTGATCCCCGCGGCCTGCGCAATGAGCGCGCGATGTACCTGGCCGAGCTTTACCTCTATGACTCGGGCCGCGACAAGAGCGTCATCAAGACCGAGGCATTCCTTACGCGCGAAGAGCGCGTGATGCGCCGCGCGCCCGTGCAGCAGAAGCTGCGCGAAGAAATCAACGCGCTCAATAACGAGCGCGTGGCCTTTGAAGACCCGCGCCTCAACCAGCGCAAGGCCGTAGCCCGCCTCACCGCGGACCTCGACGCCATCCGCAGCCGCATTGCCGGCCTGGGCACTCAGAAAATCGACATCCAGCAGCGCTTTGTTCAAAACCAGGGCGCGAACAACATCGTGGACCGCTGCGAAACCTGCCACTACGGCGCTGACAAGCCCGGCATGGGCCAGGGCGAACTGTGGCGCGTTTCCGGCGTGTTCGTGGCCGCCGATTTCATGGACAAGCACAGCGAAACGGACTTCTTCAAGGAACTGAACGAAGACGAAAAACTGCGCGCGGCTTTCGAGCTTGATGGCAAGGCGCGCGAGAATCTCGAAGGCGTGGAGTTCCCCACTTTCAAGGAACTGGCCGACCTCGCCGGCGCCTTTGATTACGCCTACGACAAAACCGCCGACGAAGACGGCCTGACCGCCTTCGAGCGCCGCTACGGCAAGGGCAAGAAGCTTGATCCCCGCACCAAGGCCGGTTACGCGCTCATGGCGCTGGCGCGCGCCGAGCACTTCCTGCGCGGCGACCTGGGCCAGCTTGGCCAGGTGTCCGACGACCCGGCGAAGATCCTTAACAACGAGGCCTTCATCAAGCTTGCCGTGACAAAGCGTTTCCGCGTGCTGTTCCGTTATGCCTCGCGCACCTTCCGCACGTTTGTGCGCGATAACCTGCTGATGTTCGCCAGCCACCCCGATACGCACGGCCTGCTTGACATCCACAAGCCCAGCGAATTCGGCTGCACCACCTGCCATGAGGGCCAGGGCCGCCACATCTCCGGCGACGGCATGCTCACCGCCGTGCAGAAGGCGCACGGTTACTATCACCACTCGCTGTGGCAGTTGTTCAAGGACGGCTACTACGAAGCCGGCTGCCAGATGTGCCACAACAAGGAAATCGAAATCGAGGGCGCGCCGCAGCTGCAGGCCGCGCGTGATTTGTTCCTGCGCAACGGCTGCTGGGGCTGCCACAAGTATGACGGCTTTGAGCCCCAGTCCGATGAGCGCATGCAGATATCAAAAGATCTGGGCGATTTGCGCCAGCGCGAGTTCGCTTCTCTCACCGCGCTCGACAAAGCCCAGCGCCGCAAGAATGAACTGGGTGCGGCTGTCAATGCGGGCAGCGCCGATGCCGCAGCCGAGCGAGAATTCTTCCAGGACCTTCCCAAGCTGATTCAGTCGCGCAACTACGAGCTTTACGAACTGCAACGACAGATCGCCACCGCTGAGCGCCGCATCAAAGAGCTCGAAACCGAGGTCAAGCACGTCGCTCCCAACCTCGGGCAGCTTGCCGCCAAGATCGAAGATAAAGGCTGGATCGCGCGCTGGGTGCGTTACCCCAAGGGCTTCAGGCCCAGCACCAAGATGCCGCATTTCTTCTACGGCCCCTTCAGCCACGAAACCGACGAAGACGGCAACGCCGTTGAAGACGAATTCGGCAACCACGTGCTCAACGCCGAAAACGTTCAGGCGCTCAAACTCATCACCGCCTACGTCTGGCAAGCCGCGCGCTGGAACAAAGAGCGCGGCAATGTCGCCACACCCGGAGGCGGCGGCAGCTACGGCGTTCCCAACGACGCGGCTTCGATCAAGCTGGGCAAAGACCTGTTTGATTCACGCGGCTGCCAGGGCTGCCATACGGCCAAGCCGGATATTGCGCTGGGCAAAGACGGCAAATCAGCCGTGCCCGTGGGCAAGTATCTGACCGCAGACGGCAAGCCCACGATGGATGTCAATGAAGCCGGGCGCGACAAGAACGGTCTGCTGCTTCACAACGAAGATGCTTACTCGTGGGCGGCCAACCTCTCGCGCGAGGGCGAAAAGAACAATCCTGATTACCTCGTGGAGTGGATCCTGCAGCCGCGCAGCAAAGACCCGCACTCGGTGATGCCGAGCATCTGGTCGGCAGCCGTGGATTTCCCGCTCAGTGCGGCCAACGTGCAGGCGCTCGATGCGCGCATCAAAGCGGCCTTCGAGAAGGGCGGCGTGGCCGATTTCACCAAGACCGATTTCTACGCCCGCCCGGAGACCAGCTTTACGCCCGCCGAGCTCAAGCTCAGCGGCCCCGAGGTGGCAAAGCTGCGCCAGGACCTCACGATCGCCAAGAGCGTGCGCGAGGCCAAGCTGGTTGTTGCTTACCTCAAGAGCCTCGCCAGCCCGGACAAAGACAAGCTCAACGCGCCCCAGCACGAGATTTTCAAGCGCTACGCGGGCAACGGCGATGCTTACGCGTTCATGGAAAGCGACGGCGTGGTGGATGAAAGCATCATTAAGGAAATCGAGCTGCTGCCCAACGGCCAGAAGGACGCCGAAGGCCAGGATGCCGAGGCCCGCAGCCACAAGCTCAAGGGCTACAGTGAGTTCAAGAAGTGGATGGACGAAATGGCCAACGCCAAGGCAGACCTTGACAAGGCCCGCGCGGGCGCCAACGCCAAACTGAAAGACGGCGGCAACGTAGGCGCGTTCGCCGAAGACATCGTCGCCGCTACCGCGCGCATCCGCAAGGCGCGCGAAATGCTGGAGGGCACCTTCGCCGGCTTTGGCAAGAAGTTCGTCAGCTATTACGGCTGCGCCTCGTGCCACAGCATCCCCGGCATGGAGGACGAAGGCAAAATCGGCACCGAGCTGACCTATGAAGGCAGCAAGCTGATCGAACGCCTTGACTTCGGCCTGCACCACGAACGCCCGCAACCCGAGGATCCCAAGGCTGCGGGCCAGCCTGAGTTCGCGCCACTCATGACCTATCACGGCGGGCGCAAACTCGGCGGACGCGGCTTTGAGCTGCCCGCGCAGTTCAAGCGCGACTTCATCGCCGACAAGCACGATTACGACACCAAGCTGGTTTGGTTCACGGGCAAGGTGTACAGCCCGCGCCAGTACGACAAAGGCAAGCGCCGCAGCAACTGGTTTGAACGCCTGCGCATGCCTCTGTTCGAACTCGACGATGAAGAATCACGGCTGATCGGTATGTTCATCGCCGGCTCGCGCGAGACCAAGCTGCCGCCCGAGAAATTCATGTACCAGCTCAAGGGCGACGCCAAGGTCAAGGCCGACGGCTGGTGGCTGCTGCGCAAATACAACTGCGTGGGCTGCCACGATATCGGCCGCCACGAGGCGCACATCCGCCGCATCGCACCCTATAACGGCGGCGACAACGCCACGCTCAACACGCCGCCGCGGCTCAACGATGCCGGCCTGCGCCTGAACCCTGCCTGGCTGGTCGGCTGGCTGCAGCACCCGAGCATGGTGCGCCACATGCAGCTTTCCGGCGATGGCAGCGGCTATGACCTTGGCCTGCGCATGCCCAACTTCGGCCTGACCGAAAGCGAAGCGCGCACGATAGCGGCGTTCCTGGCGATATACGCCAAGACGCCGGTCTCTTACTCCACGCCGCCCAACCTGACGCTCTCGCAGGAAGAGCAGGACTTCGCCAAGGCGATGATCGCCAGCGAAGGCTGCAACAGTTGCCACGACTACCGTGAGGATGTTGACGGCTACCGCGTGCCGGGCGGCAAGGCGCCCAACCTGGGCAACGCGCAGGAACGCGTTCGCTTCCAGTGGGTGCACGGCTGGCTGACGGACCCGGATCTGATTCAGCCGCTCAACCGCATGACGCGCTTCTTCCGCCCCGGCCCCGACGGTCGCTCACTGTTCAACGACGACCCCAAGGCCGGCGGCAACGCCGACTACGGCAAAATCCTCAACCTCGAGGGCACGGCACGCTGGTCCAAGGAGCAGATGCCGCGCGATCCAGCTGGAATTCTGCGTGATTACGTCCTGTTCTACTATCCGAAGACACGCGCAGGCCAGGATGAGCTGCAGGAGCTGACGCGCAAACACACCGAAGCCAAACCGAAGATTCCATAACGCGGGGGCATTAGCAGCTTGAAAGACACGGAGACAGCCATGAAGAAGAACACGAACGATTCGACGAACGCACAGCGCCGCGCATTCCTGAGCAAAGGCATCATGCTCGCCGGCGGCATCATGCTCACGCCGCTCTGGCTCGAAGGCTGCGGCGGCGGTGACAACCAGGGTGAAGGCCGCGCGCCCAAGAAGAAGAAGGGCACGAGCACGCCCGCCGGTGATGGCGGCGGCGGCGACAGCGGCACCCCCACGCCCGTGGCCGGCGAGTACAAGTGTGTGGACGCCTCGGAGCTCGGCAGCAAGCAGAGCGTCAAGATTACGGTCAATTACAAGGGCGAGCACATCGACTGGACCGATCCCCGCCTCAAGAAAACCGGCCTGGCCGCCGACGATGGTGCGCACGCCATGGGCCAGCCCAAGGATGAAAAGGAAACCGTCGAAGAAGTGCTCGCCAAGTTCTACCCCGAGCCCAACCCGCTCGGCACCAAGTACGTCGTCGAGGAAAAAGTCCTCACGATCAAGGAAGGCGACAGCGTGCGCCTGTGCAACTGCGTGATCGTGCTTGACCCGCGCGGCCCGGCCAAAGTGGCCAAGAACCCGCGCAACAACGTGCACGTGCTCAACCAGTATTTCCGCTTCGAGCCGCGCGTTCACGACGTCGCCACGCGCGGCCACGTGACGTGGGATAATAAGGACCCTGTCAATCACGTAGTGGCAACGCCCGGCATCTTCCCCACGAACCTGCCCAATGTTGCCATCTCCGATGGCGGCACGGCCACGACGGGCAAAAGCGTTTCCACCAACACCGGCGAAGGCGCTTTGGGCTTCATCAAGAAGGGCTGGTATGGCGTGAACTGCTCGCTGCACGCCTGGGAACTGGGCCGCATCTATGTTTCCGACCACGCCTACGCGGGCGTGAGCAGCAAGGCCAACAAGTGTGAAGTCGCGTTCGACAACGTTGCCGACGGCAGCTACGAGCTGCAGGTGTGGCACGAGTCCGCCTCCGAACCGATCCACAAGGAAATGATCGAGGTGAAGTCGGGCTTTGCGCCCAAGTCGATCGATCTGGCGAAGATCGCCTAGCGTCAGGCCGAAAGTCCGGCAATGGCGGCAAGTCGCCCTTGCCGGATCTCGGCATCCGAAACTCAGTAAACAGGAATGTCTATGGCTGGAGCCATTCACGCACACGCCGATGTCGCCCACGAATCCAAGGATGCGCCAATCACCGCCGTCCTGGAACCGCTGGTGAACAAGAACATCGTTTACGCATGGGTTTTCGCGGCGTTGTTCTGGGTCATCTGGGGCCCCTGGGCCGGTTTCTTCACCAGCCTGAAGTTCAACTTCCCCTGGCTGCTCGCCGACCAGTACTGGACGATGTACGGCGTCATGCGCATCTCCCACACCCAGTCCGTTTCCTACGGCTGGTTCTCGATGGGCACGATCGCCATGGCGCACTACATGGTGCCCAAGCTGTGCGGCCGCCCGATTTTCAAGCCGCTGTTCTCCTGGATCGGCGTCGCCTGCTGGAACGTGGGCATGATTATGGGTATTGGCGGCTTCCACATTGGCTTCAACCAGGGCCTGGAAATGGCCGAGATGAACTGGGTCGCCGACTTGTTCGTCGCCACGGGCCTGGTGTGCGTGCTCGTGAACCTGTTTTTGACCATCGCCAACCGCCGCGAACCCAAGATTTACGTCAGCCTCTGGTACCTGATGGCCGGCTTCACCTGGACGGCGCTGAACTACCTCACCGGCAACTTCCTCGCGCCGCTTACCACGGGCGCAAATTCGGCCGCACTCAACGGGTTCTTCCTGCATAACGTCGTGGGCCTGTGGGTCACGCCCATGGGTGTGGCTACGGCCTACTACCTGATGCCGGTGGTGACGCGCAACCCGCTGTACTCGCACAAGCTATCCATGATCGGTTTCTGGGCGCTGGCCTTCTTTTATCCGTTCACGGGCGCGCACCATTATCTGTTCAGCCCGATTCCGGACTGGGTTGAGACGATCGCGATTGTCTCTTCCATGATGCTGATCGTGCCCGTGTGGACGGTGCTGGCCAACTTCTGGGGCACTATGCGCGGTCGCTGGGATTTGTTCGCCAACACGGTGACCATGAAGCTGCTGATCCTGGGCGCGGTCTATTACCTTACCACCTGCTTCCAGGGCCCCACGCAGGCGCTGCGCGCCTTGCAGCCCGTGGTGCACTTCACGGATTACGTGGTCGGCCACGCGCACCTGGCGTTGTTTGGCGTGTTCTCACTCTGGACCATGGCGGCCTTCTACTACATCGTGCCCAAGCTGGCGGGACGCGAGATTTACAGCGTAGGCATGGCGCGCGCCACCTTCTGGCTCACGTTCTTCGGCTTCCTGATCATGGCGCTGATCCTGTGGATCGCCGGTATCGTTCAGGGCCACCAGCTGATCAACAACGTGGACTGGCCCGACACGCTCGACACCAACGCGTTCTACTGGCACCTGCGCACAGTGGGCGGCTTCCTGATGGACGTGGGCATGCTGTTCTTTGTCTACAACATTGTGGCGACGATGTTCTGGGGCAAGCCCTCAGCAAACCCGCGGGTGGTGTAATTCGTGGTCCGTGTTTCGTGGTTCGTGGCCCGTAAAGGCCAACCGACTCGAAAAAACACGGAACACGAACCACGGACCACGAGGCACGCAGTCGGAAACACGAAACCATGAAAAAATACATTCTCTTCGCCGGCGTCAGCTTCTACTTCCTCACGTTCATGGCCATCGTGGGCGTGGCGTGGATTGACATCGAGGAATCGCCCGACTTTCACTTTGTCACCAACGTGATCACCGGCGAGCGCGTGCGCGTGTTCAATTATTCCGAACTCAGCGCGTTCCGCGAGATGGAATGGGCGCAAACACTGCGCTACCCCATGGCCGCCGCCGACAAAGCCGAAAAAGAAGCCGAGCGCAAGCCGCTCAACGACAAGCTCGCAGCCTGGGGCCAGTACCAGGGCTCGCTGTACAACGTTTCGCTCGAGGGCGAAAAAATCGTCAACGCGCCCAACGTCGAGCGCGGCCAGGAGGAATACAAATCCGCCGCGTGCTGGCATTGCCACAGCCAGTTCGTGCGCCCCTTTGAGTATGAAAACCGCCGCTGGGGCCCCACCGCCCAGATTGGCGAAGCCAGCTTCGAATCGCCCCACTTCTTTGCCACGCGCCGCGTAGGCCCGGATCTGCTGCGCGAAGGAGGCCTGCGCCCCGATGACTGGCACTACGCGCACTTCTTCAACCCGCGCTTCACCGTGCCCCAGAGCATCATGGCGCCCTTTGGCGGCATGAGCCATTTCTACGTGCCGCTGGCCGGCGCGCGCCGCACCGAAATCCAGCGCGAAGTCGCCGAGAAATTCGCCGCCGACCCCAAGCGCGCAAACGCCCAGAATTCCGGCGACGCCGAGCTCACCATGTTCCCCTTCCTTGCCGAAGTCGCTGAGGAATACAAAGACGAAGCCTGGGTCATCTACAAGGGCCGCAGCGGCCAGACCGACCAGGACATCAACGCTACCAGCAGCCCGGTCATCCGCGTTGCCCCGCGCCCGACACAGGCCACGATTGACCTTGTGGCCTACGTGCAGTCGCGCGGCGTCAACATCGGCACCACCTCGGAGCTGGTGCAGAAGTTCGGCGGCTGGAAAAACGGCTCCGATGACACGGAGGTCGAAGCCGCGCTGAAGTTCTTCCGCAAGAAGGGCTTTGCCGCGGGCAACTGGCGCCAGCAGCCAGCCGTGACCAAGCCCACGGGCGAGCCGGATTACGTGTTTGCGCCCGCTGTCAGCCTGGTGCTCGAGAAAGTCGTCGGCGGCAAGCAGCTTTCCGCCACTGAGCAGGACTACCTGCTCGACGTGGACACCGCGCGCTTCCGTTTGCGTGCGTGGCGCCAGAGCGTCAAGCGCGGCGCTGACATGTTCGGCAAGAAGTGCATCGGCTGCCACGGCGGCCTTGAAGACAACAGCTACGCCAACGAGCGTTACACGGACTACCTCGTGCTCTCGACTGATTCCGAGTTCCTTGAGGTCTCCAACCCCAGGTTCCACCAGGTAGGCAACGGCTTTGGCCCTGCCGCGAAGTTCCTCGTGCCCGAGCCGCGCAACCTCACGCTCAACGCACCCATGGGCGAAAAGGGTGCCGCGAGGCACGACGTGGGCTATACCACGATTTACAAGTACCACAGCAACACCCGCAGCGACCTGCCGCTGCCGCGCGACCTGTTCCACCAGATCCGCAACGGCATGATGCCGTCCTCGATGCCGGCCTGGCCGTTCCTGCAGGATTCCGAAGTGTGGGACCTGGTGAACTTCGTGATGTTCATCGGCCACAACAAGACCGGCCGCGCCGCCGCCAAGGGCGACGGTCTCTCGGAAGCGGAAATCGAGAACAGCGTGAAGGACTTCTATTCACTGACCGCGGTGCGCGCGAGCTTCTCGAACATCCAGTCCATCCCCGCCGTGCCCAAGAAAGATGAAGCCGGCAACGCCGTCACCATTGCCATGCTCGAACGCCGCGGCGAGGAACTCTACAAGAAGAAGCGCAACATCAAGAACAAGGACGGCAGCGAAGCCGCGTCACAGTGCATGGATTGCCACGGCAGCGAAGGTGATAGCTGGGCGGGCAAGCGCATGGACATCATGAACAAGATGGGTGTTCCGGCGCGCAACTTCTGGCAGGGCAACTTCAAGCTGGGTTCCTCGGCCGATGACATCTTCCTGACGCTGGTCAACGGCGTTGCGGGCACGCCCATGAACCCGCAGAACGCCAACCAGGCGTGGTCGGATCTCGATGCCTGGGCGCTGACCTATTACGTGCGCAAAATGGCGCGCATGGGCGTGACGCGGATTGAAGGCAAGTAGTCGGCGGATGCTTGAGCAAAGGGGTCTGGCTCCGCTTGCGTTGCCTGACCCTTTTGCGGGCGCACGAAAATGGGGTCAGGCACCGGAACTGCCCGGAGCCAGACCCCATTTCCTGTATCGCCTCAAGTGAGTCGCCCTAAAATCCAAAATCGCTTCTTTATTGAACGGCGACCATGCTGCTGGCCATCGAACTGACACCCTCCATGGGCCTGCTTGCCGTTGCCGGCGCGGGGGCGCTCTTTGGCATGGGCGGTGCCGCCCACTGTGCCGGCATGTGCGGCGGGTTTCCGCTCGCTCTTTCCGCCTTGCCCGGCGGCGTGGGCGTGCGCGCTTTTCGCGTGGCGCTGTACAACTTCGGGCGCGGCTTCACCTACATCTTCCTGGCCATGATCGCGGGCGCGCTTGGCCTTTACTTCGGGCGCGCGCTGGAGCTGGGTGCGGCCGGCAGCGTGCTGGCGCGCGTGCTTTCCGTGGCGCTGGGCGTCACGATTATTCTCGTGGGCCTGTGGCTGCTGGGCGTGCCGCTGCCGTTTTGGAATCGCGTGCGCTCGAGCTTTCTGGCTGATCAGGTCGTGCTCTTGACGCGCTCGCTGACCAAAAGCCAGTCCGCGCTTGCGCCCTTTGTGCTCGGGCTGGTCAACGGGCTTTTACCCTGCCCGCTGGTTTACGTGATGCTGACCAGCGCCTTTGTCGCAGCCGCGCGCTTTGAGAATTTGTGGGTGGCGCTTGCGGTCAGCGCGGGTTTTGCGCTGGGCACAATGCCGATCATGCTCAGCATCGGCACGTTCGGCGCGGCCGTGGGAGCGGGCTCGAGGCGCCAGCTGCTGCGCCTGGCGGCAGTGCTGATGCTGCTGATGGGTGTAATCACCATCGCACGCGGCATCCCGGCCTTGGACCCCTGGTTTCACTTAGGAATGGGGCACGAGCATTGAAAGCATTTCTGAATGCTGAGTTCTGAATTCTGAATGGAACGGCGTCTCCAGAACAAATCAGAATTCAGAATTCAGAATTCAGGACTAGAAGGCCAGGCATTCATGAACCCTGATCAGTCGTCAACGTCGATTCACCTGTGCGGCCATTGCGGCCTGCCGGTGGCGGCGTCGGGCCATCAGGGCGAGGTTGCGGGCGTTTGGCAGCGCTTCTGCTGCTACGGCTGCTATCTGTGCCAGCGCATCATCGGCGAAAGGGGCGAGGCCGGGCTGACCAGTTGGCTTCTGGCGCAACTGGGTCTTTCATGGTTCTTCGCCATGGACATCATGATGATCGCCGTGGCCCGCTACACCGGCGGCTTTGAGGGCGTTGATCCTTCCACGGTGCGCTTCTTTGAATGGACGGAGTTCGGCCTCGCCACGCCGATTGTGTTCATGCTCGGCGTGCCCTACCTGTGGCGCTCGTTCAAGAGCCTTTCGCGCGGCAGCGTCAACGCTGACGTGCTGATCGCGCTGGGCGCCATTGCCAGCTATGCGTTTTCAACCTGGCAATTGCTCACTCAGGACAACCCGATTCTCTACTACGACAGCGGCACGATGATCCTCGTGTTCGTGAATTTCGGCCGCTACATCGAAGCCGCGGCGCGGCGCCGCACGGCCAGCGGCATCCGCGAGCTATCGGCCGCCGAGCTGGGCAAAGCGCGGCGCAGGAGTGCCGGCGCGATCACCGAAGTGGCGGCGAGCGAGCTTGCCGTGGGCGACGAAATCGTGCTCGAGCCCGGCGCCACGCTGCCCGCCGATGGCGTGATCACGCGCGGGCATTCGCAAATCCCCGAGGCGCTGATCACCGGCGAAGAGCGCCCCGTGCCCAAAAACGTGGGCGACAGCGTGCTCGCGGGCACCGTCAACGGCGACACCGAACTTGAGGTGCGCGTGACGGCTGTGGGCACGGACACGGTGCGCTCGCGCATCGTGCAGCTCACCAAGCAGGCGTTGCTGCACCGCACGGCCTTTGAAAGCGCCGTCGATAGAGTCTCGCGCGCGTTTGTTCCGCTCGTAATCGTGCTGGCCATTGCCTCCGCCGCGTGGTGGATCTGGCGCGGCGATGCTGGCCAAGGTGCGCTTGTGGCGCTTTCCATTTTGGTCGTGGCCTGCCCGTGCGCGCTGGGGCTCGCTGTACCCATGGCAAGCGCGCTGGCGCTGGGCCGCGCGGCGGAGCTGGGCATCTTGATCCGCGACGGCAGCGTTCTGGAAAACCTCGCACGCGTGCGCCGCGTGCTCTTCGACAAAACCGGCACGCTCACACAGGGCGCGCCCAGTGTCACGCGCATAGATGCCGAAGCAGGACTTGACGCGTCAAGAGTACTGGCGCTGGCCGCCGCCGTGGAAAGCAAGAGCGAACACTGGCTGGGCAAGGCGATTGTGCGCAGGGCGGGCGTGGCCGGCGCCGTCACGGATTTCCGGGCGTTCCCCGGCCGGGGCGTTGAAGGCCGCGTCGAGGGCAAGCTGGTGCGCGTGGGCAGCGCCGAATTCTGCGCAGCGCCGCCGTTTGCGTCGCCTCTGGAGGGCGCCACGGAAGTCTGCGTCAGCGAAGACGGCGCGTTGCAGGGCCGCATCTGGCTCGATGACGCGCTCAAAGTGGGCGCGCGCGCGGCCGTGGGTGAACTCCTTGAGCTGGGCCTGGGCGTGCACTTGGTTACGGGTGATGGCGAGCAAGCGGCGCGGCGCGTGGCGCGCGAGGCGGGCATCCGCGAACTCCAATTCCGCCAGACGCCGCAGGACAAGCTCAAACTCGTGGAGAGCCTTGGCGCGGATAAAGTCGCCATGACCGGCGACGGCCTCAACGACGGCCCGGCGCTGATGGCCGCGGGCGTGGGCATCACGTTTGCCGAGGCCACGGGGCTGGCGCGCATCGCATCGGGCCTGACGCTGATCGGCCAGGACCTCTCGCGCCTGCCGCTGGCCATACGCCTGGCGCGCCGCACGCTCATCATCATGTGGCTCAACTTGTTCTGGGCTTTTTCATATAATGCGATCGCTGTGGCGCTGGCGGTGGCGGGGCAACTTGCCCCCTGGCACGCGGCTTTGGCCATGCTGATTTCGAGCCTGTTCGTGATCGGAAACTCGTGGCGCTTGAGGGATTTCGGGCGTAACGTCGCACCCCATTCAGGGCGCGCCGTTTCGCCCAGGGAAGCAGTGGCCTGACATGCTTGCGATAACTGTCAGCATCAGCATCGTGGTCATCCTGTTCATCGTTTCGGCGATGGCGGGTGTTGCCGCGTGGTTTATTTTTGTATGGGCCATCAAAGACAAACAGTTTGAAGATATCGAGGACGTCGCCGAGCGCGTGACCGAACTGGACGCCCACGACGCCTATGAAGTGAAACCGCAGAATTCCGGGGCCAAAACATGAGCCAAGCCGCCACCCACGATCACACTGAGCAACACGCGCACGATGAGCACCTCGAGGTATGGCCCGACGCGGGCATCACCGAAACGGCCAAGCCGCTTCCGTGGTGGCTGTTGCTTGTCGCGATCGGCTTCACGCTGGGCATGCTCAATGCCTACTGGAACCAGTTCGTCGAGCACGCTGTGGAGTATCCCAAGTTCGGTGCGGGTTACCTGCACCTCACCGAGGAACAGCAATATCCCGGCAAGATCAACCCCACCATCACCACCCAGGGCACGGTCACGTTCTTCACCGGAAAAGAAGGTGCGTTGATGCTTGAAGCTTCGGGCGGGCGCGGCGGCAAACTCTGGAGCATCAGCGAAGGCGAACTGCCCCCCGGCGTCGTGCTGCGCGACACCGGTGAATCCGCCTCACCCGAAGGCGCGGCTACCACTTCCGGCATGGCGCTGATCGGCACGCCGGCCAAAGCCGGCGATTACACCGTGACGGTGCGCTGCGATTCAGGCATGGGTTATGCCGTAAAGCAGATTATGATCACGGTTGAAGACAAGTAGCGCTGCAATTTCGGGGGCCGGGCGAATTGCCCCGGCCCTTTTTTCGTTGAGAGAGCATGACCAAGCCGCGCTTTGATCCCGCTGACGTGCCGGACTTTCCAAAAGGCGACAAGCCTGACCCGGCCGCTTCGTACATTGATGTGGGCGAGGACGAATCGGACGATGACTTTCCCGTGGATCCACTGACGGGCCGGCGCGCCGAGCCCGAGGCTCCGCAAGAAGCGCCGCGCGCCGAGCAGCCCAGGTCAACGCGGCCGCCATGGTGGCTGGTGGGATTCACGCTGCTGATTCCGGTGGCGGTTTTCTTTGTGTGGTACATGAACTGGATGGGCCGGCCGCTTTCCGTGGGCACGATCAACGAGTACCTCACGAGCAGCAACGACAAAGATGTCGCCCACGCGCTGGTGCAGATTGCCAAGCAATCGCAGGACGCCTCAGAGGAGGCGGCGGGCGCGCAGCGGCGCATTGACGCGCGCTATAAAGATGCGCGCGAGGCGATCAAACGCGACAAGAGCGGACAGGAGCAGCAGACAGCGCTCAAGCAGCTCGACGACGACTACCGCCAATCGCTCAAGAAAATCGAGGCCGAGTACCGCCGCACCTACGACGATCTCGAGCTTACTTTCGAAGGCGTGCTCAACTTCGTGCGCAACAGCAAAAGCCGCCCGCCCGCGCTGATCGAAGCAGCGTGCGGCGCGCTTTCGGCGATGAACAAGAGTGATCGCTACCGCGAGAAAGCGCGCGCCGAGTTGCGCGGCCTGTTGCGCAGCGAGAACAAGGTCGTGCGCCGTGCCGCCGCGTGCAACCTGGCCAATTTCTCCGACGACCTCGGCCGCGACGTCATCCTGGAAATGCTCGACGACCCTGACGCCAACGCGCGCGCCAACGCCGCGATTGCGCTCTCGCGCGTGGGCAGGCAAAGCGACGCCGAGCGCCTCAAGAAACTCTCCGAGAGCGACCCCGACCCCAAGGTGCGCGAGTTCGCCTACCAGGGCCACTCGGCACTCAGCGGAAAAGTCGATTAACGGACGCGGCTATGGCGCCCATTCTGCGAAGCGGCATTGCCCTGCGCTGTCCTCGCTGCAAAGCCGCACCCCTGTCCGAGTGTGAACGAAAGCTGGAGTGCGCCTGCGGCTATACCAACCAAGCAGACGCTGCGGGCGTGTTTGATCTGGCGTTTGCGCTGCAGGCCCAAGCCGCGCGCCAGCGCGAGACTTATGATCAGCGCCTGGCCGGGCAAGACTCCAACTCTGACCCGTGGCACTGCTTCACGACTTTTGAGGGCCTCAAGAAAACACGCGCATTGAGGAAGTTGCGGCTGAACGCGGGCGAGACCTTCCTTGAAATCGGCTGTGCGTCCGGGCCCGTGCTGGCTTCGCTTTGCGCCAATACCGGCGCGCGCGGCTATGGCATCGACATTTCACCGGAGAGCGTGGCGAGGCAACTGGCGCGGCGCGGTCAAGCGAGCTACGACGCGATTTGTGCACCCGCCGATGAACTGCCCTTTGCGGATGCGTCGTTCGATGCTGTGCTAAGCCTGGATGTGCTCGAACACCTGGCGCAGCCCGAGGTGTTTATGGCCGAGATCGCGCGCGTGCTCAAACCCGGCGGGCGCGCGCTGGTGAAAGGCAATGTCAGCGACATCGGGCTGACCTTTGACTGGCTGCAAAGCAAGCTGCGGCCCGCAAAGTGGCGCGCGAGCCAGACGGAGCTTGGCCATTTCCCAGAGAATTTCCGCAGCAAGGCCGAGCACGCCAAAGCCGCGCGCGCAGCCGGATTGATAGTCAAGCACATGTTCGGCAGCGACGTGTTCTGGGAGAACATCGCCGATTACGTGATTCTGCCGCGGCTGTACGCGCCGTTCATGCGCAAGTCCGGTGAGGCTGGCCCCGCCGGTGATGCAGCCGTCACCCTGCGCGTACCCATTGACATGCCGCACAGGCTCGTGCGGTTGATGCTGCGCGTTGGCGAATGGATGTTGTGGCCGGAGTGGGTGCTGGGCCGGCTCGGAATCGGCGCGACGGCTTATTTCGAGTTTGAAAAGCCTGTTTGAACGCCGATAACGCCGGCTGAGGCTTCTACTTGTTTTCGCGCTCGCGCACGACGCCGCGGTCGGATTCGCGGAAGAACTTCACCCAGTGAACCGCCTGTTCGCAATCCTTGAACTCGGTCTCGAGCTGCGTGAGCGCTTTTTCGTAGGGCACGTCGCTGCGGAAAAGAACCTTGTAGGCCGCACGCACGCGCTTGATCTGCTCTTTCGAAACGCCGTTGCGCTCAAGCCCGATCAGGTTCAGGCCGAACACCGCGCAGCCCCAGCCGCCGACGCGGCAATACGGGGGAATGTCCAGGCTGGTCACGCTGCCGCCGGAGATCATGGCCATTTTGCCCACACGGCAGAACTGGTGGATCGCCACGGTGCCGCCGAACACGACTTTGTCCTCGACGCGCACATGGCCGGCGAGTTGAACTGCGTTGGCGGCGATGATGCGATCGCCCAGCACGCAGTCATGGCCAACATGGCAATAGGCCATGAGAAACGAGTTGTTGCCGATGCGCGTGGTCTGGTCCGGGTTTTTCGTGGTGCCGCGCGAAAGCTGCACGTAATCGCCGAAAAAGTTCTCGTTGCCGATCACGAGTTTCGTCGGGTCGCCCTTGTAGCCCAGGTCCTGGGGCGGCGCGCCGAAACTGCAGAAATTCGAGATGCGGTTTTTCTCGCCGATTTCGGTCGGGCCCGCGATCACGCAATGGTGGCCAATGCTCGTGCCCGCGCCGATTTTTACGCCGGCTTCGATAATCGAGTAGGCGCCGACGGAAACGTCGGGCGCGAGCTGCGCGCTCTTATCAATGATCGCGGTAGAGTGAATGGGCATGGAATTCAAAATTCAAAATTCAAAATTCAAAATTCAAAATCGGTCAGCAAGCCCCACCCATTTTGAATTTTGCATTTTGAATTTTGAACTGTAGTTAGCGCCGTTGCAGGATGGAAATAATCGCCGTGAGCTGCGTCTTTTGCATCTCAAGCTGCTCTTTGATGGAGGTGATGTCAGCCGCGCTGCCGCCGCCGTCTCCTCCGCCGCCGCCCACGAAGTTTTCGCCAATCGCGCGCAGCAACTCCTGCAGCTCGCCATACCAGCGCGCCTCGGGCATGCTGGTGACCAATTTTTCCGCGAGTTCGCGGTTGGCCTTGCTCGAAGCGCTCATGTGCTTGAGCGCCTGATCCACCATTTCCACGGCGCCGTCGTCAAAGCCGACCTTGCTGCCCTTCTCGCGGATCTTGCGGATTTCGCCCGTGAGGTCCTTGATGCCGTCGCGGATGTCGCCCAGGATGTTGCGCACGGGCGTGAGATCAACATTCACTGTCACCGGCCCGCCGCCTCCGCCGCTGTAGCCGCCCCCTGAAGCCACGGGCGCCGAACGCTGCGAAACCGGCGCCGGCGCGGCTTCGGTGGCGGTGCTTGAACTCTGCGTTTCCTCGCGTTCTTCATCGCCGCCCTCAGCGGGTGCGGGGCCGCGCGACTCCTCGACGTTCTTGGGAGTTGCGGTCTTCATACGTTTGGAGAGGTTTGCGAGCTTTGCGAGGTCAGCCATCTCGATCTTCCTTGGGCGAAACAACGCCCGGATGCCCGGCATCAATTGCCGCCGGAAAAGCTGCGACCGGCCTGAAGGCGGCCGGTCGCAAGGCTCTGAATCAGGTGTGAAGATTCTATTCTTCGTTGCTCAGCGCCGCAAGCAAGCAGCCCTTGGAGGTGGCGTTGAACTGGTCTTCGGCGCGGCGAACGTCGGAGACCTTGATCGGGAAGCTCTTGGAAACCTTGCTGAACTCGTCCTTGAACACCTCGATGAAGCCGCCGACCATGGACGTGCCGCCCGAAACCGCAATCGGAACCGGCTTGGGGAAATTCGGGATGTCCTTGGTGATCGCGAACTTCTTCATGATGTTTTCGAGTGAATACTTGATCAGGTGGCGATAGTAGATGACGATCGCCTCTTCTTCAGGGCTCTTGGGCGCATTGATGTCCACGCCCGATTCCTTGATGTGCGTGATGCGCGAAGCGGCGCAACCCATGACCTGCGCGGCCTGCTGGTCAATCCAGTCGCCGCCTTTGGCGGACGAGAAGGAAATGACGTTCATCGAACGGAATGCCACGCACACGTTCACCATGCCGCCACCGCAGGAAATGCCGATGCCGGTGAATTCGTCGTCGCCCAGTTCGCTGAACACAATCGCGAGACCTTCATTGAAGGGCGTGCCCTTGTAGCCCAGGCGCTGGAGCAGGCCGTTGGCGATGTTCGTGTGGTACACGATGTTCATCGTGCTATCGACCGGGTCAGCCGGGATGGAGTAGTAGCAGGCTTCGCCGTCAACGCGCGGCGGGCCCAGGATCTTCTTGAAGAGCTCGACTTCCATGGGCATGGCGTCGGCGTCCGTCGGGCTGATCAGGCCGTTTTTCATCGGGCGGCGCATTTCGCGGTTGAAAATGTTCGCGAGTTCGAACGCGTCCTGACCGATGACGTAGAGCTTGTTTTCGCGCTTGATGTAAGGCACGCCCTGACTCTTGAGCATCTTCAGGGTGTACGGGTCTTCCGGCACGTCCAAGAACGCGTTGCGCGCGGGGAAGAATTCAATGCCGCCTTCTGCATCCATGCGGGAAGCGACCAGGTTGGCCGTACCCACGTCAAGGCCGCGTCCGAGCGGCGCTCCAGAATCGTCTGCCACGAGAGAATCCTCCTGCTTTCCATCCCTGGTGTGGCCGGATTGACCCGTCGAGACCACCTCGACCCCGCCCCCGTCCACCCGCTGATTTTGCTGCCCTTGGGCCCTGGCCGCGTGCTGCGCCCAGGCCTGTTGAGTCTTTGCTTCGCGTTCGCGCCGCACTTTCTGTTCGCGTTCCAGCCGCGCTATCTCTTCCTGCATCGCGCGCGAGCGCTGTTCGGTCGGCTTGCGCCGCGCCTCATGCTTCTGGCGCCGCTCCTCCATCTCGCGCTCAAATTCGCTGCCGTGCCCCTGCGCGATCTTCACTTCATCCTGCGCGGCTGACCGCCGCCTCTGTTCTTCCTCATACGTCTGGCGCGCATCCTGCTCATCGCGCCGTTTGGCTTCCTGCTCCTCCGCGCGGCGCCTGGCATCAGCCTGTTTCTGGCGCTCGGACTCCTTGCGCTGCCGTGCCGCCTCCGCCGCCTGGCGCGCCAACTCCTGCTCTTCACGCGCGCGCTGCATTTCAAGCTGCTTGCGTTTCTGCTCTTCGGCGCGCTTTTGCGCCGCCTGCCGCGCCTGCTCGGCCAACTGGCGCTCTTCTTCTTCCTGTTCGCGCCGCAGCGCCTCTTCTCGCTCGCGCTGTTGTGCTTCGGCCTCTTGAGCCTGTTTTTCCTGCTCTCTTTGCTCGTCCAGCAGGCGCTGCCGGTCGGCCTCCTGCTGGGCGGCGCGCGCTTCTTCTTCGGCGCGCTTTTTTTCGGCCAATTCCCGCAGGGCCGGGTCTTCTTCCTGCGCGAGCCTGCGCAGCAGATGGTCGCCGCGCACGATCTGCCCGGTTTCGTCGCGCTCAAACGTGAGCGTTTTGTCCGGTACGACTGCCTTCAAGCGCCCGCTGTCGCCGCGCACCACCTGGCCGGTTTCGTCCCGGCGATAGGTGATGGTTTCGCCCGCGGCAGGCAACACGCCCGCGTTGAAGCTTGAAACCCCCGATTCGCCTTCTCCGTTTTCCAGTTCCGGCAAGGCTGAATTCTGCGGGTCGCCGCCATCGCTCAATTCGTGTGGGCGGTTTTCTACATGCTGCGACGCCTTTTCGCCAGTGCCTATTTGAACGCCCTCGTCGGCCTGCGTGGCAGCCGGTTCATACAGCGCCATGGTCATGGGCCCCGCCTGCATATCCGGTGCGGGCGCGATGCCGGCTTCATCAAGCTTCATTTCAACCACCGAGGCGGGGCTTTGCCCGCTCAGGTTCATGCCCATCTGCTCTACTTTGGCGCGCTCGATGGCGGCGGTGTCATCCCAGCCTTCCTCGATTTCGCCTACGCTGGCTTCGGCGCTTGCGCCCGTTTCAGCCGCGACGTCACCCAGGTCAAAGTCCTCGAGATCGGCGTCTTCTTCTTCGACGACTTCATGCCCGTCGGCTTCGCCCTCCAGGTTCAGGTCGCCGAGGTCGTCGAGTTCCTCCTCGACTACTTCGTGCGTGCCGTCTTTGTTCACGCCGCGGGTGCGGCCGCGCTGCGCCGCCTCGCGCATGCGCTCAGCCAGCGAGGGCCCCGCGCCCTGCTTTGAAGCCGCGCCGGGAGAAACGTCTTCAAGGCTTAAATCGAGATCCTCGTCTTCCTCTTCGAAGACATGCCCCGGTTCATGCGGTGGCTCATTGAAAGGAGGCTTCTGGAGCGACATCGAGATGTGGTCAACGCGGAAAAAAAGAATCATACCCCTGCCGCGCCCTGACGCAAGACCATGGGCTACTGACACACCCGCGCCAAAGCAGCCTGACAAGCGGCTTTCATGGGGTATAATAACCGCATGGCGCGCATTGATTGCAATTGCGGTTGGTCCTGCCAGGTGCCTGATCCGGTGCGCCGCGCGCTGATTTGCCCTGTTTGCCGCGCCACGGCTCAGCCGCGCGCGCGCGTGCCCTACGGCTATGCGCCGTTTTCAAGCTGGCATCCGCCCGCGCGGCCCATGCGCCACATGCCCCTGCCCTCACCGGTAGCCGCCAACACGCCAGCGCGCGTTGCGCTGATCTGCGGCGGCATGTCGTTGTTCATGGCCGGGTTCACCGCCACTGACCGCATGGATAAAGGCGTGGTCAGCCTCGCGCTGCTTGCGCTCGCCACGGCCATGATCGGCCTTCACATCGCCTACGCCGGCAAAGCGCACAAGCGCGGGCGCGCAGCCGCCGGCCTGGGCCTGACGTTTGCCGTCATCGCCTTGATGATGTCGCCGCTGCCCGCGCACCATCCCCGGCAACCCATGCAGCGCACGCAACCAGCACCCGCCGTCAAGATCCTGCCCGAGCCCGCCCCGGCGAAAATCAATGCGCCAGCACCCAAAGCCGCGCCCACGCCCGCCAGCCCCGTTGACGAAGAACTGGAAGAGGGCTTCTAGCATCCCCCGTCTTGACGCTTTGGCGCGGCGCGCTAAACCTTTGCCCCACACCGGCACAGGAAACGACCATGGCGTATTACAGCAGCAAGCGCTCCCACCTCAAAGCCAAGCGCGGCAAGTTGCGTCGCGCCAAAGAGAAAAAGCGCGCGGCCCAGCTCGCCAAGAAAAAGTAACGCCCGGCTTCAGGCGTTCTCCAGCTCGCCCACGATGAACACCTTGCGCGCGGCTTCGGCCCGCGCCAGCTTCACGAGTGTTTCGGTGGCGGCGACGTCAACCAGTTCGCGCGCCAGTTTCTCCGCGTAGGCCGTCAGGCGCGCGCCCTGCGCCTCCATGTTACCCAGCATGTGCAGCGAAAACTCCGCGCCCGTCAGGCAGGTGACGCGGCCCCATAGCCGCGTTAGCGGGTGAATCAGTGCGCGCGTCACCGGGCGCGCCCGGCCCAGCGCCGCCAGCAGCGCCGCCGCCGCCTCGCGCCGCTCGCGCAGCTCCTGCACATGCAGTTGCAGACGCGCGGCCCGCTCACCCGTGTGGACGTGGCGCGCATGGGAAGCGCAGATGTTGGCGTGCATCAGCGAAGTCAGGTAGATCGACTTCAACAGGCGCACCAGCCGCCGATGCAACACGCGTCGTTCCGCTTCATCCATCGATTACCGATTCGCTTGGGCCGCGCGGAGAATATAGTGCTTCGACCGTGCCCGGTGCTACGTGTTTCGTGCTTCGATAGCACGAAACACGAATCACGAAGCACGGATAAAGCAAACATGGCCACACTACCGCAACGCACCTGGGTTGAAATCAACACCGCGCACGCGCGCCATAACCTCGCGCAAATTCGCCGTGCCGCGGGCAAGCGCTCGATCATGGCCATTCTCAAGGCCAACGCTTACGGCCACGGCGCAGTTGAGATGGCGCGCGTGTTTTCACGCGAGGGCATTGACGCCTTTGGCGTAGGCGATTCCGGCGAAGCCCTTGAACTGCGCGAGGCCGGCATCGAGGGCCCGATTCTCATCGTCGGCGCCGTGATCGAGGGCGAAATGCCCGCCGTCGTCGAGCGCGACATCGAAGTCAACCTGCACACCGTCGAGATGGCCGAGGCGCTGCAGAAAGAAGCCGCGCGTCAGGGCAAGCAGGTGCGCGTGCATTTGAAAATTGACACCGGCATGGGCCGCCTTGGCATGCAGCCCTTTCAGGCCGTGCCCTTCCTGCATCGCATGCATAACTTGAAGAATCTCGAACTCGTCGGCCTGTGCACGCACTTCAGTTATCCGTACGAAGAAAACCCAAATTTCACACTGCGCCAGCTTGAGCGTTTCAATGTCGCCGTCGATGTCGCGCGCAGATTGGGCTTCGACAACCTCACGCTGCACGCGGCTTCCAGCCTCGCGCTATTCCGGCGCAAGGAATCGCTCTTCAATATGGTCAGGCCCGGCGTAGCGCTCTGGGGACTTTTGCCGGGCGACGAAAAAGGCCTCGCGAAGAAATTGAAACCCGTGCTGGCCTGGAAAACGCGCATCGTGTTCTTGAAAGAC
This sequence comes from Planctomycetota bacterium, assembly GCA_020845475.1. Classification (GTDB taxonomy): domain Bacteria; phylum Planctomycetota; class UBA8742; order UBA2392; family UBA2392; genus UBA2392. The sequence goes on from JADLFN010000016.1 coordinate 126,725, forward strand.
GTGCCCGAGGGCCAGCCCATTGGCTACAACCGCACGTACTACACGCCTAATCCCACACGAATTGCCACGCTGCCCGTCGGCTATAACGACGGCTACCGCCGCGCGCTGTCGAACAAATCCGACGTGCTCATCAACGGCAAGCGCTGCCCCGTCGTCGGCCTCGTAAGCATGGATTACACCACGGTAGATGTCAGCGCCGTGCCCAATGCCAAAGTCGGCGACGTCGTCACGCTGATCGGCAAAGACGGCAAGCAGGAAATCGGAGCGGAGGACTTGGCCGCACAAGCCGGCGTAAGCGTGTACGAACTCCTGTGCGGCATAGGCCGCCGCGTGGTTCGGGTGTACTGCTGAAGTCCAATGTTCAACGGATTGCCGCCGAATCGCTGGCCGGCTACCAAGGTGGCGTCTGCCGCGCTTGTCCCGAAATACGCGCCATCTCGGCATCCCGCCGGGCTTTGGCATCTGCACGTTTCTGTTCAACCGTTCGCGTATCAGGCCCCACCTGTTGCTGAGAAGGTTGGATACCCAGTGCTTGACGCCGTGCCGCTTTTTCCGCAAGCCATGCTTCGCGCGGCATTCCTACGATGGCATTCTCGCCTCCGAGCGGGAAAAAACGATCTTCATTGGGGTCGTACAAGGCGCGGTACACAAATACTGCGGCAAACATCCCGATGCCCGTCACGGCGACAGCCAACAGTGCATACAAGCGCGCCTCGACGTTGACCTTGCCCATGAAAGTAGCAACACACATCGTCAGTGCTAAAGCAAAGATCGGCACTCCTACCGCTAACACACCCAGCGTAATGCGAAAGCGCTTCATTCGGATGAGGCTTGGCTGAAACTTCATGCACGCAGGGCATCGCACCAACTCGCGCCGATTCTTCATCTGCCTGCCAAGACTGCCGTAGGCCATGCTCGCAGCGGTATCGCCGCCGCCTAGGTCGAGCCAGGTGGGCGTGACCATGACGCCCGAACCCATTGCCTGCACAGAATACACGAACCCCTCGCCGCACAGTTCGCACCACTCCTCGCGGACAACCTGCGCTGTTACAGTCGCTGAACTGGCGGTAACTGGGATAAACAAAATGCTCCCCCTATTCTTGTTGAAATCTCGTGCCTAGGCCGGCGGATTCTGCCGCGCCTGCCCAGCAATACGCGCCATTTCCGCGTCGCGGCGAGCCTTGGCATCGGCGCGCTTTTGATCTGGTGTTCGAGTGTCCCTTGGCGGCGGCACGCTCGTCTGCGAAGCAGCTGCAGGTATGGTGGCTGAGTTGGCTTCCTGGGCGTTGCCTGCTTTTCCAATCGGTGCCAGAAGGGTCTGCGGGAACGACTGCCTTTCTGCCATAGCCCTATCGTACTCTGCTCGTTCGGCTTCTGCCTGCTGCTTCTCAAATTCCTCGCGCCCGAAAGTGCGTTTCCTGCCTTCATTAATCCGGCCGCGCCGCGTTTCCTCAAATGCGTTGGGGTTGTAAAGCACGTACCACAGACCAGCGAACAGGGTTCCCAGCGTGAGCGGAAGCGCCATGATCAGCGGCGGAATCCAGCCCGAAACGTCTCTGACATCCCGCATCACGTTCGCCAGTATGGGCAAGGTCAGCAGAGAGCAAACCCCACCCACAACAATACCCCACGTCGCGACTTTGCGGCGGTAATCCTGATACATGTCTTTCTGCACCCAGCCGCAATTCGGGCATGGCACCCAGTTAGTCGCCTTTCGCGCCGCGTGTTCAACGAACGCCCGTGCGGAAGCGGCGGCCTGCGCCTGCGCGGCCTGCTGGTCTCCAAGCAGTCCCACGCTGGAAGAACCGACAGAAGCAAAGTGCGCGATGTAAACGAACTCATGGCGACAATGCGCGCAACACACACCTTTGGGCACCTGGCCGTTGACTGTGGAGGTGTAGGTCCAGCCGGTCGGAATAATGATGATCATCGTGCGCTCACGGCTAAGTTCATTTCACGTGCATTTAGACCTGCGGCCTGCGGTTGGAGCCCTTTGCGCGCTCGGCCATTTTGCGTGCTTCTTCTTCTTTGCGTGCCTTGGCTCGTTCACGCTTGACGGAGTTTTCAGCTTCCATGCGCTCTTTGTTCTGGCGCATCTGCTCTGCCCGCTCGGCCAACTCCTGTTGTTGCTGCTCGTGCTCGACCGCAAGCTGCGCCCTGTAATCCTCCGCCGTCACGGTGGGTTGGAACGACTTGCGAAAAAACGGGAAGTAGCGGCCGTCATTGGGGCTGAACACCATGGCCACCGCAGCTCCGACAGCGGCCATAAGAACAACCTCCATGACCGTGCCAATCGCAACGCGGCTGACTGTGTCCGGCACATAGCTCTTGCCTACGCCAAAAGCCGAGAACAGCAACACGGGCAACAGAAACACAAACGCCGCGGCCGCGGTTACCTGCCAGATCGCAACCCTCTTGGCACGCACCATGAATTCCTTCACACGCCCGCACTGTGGGCATGGCGCGATATCGACCGCCTTGTCCAGCGCCTTCTGCAAACGCTCGTAAGCGGCCTTCTCTGCACTGTTCTCAGCCGCGCCCTGAAATAGAAACAGCGGCGCAAAGCCCTGCCCCTGGCCCGTGCGTTGAGCAAAGTAGATGTACTCGCAGCGGCAACGCTCACAGCAGACTTCCTTGAGCCGCATACCCTCAATACTTGCAGAGTGCGAAGTGCCGATCGGGATGAGCACCATGGCAGGCGACCAGTTTGAATGAAGTATTGATGGCCTTCCGTCTGCCCGCCAGCTTCTCACTTCCGCATTCTCGCACAAGACAAATTTGCCACGGCAAGGACCATGAAAACCGATACTGCACCGGCGTTTACCGCCAAGTACGCCAAGCTTGCCAAGTAAACAAGGCGGGAAAGCCATGCACGCGCAAGGGCTCGGGTGCGCACGCAATGCGAGGCGAATAGGGCCGCTCGGTGGTGGGCGCGAGGCCGGGTTCGCGATGCGATGGCCCATAAAGCAAATCGCCGAGACGCCGAGACGCCGAGAAAAGCTCCCAAAGCGCACGAACATACTGCCTGCGGGCGTGCACGAGTTGACGAGACGGACAATGCAAGCCGCGTACAGAATGGGGCGGCCGCATTGGCGGCTCGAGCCTGTCTGGATTCCCTGGTCAGATGAAAGCCGGGTTTTCCTCCGCGAAACTCCGCGTCTTCGCGTCTCGGCGTTTTGCTTTTTCCTGCCGTCGGATTGGTGAGCGTTTTCAAACAGACTCATTACCCAACCTTTGATTCAAGCGGATGTCCTTGAAATGCCTC
>JADLFN010000017.1 GCA_020845475.1 Planctomycetota bacterium
GAGGAACGTCCGGGCCTTCGCTGGGCGGCGTGGGTGTGGGAGCCGGGGGCGGCGGAGGAGCCGGGGGTGTGGTGGGCGGCGTGACGGCCGGGGGCGGCAGCTTCATCTTGACGCCGCCGACGCCGCGATCGTGCGTGTCGTTCTTGGTGGTGTCGTCACTCTTCAGCGTGGGCGCGGCCGGCGTCTGGGCCGATGCGGCTCCAGCGCAGCACACCAGGGTGAAAGCGGCGATCCCTAGGAAAATCTTGCGCATTCGTATCTCCCGATTTGGAATGTGTTGATTACTGGTCAACCGACTATGCACATGCGGTGCCAATGTTCACCAGCGTGTAATTAGATTTCCACGCGCTTGCGGATGCGCCTTGTAAGCCACCATCTGGTCAAGACTTATGCGCAGACGTTACGGGTCCGTAAGACCCCCTGTGGCCGCTCGCTATCGGGACCGCTCCTGACGCCCGCAGGCATTGGGCACCCTTTGGGAACATGACAACATTTCGGCGCGGTCGTTCACGCGGCCGCGCATGATCCCGGCTTGCAACTTGGCCCGTAAGTTTCGGCGCGGCTTGGCCACTTGCCTTTGCGTCTGGGCTCCCCTGGGTCTTCCTTTAATGTGTCGGGCGTAGCGTGCGCCGGGCATAGCCGCGAGTAATTCTCGAACCCGTTGCCTTGCAGCTTTTTGTGCACGGGCGTACACTCGCCGGCCCCATCTGTTATTGCGAATTCATGCCCAGACTTGTTTTCAAAAAGGGCGAGCAACCCCCGGTTGAAATCACCGGTGCGACTGTTCTGGGCCGTTCGGCCGAGCAGGCGCAGATTGCCATCAAAGACACCCGCCTCTCGCGTGCTCACTGCAAGTTCGAGCCCAGGGATGACGGGCAGTGGGCCATTCTCGATCTTGGATCGCAGAACGGCACCTTCCTTAATGGCCGCCGTGTGCGCGAAAGCGTGCTGCGGCCCGGCGACGTTGTGACCATCGGCCAGTGCGATATTTTGTTTGAGGCCATCGGCGGCCCGACGGGCTCGGACCTGATGGCGGGCGTGGCCAGCACGCGCATTGGCCCCTCGGGCAGCCAGAAACCCGTGCCGCCCGCAAGCCCCGATGGGCCTGCGGTGCTTGCCCTGGAAGAAGACCACGAAGAAAGCCAGAACGCCACGCGCACGGTAGTGGCGCCTGCCGCCCTGACGCTGTTGCAGGGAACGCTCAAGGACAAGATCTTCCCGCTGCTCAAGGATGTTTTCACCGTGGGCCGCAAGGCCGGCAATGACATCGTGCTCGACGGCGACGGCAAAGCCTCGGGCCAGCACGCGAAGATCACGCGCAAGGATCCGACCACCTGGGTGATCGAAGATCTCAAAAGCACCAACGGTGTCACCGTCAATGGCCACGCCGTGACGGATGCCGTGGTGCTCAAGAACGGCGCCAAGGTCATCATCGGCAGCCAGACGTTCCAGTTCACGATCCAGGGCAAGCCGCTTGAAACCTCGGGCGTCACGGCGCCCATGAGCGCCAAGGCCGTGGCCCAGAAGCTGGCCGCCGCCAACGAGCAGGAACCCGCGCCGGAACTCGACGACGCCGCTGTCGGCAACCAGAGCGAACAGATTGACAAAGCCGCGCTCAATGTGGAGGTGCGCGGCGGCAGCAAGAGCGGCGTGCTGTTCTCGGTGCTGGAAGTGGTGCTGGCGCTGTGCGTGGTGGGCGGCGTGCTGGCGGGCGGCTGGATGATGCTGCAGGACGAGCAGGGCGGCGGCGGTGGCGGCGGCGTGAACCCGCCCGCGGCCGAGGGCGGCGCGATCAAGACCAATGCTTCCTTTGACAAAGTTGATGCGGCGGGCATGCCCGAAGGCTGGAGTTTTGACCCGCGCGGCGGCGATTCACTCTCTATGACTGAGAGCGCGCACGGCGGCGAGCGCGCGGTGCAGCTCACGCGCTTCAACTCCAGCAACGCGATTTCTTTTCTCGCGAGCGAGCCCATTAAAGTAGAGGCCAAGGGTTACGCGGCCAGCGTGTTTGCCTTCAACAGCGAGCACACGGCCGAGCGATATGGCACGGCAATCCTGGTGCTGCTCTGGCACAAGGACGTGCGCGACAAATACTTTGCCGTCTCGCCCCTGGCCGAGGCCAGCGGGCTCAAGGCCTGGACTGAACTCAAGGGCAGCGCGGGCGCGCCCAGCGAGGCCAAGTTCGTGCGCCTGGCCGTGGGCATTTCGGGCCGCTCGGGCAGCGTGGTGTTTGACGATGCCGCGCTGAAAGCCGACGACGCGGCCCCTGCCGCGTTTGCGGGCGCAACCCTGGAATTGAAGAACGGCATGAGCTGGAGTGTTTCGCCCACGCACCAGATCACGCTTTCGCACAAGGGCGCGACGCTGCTGCGCGAAGGCACGCTGGCGATGCACCTGGTGGAAGGCCGGCAGGATCCGCTGGAGGTGGGCACGTTCCTTCAGGGCAACCCCACGCTGGAGAATTCAGGCGAAAGACTCTCGCTGCGCTATCGCTACTTTGACCCGATGGCGGAGAAGCCCGTGGAGCTGCGCCTGGAGCTGGGCCAGAGTGCGGGCCAGGCCACGGTCGCCGCGGTATTCTCGGCGGGTGGCGCCGACAAGGCTTCCCCGAACGTCACGCTCAGTTTCATTGCCACGCCGGCCTTTGTGCCCGGCGACCTGCTGCGCATCGAGGGCGGGCACGTGGCTGAATACAAGCGCGAGCTGCCCGAAGAAGGCCGGCGCGTAACGATTTCAACCGTGCTGTGCGCCGACACCGGCACCTGCAACCGCATCGAGGCGATCAACGGCAGCGTGCCCGGCTTTGCCGCGCGCTCGGGCGCGGGCGGACGTGAACTTTTCTTCCAGGCGGCCAACGGTGTGCAACTGGCGTTTTCGCTGGGCGAGCGGCGCGAGGAATTGCGCACGCTGGCCACGCTCGTGGCGCAGACGCAGCCGGGCGAAGACCCGCTTGACCGCCTCGCGCGCGCGATCACGATCATCATGGAATTCCCCTACAACCAGCAGGAGCTGATGCTGGCAGCGGCAGCCTGCGACAGCGTGGCCACGCACTACAAGCTGCGCCACATCGAGTTGCGCGACGGCGTGAACGTGCCCGAGCTTACCCGCAACGAGGGCCTGTACATCGCCGCCATGGATGAATCCATTACCAGCGCGCTGCGCCTCAAGGGCGAAAGCGCCAACTGGGGCGATAAAGTGCTGCCCGTGCTGCGCAAGCTGGAAGCGGACTCCATGAGTGAGTCCACCAGGCGCGCGGCTAAAACCGCCAAGCAGGCGATCGAAGAATTGCTGCAATCGGCCACGGAGTTTGAGGAGCTGGCCAAGGTGGCGCGCAAGTCGCGCTTTGCGCTGCGCGTGGCCATTGAACAGCGCGAAAGCCGCAACCTGCTGCTCAGCGCCCAGGATTTTCTTGACAGCGGCCTTCTGACGCAGGGGCGCATCAAGCTGAAGTTCATCATCGAGAATTACCCGCGCTGCGCCAACGGCATTGCCGCCAAGTCCTTGATGGTGGCGCAGGCCGAAGCGCTGTTTGCGGAATCCGAGCAGCGGCAGAAGGACGGCCTGGGGCGCATTGCCGGCCAGCTCAAGGCCCAGTGCCGCGATACGCTCACTCTCGTGGAACAACACCTGCTGACAAGCGACAAAGTGCTGAGCGTTGAAGAACGAAGCTGGCTGACGACCGTGGGCGTGGGCGAGGACGCGCAGAACTGGGTGGACCAGGAAGCGAAGCTGGTGGTTCGCATACGCTTGCTGCGCGAGAAAGTCGGCAGATAGCCGCCCTGCACGAACTACGAAACACGAAACACGGAACACGAAACACGGAACACGAATCACGGAACACGGAACACGAAGCACGAAGCACGAATCACGAATCACGAAACACGAAGCACGAAACACGGAACACGAAACACGAAACACGGTACACGAAGCACGAAGCACGAAACACGAAACACGAAGCACGAAACACGGAACACGAAACAATGGCCTACGGCGTTGATATCGGCAGTGCGCTCACCATGCTCGTGAATCTTTCGGGCCAGGGCAGCGCCGTAAAGATGCAGAAAGCCATGGTGCTGCCCGGCGTCAAGGTGGACACCGACCAGAAGCCTGAAACGTTCTCTTCCCAGGCCATGGCCTCCACCTGGCGCGGCTTGCGCTCGCTGGGCGTCAAGCCGGGCAAGCCGGTTACGCTGATCCCCGGGCGCGATATTGTTTACCGCACGATTGCAGTCAGCGGCCCTGATTCACGCGTGATTGAATCCATGGTGCGCCTGGAGGCCGATGAAATCTCCGGCGGCACAGGCGGCATTCTTGGCGCGCACATCATGGGCCAGGCACCCGATGGCTCCCCCACCGCGGTCATCGGTCTGGCGCGCGATGCCGTGGTTGATCATTACGCTTCCTCGCTGCTGGCCATGGGCCTGGATCCTTCGCTGCTCGTGCCCGGCTGTGTCGCGCTCTATTCCGCATACCAGCTCTCGGGCGACATGGCCTTTGAGGGCGTGTACCTGATTGCCAACATCGGCGATGAAGTCACCGATGTGATCATGGTGAAAGAGGGCAGCCTGCTGTTCGCGCGCACCGTGGCCATCGGCGTGAACGATTTCCTTGATCGCCTCGGCCCCGAGTATGGCGGCAACCGCGACGCGATCCGCCAGGTGCTGTTCCGCGACATAGACCTGCGCCCCGGCGTCGCCGCCGAGAACATTTCCGCCGATCGCGGCGTGGAGGCCGGCCAGGAAGTCGCCTCGCGCCTGTTCCAGCAGATCGGCGGCGTGATCATGCTCGCCAAGGGCGCGCACTCCGACCCCAAGCTTGACGCCACGCGCATTTCGCTCTGCGGCCCCGGCGCCGCCATCCCCGGCCTGCGCGAATTGATGATGCAGCGCACGCGCAAGACCGTCGAAATCTTCGACCCGCTCAGCGGCCTTACGCTCGAAGGCGTGGACGACTCCACGCGCGAAACCGCCGAGAGCTACCGCCCCGCGCTCACGCTCGCGATCGGCCTGGCGCGCATCGCCACCGATAAGCAGGCCTCGCGCATGCACTTCGTGCCGGGCAGCGTGCGCAAGCGGCGCGAATTCCTCAACAAAAGCCTGTTCCTTTATCTCGCCGCCGCAATCGTGCTTGCGGTGCTGATGCCCACCTACCTGCTGGCGCGCAAAACACTCGCCGACATGACCGCCGGCGAATCCGAACTCAAGGCCGAAATCAGCCGCTACTCCGGCCCCTCGGGCCAGATGCCCGCGCGCAACGAAGCCTACGAAGAAGCGCAGCGCAAGGCCGCCGTCTCGCTCAGCACCGTGGGCCCGGGCAACACCGCCACCAAAGTGCTCACCGAGTTCGCCGCCAGGCGCCCCGAAACCGTGCAGATTCGCAAGGTCGATCTCGTGCAGTCGCCCAAGAAGGGTGATGCCGCGCCCGCACCCGCGCCGCAACTGGTGTTCGAGTTCTTCATCGAGCGCAAGGGCACAAGCGATCCCAAGGCGGTGCGCGACCAGTTGCGCGACATCCTCAAGGCGCTGCCCGGCGTGCTCAGCGTAGCACCCGAGGGCATCGACAAAGAAACCACCAAAGTGCAGGGCCTGGAAGTGACCTTCCGCGTTGAGCTCAAGATCGAGGAGGACGTCAAGCCATGAACGTTCTCAGAAAACATGGACGCTTCATCGTGGCGCTGATCGTGCTCGTCGTGCTCGCGGCGTGGGGCCACTCGGCCGTGGGCGAGATGAGCGAGACGATCGATAAAAAGCAGCAAAGCCTCAACGCCGCCATGAAGGGCCATTACGCGCGCGTGTTCGCCGATGCCAAGGCCAGCGCGGGCAAGCCCGCCAACGTGCAGTCGCTGATCATCGGCGAGAAAACGCTCAAGACGCAGGAGCTCGAGGAAAAACGCAACGCGCTCATGCAGTTCCGCCCCGACCCGCGCTTCACGCTCGCGCCCGTCGAGGCCAAGGGCGGCAACGACGCCGACAAAAAAGACTACTTCACCAACACCATGTTCAGCCAGGTGCGCGCCGAACTTGAACGCGCCCGATACTTCCGGCCCAAGTTCGAAGACCCCGCGCCTTTGGGTTTCTCCGTCGAGGCTTCGGCGATCAAGCCCGAGAACGTGGCCGAGCTGCTGCTCAAGCTCGATATCGCCCGCGAAGTCTGCAACTGCGCCGAGCGCGCCGGCGTGCAATCGCTCGATAAACTCAACTTCGATGATGGCTACGGCGCCAAACTCGGCCAGCGCGGGTTGCCCACGCTGCCGGGCCCGATGCTGGCGGACAAGACGCGCCAGCCCGCTTACCTCGAGGTGCGCGCCCTGACCGTGAACCTGCGCGGCAACGAGCGCGCGGTTTACAACCTGCTGATCGAGCTGCAGCGGCCGGTCAAGGGCGAATTGCGCGACCGCTACCTGGCCGTGGAAGCTTTCAGCTTCAGCAAACCCGATCTCTACGAGCCCGCCGACGACCTCGTCAGCGTGACATTGACCGTGGTGGCCTACAAAGTGAACAGCGACGGGTTTGTGCCCGGCGGCAAGAAAAAGGAAGCAGAGACAACCACCACAACCAGCGGCGGCGGGCGATTCAGGTAGGGCGGTGATTCGTCAAGCACAGGGGCTGGAGCACAAGCACGAAACACGGACCACGAGCATGAACGACATCCTCAAAAAGCTCGAAGAGAACAAGGAGAAGCTGCTGTTTGGCTTCGTGGTGCTCATGGCCGTGATGATTGCGCTCAAGACGCCCTGGGGCGGGGCCGGCACACAGGACATCAACAACAAAGCTCGCGACGCAGCGATCACCGCCTTTGGCGACCGCGGCCGCGCGGAACAGATCCTCAAGGAAGTCAAATCGCCCGAGCCGCCCAAGTCGCTGCCGCTCGATGAAAGCGGCATCGCGCGCCGTTTCTATGACGACCGCGCGCGCTTTGTTGCGCCCAAGGCCTCGGCCTATGTGCGCGGCTCGGAATCACTCGAACGCCTGCCCGCCCTTTCGCTCTCGTTCCCCGGTTTCACCACACTGCCGGATTACCGCCTGATCGCCGGCCCCAGCCCCGTTGCCGACCAGACCAGCAACTACGTGCCGCGCGACGAGCGCCCCGTCGAGCTCACGCGCAAGGAAACCAGCGAGTTCTCGGGAGACGGAAGATGATTGGCTCGCGGAATTCCCTCGGCACCAACTGCGTCGGCACCGGCCCGGCTGCCCCCATCAAGAGCCGCTTCACCCTGGTGCTCCTCCTGGCCTGCGCGCTTGCCGGCGCGCTGTCAGCCCAGGAAGCGCCCAATCTTGAAGAGAAGCCGCGCTCGAACCTGGTCATCCGCGTTGAGGGTGCCACGCGCGACTGGGAAGTCATGCCCGTGGCGCTGATGTACCGCAGCGGCGGCAAGGGCACGATTGCGAACAGCCAGGGCCTGCTCAAGCTCGACCGCGAGAAGTGGCCCTCCACGGGCGCGCCCAAGCGCTACAAGCTTGATGATTGGCGCAAGTTGTTCCAGGAATTCACCGGCGCCGACGAGCGCGCCAAGGCCGCCAATTTTGAATTCCAGGCACGCAACCCGCGCGCGCCCAACCTGCAGGGCGTGGTCACGGAAAAAACCGCGGGCCGCACCACCGTTTACGTGGTGCCCGCCGACAAAGTCAAAATCATCGGCTATCCGCAGACGTGGATCAACATCTACGAGGATTACGTCAACAAGGTGCAGGGCCCCGAGCGCCGCGTGGCCGTAAAAATGTGGGAAGAGGCTTTCCGCTCCACGATCGAAAACCCGGAGCAGGTCGCGACCGGCTTCTCCACCGAGGAGCGCAACGAGTTCGCGCAGTTCTACCAGCGCCAGTTCGAGTTCATCCGCAACGAAAACCCGCAGGACCCCGCGATTTACCAGGAGCTGGCCGATTACCACCGCACGCGCGGCAACCTCGACGCCGAGCTTTCGATCTACCTTGACGGCATCGCCAACGGCGTGCCCTCGCCCAAGCTTGAGGAATTCGCGCTCAGCGTGGGCCGCATCTTCGTGACGCGCCTGGCCCTTTACCCCGAGGCCATCGCCTACCTCGACATGGCAAGCGCCTACGCCGAGGCGCGCTACCTCAAGGCCCGCTGCCAGATAGAAATGGGCCAGACCGTCGCGGCCCGCGCCACGCTGCGCGACCTGCTGGCCGCGCTCGCCCAGGGCGGTGAAACGGCGCTCGTCACCACGCTCAGCGCCGAAGATGAAAACGGCCGCGCCAACCTGATGCTCGCGCGCGTCGAGTTCGATGAAGTCCAGTTCAAGCCCGCCGAGGCCACGATCAAGCTCATTCCCGCCGCAAGCCAGAGCTACCAGGAGGGCCAGGTGCTGCTCGCCGCCATGCTTACCCAGCGCGGCTTGCGCGACGACCACCAGAAAGTGAAAGAGGTGCTCGACCCGCTCAAGGTGGTGCTCGACGGCAAGAAGCTCAAGCCCGAAGATCCCAACGCGATCATTCCCTTTGACCCGTTGATGAGCCAGGCGCTGGTGCTTTACGCGCAAACCGATGCGCAGTTCCGGCAGGCGATCGACCCCAAGGCCAAGCCTCAGACTCCCAACGCCACGATTCTCACGCTGCTCAACGTGGCCAAGGCCACCGATCCGCTTTCGGGCGAGCCCTATCTCGCCGAAGGCCGCCTCAAGCAGCGCCTGGGCGATTTCGTGGGCGCGCTCGAGGCCTACAACGCCGGGCTGGTGATCGAGCCCAATTCCGTGCGCCTGAGTTACTCCGTGGCATCGCTCAAGAACAAGGCGGGCGCCCTGGACGAAGCCAAGGACCTGTGCTCGCGCTGCCTGCGCCAGGATGCGCGTTTTCATCCGGCACTGGTGATGCTGGGCGAAATCGCAATCTCCGAGCTTGACCGCCTGCGCGAAAACCTGATTTCGCGCCGCGCCGCGGGCGAAGCCGTGGACATCGAAGCCGAGCTTTTGCCCGTGCTCAAGGAAGCCGCGGCGTTTCTGGTGGGAGCGCTGGAGGTTCAGCCCAACCTGCCCGCGGTCAAGCTGACGCTGGCTTCGCTCTATCTGCAACTGGCGGAAATCGCGCCGGCCACGATCAACTCGCGCGCCGATGCCGACAAATTGCGCCGCGCCTATCTTTCCAAGGCGCGTGACCTGGCCCTTGAGCTCATGGGCTCGGTGCGCAAGCTCGCCGAGCGCACCACCCTGACCGAGGACGCCACGCTTGAGGAAATCGCGGCCACGCCCACGCCCGCGTGCTTCAACGTTTACGCCTTTGCCTGTTACTCGCTGGGCGATTTTGCGCCCGCGCGCCAGGCGCTGGAAGAACACCTGCGCATCGTGCGCGGCCCCGATGCGCGCAAATATTTCGCCACCGCCAAAGTGCTCAACGAATACCGCGGCAGCGAGAAGGCGCCCTCGCCCGCCGTGACCTACGCCGAGCGCTGGCTGGCCGCAATCCGCGCCAACGAGCGCCAGTTCGTCGAGCGCGACAACTTCGAGGGCCAGTACGACCCCGGCTTTTACGGCCAGTGGAACATCGTCAACGCGCCCAAGGCCGACCTCGGCTTCATGAAATCGCAAAACGCCGGCATCAAGAAGGGCGACCTGGTGCTGGGTGTGGACAAGCAGCGCGAAAGCGACGTTGTCTCGCGCCTGAGCGCACCCAAGGATTACGCCACACTCACGCGCTTTGCCGCGCGTTTGCGCAAGCGCGGAGACATCGGCATGTTCCGCGGCATTGCGCTCACGCGCCTTTCCACCAACACCGGCAAGGGCGGCGCCGCGCCTACCACCACCGTCATGCTCGGCGTTGACCCGCAGGGTCAGGTGTTCTGGCAGGTGCGCAAGTTCAAGCTTGATGACCAGGCAAAGCAGGAAGAAGTGATCGCCGGCGACCTGATTGACATCCGCACTTACAACGGGCCCATTGGCGCCGAGTCGCCGCTCAACCTCGCGCTGCTGCGCCGCATGAGCAAAGACCGCAGCTCGATCGTGTACGTGGCCGTGGTCAACGGCTACGAAATTGAGCTGCCGCTGCCCGAAAGCGCCTCGGATGCGCGCAGCCCCAACCTCGACGACAAAACGCTCAAGATCGGCTGCGACTTCTTCATGTTCGGCGTGCAGGAAACCGGCGGCGAAATGGCCGTCGAAGGCGTCGAGTTCGTCTTCGACAGCGGCCTGGGTAAGCCTGAGTAAGGCAATTCAAAATGCAAAATTCAAAATTCAAAATTGGCTCGGGCGCGCGCGGCGGCAATTTTGAATTTGCGCGGCGCGGCTTTACGCTTGTTGAGCTGCTGATTGTGGTCGGCATCATTGTGGTGCTGGCGGCGGTGCTGGTGGTCAGCTTCAGCGGCGTGTTCTCCAAGCGCGACGACGCCGTGGCCAAAACCACGATCGAAACGCTTTCGGCCAACCTGCAGAGCTACCAGACCAAGTGGCATTCCTATCCCGTGAGCACGCTCGCGGCGCTGACGGCGCAAACGCGCCTGTCCATGCCCGTGACGGATCCCAACGACACGAACATGGGCATCGAAACGCTGGTCATCGCCCTGCGCTCGAAGAAGAACGGCGGGCCTTACCTTGATGCCACGCTGTTCGGCAGCGACGACTTCCGCAAGAACCACGACGGCGACGAACTGACCGACAACGCCTTTGAAGTGGAAGGTGCACTGGGCCTGTTTGAAATCGTCGATCCCTGGGGCACGCCCTACGTGTACATCAACATGAACGACGTGCGCAACGGCAGCGTGAAAGAGAAAATCCAGTTCGAGGACGGCAGCAGCGAAGAACTCAAACTCGACGAGCTGCAAGAGAAGTTGAAACACCCCACCACCGGCCAATACCCGCAGGGCTACGTCATCTGGAGTTTCGGCCCGGACAAGAAAAACGACTACGGCCGCGGTGACGACATCACCAGCTGGCCCAAATACAGCGACTAGTCTTCACAGGCCGCCCTGCGGTCCGCAAGGCGGCGAGGAAGTTGCACGACCGCAGCACCGTGACAACTCGGGGCGCGGGCGGTACGATGCACTTTGAGGTGGTGGATGCCTTTTGACCGGATCACAGTCGACCCAGCCAGGATGAACGGGCAGCCGTGCGTGCGCGGCATGCGCTTGACGGTCAAGCGTGTGTTGGCATTGCTGGCCCTGTATCCCGACCGAGCAGAGCTCAAGCGCGAGTACCCCGAACTTGAAGATGCCGACATACAGCAGGTTCTGGAATTCGCAGCCGCGAACATCGCTGACGAAACGCTGCCATTGAGCGCCGCCTGACACTGCACGCATTTTCCTTCAACCCTTGCCCCGGAGCCCGGAAGCCATACCTTCACGGCATGAAGCTCTTGCTTGACCAAGGTTTGCCTTCTGCTGCCTGCGCCATTCTCAATGGCAACGGCCACGATTGTGCGCATGTGAATCAGGCAGGCCTGCAACACTCGGAAGACGCGGCCATTCTCGCATTCGCCCGTGCGGAGGGGCGTGCGGTAGTCACGCTTGACGCCGACTTCCATGCGCTGCTGGCACTTTCGGGTGAAGCTCAACCTTCGGTGGTTCGAATACGCGTCGAGGGTCTGAAGGCACCTGCGTTGGCCGCAACGCTTGAAGTCGTCCTCACCCAGTGCGGCAAGGAAATCGAGGCGGGTGCGGCGGTTTCAGTTCTGTCTCACGAAATCCGAATACACAAGTTGCCCATCGGGAAAGTGACCCAGACGCCATAGGTTGCCGCTTCCTGGGCGTGTAGCGGCCACGGCAAAGGCGTGCCTGCGGGCCGAGTATCACTGTTTAAATTGTCGCGCTCCGCACTCTGTGTGGTTTCGGGTCTTCGCAGCGTTCAGGGGCCGGTTGTCCCAGCGACCGGCGGCACCAGTTGTTCGACCAACTGCTTGATGGCCGCTTTCTCTCTTGCGGGCGCAAACAACGGGGCCTTGGCCTTCACCTGCTTTTCGAGCCTGGCGTAGAACTTGGCGTCCGTTTCGCAGCGCGCCATCAACTTGGCCAGGCCCGCGTCGTCGCTTGGCGCAAAGAATCCTGCGTAGTCCTCGCCCAACAGCCCGATGTTGCCGCTTACTTTCGTCGCCAGCACCGGCACGCCCAGCGCGCACGCCTCCGAGATCACGTTGGGCCCGCCCTCCTGGAACGACGACACCACTAGCACCCTTGATTTCGCCAGCAGCGCCATGGCGCGGCTGTGCGTCAGCTCACCCAGGTATTCAAAGCGCTCGTTGAACGCGGCCTCTTCCAGCGCGGCTTTCTCCAGCTTGGGTTCAATCACGGCGCCCGCCAACTTTACGCGCACGCGCGAAGATTCCGGCAGGCGCCGCGCCGCGACAGCCGCGCGCAGCGGGTCTTTGACCGCGCGCAGGTGCGCAAGTACGCAGACGTCAAAGGTCTTGCCGGGCTTGCCTGCCGCGCGTTTTGCGGGCTCCACCGACTGATAAATCGCGCGCGCCTTGGCGCGGAAGTGCTCGGGCAAATCGGCGATCGTGCGCTCCTGCAGCGCCACGATTGCGTTGGCCAGTTCCAGCGCGCCCAAAATGGGCGCGCCCGCAGGCGCCGATACATAAAGGTCGGTGCCCGTGACCATGACGGCAATGGGCCGGCCCAGCAGCGCAGCGCGGAAGGCCGCTATCGCGTCGCCGCTTTTCACGGCGTGAAGTGCAATCAGCAGGTCGTAGCCCTTGCCGTCGTAGTCCGTCGCAATCGTCACGCGATGGCCCAGCTCGCGCAGGAACTTCGCCCAGCGCATGGCCGTCACGCGGTTGCCCACAGTCGAACCCGCCGGCGCTGGCGTGATAACAAGGATGTGCAGCGAGTTGGGGGATTGGGCCATGGCGGGGGTTATATCAAAGCGCGCAGGTGCGGAAGCCGGCCCAGACATCGCGGCGCTCGGGGCCGTAGTAGTTGCGCCAGGTGTTGCGGATCAGTCTTGAGCGCGTGACCCAGCAGCCGCCGCGCAGCACCTTCGTGATGCCGAACAAAGGCTTCGAGTATTCCTTATAGGGGCCGGGCTCAAAGCCGGGATATGGGCCAAACGTGTCCTGACACCATTCCCAGGTGTTGCCGATCATTTGCCTCACGCCAAACGCTGAATCCCCTTCTGGCAGCGCGGCTACATCAATGCAGCCCATATGCCGCCAATCCTGGTTACTGCGCTCGGGCGTGGGCGGTTCATCGCCCCATGGGAACTGGCGTTTCTTGTGTGCAAGCTGGCCGCCCTTGCCGGGCTCGCCCGATGCCGCGACTTCCCATTCAAGTTCCGTGGGCAGGCGGCGTCCGGCCCACTTGCACCAGGCCTGGGCCTCGTACCAGTTCACGTGGATGACCGGCTGGTGCGGCTCAAGCCCGACCCACCGGTCAAAGTCGCGGCGTTGCCATTTGCCCGATTGCTTGCGCCAATAGAGCGGATGCGCGGCTTGCGCTTGCTCGCGCCAGGCCCAGCCTTCGTCGTCCCAGTACTCGCGTTTTGCGTATCCGCCGGCATCGACGAACTGCGCGAACTGTTTCTGCGTGACGGGGGCACGCGCCATGGCAAAGGGTTTAACATCGCGCTCGTGGGCCCATTGTTCGTTGTCGAACGCGAATTGCACGGGCGCAGCATGCTGCGCCCCTGCGTTTGGGACTCCCAGCATGAACTTGCCGCCGGGAATCTTCACGTCGCCCGGCAACGCGCCCGCGCGCGGCTTCTCGGCCCTCGGCACGCCCAGCGTGGGTGCTGCAAAACCCATGGTCTGGCGCGTGTAGGTGAAGGCCTCGTCGTGCATGTCTTCGTGGAACACGGCCAGCAGGTTGCGATACCAGTCCTCGCGCGGCAATTCGCGCGCTAGCCGCGCCAGTGTGCGATCGCGCGTGGCGTACAGGTACTCCAGCAGGCGCTCACGCGGCGGAATGGGCAGGTCCCAGCGCACGTCATGGTCAATGCTGATGGAATCAAAGAGCGCGTCAGCGTTGTCAAAGAAGGGCTTTGCGTTATCGAGCGCGCGCAGCACGAAAAGCTCGTAAAAATAGGCCACATGGCCGATTTCCCAGTCCAGCGGGTTGACGATGGACATGCGCTCGACCTTGAGCTGGCGGTCGCTCAGGTCGGCGATCAGCTCCAGGGAACGCGCCCGGGCGTCACGGATCCACTGGCTGAGGGTGGCGGTGTCAACCATGGTCATATCTTGCCCGGTGTGGGCTTTGGCTGGAAGCGGGCACTTCATGTTGCTTTGATAGCCGGCCAACCCGTATTTTTTCATGCTCCCGTGAGGAATTGGCCCGCGGGTGCGTTACTTTTCTGTGGTGACCGCCATAATGGATGCCGCCCAAACCGAGTTGCTGGCCCGGTTCAAGCGCGGCGAAGCCGATGCGTTCGGTGCAATTTATGAGCGGTTCAAGGCCGGCCTGTATGGTTACGCCCTGAGCCTGTGCCAGGATGCCACCCAGGCCCAGGATCTGGTTCAAGAGGTGTGGCTGCGCTTCATTCAGCGGGTGGGCGATCTCGCCCCGGACGTAAAGCTGGGGCCTTACCTTTACACCGCGGTGCGCAACTCGGTGATCGATGCCGCGCGCCGGCGCAAGAGTGAGCAGGCGGCATTGCAGAACAAAGCCGCGCCGGAACTGGTGGAGCCCGCCGATCCGGTGGCGGGCGCAGAGGAGGCGGCAAGGGTAAACGCGGCTATCGCCGAGTTGCCGGATGACCAGCGTGAAACGCTTTTGCTCAAGCTTTACGGGCCTTTTACGTTCGAGGAAATGGCAGAGGTTGTTGGTGCGCCGGCAAAAACGGTGATGTCGCGATACAGGCTTGCATTGGAGAAGCTGAACAGAGCATTGGCGGAACGAGCCTAAGGCATGACGCAGGACGACACATTTTTGAGTCGGTTGAAAGCGCCCGCGCCACCAAGCGCGGTCGATGAGACCGTTCTGGCGGCGGCGCAGGAAGCCGCGTCGAGGCTGAAGGCGGGCAACGTGGGCCGTCCCGAGGCTGTTGTCGGGGCGAAGAAGTCTTACGATGGCGTAACTAAAGGCAAAGCGGGCGCCGGTTCAGGCGCCGGGGAGTCTGCGATGGACAGTATCGTGTTTCCGTGCCCGGCATGCGGCACCAAGTACAGCGTTCCCACTCAGCATGCGGGCAAGACTACGCCGTGCAAGAAGTGCGGCGCGAATATCACGGTGCCCGCGCCGCAGGTGGCCAATCCCACCATCATCGGCGGCACGCGCACGATTCGCCGCTCCGATATTGAGGATGCCAGCACCTCCGAGCGCGCCGCGCCGGTGATGAAAAAGGCGACGGCGCCCGTGCCCAAACCGGGCATGAAGAAGGCCACGGCCAACTTCGGCGACGTTGACATGAAGGGCGGCGACTCGGTGCTGCGCAAAGAGGAAACGGTCGTGCAGACCCATCCTCCCGCGCGCGGCCCGGCTTCGCGCGTGCCTCCGCCGCCTGCGCGCGGCGGGCCGCGCCCGGTGCCCGGCGGACGCCCGGCCCCCATGCCCGGCCAGCCCGGCTTTGGCGCACCCAAGGCCAAGAACCCCATGCCGCTTTATCTCGGCATTGGCGGCGGCGTAGCGGTAGTCATCATCATCATCATCGTGATTGCCATGAATGCCGGCGGCAACACGCCGAGCAATAGCGTTGCGAAGGACGGCAACAAGGACAGCGGCAAGGACGGCGGCCAGCCCCAGATCAGCGACGACGAGAAGATCCTCAAGCAGTTCGAGAACGACTCGCGCAACGAAATCGGCATGCAGACGGCAGCGGTCCGCGAGAATTACAAGATCGCCAAGGAGAAAGCCGCGGCGGGCGGCGAGTTCGCTGACAAGTTCAAGGACTACAAGAACCAGTTCGCGCAGCTTCTTGGGCGGCGCTTGTCCGAATCCGGCGCGAACAAGAAAGACGTGCGCGACGTGGGCATCATGCTGCACGGAGACGGTTACACGGATATCGCCCGCCCGCTGCTGGAGCAGGCGCGCAAGATGATGGGCTCCGAAGACCGTTATCGCACCGTGACCGAGGAAGTCACCGGCGCCGACGGCCAGCCCACCACGCGCAAGAAGAGCGTGATCCGCGACGACTACAAACAGATCTGCGATATCCTCGGCTATGCCCTGTACACCTGGCCGGAGGAAGAGTTCAACGACTACTACATCTGGGAGCTGGCTGAGTACAACCCGTGGGAGCAAAAGCGCCAGCAATTGATGAGTGAAAACGGCGACGACCTGTTTTTCACCCAGGCGCAGATCAAGGAAATCAAGGTTTTGGAAGACGCCCTGACCAAGGCGGGCCAGGAACTGCGTGCCCAGGACAAGAAGGACGGCTTTGCCATTCAGGCGCGCCGCGCGTTCAACCGGTTCCGCAAGAACAACCAGGGCGGCAACTACGCCGATTTCTCACCGGCTGTGCTCGGCCGTGAGGGCGAAAAGTTTGACGACGTGTGGGATTACACCTACTGGAAACCGTTCATCGTTTACGTCGAAAAGGCGCCCGGCCGCACAGCCACGGAGCTGCGCAAGGATTTCGCCACCAAGGCCAATTTGCTCTCGCGCCTGGCCGAGTGGTTCAAGAAGAACCTGAAGGAGAAGTTTGACCTCAAGCGCGTGCTGCCGCTGGATGGCGACACGGTCATTCGCGACGGCCCGCTGGCCGGAAAGAAGTTCGCCACCGCGGGCGAACTGGCCGAAGCCGAGGGTTGGCCCCTTGAAGTCAACGTGCTCAAGGATGGCCAGACGTTCCAGTTGTTCCTTGAGGCGAAGATGGGCGGCGGCATTCCCGGTGCGCGCGCGTTTTACTCCAACACGCTCAAGCACGTCGTGACGTGGGATGACCCCCGCGCCGTCGAAAACGACGACCAGGCCTGGTTCAACGAAAGCGTGCTGATTCACGAGTGCTTCCACATGCTCTCGGATCATTACGCGGCCAAGCCGATTCCATGGGACTTCAAGAAAGAACGCGACGGTGAAGGCGTGCGCCGCAAGGTTTACTTCCCCAGGGAAGAACGCGCGCGCTATTACAACCTGCTCATCCAGGAAGGCCTGACGGATTCCATCGCCGGCTTCGCCAAGAAGAGCGACGCTGAAGACACTGAGTATTACTTCATCGTCAACAACCGCGTGCGCATCAAGGACTGGCAGGGCATTTACAAGCAGTTCGACAACAACAACATATTCCGCATCCGCGACCTTCTTGATTGCGTCCACTACGGCCACTTCACGCCCGTGGGCAACCGCGGCTTTGAACGCATCGGCATGCGCAAAAAGCACGGCGGCTACCTGCGCGACTACGGCGCCATTTACTATGCCGCGGCCTGCCAGGCTTCCGCGTTCTTCTACCATTACAAGGTAAACGGCACGCTCAAGTACCGCGACAAATGGCTCGACTACGTGAAGAAGAACTACACCGGCGCCATCGAGCTGACGAACTTCAGCCCCGAACCGGGCATCAAGATGTTCAAGGAGTGCTTCGGCATCAGCAAGGACGAAGATTTCGACAAAATGGAGGCCGAGCTGGTCAAGTGGACGCTCGAACTCCAGCCTGACGGCAGCGACGGCCTGATGGAAAAGGACGACGACGCCATCGGCGATGCGCCCGACGTACCCGCGCCCGGCAGCTACGCCCCGCGCTCCAACGAGCAATGGGCCACGCTTAGGGAAGAAGAAGCTCTGGCATAACAATCAGGCGGCGGCGAAAGCCGCCGCCTTGCTTATCAAGAACCTTTCGGGCGACTTCTACGTTTCAATGGCCATGAACACCGCTCCCATTGTCCGGCTGGCCCTGCTCAGCGCTCTTGCGCTGCTGCTTTGCCAGCAACCGGGCCGCAGCCAGGAAAGCACCGAGCGCGGCATCTTTGACTGGATCGAAGAAGAAGCGCCGCAAGAGCGGGTGAAGTACACCTGGCCCGAAGAGGAGTTCGAAGAGTACTACCAGTGGGAATTGCCCACCTGGACTGCGTGGGAGAGGAAACGACAAGAGCTGTTCAATCTAGTCGACGGCGATCTTCTGACACGCGAGCAGCTCAGGGAAATCAAGCCACTCGAAGAAGCCCTGATCGCGGAAGGCCGAGCGCTGCGCGAGCAGGACAAGAAAGATGGTTACGCCATAGCCGCGCGCAAGGCCTGGGTTCGGTTCACGCGCCAAAACTCCGATTCCAACAAGCATGCGGATTTCTCACCGGCAAGGCTGGGGCGCGAGGGCGAGAAGTTCGACGATGTCTGGACCTACAGCTACAGCCGTCCCTTCGTGGTGTACTTCGAGAAAACCGCAGGCCAGGACTTCAAGAAAGCCGCTGACGAAGTGAACGCGATCACGAACCTGCTGCGTCAAGAAGAGGTCTGGTTTCGCGCCAACTTCATCGAACCCTTCGCGCTCAAACGCGTGCTGCCCATTGAGGGCCCCACACAGGTGATGAACGGCCCGTTACGCGGCACTAAGTTCGCAACACCCGGCGAGCTGGCCGAAGCCGAAGGCTGGCCGCTCGAGATCATCATGGTCAAAAACAGCGAGACGTTTCAGTCGCTGCTGGGTGAAGTGGGCGCGGGCATTCCCGGTGTTCGCGCTTTCTACAGAGCGCCCTTGCAGCGCATGTTGTGCTGGCACGATGCCACCCCTGCAGAAAACGAGGAGCAGGAATGGTTTCGCCAGAGCGCGTTGATTCACGAGTGCTTCCACATGCTCTCCGACTACTACGCCGCCAAGCCGCTGCCTTGGCACTTCAAGAAAGGGCGCAACGAGCAGGGCCTGCGCGTCAAAGATTGGTTCCCCACTGAGGAGCGCTCCCGTTTCTGCAACTTGCTGGTGCTCGAGGGCCTGGCCGATGCCGCGGCCGGCTTCAGCAACGAAGGCGATGGCGCACAGGTGAAATACACGTTCGGGCAGATGAACCGCCTGCGCGTCAAGGACTGGCAGAGCGCTTACAAGCAGCTGGGCAACCAGAACCTGTTTCGCATCCGCGACCTGCTGGACTGCGTGCACTACGGCCACTTCAGCGCTACGGGCCGTCGCTGCTGGGAACGAACGGGCATGAAGCAGAAGATGAACGGGTTCCCGCGCGACGCTTCGATTTACATTGGCATCTACTACGCGACAGCCTCCACCGCGGTTTCGTTCTTCAATGAGTTCACCGAAAACGGCGCCTTCAAGTACCGCGACAAGTGGCTGGCCTATGTCAAAGCGGCCTACACCGGCGGCATTGAAATGACCGACTACAGCCCCGAGCCCGGCCGCAAAGCCTTCAAAGAAGCGCTCGGCATCACCGGTGACGAGGACTTCGACAAAGTCGAGGCTGAGTTCGTGCAGTGGGCGCAAAACCTGAAACTGCCGGAGTGACGACTGCGCCGGCACCCTGGCAATCCCACGCCTGCCCCCCTGTAAATCGCGGGGCTGCGCCGCTATCATCGTGCGGCTCAAGGGCCTTGCCCAACATCGCCTTCCGAAGTTACAGAGTGCGTAAGCCGCATGACCGAAACCTTTTACAAGCCGACACACAAAGTCCGTTTCGTTACGGCAGCCGCGCTTTTTGACGGCCACGACGCCTCGATCAACATCATGCGTCGACTGCTGCAAGCCCATGGCGCGGAAGTCATCCATTTGGGCCACAACCGCAGCGCCGAAGAAGTGGTCGATGCCGCGATCCAGGAAGACGCGCAGGGCATCGCCGTTTCCAGCTATCAGGGCGGCCACATCGAGTTCTTCAAGTACATGAAGGACCTGCTCAGGCAAAAGGGCGCGCCGCATATCAAGATCTATGGCGGCGGCGGCGGCGTCATCGTGCCCGAGGAAATCGAAGACCTCCACGCCTACGGCATCAACCGCATTTTCTCGCCCGAAGATGGCCGCAAGCTGGGCCTGCACGGCATGATCGAGCTGATGGTGCGCGAGTGCGACTTCGCCACCATTGACCACGTCAACGGCGAAATTGATGCGCTCGCGCCCGGCGCCAAAATCGCCATGGCCAAGCTGATCTCCTACGCCGAGCAAAACGGACAGCGCCCGGGCAATGAAGCCGCGCACGTGGCCCAGCGCATCAAGGAGCGCGCCAAGAAAACCAAATCGCCCGTCGTGGGCATCACGGGCACGGGCGGCGCGGGCAAGAGCTCGCTCTGCGATGAAATCCTGCGCCGCTATCTGGCCGATTTCCCCGAGAGCAACGTGGCCGTGCTTTCGATCGACCCCACGAAAAAGAAAACCGGCGGCGCGTTGCTGGGTGACCGCATCCGCATGAACGCGCTCAACTCGCAGCGCGTGTATATGCGTTCGCTGGCCACGCGCGAAAGCGGCACGGAGGTCAGCGAGGCGCTCGACGAAGCCATCGAGATCGCCAAGGCGGCGGGCTACGAACTCATTCTCGTGGAGACCAGCGGCATCGGCCAGGGCAACAGCAAGATCACGGAGCTGGTCGATATCAGCGTGTACGTCATGACCAGCGAGTTCGGCGCGCCAAGCCAGCTCGAAAAAATCGACATGCTCGATTTGGCCGACATGGTCGCGATCAACAAATTCGAACGGCGCGGCTCCGAGGATGCGCTACGCGACGTCCGCAAGCAGGTGTGGCGCAACCGCGGCGCGAAGAAAGATGAAAAGCCGCAGGACATGCCGGTGTACGCCACCATCGCCAGCCAGTTCAACGATCCCGGCGTAAATTCGTTTTATCAGGCTTTGTTGGCGCGCATCGGCAAGGCGACAGGCAAAGAACTCAAGACCCGCTACTTCACGCAAGTGCCGCAGGACGGCGTGCCGCGTTTGAAGGGCGTCATCCCCGGCCAGCGCGTGCGCTATTTGAGCGAGATCGCCGAAAGCCTGCGCACCCACCACAAATGGGCGCGCGAGCAGCAGAACATCGCAAGCAGCCTCGGCGCCACCTGGCGAGTTCTGAAAGACCTGGGCGACATCCCGCCCGAAAAACTTGAACCGTACGCACCCGAGAAGCTGCTCGCGCCAAAGAACCCAGAACCCAAAACCCAGAACCCAACACCCGCCGTTATGGCCTTAAGGCAGCGCTACAACGAGCTCGTTGCGAGTCTGGCGCCCGAATGCCGCAAGCTGCTCGCCGAGTGGCCGCAGCTCAAGCAAAGCTACGTGGCCGACGAAAACGTTTACAGCGTGCGCGGCAAGGAAATCCGCGTCCAGAATTACACCAAGACGCTCAGCGGCACCAAAGTTCCCAAAGTCAGCCTGCCCGAGTTCACCGACTGGGGCGACCTGCTTTTCTGGATGCTTGAGGAAAACGTGCCCGGCCAGTTCCCGTTCACGGCCGGCGTGTTCCCCTACAAACGCAGCGGCGAAGATCCCACGCGCATGTTCGCCGGCGAAGGCCCGCCCGAACGCACCAACGCAAGATTCCACCTCGTCTCGCGCGGCCAGCCCGCAGCGCGGCTATCGACCGCCTTTGACAGCGTCACGCTTTACGGAGAAGACCCCCACGAGCGGCCCGACATCTACGGCAAAGTGGGCGAATCAGGCGTGAGCATCACGACAGTTGAAGACGCCGAGATTCTCTACGCGGGCTTTGACCTGTGCGCGCCGAATAACAGCGTAAGCATGACCATCAACGGCCCCGCGCCGATCATCCTGGCGTTCTTCATGAACGCCGCGATCCGCCAGCAGGTGCGCAAAGTTTTGATGGTCGAAGGCCGCCTCAAACCCGCCAGGCCGCCCGCGAAGCTGTTTTCGGGCCTGAAGCCGCACGAGACCAATTCAGAATTCAGAAATCAGAATTCAGAATTGTCGTACGCCTATCTCGACCCGCGCTGCTTCGACCTGCGTTGGGAAGACATCCGCAAGCTGATTTCCGACGAGCACTACAAGAAGATCGTCAACGCCACGGTTTCCACCGTGCGCGGCACCGTGCAGGCCGACATCCTCAAAGAGGACCAGGCCCAGAACACCTGCATTTTCAGCATCGAGTTCGCCCTGAAAATGATGGGCGACGTGCAGCAATGGTTCATCGAGCACGACGTGCTGAATTATTATTCCGTGAGCATCAGCGGCTATCACATCGCCGAAGCCGGCGCCAACCCGATTTCGCAACTCGCGTTCACGTTGGCGAACGGATTTACCTACGTCGAGTACTACCGCTCGCGCGGCATGGACGTGAACGATTTTGCGGACAACCTGAGTTTCTTCTTCTCCAACGGCATGGACGCCGAGTATTCGGTGATCGGCCGCGTCGCGCGCCGCATCTGGTCCGTGGCCATGAAGCGGCTCTACGGCGGCAACGACCGCTCGCAGAAACTGAAGTATCACATTCAGACCAGCGGCCGTTCGCTGCACGCGATGGAGATCGATTTCAACGACATTCGCACGACGCTGCAGGCGCTGTACGCGATTTACGATAACTGCAATTCACTGCACACCAACGCCTACGACGAAGCCATCACCACGCCCACCGATGAAAGCGTGCGCAGAGCACTCGCGATTCAGCTCATCATCAATCGTGAGTTGGGCGAGGCCAAGAACGAGAACCCGCTGCAAGGCGCGTTCATCATCGAGCAGCTCACGAAGCTGGTCGAAGAAGCCGTGCTCGCCGAATTCGACCGCCTGACCGAGCGCGGCGGCGTGGTTGGCGCCATGGAAACGCAATACCAGCGCGGCAAGATCCAGGACGAATCGCTCTACTACGAAGAGCTCAAACACAACGGCGAGCTCCCGCTGGTCGGCATCAACACGTTCCTGAACCCCAAGCCGCGCGAAGTGAAGACCACCGTGCAACTGGCGCGCTCAAACAAAGAAGAAAAGGACGCCCGCATCGCCACGATCCGCAAGTTCCAAAGCCGCCACGAAGGCACCGCCCCCTTCGCGCTCGAAAAACTCAAACGCACCGCGTTAGAGAGTAAAAACATCTTCAACGAGCTCATGGAAACTGTGCAGCACTGCACGCTCGGCCAGATCTCCGCAGCCCTCTACGAAGTCGGCGGCCAGTATAGGCGGAATGTGTAGCACGGGCCTCCCGGCCCGTGACGCTCGGCCCGTTTGCACGCCACGGTCGCCCCTTCGGGGCTTTGATTCGCTTTCTTCCGTTTCCGTAGGTTCCGCGCCGCCGACTGCGTCGGCCGCGCTCCACCTACGGCTATTGGCGCCGCGGCCCTGCGGGCCGCATTTTCGGCCGGGCAGGGTGTCGGAACGGGCTATCGGCGATTTGTTGTGCGTGATGCGTGTGCTGCCGAGACGCATGCACTGGCGTGGCGCATGCAATGGCGTGGTCGATGCGGAACCCAAGGCGTTCCGGTCTGGCCCCGAAGGGGCCGTGCGCTAATAGCCGTGGGTGAGGAGCGCGCCGAAGCGCAGCGAAGGCGGGCGACGTAACCCACGGATCGCGAACCACGAATCCCGAGCCCCGCAGGGGCGACCGGCCTCTATGCGCGATCCGCCCACAGGTATTTCGGGTCGTACTCCACGCGATGTTTGCGCAACAACGCCTCAAACTCCGCCTTGAAGGTTGTCTTGCGGTGATGCTGCGCCTGGTTCTCGATGTATTTCTCCACGCGCTCCAGCTGCGACACGCTTACCGAGAAAATGCCATAGCCATCCTGCCATGAAAACGCGCGCTGATCGGCAAACGTGTCATGCACCCATTTGCTGGAACCGGCTTTCAGGTCGCGCATGAAATCCGATGGCTTGGTGTCGCGTGCAAGCGAGACCAGCAAGTGCACGTGGTCTGCCATGCCGCCCGCGCGCAGCAATACGCAGCCGCGCTCGCGGCACAGACCGCCTAGGTAGGCGTAGAGCCGTCTGGCCCACGCCTCCGTAATCCACGGTTCACGCAGGTGGGTACTGAAAACAATGTGAGCGTAGAGTGCGGCGAAGGAGCTGGGCATGGTTGCACCGGGTGGTTCGGTCGCCCCTTCGGGGCTTAGGAATCTCACACGATACGTTCCGTGGGTTCCGTTCGCTTCCGCTCACTTCACCCACGGCTATTGGCGTGTCGGCCCTTCGGGCCGCCGACTGCAAAAGCACTCCACCAGCGTCGCCCAGACGTCCTAGCCGCGCTCGACGGCCTGCGCCATGAGGCTGGCGGCTTCCTCGTCGGAAAGGCCGGCTTTGTTTAGTTCCTGCCAGGTGTGAAATGAAATCGCGAGCGCGATCAGGGCCGTGGCGTGTTTCGTTTTCTCGCGTGCGCCTTGGCGGTTGGCCATGAGCACGGCGTGCAATTCACGGAAGAATCGCTCAATGGCCTGCATCGAGGACTTCATGGCCGGCACCGTCGCCGCGTCGCGCAGCACCAGCGCCAACATGGCCTGGTTGCGGCGAAAGTAGGCGTACAGCGCGTTCAGCGCGGCTTTGAGCCTCTTGCCAGGATCGGGCATGGCTGCGAACTCCGCCAAATCCGGCAGCGGGTTTTGCGCCATGTAGTGCCCCGAGCACGCGGCGAAGAGCGCTTTTTCAGTGGGGAAGTGGCGGTACACCGTCAGGCGCTGCACGCCCGCGCGCTTGGCAATCTCTGAAATCGTGGTCTTAGCCGGGCCGACGGAGCCGTGAAGCTCGACCGTGGCCTCGACGATGCGCTCGCGTGTTTTCAGTTCGCTTTGCGCGCGCTGGGTTTTGTGGTAGTGGCGCATGTTTTCAGTATACAGAATTGTTCACTTAAATGTTGACACAATCCGGCTGCCGTGTATTTTGAGTGAACATTACTGTTCACTGAAAGGAAAGCCATGCCCGCAGACATCCACGAAATCGCCCCCGACCTCTTCCGCATCTCCACCTTCATCCCGGAGATTGACCTCGCCTTCAACCAGTTCCTGCTGCGCGACGAAAAGCCGCTGCTCTACCACACCGGCATGAAAGCCCTGTTCCCCGAGGTGCGCGCCGCCGTGGCCAAACTCATCGACCCGGCGAAACTCGCCTACATCTCGTTTTCACACTTCGAGGCCGACGAATCCGGCGCGCTCAACCAGTGGCTCGAAGCCGCGCCTCAGGCCGAGACGGTCGTGGGCATGATCGGCGCCATGGTCAACATGGGCGACTACGCCATCCGCCCCGCGCGCGGCCTGGCCGATGGTGAAACCTTCTCGACGGGCAAACACCGCCTGCGCTTTTTGGCCACGCCGCATTTGCCGCATGGCTGGGACGCGGGCCTGTTGTTCGAGGAAACGCGGCGCACGCTGTTCTGCTCCGACCTCATGCACCAGAACGGCAAGAACGCGCCCGTCTCGAGCAACATCATCGAAGGCGTGCGCAATTCGCTTGCGGCTTACGAGAAAACGCCCATGCACAGCTACATGCCCTTTGGGCCGCGCACCGAAAAGCAGCTTGACCGGCTGATCGAGCTCAAACCGCAGACGCTGGCCATCATGCACGGCGCATCGTTCAACGGAGACGGCGCAGCCGCGCTCAGGGCGTACAAGGACGTGCGGGCCTCGCTGCTGAGTTAGTTAGCCGTAATGGCCTGCGGGTTTTGGTCTGGCGTTTCGGCCGAGGGCCTTGGCGCTTCGCTGGTGGCTTCGATGGCTTCTTCCTTTTCAGCGGCCAGGGCTTCCTGCGCGATTTGTTTGAGCTTTCTCAGGTCCAGCTTGCCGCTTCCGAGCACGGGCAGGGCTTCCACTTTCACGAACTGTGCGGGCTTGGGGATGAACAGGTTGGGCAAGCCGCGCCCGGTCATTTTCTCGAGCAACTGCAGCAGGTCTTCGGCGTAGGTGTGGATCACGGCGAGTTTTTCGCCCTTGCGCTCGCAGGGCACGCCGGTGACGGCGAACATGCGGTCGGTGCATTCGGCGCATTCGTGCAGGGCGTCTTCAACTTTGCCATGGGGCACCATCTCGCCGCCGATCTTGGAGAAGCGCGACTGGCGGCCCGTGATGTAAATGAAACCGTCTTCATCCACGCGCGCGATATCGCCGGTGATGTACCAGCCGTCCTTGAACGCCTTTTCCGTCAGCTCGGGCTTGTTCAGGTAGCTCTTCATCACGTTGGGGCCCTTGACGAGCAACATGCCGCTCTCGCCCGCGGGCAAGTCGGCCATGCTCTCGGGATCGACGGTTTTCACCTTCACGCCGGGCAGCGGCGGGCCCACGGAGCCGCGTCGTGAGCCCTTCTGGTAGAATCCGGCGGCGCGGAAATCGTGTGTGTTCACGGAGATCACGGGCGCGCATTCCGTGATGCCGTAGCCCTCGAGCGGGCGGATGCCGAACTCGTGTTCAAAGGCGTCGGCCAGCGCCTGGGGCAGTTTCTCGGCGCCGGTGACGAGCAGGCGCAGCGACCCGAACTGCGAAGGCATCACGCGCTTCATGTAGATCTGCAAGAACGTGGGCGTGCAGGCGGCGATCGTGCATGCGTACTTTTCAACCATGTAGCCGACGACCGGCCCATCAAGCGGGTTGGGCACCCACACCATACCGCAGCCGTGGTGCGTGGCCGCCCACAGCAGCAAGTTTCCGAAGGAATGAAAATAGGGCAGGATGCCGAGCACTTTGTCGCTGGGCATGAATTGCAGCACTTGGCCCGCGGCCTCGACATTGCTCAGCACGTTGTAATGCGAAAGCTGCACGCCCTTGGGCTCGGCGGTGCTGCCGCTGGAGAAAATGATCGCGGAATCGTCGTCGGGTTTTTCGGTGCGCGAAGCACCGCACAGTTTGCGCAAGAACCAGATTGGAAGCAGCGCAATCGCCATGGCCGTCAGGCGCTCGCGTGTGCCGATGTGTTTTGCGATTTCCTCCAGGTACAGGATGCGCACGTTGTGCGGCAGCTCGAGTTTGCCCTTGGCCTCGAACTGGCGGCTGGTCACGACTGTTTTCAGGTCGGCCTGGTTGATCGCGGATTCAAGCCCTCCGCGACCCACTGTGTAATTGAGATTCACGGCCACGCGCGCGCTGAGCGCGGCTGCGTAGTTCACCAAAGCACCCGCGCAGCTTGTGGGCAGCAAAATACCCACACGCTCCTGCGATCCCCACAGCGGCTTGAGCGCGCGCGACAGCGCAATGCCGCCCACAAGCGCCTTGAACCAGGTGATGCGCTCGCGCAGCGGGTCGGCCATGGCGAATGTGAACGGATGGCGGCGCGCGATGCGGATCAGGGACTCGGCCAGCGGCCGCGATGTGGCCTTGCGCTCGCGCCAGGCCTCTTCGATGAGGTCGTTGACTACACGCCGGATTTCAGGCGCGGGCGTGGTAGCAGGCAAGGGCGCGCCGAAAAGCAGCGTCACCGGGTAGGGAAACTTGCGCGGCACGCGCGAGGCAAAGCGCCCATCGGAGAGAGAGAAGATGCTGCCCCACACGCGATCGAGCGCGCAGGGAATCACAGGCACAGTGCGCCCCTTGAGAATGCGCTCAAGGCCGCGCTTGAAGGGCAAGAGCATGCCGATGCGCGTGATCTGGCCCTCGGCGAAAATGCACACGAGCTCGCCTTTGTCGAGGTATTCACCCGCCGCTTTGAGGGCGCGCATGAGCGTTTTGGGGCCTTCGGCGGTGGAGATCGGAATCGCGCCGATGATTTTCATGAACGGCTTGAACAGGCGGTTGTTGTAGTAGCTGGCCTCGACGATGAAGCGCACGGGCCGGTCGATGCACACCATGATGAACAGGCCGTCGAGCAGGCTCAGGTGATTGCACACGAGCAAAGCGCCGCCCTTCTCGGGCACGTTTTCGAGGCCGCCGCGCTTGATGCGGTAAATCGTGTTCGTGGCAATGACGAGCACCAGTCGCAACAGCGCGTCGGGCAGCAAGTACAAAGCCCAGCTCGTGGCGCATAACGCCAATATGCCCGCGCCCACCATGATCCACGCGGGCGAAAGCGTGGCTTGCGCCATGAAATAGCCCGCGACGCTGCCCACGAGCACGCCGGCGAAACTGGCCACGTTATCGAGCGCGATAATCGCGCCGCGGCGCTCGGGCGGCGAATACCACTGGAGAATCGTTTTCAGCGGCACCACCAGAATGCCACCGCACACGCCCATCAGCGCCATGAACGCCAGCGCAACGCCGAGCGATTCCGTCTGGCTGATGCCAAAACAAAGCGCGCTGACGCCAAGGCCAATGGCGCCAAAGGGAATCAGGCCGTATTCGACTTTCTTGGCCGACATTTTTCCGGCAAGCACGGCGCCGATGCCAATACCCAGGCCGAGCACGGCCAGCGGCACGCCGGTGAACTGATCCGAAAGCCGCAGCACATTTTTCGAGTACACGATCATGTTCTGGCCAACAAGGCTGGCCAGCGACCAATACATCGCACCGCCAATCACCGTGAGCCACAAGATGCGCTCGCCGCGGATCGACTCCCACGCGTTGGCGAGCGAATCAAGCCCGCCATCCACGCGCGCGGCTTTCACTTTCGGCACCAGCAGCGAAGCGCCAAAACCGACAAACGCGATGCCGGTGAGCACTGCTCCCGCCATCCACGGCTCCCATTGGGCCAGCATGACCGGGCCCAGCGCGGTGCCCGCGATGATCGCGAACATCGTGAGCATCTCGATGATGCCGTTGCCCTTGGAAAGCTGATCGTGACGCAGAATTTCGGGCAGAATGCCGTACTTGGCGGGGCTGAACAGCGCACTCTGCAAGCCCATCAGCGCCAGCACCGCAAGCGGCCAGAAATTGTCCTCAGGCGCGGCATAAAGCGCGGCCGTGCCCGCGCCCATGAGCACAATCTCGAGGCCCTTCATGTAAACGATCAGACTGCGTTTGGAGATTTTGTCGGCCAGCACGCCCGCGGGAATCGAGAACAGCATCAGCGGCACAGTAAGCGTCACGAGCGCGAACATGGCCTGCGTCTGGGAAGCGGCGTCAAGTTCCGGCCCCGGCTTCAGGTAGGAAATCGAGCGCAGGCCAAGCGTGATCACGACCATTTTCCAGGCGTTATCATTGAACGCGCCAAAGAACTGCGCGATCAGCAACCCCAGAAGCGGACGTTTGGCCGGCTCGTTCATGGCGCCCATTGCATAACGTAGTTATGAAAGCTTAGCCCGCGCTTTCCGTGCGTCAAGTGTAGTTCCAACGTTTATATTCGCGTCACCCATGCGCCACAGGGTTTACATTATTGGTTCGGCCCAGGACGCAGGCCTGCCCCAGTTCGGCTCGCGCGCCCAAGCCGACATGGCCGCGCGCCTTGACCCGCTGAGCGAGCGCCTGGGGCCAAGTCTCGCCGTGATCGCCGAAAACGGCCGCTGCCTGCTGATTGACGTATCGCCGGACATCAAGGAACAGGAGAAACGCCTGCTCAAGGTGCCCGGCTTTCGCGGCATCGACGCAGTCGCTCTTACGCACGCGCACATCGGCCATTACGCCGGCCTTGTGCACTTTGGCCGCGAGGCCGCCAACACGCGCGCCATTCCGTGTTATTGCACGCAGAGCATGGCGGCGTTCCTCGGCAAGCACGCGCCCTGGGAGCAATTGCTGAAGCTGGGCAACCTGGAGATACGCAGCATCGAAACACCAGTCGAGATCTGGCCCGGCCTGACGCTCACGGCGTACAAGGTGCCGCACCGCGCGGAATACACCGACACGGTTGCGCTTTCAATCAACGGCAAGCTGCTCTACTGCCCCGATATCGACGACTGGGGGCAATGGCCGCGCTCGCGCGAAATTGTAAGTGCGCACGAAGTCAGCCTGCTTGACGCCACATTTTTCTCGGCCGCGGAACTGCCCGGCCGCGACATGCGCGAAGTGCCGCACCCGCTGGTCACGCGCACCATGGATTTTTTCGCGCAAGAAGCGCGCAAGCGCCGCCTGATCCTCACGCACCTCAACCACACCAACCCGCTGTGCGACCCGGGCAGCGAGGCAAGCAAAGAAGCCGCGCGACGCGGCTTCGAAGTCGCGCAGGAAATGACGTCGATCGAGGTTTGAACTCTCTGGAGTGCGGCGGCTTGCCGCCGCTTTCGACGCGCAGGATTGCCTGCGCGCGGCCGCTGGAGCGATGGGGCAAGCCCCATCATCCTTAGCACCGGCAAGCCGGCGCACTCCAAGGTTACGAAATCGCGACTGCGCCGTCTTTCACTCCCACTTTCACCGTCGCATTGCGCGTTTTGTGCGACACCAGCCACCGTGCGAGCGGGGCCACCACCAGCCTTTCGATCGCGCGCTGTAAAGGCCGTGCGCCGTATTGGGCGTCGAAGCCTTCTTTGGCCACGTGCTCGACGAGTTCAGGCGAATATTCGAGCGTGAGGTTTGCGCGCACCATGCCTTCGCGCTGCGCCACTTCGTGCAGCTCTTTGCGCGCGATTTCGAGCACCACATGGCGCGAGAGCGGGGAAAACGCGACCACGGCATCGATGCGGTTGAAGAACTCCGGGCGAAAGTAAGCCATGGCCTCGGCCTCGTAATCCGGCGCGCGCGCGGCGCCAAAGCCCAGCGAGCCGCCGGATCTTGCGCCCAGGTTGCTTGTCATCACGATCAGCGCGCTCTGCAAACTGGTGGTGCGGCCAAAGCGGTCCGTGAGCCGGCCTTCGTCAAAGGCGCCCATGAGCACGTCAAACACTTCCGGCCCCGCCTTCTCGATTTCATCCAGCAACAGCACGCAAAACGGCTGCGCGCGCAGCTTGCGGATCAAGTCGCTGGGCTCGCCGTCGGGCGCGCTGAACAGGCGCTCGGCGCTGCCCGGCCCGTACTCGCTCATGTCGAGGCGAATCAGCCGATCTTTGGCCGCGCCGTGGCCGAACAGGTAGTGCGAAATCGCCTTGCTCAGCTCCGTTTTGCCAACGCCCGTGGGGCCGCAAAACAGCAGCACGCCAATAGGCCGGCTTGGGTCGTTCACGCCCGCCTTGAAACTGGTCAGCACGCCCGCGGCTGCCGCAACCGCGACATCCTGCCCGATCACTTCAAGAGCGAGTTCCTCGCGGATTTCGCTTTCATCGAGCGGCAACTCGTCGCGCAAGAACAGTTCCGGCAGGCCGGTTTGCTCGATGAATTTGCGCAGCGCGTCCGATTGCCCCAGCTCGCGCGATTTCGTGGTACCCGCGCGCTCGAACAGAGAGTTGAGGAACTCGGTAGCCGCGCCGGGAAACGCGGCTTGCGGCAAGAAACGCTTGTGCAGGCGGTAAACGAGGGCGGGCAATTGCGCATCGTATTCCACGCGCAGGTTCTGTTTGTTGGCGGCCGCCACCTGGTCCAGCACTTTGATGGCCGCCCCGCCGGAGAACTGTTCCAGCGGCACCACCTGGAAACTCTCGACAAAGCCGGGCAACAGGCGGCGCACGGCGGCCAGCTCGGCGGGCGAGCATTCGGCCACCATGCGCAGCTCGCGGTGCTGCAAGAACGGGAGCAAGAACGCGCCCACGGAATCGCCCGCATCGAAGCCGCCCACGCGCAGCATCTCTATCAGCGAATCGGCGCAGAGCACGCCGTCGATT
The DNA here is from genome assembly GCA_020845475.1 of Planctomycetota bacterium. Taxonomy (GTDB): domain Bacteria; phylum Planctomycetota; class UBA8742; order UBA2392; family UBA2392; genus UBA2392. Next base: position 31,200 of record JADLFN010000017.1, read on the forward strand.
TCCGCAAGTTCGGCGAGCATTGCTTCGCAGCGCTGCTCCCATTGGCCCAGGTAGCGCATGCCGGCAATCACGCGTGAGCCCGAGGTTTGCCAGAACATGGGCGGGAGATTGCCCTGCTCTTTGTCGCGGGCGGGATCTTTGCGCGCGTCGCGCTCAATCTCGCGCGCGGCTGCGATCAGCAGACTCGTCTTGCCCGTGCCGCTTTCGCCCACGACGAGAACGTTTGCACGGTCCTCGCGCAGGCGGCGCACGATGTCGGCAACTTCGGCCTCGCGGCCAAATGCGCGCGAAGAAATCTTCGAGCGTTTTTCAGTCAATGGCTCGGCCACGATCGGCAGTGTATGCAGTTGCACAACGTGCCGCGTTTTGGGCGCGCGCGAAGGCGCCTTGACCATGATTTCCTCGAGGTGCACGTCTTGCGGCGGAAAGAAGCGCGCAATGGCGGCGGGCGGCAGGCCGGCGAGTTGTTCGCGCACGTAATGCGAGGCCAGGTCTTTGATCTGGTCTTCCTCGTGGCACGAGAATCGCAGCGAAAGCATGGGCGCGATGCAAAGCGTCAGCCCCGAGGCGTTCTTGCCCACGACGAAAGCAACGGGCAATTTCACCTGCTCGTCGCAGGGAAAACGGCGCGTGCGCAAGCGATACTCGGGGCGCACCTGCACGTGAAACCAGACGAGGCGCGGGTTCTTCAGTTCGCTGTGGGGAAAATTCCAATCCTCGTTCTTCTGGGTCCAGAGCAGCCAGTCCTGCAACGCCGAAAGCGCTTCATCGGCGCTTGATCCGAACGCAGCATTGTTCTGCTCATCCTCAACCAATGCGGCCGTAAAGAGCCCGGTGGGCTCCTTCCACAACAGAACAGGTATGCGCTCAATGGCCATGGTTCGGTCTTCGGTCGTCAGTCGTCGGGAAAGGCGCGTGCCGCGTTGGCTTTTGCCGACTACCGACGACTGTTTATTCCTCTTCGTCTTCCCCTATTGGCAGCAACGACAACACAAAGCTGCGTCGCGCGCCGATACCGGGTTCGGTGCGCGTAACGATGCCGCTGCGCAAATCCATGCACAGGCCGTTGCCGTGGTGCACGCGCACCACCTGCCCTACATCTTCCGGCAGCCTCTTCAACGCGCGCTCGGGCCTTTCGCCGGGCTTGAGTTTCACTACGCGCGCGGCTACGGGCGCGAGTTCGCCCTCGAGCACGAACAGGTGCACGCCTGCCTCGCGCGGCACGAACTCGCCGGCCAGCACACCTGAAATCAGCAGCGCCCGCGCGCGCGGGTTGCCGGTCTCCACTTCACGCGTTTCGAGCTCAAAAGCCTCTTTGAGGAGTGCCTGTTCATTGGCCGCAACAATCGGCGCGGGCGAGGCCAAAGCACCGTTGAGCGCTTCCAGGTGCAAGAGCCAGCGACTCTCGCGCGCGTCGTGCTTGCGCACCAGCAGACGCAACAACGCCGCCTCCTGCAGGGGCGACATATATGTCGCTCCTGCATCGCCCTCAGCACGCTCTTGCGCCGCCTGTTCGAGGAACTCGCGCAAATCGGAAGCACTGCAGAACTCGCCCCAGGCGCGGCGGCCCGCGTATTCCAGCCGGTCGCGGCGCGAGCGACCTGCGCGCGCCGACTTGCGCACGCGCTCTTTGGTGTCGTCGTCGATGCCGCGCTCGATGCGGTCGGCGATCTTGCCTACTTTCTCGGCCTGCGCCTTGATTGCGAAATATGCGCGGTGGCTTGGCGCAATGCTCGATCCCGAAATCGCGCCTCGCGGGCGCAACTCTTCGAGTGCCGCGTTCGCCTCATCGAGCGCGGCATCCATGAGTGCGAGCGCTTCGTTGGCGTCGAGCTCGCCCAGGGCCGCCACGCTGCCGGCGGGCGGCGCGGCATCGACGAAGGGCTGCAACCGTGCGCGCACACTGTCCCCGCCCCGCCCTGAGCCTGTCGAAGGATGTACGGCAAGCGTGATCAGCGTGGGCACATCGGGCTTGAGCCGCGCGAGCGAAGCCGAGAGCGGGCGCGTGACCAAGCGCTCGATGGCGCGTTTGAGGGCGCGCGCGCCGAGCTTCGGATGATAGCCCTCGTCCACTACACGTTTCAGCGCCTCGCGTTCGATGCGCAGAACACACTTGCGGCGAGACAGGCCTTCGCGCGAGAACACGTTGCGGATCAACACGTGCACGATTCTTTCGACTTCCGCTCGCGGCAGGCGGCCAAAGGGCACGATGTGATCGAGGCGATTGAAGAACTCCGGCCGGAAGAACCGTTCGGCGGCCTTCACGTAAGCCGGCGCGCCGCGCTCCTCGTGGCCCTTGAAGCCAACGCCACCGTCGGCTTCGCGCACGCCCAGGTTGCTGGTGAGAATGATGATCGTGTTCGAGAAATCCGCCGTGCGCCCAAGCGCATCCGTCAGGCGTGCCTCGCCCAGCACTTGCAGCAGCAGGTCGTAGGCGTCCGGGTGGCACTTCTCGATTTCGTCAAACAAAAGCACGCAAAAGGGCTGACGGCGAATCGCGCCGGTGAGCAGGCCTTCGGGCTCATGGAAACTGCCCGTGAGGCGCGAGACCGCGTGGCCGCTGACATACTCGTTCATGTCAAAGCGAACAAGCCGCGCTTCGTCGCCAAAGAGCGTTTTCGCAATCGACTTCGCCATCTGCGTTTTGCCCACGCCGGTCGGACCGAGAAACAGGAACGAGCCCAGCGGCCGCCCTTGATCGTTGAGCCGCGCCTTGGCGAGCATGACCGTGTCGGCAAGCAGATTGACGGCGTGATCCTGGCCGATGACATCTTGCTTGAGCGCATCGGTGATCGTGGCTCGCTCGAGGCGGATGCGCTCATCGAGGAAGGCCACGCTCAGGCCGCTGACGGCCTTGAATTCATCGAGCGTCTCGGCTCGGCCGATTTCTTTGCGGCGATAGCGCGCGGCTAACTGGCGCAAGAACCCCGCGGCCTTGCCAGGAAACGCGCTGTCGCGCACGTAACGCGCCTGCAGATCAACGACCGCGGGAATGACGCCGGGATCGAAGCGGCACTCATGCTGGGCCTCAAGGCGGCGCATCACCTCAATCAGAATCGAGAGGTTGCCGTCTTCGCTGGGTTCGCGCACGGGGATCACGTGGAACAAGTCGGCAAAGCCGCGATCCAACTCTTGTAGAACGCGGAACTGCTCGGGCGTCGTCTCGCCGATCACGCGCAACTCGCGTTTCTCCATGTAGGGCTTGAGCAGGTGCGCCACGCTCAGGCGCGACTGACTGGTTTGACCTGCCTTGAAGAGGCCCACGAGATCATCGAACGCAAGCACGAACTTGCGTTCTTTGGCAATGGCGATAATCGCGTGCAGCCGATTCTCCCATTGGCCCACGTAACTCATGCCCGAGATCAGGCGCTGCGGATTGAGCAGCCACACACCCTGCTGCGATACCGCACTCTTGCGCCGCGCTTCGCAGGTGCGCGCGACGTACTCGTGCAGGATCGCCGATTTGCCGCAGCCGCGCGGGCCCAGCAGCAGTGCCGGGCGAAAGTCCGGCGCGTCAATGGCTTTGGCAAGCTCGCTTACCTCGGCTTCGCGCTGCACGGCGCGCTCGATTTCATCCGGGAAAAGCGCGTCGAGATTGCGCCCCGTCTTCTGCAATTCAGCCAGGCCGCCCTTGAACTGGAATTCGCCGCGCGCGGCTTGCTGCTGCTGGGCTGGCGGCTTGTAAACGGCGTCCGTTTCAACGCGGATTTCCATCGTGGAAAGCCACGCCTGGCCCTTGATCGCGAACTCGCGCGGATCGGGCGCTTCGTCGCCTTCCTCGCGTTCGAGCTTCTTGAAATAGCGCTCCAGCACGTCGTGCGCGCGGGTTTCAATCGTCTCGCCGCGCCGCACGCTGAAGAACAGGTCAGGCAGCTTGGGCGTGAACGCGATGCGAAGGTTTTCGTGCTCGTAACTGACAATCAGAAAATCGGATTTCGCCGTGCGCTTGCGGAAGCCGACGTTGATTTCGATTTTCTCTTCACGCAGCGCGGGCGAGAATGCCCACTCAGAAAGTTCGTCGTGCCACTGCCGGGCGGCCAGCCCCTGCAATTCTTCGCGCAGGCACGCATTGAGAGCTGTGATCGCGCGCGACAGATCTTCGCGGCGCTGCTCGGGCAGTGCGAAGAACAGGGGGCGCACGAGGTAACTCACCGGCGCTTTGTTCTCGCCGGGCTGCTTTTCACAGTAGAGCGGCACCTGGAATTTCATGGCGCCACCTGCTTTTCCAGCGCCATGCTGAAGCCGGCCTCAAGCGCTTCGCCCAGCGCGCGCGAGACCTCGCGGCCGGGCCAAGCGAACACCTGGCCCAGTTGCATGTCGAGCAGCTTGCGCAGGGGCAGGTCGTACTTGCGGCGGATTTCGGCGCTTTCGATCATGCCCTTGCGCACTTCAGCGGCGGGCATGACGTAATCCATGGGGCCCTGCTCAATCACGTTCACGTGGCAGGCCAGCGGTTTTTGGCCGGGCTCGATCAACACCAGGTGATTGCCCGCTTCGAGCGAAAGCACGGGCAGCGCGTTTTCGCCCAGCACTTCGATGCACAGCGTGGGGAAGCCCTCGGGCGGCGCCTCAAAGAACTTGTCTTCGTTGAGCACCGGCACGCAGATGGCCGCGCCCGATTGCGAGCGCTGGGCATATTCGCTGCGCGCGCGGCGGGCTGCGGCGTTGCCATGCGCGGCCAGATCAAGCGCGCGCATTTCGTCGCGCGAAAGTTCTTTCGCAAAACGATACAGCGAGCAATCCAGGCCCGTGGCGCGCAACTGGGCCAGGTAGGCTTGCGCCAGCGCCAGCAACGCCGGGCGCTCGCCATTGAGCGCAAGCGTGCAGAACTCGGTGTTCTCGAAGCGCAGCAGGTACAGGCCCAGCAAAGCCGCGCGCCAATCGCTGCGCAGCTTTCCACTTGCCTCGTTCAGGCTTGAGGCGCTCTTGCCGAAGCTGGCCATGAGCGCGCCGCTTTCAAGCGTTTGCGCATCAAGCAGCAGCGTTTCAATGCGGCCGTAGGCTTCCTTGCAGCGCGGCAGGCGCTTGAGCGCCCTGGGATCGGGCGGCGGCGCGCTCTTTTTCTTCTTCTTGGAGCGGCGCGTCGCCTGTTCGAGGCCGTAGATCTCGCTTGCCAATTCAAGCGTGGCCGGGCTCTTGAGCAATTGCTGCGCGCGGCGGCGCAATTCCATGGCCTCGATGGCCAGGCCGTTAGCCGCGCTTTCTCGCTTATCGCGCTTTTGGGTGCTGCGCGATTTCACCTGAATGTTGAGCGCGCCTCTTTCGAGCGCGACGTGCGCTTTGCACGCGCCCTGTTTGGCGCGCTCATTGGCCGCCGAGGCAATGGGAACGAGCAAGTGCTGCTCAATGGCGCGCTTGAGCGGGCGCGCGCCGTACTTTTCCTGCCAGCCAATCGCCGCCATGTGCGCGGCAACTTCGGGGGCAAACTCAATCTGCAAACGGCCACCGGCATCGGCGCGGCGCTGCGCCAGTTCCAATTCGCGCGCGGCTACGCGAGTGACCGCGGCTTTATCAAGCGGCATGAAGGGAACGATGCGCTCGATGCGATTGAGCAGTTCGGGGCGCAGGAAGTTGCGCACTTCCTTGGCAAAGTGGGCCTCGGCCTTTGTCGCGGCGCTCTCAGAGGCAAAGCCCAGCCCGCCCTGCATGTAGCTTTGCGCGCCGAGGTTGCTGGTCATGATGATGACGCTGGTGGTGAAATCGGCCACCTGGCCGCGCGCGTCGGTGAGGCGGCCTTCGCCCAATACCTGCAGCAGCAGATCGAAGAACGACGGGTCGGCCTTTTCGAATTCGTCGAAGAGAATCACGGCAAAGGGCTGCTCGCGCACGCGCGCTGTGAGCACACCTTCGCCGTGCTTGCCGGCGATCAACCGGCGCACGGAAGTGGGGTCGGCGAATTCGCTCATGTCAAAGCGCGAGAGTTTGTTGCGGTCACCAAAGAGATACTCGGCCAGCGTGCGCGCCATTTCGGTTTTGCCCACGCCCGTGGGCCCGATGAACAGATAGCTGGCGAGCGGCTTTTTCGGGCGCGAGAGCCCGGCCTTGAACGTGGCCAGCAGATCGACCACGAGATCGATGGCGCGATCCTGCGCGATAAGCCGCTTGGCAAAGAACTCGCGCAGCTCATCAAGTTTGAGCTCGGCATCCTCATCGAGCATGGACAAGGGCAAACCCGTCTCGCGCGAGAATGCCGCGGTCACGTCGCGCGCGCCCAGAGTGGTCTCGGGCTCGGCGTCGCGAATCAGGTTGCGCACAAAGCGCAAAGGTCGGCCGGGCCAGGCGGAGTAAGTCGCGAAACGGCGATGCAGGCGCGTGAGTTTGTCCAGCCCGTCGTCTGAAAGTTCGGCGGGCGACGTGGGGCTCCAGCCCCGTGTGCCATTCCTGCCTTTGCGCGGTGCCGCGCTGCCGGCTTTGGTCAAAGCGTCTGCGCTCTGGCGCAAGATAGCCAGCGCTTGTTTGGGCGTGGGCTCCTCGACGCGAAGCTGCTGAAACACGTTAAGCAGTTGCGGCTCCTGGCGCTCGATCAGCGGCAGTTGCTCGGGCGTGCATTCACACACGCAGAGCAACTCGCCGCGCGCGATGTAGGGCCGCAGAAAACCGCCCACGCCCTGTTCAAGGCCTTCGGCCTTGCCCACATCGATCAGTTCCAGCAGCGGGCCAAGGTGCACGATCGCGCCGGTTTTTGAAGCCTCGCGGCGCAGGCCGTCGCAGCGCTGCTGCCACATGCCATAGCCGCTCTGGCCCGCGACGAGGCGCGAACCGCTCGTGGCCCAGAACGGTTTGTCGAGCTTGAACTTCGCGCGCTCGCGCACGAGCTGATTGAACGCCGCCGTCTTGCCCACGCCCGTCGGGCCCACGAGCAAAACGCTTGCGGGCGAATCGCCGCCGAGAAAATCGGCCAGGCGCGCGACGGTGGCCTGCGTCTCATAGGCTTCGGCGGGAAGCTGCTTGATGAGATCGACGCCGATCTGCGAAAGCACGCTTTGCGCTACTTCTTCGCTTTGCGCCTTGGCGGCTTCGCGCGGCTGCAAGAGCTGCGGCACGACTGTGATGTTTTCGAGCGTGACTTCTTCGCAGCGCTGCGTGCGCATCAGCGCGCGCAGGGATTCCGCCCACTTGCTGCGCGCCAAAGCCGCGCGCGCGTGCACCTGCAGCATGGCGTCGAGGTCATCTTTGCCCGTGGCGACGACTTCAATGCCCAGCGCGGGCAAGCGCGCCATGCGGGCTTCGCCGGCGGTCCAGGTCAGCACGTCAAAGCGCAACTCCAGCGGCTCGGTCCAGCAGGGAATGCCGTCGGGCTTATCGAGTGTTAGCTTGATTTCGCGCAACTCCACTTTGCCCGCATGGCGGCGGCGATGCAGGTCAAGGCGCGTGGTTTGCTCAAGCATGGCGCGCGCGTTGGCGCCCAGCGAGCTGAGCACGCGTGCCAGCCCATCATTCACGCGCGAGATTTCAGGGTAAAGCAAACCCTCGGCCAGCAATACGCCTTCGCCCAGGTGCTGTACCACCGCCGGGATTTTGAAGCTGATCACCGCCATGGCGGCGCAGGTTCAATTATCAATTGCCAATTATCAATTGAGTTTTGTCCGTTGGCGGTTTTCGTTTGGGCTACTTCACCTCGATCGTCACGTCCATCTGCTGGCCGACGTACAGCGGCTTTTCGCCGCGCTCGAAGGAAAAAATCACCTGCAGCACGCGAGTGTCCACGCGCTCGGTGGCGTCGCCGGTGAGCGAGCGCTTGGGCACGACCAGGGGCTCAATGCGCTCAAACCTGAGTTCAACCGCAAGTCCGGCGTTGCCGCGTGCGTTCGCTTTGGCGCGCGCGCCCTCGGCGATGCGCCATGCGTCGTTCTCGTCGATGTCCACGCGCACGTGCAGTTTCTCGACGGCACCGAGCGTGACCAGCGGCTGGGCAAGCGCGCCGGTGGGCGCAAATTCGCCTGCGCGAACCTTGACTTGCAGGATCTGGCCGGAAATCGGCGCGCGGATCTCGAGCAGGCTCAGCGCAACTTTCGTGGCGTCCACGCGAGCCTGGGCCTGCGCGATCTGCGCTTGCGCAACCTTGATGTCGTCGCGCCACGCGGCGGCATCGGCGCGCGCGATATTGAGCTTGGCCTGCGCCGCTGCAACGGCGAGCCTGGCGTTATCGAGCTCGCCGGTGGTTACGGAGCGCGTGTCGGTTTTCTCAAGACGGCCGAGCTGCTCGGCGGCGAGTTTCACGGCCACTTCGGCGTCCTCGACGCGGGCCAGGGCCGCGGGTTTGGATTCGGCGGCGGGCTTGTTTTCCAGGCGCGTGAGCTGGGCGCGCGCTACTTCAAGCTGCGCCAGTTGCAGTGAAAGTTCGGCGCGCAGCGAGCGATCGTCGAGGCGGAAAAGAAGGTCGCCCTTTTTGACGCCGGTGCCCGGCGTCACTGCCACTTCCATGACCACGCCGGGAACCGGCGTGCCGATGGCGATGTTCTCCGATTGCGCCTCAATCAACCCAGCGCCGGCCACGAACTGCGAAAAGGCCGCTTTGGCGGGCTCACTCACGGCCGGCGCCGCCTTGATCGGCGCGCTGCCCTGAACAACGACCGTCACGGCAAACACAAAGCCGGCAAAACCAAGCACGGGGAGAAAGAGTTTGCGAATCATGTGATCCTCGTTGAAAAGCTGAACACGAAGGAACGACGTAGCGAAGAACGGCAAAGCCCGTTTCCCCAGAAATCACGGAGTTCACGGAAACAACAACAGCCACGGCATCAAGATTCCTCAGGCAAAGACAGGCACCCATCATTTCCATGCATCAGAGACATCGTCAGCCGTGCTTTGACTTCTGAATTCAATGCAGTTGCTTTCTCCGTGGTTTCCGTGTCCTCTGTGGATAGGGCCTTTGTAGTTCTTCGTTGCTTCGCTCCTTCGCGATCAGGCTGTTAGAGATCGATGGGTTCTTTGGGCGGCGTAATTTCAGCGATCCTGCCGTCGTCCATGCGCGCGATGCGGTCGGCGAAATCGAAGATGCGCTGGTCGTGGCTCACGATTACCAGCGCGCGGTCCGGCCCCACGGCCACCTCGCGCAACAGTTCCAGGACTTTGTGGCCGGTTTCGTGGTCGAGCGCGCTGGTAGGTTCGTCGCAGACGATCAGCCTGGGCTCATGAATCAGTGCGCGCGCGATGGCCACGCGCTGCATCTGGCCGCCGGAGAGCTGATTGGGCAGCGATTTAGCCCGGTCGCCCAGGCCCACACGCTCGAGCATGGCGCGCGCGCGATCAAGGGCCTCGCGCATGTTCATGCCGTTGAGAAGCAGCGGCACGGCAGCATTCTCCGCCGCAGTGAGAGACGGAATCAGGTTGTAGGCCTGGAACACGAAGCCGATGTTCTGGCCGCGCCAGCGTGTGCGCGCGCTCTGCGACATGGCCGAGAAATCCTGGCCGAACACGCTGCACTCGCCGCCGCTGCGGTCCAGGATGCCTGCCACCACGGAGATCAGCGTGGTCTTGCCGCAGCCCGAGGGCCCCACAAGCATGAGCAACTCGCCGGTTTCTACTTCGAGATCAATGCCGCGCAGCGCGTGAACGAGGCTGTCGCCCGAGCCGTAGGTCTTGGTGACGTTGCGGCACGTGACGGCCGTGGCTGTAGCCTGCTTGGCGGTCATGGGCGGCCCCCGGCAAACCGATTTTCGATTGTCGATTTTCGATTTTCGATTGGCGCTCCCGCGCCAAAGTCATGCGCGCGAGGCTGCATTGGAGCGGCAGCTCCAATCGGCAATCGACAATCGACAATCGAAAATCGCATCGCGTTTACCTAACTCTTGAACACAATCGCCGGCTCCAAACGAAACACCTTGTAAAGGCTCAACATGGACGTCAGGGCGCAGATCAGCAGCACCGCCGCGGCCGTAATCACCAGCAATTGCCACGGCAGCAAGAACGCCAGCTCGGTGTTGCGGGCCGCAAAGCCCACAAAGGCCGCCATGCCCACACCCAGGCCGTATCCGATGGCGCCCACGGTCAGCGATTGCAGCAGGATCATGCGCAGAAGCGTGAAGTTGGAAGCGCCCATGGCCTTGAGCGCGCCGAAGTACTTCAGGTTGTCGAGCGTGAAGTTGTAGAAGGTCTGGCCCGCGATAGCCGTGCCCACCAGAAAGCCCAGCACCACGGCAATGCCGAAATTGATCGGGATGCCCGTGTACTTCATGAAGTAGCTGACGGTCGTCTCTTTGAAGCTCTGGGTGGTCTTGGCTTCAAGCCCGGTTTCGCTCCTTATGCGCGCGCAGAGTTCTACAATCGGCTGGCCGTCCTTGGCCTTGACCAGGATGAACGAAAGCAGCTTGCGCTCCTTGGGCGCAAACGTGGTCGCACGCGAGTAGGTCGTGTAGATAAAGGGCTGGCTTTGGAACGTGCGCGAGACGCGGCATATGCCGACCACAATGGCGCGGTGGTCGTTGAGTTCAATGGTGTCGCCCACCTTGAGCGGCACCGGCTGGCCCCCCGGCTCTTTGGGCCCCTTGGCCAGCTTGCCGATGGCGCCGTTTTCATCGACGATAATGCCGTCGGCCTTGCGCAGGTCTTCGAGTTTGCCCTCGAGCATTTCCGGCGGGCCGCCCATCAGCGTGGCATCGTCGAGGCCCACAATGTTGCAGGTCTGGAAGTTGCCGTTGTCGAGCCTTGCCTTGCTCAGGCCCTTGTAGATGGGCAACGCCCACTGCACGCCCGTAATGCCGCGCACGCGATAGAGCTCGGTATCTTGCAGTGGCTTGATGTCGTCAATGAACTGGACCTTGGAGTCCATGACCCAGACATCGCCCTGGCCGGTGTCGCTCAGGAAGCCGATCGTGCGGCCCATCAGGCCCACAAAGATCGCAAGCTGCTGTGTAATAAGGAAGGAGGCGAAGGTAATGCCGATCACGATGCCGAAGTACTTGGCACGGTCACCCATCAGCATTTTCAGCGCGATGCGGTTCATTTGCGCCTCGCGATAGTACGCAGCGCGGCCACCGAAAATTCCGTGACGTGCTGGGCGAGCGGCTCGATACCCTGGGCGGTCAATTTCAGTTCAGGCTCAAGGCGTTGCAGCACCGGCTGCGCGTGCCGATAGAACAGAATCTGCGCTACGACACTTCGCCCGCAGCGCTTGAGCGCGGCTTCAGGCAAGTCGGGGCCAGCAATATCTCGCAGGATTTCCGACAGGAGTTTGAACAGCGGGCGCACGTGCTGCTCGACCTTTTTGTCGAGCACGCCTGTGGGCTCGGCCAGCTCACGCGCCATCAGGCGTCCGTGGCAGGCGGGCGCGCCTTCGGCGAAAAGACGCAAAAAGAACGAGCGCACAAAGGCGTGCAGACGCTGCTCGGGCGTTGCGCTTGCGGACAGCCCGCCATCGGGCGGGTATTTCTCAAGTGCAAGCTTGTAGCCTTGATCGAGCACGGCTTCGTAGAGCGCATTCTTGTCGTGAAAGTGGTAGTTCACCGCGGCCAGGTTGGCACCGGCGAGCTTGCAGATTTCGCGAACGGTGGCCTTGGCATAGCCGCGCGCGGCAAAGACTTCGCCTGCGGCTTCAAGCACGCGCTGGCGGGTGGCGATGTCGGAGGCGGTCATTCAAGCGCTAGTATGAAACAGCCGTTTGAAACACGCAATAGAGAATCGGTTGTTCGCGAGCGACAAACCTTCAGCCGCGCGCAGGTCAATGTGTGTGAAACTTCAATCAATCGTGCCATGGCGCACAAATGGTACTCGCCAAGCGCGCCGTAACTCGTTATTCTTTGCGGCGTTCCATGAACAACCCAGTTCTGACATGTCAAAGCGTGGGGCCTTGGCGAGTCAGCATCACAGCCCCGGGAATTTTTCTCCGAGGCAGGTGGAATATTCTGTAACGCGGGTCAGGTGTGCGCGGTAGTTGCTGTCCTTGGCTTTGTCCAAGGGTGCGGAGCGCACGGGTGAAGCAAGGACAAAACTGAGAGAGGGTGCACATGCGTAATCTTCTGGTTCTTTCAATCGCTGCAAACTTGTTCTTCATGTCGGCCGTGGGTCTGGCCTGGGGCTTTGGCAGCAGCGGTGCGCAGGCGCAGGAAGGCGCAGGCAAGCCGGCCATTGAAGAAGCCGCCAAGGGCAAAGAAGCCGCTTCCGGCCTGCAGATGATGCAAATGGCCTATGAGCTTGCGCGCTATGGCCGCGACACCAAGAACCCGGCTGCGCTGGCCATGGCTTCACGCATCCTGACCTCGGTCAAGGTCACCGAGCCCAAGGCGTTTGAAGGCAAGTTCAAGGACAGCAAGGATCCTGCCGGCACGGCCATGACGCCGGAAAGCCTGCTCGCCGAGGCCAAGGCCATGGCGGGCGACAGCGCCGCTCCGTTCATGGACGCGATTGCGGCCATGGGCATGAAGGGTCGCGGCCTTGAGCGTGGCGTGGCCCAGATCAAGGGCATCACCGCTCCTGCTGCCTCGAAGGGCGCAGACGGCAAACTGGCTTACGGAGCAATTGGCGACAAGTTCACGTTCACCAAGGGCGAATACGCCGCGGTGTGGGTGGGCGGCGACGGCGGCACCGACCTTGACCTGTTCGTGGTGGACAAGGACGGCAAGATTGTCGCGGCGGATCAGCGCCCCGGCGATTCCTGCTGGGTTGAGTTTGTGCCCACCGATGGCGAGTATCAGGTACTGATCGTGAACTGGGGCAACAAGGCCAACAAGTTCAGCCTCGTGTTCAACTAACCCGACGGAGAGGTCAGGTTCAGGACAAGGTTCAGGCCCGGCATGCGCCAAGCGCGACGAGCCTGAACCCCAAGCCTGAACCTGAACCCGCTTTTTCGACAACCATCCACCGGCCCCGCGCAAGCGGGGCGCAACCGTGAAGACAGAGGTCGCCATGAAATACTTGCAGGCGCTGGTTCTTACCCTCTTTGCGTCGCTCCTGGCTGCGCTCGCGCTCAATCAACCCCAGGCTCAGGCACCCACAATCAAAGGTGAACGCACAAGCGCGCACCCGTCGCGCTTCCTGACTCAGGACACTTCGCAATGGAAGCCGGAAAGCCCCTACGATCTCTCCGGCGCCATGCCCAAAGATGAAGATGTGTCGCGCGCGATCGCCGAAGGCCTTGAGCTTGTGCTCTCGAAGCAGGACGCCAACGGCGGCTGGGACGAAGAGGACATCGCCTTTGGCCCGGGAAAGGATGGCATCTCCGCCACCGCCCGCCAGGCCGCGGACGCCGTCTCCATGACCGCACTCTGCTGCATGGCGCTGCGCGCGCACGCCGGCTACGACCCCGAGCGCATCAACCCGGCCATCGAGCGCGGCGTCACGTTTGTGATGAACCAGGTGTTCCGCGGCCGACTGCGCCTGGATGTGTTCTATTCCTGCTGGCGCTATTCCATGGGCCTGCAACTGCTGGCCGAGGAATACCCGCGCTGCAAAGACGAAACTCGCAAAGCCGAAATGCAGACCTGCGCGCGCCGCATGGTCAACTCGCTCATGAAGCTGCAATTGAGCAACGGCGAAGCGCGCCTGCTCGATCGCATGGGCAAGCGCAACATCGCCGAGGGCGCATCCGTTTACCAGCTTCACGGCGTGCTGGGCCTGATTCTTGACGCTCCCACTGACACGGATTTCCGCGGCGGAGCCCCCGTCAAGGACATGTGGCGCGATGGCCCGGCCCACAAGGGCGGCGTGCAGATTGGCGACCGCATCATCGAGGTCGAGGGCCTGCGTATCGAAAACGCCGTCGATTACTACACGGCCGAAGCCGAGTTCCTGTGCGGCCAGCGCGTGGCCCTGAAGGTCAAGCGCAAGGACGGCAGCACCGCTTCCGTGAGCTGCGATATCGCTCTCTCGTGGGCGGCCTACCTGGGCATGGAGGTCGGCGGCGACAAAGACGGCAAGCCGCGCGTGACCACGCTCTTCCCGCTCAGCCCCGCGCAGCAGGCAGGCGTGGCGGTGGGCGACATCGTGACGGAGCTGGGCGGCGTGGAAATCAAGACGCCGCAGGATTACTTCAACCAGCTCTACAAGCTGAAAATCGGCGAAGTCGCCACGATTACGATTCTGCGCGGCGAGGAATCGCTCAACGGTCAGTTGCAGGCGGTACTCGCACCGGAATCCGACCTGGGCATTTTCCTGAGCGAAGAAGACTACTCCAGCGAGGCCGGCGTGCGCGTGGGCGATTCCATGATGCGCGGCCAGATGGGTGCCGCCTTTGAAGTGCCCGGCCCCGGCGGCGCGGCTTTGGGCATGAAGCCCGGCGACCGCCTCACCCACATCAATAACATTCCGATCCTGTTCCCGGAGCAGGCGCTGGCGTTTGCGGCGGCGATTCCAGCCGGCATTCAGGTAGCGGTGCGCTACACGCAGAACGGTAACGTCAAGGAAGGCGTGCTGGTCACGCGCGCGCGTTACTCGCCCGGCTCCCTGGGCGTGATTCTGGACGTTTCCGGCCCCATGGATCCGCCCAAGATCAAGAGCGTGCTCCAGAACGGCGCGGCAGCCAACGGCGGACTGAAGGCGGGCGACATCATTGTTTCAATCGCCAACGTGAAAACGCCCACACAGGTGTTCTACACGCGCGTGATGGCCAAGTTCCTTGCTGGCGAAGTGGTCGATGTCGTGGTCAACCGCGGCGGCAAGCTGCTGATGGGCAAAGTGGCGCTGGGCAAGGCCGACCGCGCTTTCACCGATGTTGAAGAAGGCGGCTGGAGCTATTACCCCTTCGTCGGCGAAAGCATGACGTTCGTGACCTCCACGACACTCATGGCGCTTTACGACGCCGGCAACGTGCTGGGTGTGAAAGCGCCAGTGCTTGCGATCAAGGCCGCCGAGGCCATGGTCAACGGCCTGCGCTGCCTCGATATCAACGACGGCGTGAGTGAGACTTACGCGTACCGTCGCGGCGAGATTGAAGGCGGCGCGCTGGGCGGGGCCAAGCGCCCGGGTTCCAACCGCTACTTCATTGACCAGCGCGGCTGCATGGGCCGCAACAGCGTGTGCGAACTGGCCATGGTGCGCGCGGGCAAGCGCAGCAAAGCCGATCTTGAAAAGACGCTGCAGAACTGGCTCAAGAACCGCCCGGAGCTGGACAAAGTTCGCAACTTCCCCGGCACGCACTACCAGCAGCTATACAACAACGCGGCCTACTACTGGCTGTTTGGCCACCTGTATTCGCTCAAGGCGGCACGCGAAGTCGGCGGCGCAACCTACGACAAAGTGAACGAAACCGTGGTCAAGGCCCTGATGCTCAAGCGCGAGAAAACCGGCGGCTGGCTGCATCACGCGGCGTTTGGCAAGACCTGCGGCACAGCCATGGCGCTGCTGGCGCTGGGCGAGTCCAAGGGCGGCTGGCGCAAGTAGTAGAAGTGGCGGCATTGCAATCAGACGGGGCCAGGCACCGCAGTGGTTCGGAGCCGGGCCCCGTTTCCTTGCCCCACTGACCGCATGACCTCAATGTTCGTGGAATTCGGATGGAATCACCATGACTCGCCTTCAACTGGAGCTGATTACCGTCGGCGCGCTTGCACTATGCATGTGGGCGCTTACAGTTCCCCCACCCGCCGCCAAAGACGCGCCGGCTCTTCGCCCCGCACACAGTGAGCCGCGCCGGCTGATGCAGGGCGCACCCGACGGCGTGGCCTGGAAACCGCAGGACCCCTTTGATCTTTCCGGCCCCATGCCCGGCGACGCCGAAGTCAAGTCGGCCATCACGCGCGGCATTGATTTTCTGCTTGAACGACAACGCGCCGATGGCGCCTGGGATGAACAACTGACGGGCACTATGCTCTCTGTCGTAGCTGCGCAAGCGCTGGACGCCGTCAGTCTCACGGCCCTGTGCGGCATGGCGCTGCGTGCACATGGGGGCCGCGACAAGCGCATGGACGCAGCGCTCGACAAAGCGGTTTCGTTCATTCTGGCGCAGGTGTTCCGCGGCAAGTTGCCGCTCAAGGTCTATTACGCCAACTGGCGCTACACTTACGGGCTGCAGTTCCTTGTCGGCGAGTTCCAGGCGGGCACCGCGCGCAAGCCGGAAATCAAGGCGGCCATGCGCCGCATGGTCAACGCGCTGCTCCAGATGCAGCTCTCCAATGGCGAGGCCAACCTTCTCGACAAGGCCAAAGCCGCGCGCATTGACGCCAATGTGCAGTTCAAGCGAGTGCCGGGAAATCTCGGGTTGGCTCTCGCCGTGCCCAGCGACGGCGATTACCGCGGCGGCGCGCAGGTGATGGAGGTACTTGAAGGCGGCGCGGCTGCGGCGGCCGGCGTCAAGGCCCAAGATCGCGTCATCGAATGCGAGGGCGTGCACATCGAGAACGCACTGGATTACTACACGCTTGAGCAGGACTTTCTGCGCGGCCAGACAATCGCGCTGAAACTGCTGCGCGCCGGCAAATTCCTGGACGTGCAATGCACGATTGAAAAAGTCTGGCCCGCGTACTTCGGCATGGAGGTGGGCGGCGGCAAGGGGCCCAGCACGGAAGTGGTGCAGTTTCTCGGGCTTTCGCCTGCCGAAAAAGCCGGGCTGAAAGTCGGCGACGTAATCACGGCGCTGGATGACGCGCCGATCAGCTCCAGTGCCGAATTCTACGGGCGGCTTGCGGCAATCAAGGAAGACACCAAGGTCAAGTTCAGCTTTACGCGCGAGGGCAAGGCGATGACCCTGGACGTGGAAGCCGTGCGCGCGCCGGAAGCGGATCTCGCCATTTATCTCGCTGCGGAGGACGTTGCGCTCGATGAGGGCATTCTGGTGGGAGATTCTGTCGTCCGGCCTCAGCCCGGCCCTGTGGTTCCTGGCCCCGGTGGCGCAGCCCTGGGCATGAAGCCCGGAGACCGCGTGTGCAAGATCAACGGCATCCCCGTTTTCGCCATTGAGCTATTTGAGGGACAGTGCGCGGCATTTCCCGCCGGGGTTCCGCTTCGCGTCGAGTGGCTGCATCAGGGTGTGCGCAAGTCCGGCACACTGGTGCCGCGCGCGCGCAAACTGCCCGGGTCGCTGGGTGTTGTGCTCGACATCAACGAGCCGCACGATCCGCCCGTGGTGAAGGCGCTGGTGCCTGACGGGCCGGCCGCGCTGGCCGGCATCAGGCCGGGCGACACGATCATGGACATCAACGGCATCAGCGTGCCTACGCACGTCTTCTTTGCGCGCGTGATGGCGCGGTTCTACGCGGGCGAAGAAGTCATGGTCAACGTGTCGCGGGGCCGCAATATCATCTCGGGCCGGATACGTCTCGGCAAGGCCAATGCCGCGTTCACCGACGTCGAGGAAGGCGGCTGGAGCTACTACCCTGACCTCGGCGAGAGCATGAGCTTCTCCACGGCGGCCGCGCTGCTGACGCTCTATGACACAGCGGCGGCCACGAAAATTGTGGCGCCCAAAGCGGCGCTGCAGGCCGCGGAAAATCTCGTGGATTCCCTGCGCGTGGAGGATCCCTCGCGGCCCGGAGTGTTCTCGTATCACTATCGGCGTTCGTTGCAGACCAAAGACCTGGGCGGCTACAACAGCGACGTGCGCGGCTCGCTGGGCCGGCTGGCGCTGTGCGAACTGTGCCTGCTGCGCGCCAAGCGCCGCACGCCGGCCGAAGTTGAGAAATCACTGCGGACCTGGATGGACTTGCGCGGCGAACTTGACCGCGTGCGCGATTACCCTTACACGCACCTGACCCAGCTCTGGAACAACGCCGCCTACTATTGGCTGTTCGGGCATTGGTACGCCATGAAGGCCGCGCGCGAGGTGGGCGGAAAAGTGTGCGAAAGCATGAATGAAATTGTGGTCAAAGCGCTGATGGTCAAGCGCGAAAAGGACGGCACCTGGCTGCATCACGAAAGCTTCGGAAAGACCTGCGGCACGGCCATGGCGCTGCTGGCGCTGGGCGAAACGCAAGGCGGTTGGCGCAAGTGACGCGCTGGGTGCCCAGGCCATGAGTTTGGCGCTACAATCAGCCATGAAGCGCGGCCAGTTTTCTAACCCAGCGAGTCAGCCCGAAAATGATCGCCACCGCCAAATCCGGCCCCAAGCCCAAGTTCTCCACCGTTGCCTCCAGCCGGCTTGATGAACGCCGTTTTGAGGCGCGGCTGAGTTGCGGCATGAAGCTGGTGTTTGCGCCGCGCGCCGGCTTTGACAAGCGCCTGGCGTTTGTCGTCAGCGATTACGGCTCGCTTGATCGCGAGTGGTACAACGCCGGCAAACACGTGCTCGTACCTGACGGTATTGCGCACTTTCTTGAGCACCAGTTGTTCAAGAAGCAGCGCGGCGACATGACCGACGAATTCTCCAAGCGCGGCGCCTACACCAATGCGCATACCAGCCACACCATGACCGCGTTCTATTTCGAGTGCGTGCAGCACTTCGAGGAGAACCTGGCCACGCTGCTGGAGATGACGCTGACCTCGTGGTTTGATCCGAAACTGGTCAACACCGAGCGCGACATCATCATCCAGGAAATCAACCAGTACCGCGACAACGCCAACTGGGTGGGCTACCAGCAACTGCTCGAAACGCTGTACGTCAAATATCCGTTGCGCGTGGACATTGCCGGCACGGCTGAAACGGTCAGCGCGATCACGCCCGAGCTTCTCTCGCTTTGCCACGCCACGTTCTATCACCCGACCAACCTTACGCTCGTGGTCACGGGAGATTTCGAGCCCGCCGAACTGCTTGAACTGGCCGATGCCACCGCCTCGCGCTTTGCGCCCGCCACAGAAGCGCCGCGCCTCGAGCGCGTGCGGCCGCACGAGCCCCCGAACGTCACACGGCCGCGAAGCGAAAGGCGCATGACATTGGCGCGGCCACGCTTGCTGCTTGGCTTCAAAGATCTCAAGGCGCGCGAAGGCAAAGAGCTGCTGCGCGCGGAGCTGGCCACGGCCATCGCTCTTGACGCCCTGTTCTCGCGCGAGAGCGAAGCCTACGAGCGCATGTACAACGCGGGTCTGGTCGGCGGCGATTTCGGGGCGGCGTTCCAGGCCGAGGCGGGCTTTGGCTACGCGATACTGGGCGGCGAAACCAGAGACCCCGCCGCCCTAGAGAACGAACTGCGCCAGACGCTGCAAACCGCGCGCGAAGCAGGCATTGCCGAAGAAGTGATTGAACGCAAGAAGAAGAAGTTCCTTGGTCGCTACCTGCGCAACTTCAACGACCCGGAAAGCACGGCCTACAGTTACCTCAGCGCCATGGGCCAGCGCAGCGACCTGTTTGACTTCCCGGAGGTGCTTGAGCGCGTCGGGGGCAAGCACGTCAACGCCCGGGTGCGCGAATTCTTCGAGCCTTCAAAGAGCGCGTGCTCGGTGTTGCTGCCCATGGGTTAGCCGCACCCTTTGCGGGCAAGTGTGGATTCTGGTTCAGGCCGATGAGAGGGAACATGCTGCGCATTGCAATGCTCGCTGTCCTTTTTGCCGTGGCTGCCCCGCTATGCGCCAATCTGGCGCCGCCGCCGGACAACTACGAAGTGCTCTCGCCCAACGGCGAGTGGGTGCTCAAGGCGCATCGACGCCAGGCGGAACAACGCGTCTGCCGCGCCGGCAGCGAAAAGACGGAGTGGAGTTTCAACATCGATGAGCCCGGCGAGCAGACATTCTATCTCTCAAAGGATGGCGGCACCGTTGCGGTTGTCGGCCCGTGGTGGTTCAAGAAGGGCGAAACGCCGACGGCCGCCGTGCGACTGGTGCGGCGCACGGGCATTTTCGCGGAGTTCGAGCATGACACGCTGTGCCCGAAGCTGGACAAATCAAAGAACAACCCGGGCTGGCTGTGGCGCAGCGAACAGAGCAGCAACGTGCTGATCATCAAGGCGCAGGATGGCACGTTGTCGCGCATCTCGCTCGAGACGGGCAAGCTGCTGGGCCAGGAGACTTACGAAATCCCGGCGGATTCCGGCTACTGCACCACCTCGCCCGCGCTCAGTTACGCCTTTGCTGCGCTGTTTGCCCTGCTGGGCGTGCTTTCGCTGCTGGTGCTGATGCGCCGGCGCGCCGCCTGAAGCTGACGCCACGGCCAACGGCGGTTATACTGCGCGCCCCTGCCTCGCCCTGAAATCGACGCGATGAAGAGACTCCTGCCGCTCGTTCTGCTGCTCGCTGCGTGTGCCTCCGCTCCGCCCCAGAACGGCGGCGCGACTGACGTTCCGCCCGATACCGTCATGCGCGACGGCATTGCCCACAACAACGCTGAAGCTGAAAAGTTCATCGTGCGCAACCGTGACTTCAGCGCGGGCCTGATTGATTACGTTGACCCGCGCCGCGCCACGCTGACTTCGCGTTCGCTCTCTGCCGAAAGCGTCGTGTTCCGCCTTGACCAGACCGGCGACACCAAAGAGTTCCACAAAGCAGCCATCGAGCGCGCCGCGGAGCTGGCGGTGAGCTATGCGTGGCCTGCGGCAATGATCGAGCAGGAGCAGGATCGCGAAGGCTACCTCGCTTACGTGCGCATCGAGAGCGTGGGCATGCCAACGGGTGCAACGCGCGGCACCATGCTGCCCGTGCGCATCGTGTGCCTGGGAGATGCCGCAGATATCCGCGGCGGTTATCTTTACCCCACGCCGTTGAAAAACTCGCTCGGCCGCACGATCGCCTTTTTTGAGGGCGGCTACCTGCCCGCAGCCCACGAACTGCCCGGAGAGCGTGAGGGCAAACCGGTCAAGAACCCGCTGATTGACGCGCGCGGCAAACAGGTGATCGATCCCGAAACCAAGCAGCCCATGTGGGAAGAGGCGCTCGAGCGCCGCCAGAGCCTGGGCCGCGTCAGCTATATTCTGCGCGAAGGCTTCCGCATTGCCGCCACCGTGCCCGACGAAGAGCTGTCGTCCGAATCCATCGAGCTGCCCATGGATCGAATCATCGACGCCGAACGCGGCAAGTATTTCCTGCCCGTTTCCGCCGACATGATCCCGGAGCTGATCCGCGGCGTCGAGTCCGCCATGGCCGAGCGCGGCATCAAAGTTAAGGCGGCCACCGTGGGCACGCGTTCGCTGGTGGTGACGCCGCTGGGCGTGCGCGAAAAAACGCTCAAGGAGATTTTTGACGAATTGCAGCTCATTTCAATCACGTTCAAGCCGCGCAACAGCGTGATCATCGTGTTTGACGACGAGCGCCAGCGTGTGGTGCTTTACGGCCCGGTGGAGCGCCGCTTCTTGTTTGATGATGTCACGCTGGGCACCGATCCGTTTACGGTGGACGCCGTTGATCCGGTCACGCGCAAGCCGCGCCCGCCGCAGCAACTGCCCTTTCGCGTGACGTGCCGGCTGGTGCGGCGAGCGAGCCCCGGCAGGTCGGGCAAGTACGGCATTCCCACGCAGGCCGAAGTGGACGCGGGAATTCTGCCCGACGGCGACAAAGGTGCAGTGCGACTGTCCTGGACATTGCGAACACAAGAGCTTGACCGGGAGGGCGAGATCGAGCTGCCCTCTTCCGATATATCCGACATCCTGCGCTATCTGTTTGCGCAGGGCATGGGCCCGCGCGAAGTGGTGGGCTTTTGCGTCGTGGCCAAGGATAAGCCGGCGCTGCTGGCCGAACTGGGTTTCAACCCCCGGCGCTTTCGCGACCCTGAGAACCCCGAAGGCCGGTAACGGCGAAAACAGCAGGGCCGCGATTGCTCGCGGCCCTGGGTTGTTCGTTGTGCGGATCTCGCTTGAGGCTTTGCCGGCCCGCCGCGTTCCGCGCGAAGCGGCGCTGCACTACTTCTTCTTGGCGGCCTTCTTCGCGGGTTTCTTCTTCGCTGCCTTCTTCTTGGTCTTCGTTGCCATCTGCTTTCTCCTGTGAAAAGAAAAGGAAACACTGCACACCCACATGAAAAGTATCCTGTAAAGGGGCGTGCGTCAAATCATTGGAGTGAATTTTTTATCGGTCTTGACACGTCAAGACACTGCTCGAAGCCATGAAAACGCTTTTCGTGATCGTGCTTTCTTCATTCGCGCTGCTTTGCGCGTCGTGCGCCGTCACGGGCAAACGGCCCGTTCTGCGCACGCCCGAGGACTCGCTGGGCGCCATGCGCAAGGCTTACGCCTCTGATGACAGCGGCCTGTTTCTGCACACGCTGGCCTCCGAGACGCTCAAGCGTTACAGCGAGCACACCATCCGCATCGGCTGGGGCGAACTGCGCCCACACCTGGGCAACCTGGTGGAGGAGGCCAAGGTCGTCGCTGTAAAAGAGTACGTCACGCCCGGGCGCGACAGCGCCGCCGATGACACGTTCGTGTGGCCGCCCGCCGGTGAGCGCGCGCGACGGGTGCGCCTTGCGTTGCGCGGCGCCGAAGAAGAATTTCTCTTCGTGAGTGAAACCGACCCGCCGCCTGAAAAAAGCAAGCAGGCCGCCGGCGTCTGGATCGGCAGTCGTTACTACACACGGCGCGAACACCGCGCGCTCAACACCTATGCGCAAGACGACGTGCCTGAAAAGGACCGCACGCACTGGCGCCTCGTGTTCCCGTTCTACCCGTTCCAGAAACAGGGCCAGATCGCGGCCATGCTCCAACAGGAAATCGCGCGTTCGCGCAAGTAGTCACTCTCGGCCACCGGCGGTTCCGCTGGCGGCGGCAAAGCGGGGCTGCTATAAAGTGGACTGCCGGGGGGCGAAATTGGACGCCCCCGTTTTTGTTGGAACAGCCATGAACATCAAAATCGTTGCGGTCATCGTGCTGTTTGCAGTGGCGGTCGGTGCCGCGCTGGCGTTCACGTTTACGCAAGGCGGCATGGAATACCGCACGTTTCCCCAAGTCACGGGCAGCGAATACGGCGGCGAGCGCGTCAAGATGAAGGTTCAGGTCATCAGCATTGAAAGCGCGGAGAACCCGGCCGTCTTCATCGCCGAAGACCTCGCGCCGGACGCCAACGATCCAAAAGCCAACTTCAATGTGCCGCGCGGCAAGGGCAAGGTGATTTATGCCGCGCCCGTACCCTCGGGCTTCAAACTGGGCTGCCACGCGACACTCGAAGGGCGCTACGATGAGAAAAAGGGCGCGTTTGTGGCCACGAACATGCAGACGCAATGCCCCAGCAAATATGAAGGCCAGGAAACACCGGCGCTGAGTGAGAAGCCGGCAACAGGTACACCGTAAACCACCAAGAGTTCCGCCATGCGATTTTCGATTGACGATTTTCGATTTTCGATTGGCGCTGCTGCGCCAAGGCGAGGGCGTGGACAATCGGCAATCAAATGATGGTCGGCCAGATTCAGACGATTGAGCAGTTTGAAACGGCCATGAGCCTCATGCGCGCGGGCACGGGCCTGCTTTATGCCGGCATGATCTTCACCGTGCTGCTGTTCTTCACCAGCCTTTTCGCGGTCTGGCGCAAAGATGAACGCCTGGTGCACGCCGCAAGGCGCGGCCAGTATGCCCTGCTGCTGATCACCTCACTGTGTTGCGGCCTGATTTACCTCGGAATTTTCGACGGCTACTACTTTGTCGGCTATATCCGCGATGTCACGGAGAACAGCGAGACTGTGCCCTTCAAGATCGCCGGCCTGTGGGCGCGGCAGCAGGGCTCGCTGCTGTTCTGGTGTTTAATACTGTGTACGCACGGCTCGATCTATGCGTTTACGCAGCGCCACAACCGCACCGACCGGCGGCTGCCCTTTGCGCTCGTCGCGCTATGCGCAGTCGAGTTCTTCTTCTTCTTCATTATGTGCAACCCGGAAAGCTTCGATCGCAGCAATCCCTTTGCGATCGATTACTCGTGGATGCTCAAGGCGGACTGGGCAGCCATCAAGGCCGGGCCGGTGATCGCCGCCGGCCAGAGTTCCAACAACCCTGACGTGCAGGAACTGCTGCTGGCGCTGGTCAAGGGCGGAGCCGGCAACATGACTTTTGCCGAACTGCACACGGCGATAACCACCAACGCTTCAAGCCTGCCCGTGCCGGTGCAGCAGTGGCTGCTCGAAAACGTCTCCGACGGCAAGGGCATGAACCCGCAATTGCACAATTACTGGGTCGCGATTCACCCGCCGATTCTTTATCTCGGCTTTGTCGGCTTCACGATCCCGTTCATTTATGCGCTGGGCGCATTGTTCTCGGGCGACGTCAACGAGGGCTGGCTGCGGCCGATCCGCGTCTGGGCCATGAGTGCGTGGGGATTGCTCACCGTCGGCATTGCACTCGGCGGGCTTTGGGCTTACGAGATCCTCGGCTGGGGCGGCTATTGGGCCTGGGACCCCGTCGAGAACGCCAGCTTCATTCCCTGGCTCACGGGCACGGCTTTCATCCACAGCGTAATCGTGACCGAACGGCGCGGCATGATGAAAGCCTGGAGCTTTGCGCTGATTATCGTCACCTATTGCATGACCGTGGTGGGCACGTTTCTGGTGCGCAGCGGGATTATTGAGAGCGTGCACGCCTTTGGCGACACGGGCGTGAAGCTGCCGTTTTACTTTTTCATGGGCGTGGTGTTCTTCGGCAGCCTACTTCTGCTGCTTTGGCGTTTGCCGCTGTTGCGCAGCGAGCGCAAGCTGGAAAGCCTGCTCTCGCGCGAGGGCATCTTCCTTTTCAACAACCTGATTTTGCTGGCAATCGCGCTGGTCACGATTGTGATCACATTCTGGCCCGTGATCACCGAGACGATCTACGGCAAAGCCGGCCAGGAGACCTTTGGCCCCGACGCCTACACGATGATTAACGCGCCGTTGTTTCTGGCGCTGCTTTTCCTGATGGGTGTGGGGCCGATTCTTGGCTGGCGCCAGAACTCGTGGCGGCAGATTGTTCGCAATTTCGCTCTGCCGACGGCGATTTCAACACTGGTGCTGGTGGGTTACACCGGCTACCTGAACAAGAACGACTTGTTCAAGCACGCCGACAGCGCCGAGACGATTGCACAGCTTGTGACCTGGGTGCGCGTGCTGATGCAGGTTCTCATCTGGCCGGTGTGCGTGTTCACGTTCATCACGGTGCTGCAGGAGTTCCATGCCGGTGCGATGGCGCGCAAACGTGGCACGAGCGAGGGCTATCTGCGCTCGATGGTGGGCGTCACACTCCAAAACCGCCGGCGTTACGGCGGATACATCGTGCACATCGGCATGCTGATGGTGGCGATTGGCATGTACTACAGCAGCTTCTACGAGAATGAAGGCGCGGTCACGGCAGCACCCGGCGGTTATGCCGTGCTCGACGACAAATACACGCGCTCGAGCTATCTCGTTTACTTCGACACCGAGCAGCGCAGCAGCGGCTGGGATACCACGCGCGAACTTTTCACGCGCGATGAAGAAGCCATGGCCACGTACCGCGGCATGGTGCGCCACGTGCGGCAAAACCCGGGCAAAGACGCGCAACAGTTGATTGACGAGATCACGGCTGATTTCAAGACGCGCATGGGCGGCGACCTGCCGCCGGAATTCGAGAAAAGCGCCCTGCCGAAAATGATCAAGGGCATTCATTGGGGCGTTGAAACGCGCGACAACCCGCGCGTATTTGAAGCGTACGAGACCACCATCCGCGTTTTCCCCTATGAACGCAACGTCGATGAAAAACAAACCGACGCGCTGCTCGTGGCCCAGCACAGCCTGTTGCTCGACTTTCTGGGCGCGCGCGACAAGCTTGAACAAGGGCAGGTGCCCTCACCGGCCGAACTGAAAACCGTGCTTGACGAAGCCGTCGAAGCCGCGCTGCCGCTGGGCGCGGAACTGCCGGGCATCCTGGCCCATGTGCGCGGGCAGATTGCGACATTGGACGACGCAAAGTTCATCAAAGCCCATTCGTTGCGGCCGGACACCGGCTCTGCCGAACTCTCGCGCATCCGCACGCGGGTCAATGAGGGCCTGGTGCTGGCGCACAAGATGCTTGAGGAGGAAACCCTGGCCACGCGCGCCCTGAACGTGAAGGCGCTGGCGCTGAAACTGCCCGCCACAAAGGAACAATTGGCCAAACAGCGCCCGCTTTCATTGCTGGGATTGCGCGAGGCGCTCAAAGTTGCACCGGATTCAGTCAAGCCCGCGATAGAAGCCGAGATAAGCGAGATTGTCGAAGGCGTTCCGGCGATAAGTCCGACGATGCGCATTTTCTACAACAAACGCGACGGCATGCCGCGCGTGAACGAGCCAATCAAGGACCCCGCGATCGAGAAGACGCTCACGAAAGATCTCTACTTCGTGCTCATGGACGTGGACGAGCACGACCGCGCGCGATTCCGCTATTTCATCAAGCCGCACATGACACTGGGCCTGTTTGGCCTGTTCGTGATGGTGCTGGGCACCGCCTACTGCCTGTTGCCCACGCTGACGCGCAAGCGGCCGGAGGTCGCCTGACGGCGAATTCAAGATGCAGCATTCACAATGCAAAATGGGTTCGCCGCTGCGCCACCGCGCGCTGTGGCCTTCACGTTGCATTCTGCACTTTGCATTTTTCATTGCGCTACTTGGTGCGGCGGCCCCTGTGCAAGCGGCGCCTGTAAAGGAGCGCAATCCGGCTGAGGCCGAGAAGATCTACCACGATCTCGGCTCTTCGATGGTGTGCCTCTGCGGTTGCCGGGAGCGCCTGCTGGATTGTTCGATGGTGAACTGCGAATTCAAGGAAACGGCCCAGCGTTTTTTGCGCGAAGAGTGCCGCGACGCGGGCAAGACGCCCGACCAGATCCGCGCGGCTATGATCGAGCGCTTCGGCCCTGAGATCGTGCAGGTGCGGCAGGACAGCCTGCTCTACCCCGTGCTGTTCGCGACTGCGTTTGTGACGCTGGGTGTGTTTGGCGGCGCGCTGTGGTTTTTTGCGACGCGCGGCAAGCCAGAGCCCCGCGTTGAAGCTCCCAAGGGTGAAGACCCTGCGCTGGAACAACGTATCCTGCGCGAGATGGAGGAAATTGAATAACCGCCGAGATTCGAGTTTCGAGGTCCGTAGAAACTCCTCGAAGCCCGAAACTCGAAGCTCGAAACTCGAATATGGACTACCTTATCATCATCCTGGCTGTGGCAGTGTCGCTGGCGATCACGTTCTGGCCGCTGCGGCGCGGCAAGCGCGTCTGGTTTGTCGGCGATGTTGAATCCGACCTGACCGTGGTGATCCGCGATCGCGAGGAAGCCCTGCGCGCGCTCAAGGACCTCGAGGAAGACCTGCTTGCGCGCAAGCTTTCCCGCACGGATTACGATCGCCTCCGCCCGCAGTACCTTGAGCGCGCCAAGGAATTGACGGTGAAGTACGATGAGACGCGCGAAAGGCTCGAAGCCGCGCGCAAGCGCGTGCTGGCGCAAGCTGCAGACAACGCAAAACTCTAAACGCAAAACGCAAAAGAAATGCATCAACTCACGGATGTTTCATCTCTGTCACAAGTGGCCAACCTCCCGATGCCACGACCGCGTTTTGCGTTTTGCGTTTTACGTCTTGCGTTGGTGGCCCTCTGCGCTGCGCCGCTTGGCGCACAGATGGGCCCGAGCGTTCCCTCGCCGGGCGTGATCAAGGGTGAGTTGCGCGATGCGCGCGGCTTCACACGCAGCTTTGAGCCTGACACCAAAGTCGTTGCGCTTGCGCTTCCATCAGATTCTCCGCCGTTCTGCGAGATCATCAGCGCCGCATGGCAGGACGCGTTCACGGAAGTGCTGGAGGGCCGCGATGCCCACGCCAAAATCGGCGGCCTGCAAAGCGGCGTGCAGGCCCGCGAGGGCGTCAAGGGTGACGTCACCGTTGATGGCCGCTTTGAACTGCGCGACGTACCGCTCAAGCGCCGGCTGGCGCTGGCCGCGCGCGTTCAGGGCATGTGGCGGCCCTTCGCCGAGGAAATCTGGCTGACCGAGGACAAGCCCCTGGCCGAACGCGTGATCGATTTCTACACGCTCGGCGCCGACGTGAAAAAGCTGCGCATCGCCGAGCACACCCTCGAAATCAAGGCCACCGTCAATGAGGGTCTGCGCTATCTGCCGATTACCGTGACTGAAACTCTGATCATTGAGAACGACGATCCGCAACGCGCGGCTATCCCCGCCGAGAGCATCAAGGGTGCGCCGTTTATTGAACTTGAATTGCTTGCCGCACCAACGCTGCCGGACATGGCATTTCTGGCCAGCATGTACGGCACTGAGCTGTTGTTCTGCCAGGGCACGGCCGCACGCGAGCCGCGCGCCGTGCCGCTTGATGCGCGCGCCAACAAGCCATGGATGTTCGGCGGCGGGCAGATGCACGGCGAGAAAGCAACTTTCGGCGAAGGCCCGCAGATTGCGCTTGATGCCTGGCACCCGCTGAATCTCGACGGAGCGCTCAGCTTCATGGGCGAGGGCGAGACGTTCTTCCGCCTCAAGCAGGACGCGCAGGACCGCAACATAGCCACGCTGGTGTTCAACCGGCCCGTGCCTCCGGGCGAAAACGGCCGGCCCGGCCGGCTGGTAATCAAGCTGCTGCACAAGTGCGGCGTGGTTTACAGCGACGCCGGCGCGAGCGTGAACTTGTTGCGAAGGCTGGGGCTTGAAGTGCATGACGTGCGCGTGGCAGCCACGCCGGGCGTGCAGGTGGCCGCCGTAGGCATGGGTGCGCACGCATCACTGCTGGGCGAACCCGAAATCGGGCAGGACGGTCTGGCGCGTTACGCGCCGCTTGCGCACCAGGGCGCTTTGGTCAAATCCGACGATCGCTACGCGTTCATGCTGCGCCTTGATCCTGAGTGGCAGCGCGTCATGTCCGAAATTGCCAGGCGTAACGCCCAGGCCGCGCCTGCGGGAAAGAAGCCGGCCGGTGAGAAGTCGATTAACATGTCCGGCATTTACGGCGTGCTGGCTGCTCTTTTTGGGCTGGGCTTTGCAATCACGCTGCTTTACACGTTCCGGGCGTCGCGCGAGGTACAGCGCATGCGCGTGAATGAAGTGCATGCAAGCAAACGCGAAATCGTTGAGGCCCTGGCCGAACTGGACCGCGACTACGAAGCGCGCAAGCTGCCCGCCTCCGCTTACCTGGATCAACGCAAGCGCCTGCTGGCCCGCGCCGTCGATCTGGAGACCCGCAAGGGCGGACGTTGACCCAAAGGCAGGGCAACCGCGTTTTGCATTTTGCGTTTTGTGTTTCGCATTGTCTCACTAGGCTTGCGGCGTGGAACTCTCGATTGAATGCCGGAAGTTGTGCAAGGCCTACGGCTACGTGCCGGCCCTACGCGAACTGAATTTCTCAGCGCGGACCGGCGAGCTCGTTGCGCTCATCGGCGACAACGGTGCGGGCAAGAGCACTCTGCTCAAGGTGCTGGCCACACTGCTTCGCCCCGACTCCGGCGCCTGTTCCGTGATGGGCCACGATCTTGCCAGTGCCGCGCCTGCGGCGCGTGCCGCCATTGGTTATCTGGGGCATGAGTCGATGCTCGATCGCGTGCTTACTTTGCGCGAGAACCTGCGCATGTTTGCCGAGCTGTACGGCGCGCCAGTTTCATACGGAGAAGAACTGATCGAGCGCCTGGCCGCAAGACCCTATGCTGACAACCCCGTAGGCGAACTCTCGCGCGGCCAGGAACAGGCCGCCGCCCTGGGCCGCTGCATGGTGCACCGGCCGGCCGTGCTGTTGCTTGACGAGCCATTCAACGCTCTCGACCCTGAGGCGCGCAAACGCCTGGCGGCTATCCTTAAAGAGGAAGCAGGGCGAGGAGCAACCGTGCTCTTCAGCACACACGATGTCCAGGGTGCGGAAAGCATCGCTTCGCGTGTCGTCAAGATGAGTGCCGGCAGGGTGATCTGAGCCCTCGTTACTAGCCCGCCACAATCGGCTACCGCCCTTGCAACGAGCCCGCCCACGGCTTAGCATTACGGGACTGCGAAAATTCGCCCCAAGCCGCGCTGTCGCTTGCAGTTGTGGCAAGCAACCCCCGCGCGGCCCGGGGCCCGGCAACAGTGGCGCAGGGTTTGCATAACGACCCGTGCGGGAACCTCAGGAGGGGTGATGGCGGCCTATTCATCTAATCGGCGCGGCTTTACGCTCATCGAATTGATGATCGTCGTTGGCATCATCGGCGTGCTGGTAGCCGTGCTGCTGGCGGTGCTGATGACCGCGCGCAAGAAGGCAAAAATAAACGAGGCGCGCAACTTTGTGGACACCGTGGTTCCAACGGCGATCACGAAGTGGCGTGACGACAAGGGCAAGGCCGGCGACAAATTCCCCCTGAGCGGCGCCAACAGCAACAACGATCTTTTTGAGGGCAACGCCCTGCTTTTCAATGCCCTGATCAGCGATCCGGGCCGTGCCGGCAAAGAGGCATACATTTCGACCGATGCCTACCACGAAGGCACCGAACGCAACAAGAAAGTGTTCCTGGATCCCTGGGAAAATCCCTACCGCTATCGCAACTGGGCCAATGCGCCCAAAGGCGCCAAGTCGGGTGCGATCATCAAGTACAATGATGGCACCTACGACCTGGTCTCGTCAGGCCCAGACGGCATCTGGGACAACGAAGACGACATCATCAACGGCCGCGAGAGCAAATAGGGTAGCCATGCGCACGACACTCAACAAAGGTTTCACCCTGATCGAACTGCTCATCGTCATCGGCATCATTGCCGTGCTGGTTGCGGTTCTGGCTGTGGCGCTGCTGCCCTGGCTTAACAAGTCCAAGCCGCGCGCGACCAAGACGCTGCTCAAGAACATCGGTGATGCGGTGGCCGGCGAGCGAGTGAGCTACAGCGAAACGCAGTTCAAGAAGGACGCAGGGCCGCTGGCGGGCTCGACGAGCACGGACGAAAAGAAGCGTTCCTCGCAGATCCTGGTGTTTTACCTGTGCCCGACCAAAGAAGTCTGGGAAAAGGCGCCCACCTACAAGAGCCGCTCGTATGACCCCAAGCTGCCGCCCGAGCAATACAAAGACATGCTCGACAGCACCTCGGAGAAGCTGCCGTTCTTCAAGGACGCCTGGGATCGCACGCTCTGGTACAAGATCGACAAGAGCGGGCGCTTCTATCTCTGGAGTGCCGGCGCCGACGGCCAGTGGGACAACGACGACGATCTCGTTTACGACAGCGCCAACAGCACCGTGAAAGAGTACGCGGAACTCAAGTAGCCGCATACGCGGAGGGCAGCACATGCACAGAACCACACGAAGAATTCTTGGCTTCACGCTCGTTGAGCTGCTGGTCGTGATTGCGCTCATCAGCCTGCTGCTCTCGGTGATGGTGCCGGTGATGATGACCTTCATGCGCGGTCGCGGCCTGCGCATGGCGGGCAACAGCATTCAGGGTTTCGTCTCGTTTGCGCGCACCGAAGCGCTGAACACACGACAGCCGCACATTCTGGTGTTCATGACCAAGCCCACGACGTTCAAGAACCAGGGCGAAACGCTCTCGATGAAGATGGGCCCGGGCATTGCGCTCTTCCGCATCAACAACGCGCCAGGCCCCAACGAAACTGCCCTGACATTCGTACGTGAATACAACCTCTCCGAGCAACTGGGCGACGACGTCGATTACGCGGCGGCCTGGAAGCGCAAGTATGAAACTTCAGCGCCCGTGGGGCTGGGCGAGATGGCGACGGGAGAAATCAATCGCTCCTTCTCCAAGGACTACAAGATTGTGATTCGCGTGGATGGCCGCTGTGAGGTCATCAACGACAAGCCCGGCTACATGCTGGACACCGCCGCAACCAAGGGGCCCAGCGACGCCGACGTCGTGCTGGAAGACCAGTCGCGCTTCATTTTCATTGATATCAACCCGGCCACCACGGGCGTACGGGCCTCGGACGTCATACTCAAGGACGATTCAAACTATCCCAAGCAGTAACCCAGGCGCGCCACGGAGTGCAGACATGCGCAGAACAAAGAAGGGCTTCACACTGACTGAAATCCTCATCGCCATGGCGATTTTTGCCCTGGGCGGCGTGTCGATTGTCGGATTGTTCATCGCCAACATGCGCATGGCGCGCAACGCCATGGATGCCATGCGCGCGGCTGAAATCATGCGCAACGTGCGCGCGCTGATGACCGCATCGCTCTCGCGGCCGATTTCTTTCGGCGACGACAAAACGATGTACCGTTTCGACTATCCAGGCACCTCGCTCAAGTTCCGGCCCTCGCAACTGGCGGAGCGTGAATCAGGCTCCACCACCGCGGGCATGTCGGTGGAGGCGCGCCGCGCGATGTTCGGCAACCTGGATGACAACGTGGTGTTCTTCACGCTGCCGCAGCGCAACTTTGACGCCACGCTCTGGGGTGCGAGCCAGTCGCGCGATGAAATGACCACGATGCTCCCCGATGAAGCGCTCTCGCGCACGGGCGACCGCAAGTTCTCAGGCACGCCGCCCGAGGTTTTCCGCCTCGTGCCCGACACGCTGCGCTCTTCGGGTGTCAACACCCCCTTCGATGCCGACGACCGCGTGTTCTACAGCTTTGATTTCGCCGTTCGCCGCAGCGTTTCACGCAGCTCGACAGCCATCGACGCGGGCGGCCAGAAGGCGACCCTGGACGACCTGTACGTGGTTCACCTGCGCGTTTACAAGGGCTTTGAATACGCCGCGGATTACGCAGGCGAAAGGCAGACCAACAAGCCTGTGTTCGAGTGGGACTTCCTGATTTCTGCGGCAAAGTAGGCCGGGTTCCGCGAGGGCCCAGGGCCCCGATTTTGAGTCAAGGCGCGCCAGTACTGGAGAGGTCATGCTGAAACTTCACACCCATCGCACGCACGCACGCGGCTTCACGCTGCTCGAACTGATGATCGCGATCGCGTTGATGCTGATCGTGATGTTGATGCTGCAAACCATGTTCAAGTCAGCCCAGGCGATGTACCTGGTGACAGCACGCCGCATTGAAACGTTCCAGAGCGGCCGCGTGGCCATGGATTACATCGAACAGGATTTGTTGCGCGCAGTTACCAACACAAGCGACGACAACATCCAGTTGCGCAGCCTTTCACTGGACGACCTGAAGGATCCCAAGATCCCGCACGAGCGCTTCTACTCGCAACTCACCAATTACGGTGAGGCAGAAGACGGCGAAACCACCAAGATCAAGGAATTCCTCTCCTTCACAGGTACCTCAACGTGGTGGGACAATTCCAAGAAAGCCTACACCACCGGCGACGCCGTGATTGTGTACTACCTGCGCACGCGCCCCGAGTCCGCCAAAGGCGACAAGCCCGATGGCGCCTATCTCGTGCGCCGTGTCATTCCCGTTCGCACGCTGGCCGAACTCGTGAAGTACGGCAAGCTCGGCTGGCCCTCCAAGGGCCCCAACGCCGCGCGCAACATCGCGCCGCACGACGACGAAATCGCCAGCTTTGTTTACTCCGTGCGCGTGTTTGTGGACGACAAAGCCGCCTTCGCCTGGGGCGTGCAGAAGGGCAACACTGTGTTCAACGTTCTTCCGGAATGCCGCGAAGACACCGCACCGCACCTGTGGAAGCCGCGTGAAACTGCCCGGCCGGCAGGCATGCCGCCCCAGGGCACAAAGAAGGGCGACATCACGCTGTTGCTGTCCAAGCCGACGGACTCAAAGTGCGTGCAGATGGGCAGCAGTTTTGCCTCGGGTGTGCGCAACCCCAAGCGCGAGTTCATTTCGACGCTGGGCGAGTATCCGTCTTTGGTTGTGGTCGAACTGACGTTCATCGACAAGACCTTTACCCGCACCGATGAAATGGGCACGTTCCGCACGTTTACACGCGCAATTCACTGCCCCTACGCTCCGGCGCTGCGCTGGCTGGACCAGCGCGACGAGGAACTCGCGGCGCAGAACATCAAGAACAAGTAGTGTTGCTATCAAGTACAAAGGGGCGGGCCCTCGGGCCCGTCCCCTTCTGTTTGAACCATCTGTTTGAAGCTACTTCAACGCGGCTGCGAGCGTTTTCTTGCCCTCGGCCATGACCTTCTCGATTTCCTCGACGGTCTTGGGCGCGTCCTTGGTGAGCACCTCGGGTGTTCCGTCCGTCACCAGCACGTCGTCCTCGATGCGCACGCCAATGCCGAGGTACTTCCTGGGCACGTCGTCGCGCTCGGCCGAGATATAGATGCCGGGCTCAACGGTCAGCACGTTGCCCTTTGCCAGCTTGCGCCACTGCTCGCCCTCGCGGTATTTGCCTACGTCGTGCACATCCATGCCCAGCCAGTGGCCGGTGTTGTGCATGTAGAACTCGCGATAGGTCTTGGGCGCCTTGTCGGTCTTGGGATCCTTCTTCTTGTTCTTGACGTCCTCGTCCCACTGCTTCTGCGTGGCGATAATTTCTTTGGGGTCGCCCTTCAACAGGCCCATCGCCACCATGCCTTCGGTGAGCACTTCGACGCTCTTCCAGTGCGGATCCTGCCATGGCACGCCGGGACGCGAAAGCTCAATGCTCGCCAGTTGGGCCTTGAGCACCCAGTCATAGACCTCGCGCTGTGCGGGCGTGAACTTGCCGTTGATGGGCCAGCAGCGCGTGATGTCGCAGGTGTACATGCCCACCTCGCAGCCGGCGTCCATGAGGATCAAATCGCCGTCTTTGCACGGCGCGTTGTTCTCGTGGTAGTGCAGGATGTTGGCGTTGTCGCCCGCGGCCACGATGCTGGGATAACCCAGGCGGTGGCTGCCGCCGCGCTTGGAAAAATACTCGAACTCGGCCTGCACTTCATATTCGTACATGCCCGGCCGCGTCATCATCATGGCGTGGCGGTGCGCGCCGGCGCCCAGCTTCGCGGCCTTGCGCAGGAAGTGCAGGTCGTCGTCGTTCTTGACCAGGCGCATTTCGTGGATGATTTCGCTCGGGTCGTGGATTTCAGTCGGCGCGTTGATGCCCAGGCGCTTCATGGCGCGCACCTTGTTGAGCCAGCCGGTCACACGGTCGTCGAAAGCCGCGTCGTCGCCGAAGTGCGCGTACATGCGCAGCTGGTTCTTGAGGTAATCGGGCACCATCTTCTCGATTTCATCGAGCGCATAGGCGGCATCGGCCTTGTAAACGCTGCGCGCCCCCTCGGGGCCGGCGCGGCGGCCATGCCAGATCTCCATGGACTTGTCGCGCGGCGGCACAAACAGGATGAACTTGTGCTCGGGATGATCCTTGATAATCAGGCAAAGCGAGCCCGGCTCCTCAAAGCCGGTGAGGTAATAGAAATCGCTGTCCTGGCGGTACTCGAAGTAAACATCGTTATTGCGCCGCGCCTCGGGGGCGGCGGGAAAAATCGCCACGCCGGGCTGCATGCGCTTCATGAATTCAGCGCGGCGGCGTTTGAAAATGTCGGCATTGAAATCGCTCATTGTCCACCTCTCATGTCCGATGTGCAGTCTAGCGAGCGCAGGCCGCAAAGGTAGAAGCCGCGCGCCCAGACGCGGCTTGGCTCCCCGCCGGCGCATTGACGGGCCGCAGCGATGCGCTAACCTTGCGCGCACGCGCCCGTAGCTCAGTTGGATAGAGCGAGGGTTTCCGAAGCCCTAGGTCGCAGGTTCGACTCCTGCCGGGCGTACCACCTTCATACGCAAGTGCCAAGCGGCTTCCAAGCCACTTGGCACTTTGTGCTTGGGCCGCAATAAATCCGTTGTACTGGGAATTGCACCGAGAATTGCACCGGGGATCGCGCCTGTACTCAACCTGGCGGGCTTCGAATTTGTATCAGCTCAAATGATGCCGCCCCATATCGATTCGTTTGCTTTACGGCCCCTCCACACGTGACCGCGGAACCCATCGGACGTGGCCACGGTCAAAGGCATGAGATCGCCACGGCAGCGCCTGCCATTGCGTTTGGCGAGGTGACAGTGCCTTGTTTGCGCTGTAGATTGCTGGCGAGGGCACCATGGCACTCGACCGCAACGACAAAACGCCCGAAGCTGTGCTTCGGGAAATCGCCACCAAGAAAATCGAAGCCGAGCGCGTGCGCAACGCTGAGTTGATTCAGGAAAACGCGCGCCTGCGCAGCCTGGCCTCGGAGTTGCAGCAGAAACTCTCGGTGCTCAATGCCGAGGTCGCCAGTTCGCAACGGACCATGCGCCGCGAGCTTGAAGATTACCAACGCAAAGCGCTTGGCGAGATCGACAGCCTCAAGCACGCCCACGCCGCCTTTGTTGACCAGCTCAAGGATCAGCAGCGCCGCTCAACCGAAGAACTCAACCGCGCGCACGCCCGCGAACTTTCGCAGTTCCAGAACAAGCAGCAGCGCGTCTTGAGCAAGGTCGAGCAGGAGCAGGAGTTCGAAAGCAAGCGTGTACAGGATCTCTCCGAGGAACTCGCCGCCGAAAAAACCGAGCGCGCCGCCCTCGAAGATCGTCTGCGCAAGCTGGAAAGTGCCACCAAGCGCAGCGCGGCTAAAGTGGGGCAGCTCACCGGATACGAAGTGCGCACGCCTGAAGATCTGTTGAATGTCGTGCTCGAGTTCGAGCCGGACGCCGCATTGCAGGCGCTGCGCCGGGAGGTGCGCGATTTGCGCGCCGCCGCCGCCAACGTGGAGCGCGCCTTTGCACAGGCGGTCAAAGACGATTCCGGCCGCAAAGCGCTCGATGACGCCGGCCATGCGCTGGGCGAGGCCATGCATGTGCCGGACACTCAGCAGCTCGCACCCGCCAGTGCCGAACTGGTCGAGGATGCGTTCTCGCTCATCGCCGAGGAAGTAGCCGCGCGCGTCAAGGGCAAGCATTACAGTGTTCTGATTGGCGCGCTGGCCAACGAGACGGCGCGCACACTCAAGGAAGACCGCGAGGACCTGCAATCGCTGCAGCGCCTTGTCGAAATCGCCGAGGGCACAGAGCTGGCCACGGCCGCGCGCCTGCTGCTCAAGGGCGCGACCTCGCACCAGCAGTCCATGAAAGCCGCGGAACTGGTGCAATCCGAGCTCAAGGAGCTCAAGCTCGAATTGCGCGACCAGAGCGCCAAGGCCAAGAAACTCGTGGCCGTGGCGGAATCGGGCCTTGCGGGCGAATGGGCCGTCGAGGCGCTTCAGGCCATGGCCGAGTTGCAGCCCCTGCCCAAGCCCGACGCCGAGGCGGGCAAGCGCAAGATGTACTCGCGCGTCGTCGAGTGCGCCAAGCTGATCTCTGACCGCATCGACAGCGCCATGAACCTGGGTGCTGAGGCCGAGGCTGCGCTGCGCGAAAGCGATGAAGCCTCAACCTTACTTGAGGGCCTGGTGGCCGGGCTGCACGAGCTGCTCGCGGCCGCGCGCCGCGAGGTCATGAGCAAGATCAAGGGCGAGGACGACCAGCGTCTCAAGCTCAAGGCCGAGCGCGCCGCCCTCGAAGCGTTGGGCAAGCGCGGACAGCGCCTCGCACAGCTCTACGACGAACAATTGCGCGCGCTGGACACAATCTTGAACCAGTGGCGCGCAACCTATGGTGCGTTCTCTGCGCTTTCGCGCGACGTGCAGCGCATCGTGGGCGGTATCGAGGGCCAGATGCTCGACCTCAACCAACCGCTGGAAAGCGAGGACGGGCGCCGCCTCTACGGCATTGTGCACGATCTCAGCGAACACCTGGCCGAGTACCGCGCGCTTTCCGTTATGCGCCAGCGCATGTTCTACCACCTGCAAAACGTCAAGCAGCGCCCGGCGGAACTCAAGAACGTGCGCGATGCCGCAGCGCGCGTGGTCAACGCCCTGGGCGAGCCATTGCCCGGCGACGGCCCGCGCAACTACCAACTCAACATGGCGCGGCTATACGACATCTGGGCGAACCTTGAACAGGTGCGCGGCGGCTCGCACAGTGAGATGGCGGTATGCGGCGAGCGCATTGAGCCGCTGTTCGAAGCGGTGATGGTGTGGGCCTCAAGCACGCACGTGGAGCAGCTCACAGAGAACGAGCAGAACGACCTGCTGCTCACGCTCTCGTACGTACGCCGGCTCAAGAAGGAGGCGCTGGGCATTCACGACCGTTCCACGAACAAGCTGGAGCGCGCCTCGGAGATGACGGACCAGTTCGAACACCGCCTGGACGGGATGCGCTTTCCGGAGGAATGGAACGTGGTGCTTCGCCGTCTCAAGGGCGCCAAGGTCGTGGGCGGCGACGTGGACGAAACCCAGCGCGAGCCGCGCTGAACCGGTAATCACGTGAGAGAGCCATGAGTCTCACACCTGCTCTGCTGGTTGCGGCATTGCTTTGTCTGACGGTCGGTTGTCAAAGCGCATTGCCGCGCGCTCTTGTTCGAACTCCTCACGCTGATTGTAGATGTCCGAAAGCGCCCACAAACGCGCGCAACGCAAAACTGTTATTGCACGATATGCGGATCTACTTGCAGAAGTGAGCGCTGTGCGTTCGGTGCAGTTTGTGCGTTGCGTTGGAATTTCAACAACTACAAAGAAATAATGTCTCAATACTTGGACAGCGCCATAGGGTGGGGGTATCCTTGAACAGGCACTATCCCTTTCAAATGGAGCAAGGAAATGAACGGCAAAAAGTGGGTTAGCAGGTTGGCGATGGTCGTGTGGGCGTTTGTGTTCTTGATGTTGCATCAAGTGCTCGCTCTGGCACCGAGGTCAAGTTGTTCCTTCGGGCCGTACCCGAACACAACGGGTGTCGGCTTCACTTACAACGGCTCAGCCGGTGGCGCGACCAGCGCATCGATTTCGGGCACCATTACAGGCGAGGCAGGAAAGACGAAGAGCGGCACAGCGATCGCATGGGATCGGAAGAACTGGAGTTGCACACACCCGGGCGGGACAAATCCTAACTGGCGCGTTCAGCTTGGCGGCAAAGTTCAAGCCAAGGTCAGTCTTTCAGGAAGCGTGCCAAGCAAGAGCACGACCTACCACGCCGATGCCTATGGCTCTTTGTACTTTGAAGGTTATCGCGGGCAGTACCTTTCGAATTACTCCAAGACCGCTACCGCAAGTACCGTCAATCTCGACCCGGAGGATACATCTGAGCACACGTCTTACGGCGAATTCGACCGCTCGGTCGCATATGGGGTTGATTGGGATGGAAGCGCCTTTGACTTGAGCATCTGGTACAAAGTGAATACGGGCGGGGCCATTTCGACCAATCGCGGCGAGATCGTCCTGCACTCCGACGCAAGCCTTTTGACACCGATCGAAGGCGTGGCGCAAGCAAAGGACGGCGCCACGGTCATTGATTCGTTCTTGCTGGACTAGCCCATGGCCGCTCCTGAGAGCAAGCGGACTCGAAACAGCATCGCTTTGGCCGTGCTCTTATTGGGCCTGTGTGCCCTCGTTGGGCTGATCATTGTCTGGTCTTCGCACCACAATATGCCCCGTCCCGAGACCGCGATGGAGCCGGAGAAGTCGGCAGCGGCCACCGACCCTGCGGCAAATGTTGCACTGCGCTCCATGGTGCATCACGCACCTCCGGCAAACGTCAAGAGTGCCGACAAGAGCGCCGAGGCCCATGCAAGGCAGTTGCAGCAGCGTGTGGTGGTTGGATTCGTGGATGACCGCGGCATCCCCGTAGCATACTTCAAGTGTCGGTACGCCCTGCTGAGTCGGGACGCCATCCAAAAGGAGAGTAGAGAAGGTGCTCAGACACCACGTTCACCGGAAGAAAGATATCCGTTTGAGGCGACATCGAACGTCGAGGGACAAGTCGAGCTGCTCGAAGAGCGCGACTTTACGGGGTTCAAGGCGTGCGCCATTCGCTGTATTGGTCTATCGCCCGGATGGGTCGTAGCCGAGCGCGGTGACCCAAGTGAGCATTCGCTTATTGGCGAACACTATGCCAACCTGAGCGACGCCGGCGGGCGCGTGGTTGTGAGGCTTCGCAAGACACATCAGATTCAAGTTTATATCAAGTACGCGGATGGCGTTCCTTTTGAGGGCCCCGCGGGGCTGTCGGTCTATGCGGAAGACGATAGCGGTTTTCTGCTTCAATCGCGCCGCGTGGTTGTTGCCGGAGAATACGTAACATTCGAAATCCCCGATAGGCACGGCAAGGTCACTATAGGAGCCGGCGCGGATCGACTTGGATTTCGGACAAACAGCGAGTGGCGTTTTGTTGGCAACGAGATTGAGGCCTTCCTGACGCTGGTCATTGACGCCGACCCGGATCAGTTCGTTTTGATCGTCCACTTTGAAAATTGGCCGGGTGCTGAATCCGTCGAGGTGGAAGTGTGCGGCGCGTCGGGAAATGCCCACGTTGAGGCTTCGGTTCCGGCCGGCAAGTCATGGAAGACGCTGCGCGCGCACAACTATGGCGGATGTATCGTCAAGGCTCGAGGCAAAGCGGGCATATGGCGTAGCGAGTACTTTTTGCCCAAACCGGGAACGACCAAAGAACTCGTTGCAATACCTATGAAAGGATTTCGGGTGCGTGCGCGGCTGGTCGATGCGGCTGGACAACCGGTCTACCCCGGGCACATCAACTCACTGGAGAGCGCGTATCCTTCATGGAGGTTGGTGTCCAAGGCAAGCGTTACGGAGGACGTTTGCCGTTCTGCGGAGTTCATGACTCGCGTGGGGAAAACCGGTGTCGGTGAATTGCTTGATCTCTACCCCGGCGAAGTCGACCTCATCTTTGACGCATGGAACTATGAAGTCATGCGCAAGACAGTCGTGGGGCGAGAGGGCGAGGTCATTGATCTCGGCGATGTCACCTTGGAGCCAGCCAGAGGCAGGATTGAGGTCGTCCTTGAAAATCGAAATCCGGAAATCGCCTATTACGTCTGGCTGTTCAGCCCAGTCGGCGGCGACACCATCGCGCTCAACCGCGATCTTCGAGTAGATCTCTCCGTGTTTGAAAGAATCGCACGACGAGCCTATGTCGTTCACGTCGCGGCGGGCAACGGTGGGCGCGGCGTCAATATTGACGTCAACTTCGAGACTGGCGATATCGTCACACTTAAAGTTGACGTTAAAGAACTGAAGCCCCCCGAAGTCACTCCAAAGTAGGCCGACTGTGGCCACTCGTTCTTACCCGCGGCGCAGGACGCTGACGAGGCAGCGCAGGCTTCCGAACAGGCGGTAGCTGCTGGTGCAGTTCACGGGGCGCACTTCGTAGCCTGCGCTTTGCCACACTTTAGCCGCGGCTTCGTTGAGCGCCTCGGCCCCATCAAACGTGGGCATGTACACCACACGCTGGCCATCGCGCTGATCCAGAATCGCATTGAGATAAGTCAGATACGTGCGGCCATCTTTGCCCGGGGCCAGCGGGATGCGCTTGACGGAGTAGCCGGCCTTGGCGCATTGCTCGGCCACGGCATCAAACGCGGCGCAGGTCTTTTCACTGAAATCGGGCCCGCCCTTGAGGGGCTGCGCCGCAGCCTGCTCA
Source organism: Planctomycetota bacterium (assembly GCA_020845475.1). GTDB lineage: Bacteria > Planctomycetota > UBA8742 > UBA2392 > UBA2392 > UBA2392. Next base: position 72,183 of record JADLFN010000017.1, read on the forward strand.
AGCGAAAGCGCGGCACGCGCCGCGCGCGGGTCGCCCACGAGCACGGTGCGGTTGCCCGCGGCCATCAGGTACATGCCTGCGTGGTGGTCGAGCGGCGTATCGAGCAGCACGACTTCGCGGCCGAGGATTTTTTCCAGGCGGTGCCTGAGTTCGGCTTCGGTTTCGACGGTGAGCTGCAGGTTGCGGCGGCGCACGTTGGGCGTAACAAAGACAGTCTCATCGTCGGCCACGAAATCGCCGCCGTCAAAGAACAGCTCGCTGCGCACGGCCACGGCGTTGGGCGCCAGCGCCTTGGCGAGGCTTTCGCCCGCACTTTCGTCGCCCTTGCGCTGGGGCCAGACATCGGCGCCCAGTTCGCCCTTGGGCGAGAGAATCGTGACGGCGCGCGCGCCGCCGGCCGGAGAGAGGGCCAGCCAGCGGTCACGCGACCACGAGGTGATTTCGTGATCGACCACGACCGGGTTCAGCTTGCAGGAGGTGGCGCCCACAAACGCGCGCAGCGTCTCGAAATCCGCCTGGCGGCGCACTACCACGTGCACCGTAAGAACGGGCAAAGCGCGCAGGAAATCGCGGTAGGGCACGCTGACAATCTCCGCCGAATCCGGCGTGTAGTGAATCACCAGCTCTTCAATCGCGCCGTCGCAGTCGCTTTGCAGCGCACCCACCGTCGAGCGAGGCGCCGCCTTGGGGGCCCCGCCGAGAAAGGGCATCGCAACCAGCGCGGCTACGATGCCCAGCACGATGCCCAAGGGCCATTGAAGCAGGTTGGATTTCGCGAACGTGTTCATGGCATCCCCCTTGGGTTGACGTAACTACTTCTCGGAGCGCACAACGGGCTTGGCGGCCTCATCCTTGATGCGGATGGGCCTTTCGATCAGGTCGTCCTTGCCAAAGCTGAAGGCCACGGCCTGGTTCTCGGCCAGCGCCACCTTTGTTTCGAGCGTGAGCGTCTGTTTTTCTCCTGCGGCGAGTGTGACTTCCTTGGAGAGTTCCCAGAGAACTTCGGGGCGGGCGGGCATGCGCGAACGCGATTCAACGTCACGGCCGGTCATGCACAGGTCGATGGTCTTGGTGACGGCCTTGTCCGTGGTGTTCGTGATCTCGACCGTGAGCACGGGCTTCTCGCCTGCGGCGTAGGACTCTTTGTCCGTCTTCAGTGTGATCGTGCAGCCGCCTTCTTCAAGCGTGGGCACTGAAATGTAGGGCTTGATCGTGCGTAGATTCTCCGCAGTCTTCACTTCTTCTTCGGCGGCGTCGGCACCGTGCGGCGTAAGCAGGGCGATGCTGGCGACCATCGTGAACGCGGCAATGCCCAGCATGCCCAGCGTGTTCTTCCCAAGAATACTCATGGCTACTCCTTCGGTTATGAGGCCCCCATCGGCCATCGCGAGTAATACGGGGCATCGGCGCGGCCGTTTCACGGCACTATGTAAGCGTTGTGTAAAAGGCGGAAACGGGGCTGAAATCAGGGCTTACAAAGCCGCGCTGAAGAAAGTTCTTGCGCCGGGCGCCACGCTGCTACATTGCGCTTTCACGCAAGGGGCCACCCGTGACTACCGCAACTTCGAACGAACTCGATTTCGGCAATGCCACTTCGCTGGATGCTTCGCTTTCCGACAACGTGCGCGGCCTCAAGGGCAGCGAGATTTTGAAGATCGCGGCTTCCGTGCGCGAGATGATTGCCGCGGGCAAGAAGGTGTGCAACCTGACGGTGGGCGATTTCAACAGCAAGCAATTCCCTATTCCCACCGGATTGCGCGAAGGCATCGCGCGCGCTCTGCAAAACGGTGAAACCAACTATCCGCCCTCGGATGGCGTGCTCTCGCTGCGCAAGGCTGTGGCCGATTACGTGGCGCGCGAATTTGGCGTACGCTATCCCTTGGAAAGCGTGCTTATTGCTGCGGGCGCACGGCCGATTCTTTACGGCACTTACCGCTGCGTGCTGAACCCCGGCGACACGGTGATCTATTCGCTGCCAAGCTGGAACAACAACCACTACACCTGGATCACGCAGGCCAAGGCGATCGAAGTGGCCGCGCATGAAAAAGACGGCTTCCAGCCCACGCTTGACCTGCTTGCGCCGCACCTCAAGAACGCCAACCTGCTCTGCCTGTGCACGCCCAGCAACCCGACGGGAACGCTGATCGCGCCCGACGAGCTCAAGCGCATCTCCGAGGCTGTGTGCGAGGAAAACGTGCGCCGCGCCAAGGCGGGCAAACGCGCGCTGTTCATGATGCACGACCAGGTTTATGCCTCGCTCGTCTATGGCAATGCCAAGCACGCGCACCCTGTGGCGCTCGTGCCCGAATCTGCGCCGTGGGTGATTTCGCTCGACGCCATTTCGAAATCCATGGCCGCCACGGGCGTGCGCGTGGGCTGGGTCACAGCCGCGCCGGCTGTCGTCGCGCGCATGCGCGATTTTCTGGGCCACGTGGGCGCCTGGGCGCCGCGCGCCGAGCAAGTGGCCGTAGCCGAATTCCTGGGCAACACGGAGGCGTTAGGCAAATTCCGCGGCGAGATGGACGCCAAGGTCAAGGCCTTGCTCAACGCGCTCTATGGCGGCTTTGCGGCCATGAAGAAGTCAGGCCTGCCGGTGGAATGCGTGGAGCCGCAGGGCGCGATTTACCTGTCGCTGCAACTCAAGCTGATCGGCAAAACGTTCAAGGGCAAGAAGATCGCCACGAACGCCGACATCGGCGCGCTCTTGCTTGAAGAGGCGGGCATGGCGGTGGTTCCGTTCCAGGCCTTTGGCCTGAAGGACGAAACCGGCTGGTTCAGGCTCTCGGTGGGCGCCGTTTCGCCGGCGGATATCGAACAATGCCTGCCGCGCGTCAAAGCCCTGCTTGAAGCCGTGAAATAAGCCACAACGCACAACCTCGCCCACTTATCCGCCGGCGCGCATTCTGGAATGCCCGGGTCGGCCTCCCTGTTAAGTCAGCAAGCGCGTAACCGCGATTCGCAACTACGCGCGGGAGGGGCTTATGGCGAACCATTTCAAGACACTTCTGCTCATGGCCGCGCTGACGGGTCTGGCCTTGGTCGTGGGATATCTGCTGGGCGGTCAGGGCGGCATGGTGATCGCATTTGTCGTGGCCGCGGTCATGAATTTTGTGAGCTACTGGTTCTCGGACAAGATTGTGCTCGCGCTCTACCGTGCCCGCGAACTGGCTCCGCACGAAGCGCCGGAGATTCACGCACTGGTCGATGAGCTCGCGCGCCGGGCGGAGATTCCAAAGCCGCGCGTTTATATTGTTCCAAGTTCGACGCCCAACGCTTTTGCAACGGGCCGCAACCCAAGCCATGCCGCAGTCGCGGTGACCGAGGGCATCCTGGAAATCCTGACGCGCGACGAACTCATGGCCGTACTGGCGCACGAGCTGGGCCACGTGCGCAACCGCGACATCCTGGTGGGCACGATCGCCGCTACGGTAGCGGGCGCGATCTCCATGCTTGCCAACATGTTCATGTGGACATCGATGATGGGCGGGCGCGACAACGAGCGTGACGACAGCCCCTTTGGGGCCATCGGCGCGCTAATGGCCATGTTCTTTGCGCCCATTGCCGCAGCCATGATTCAGATGGCGATTTCGCGCTCGCGCGAGTACAGCGCCGACGAAACCGCGGCCAAGCTCATGGGATCGGGCCGGCCGTTGGCCAATGCGTTGCGCAAGCTGCACAACGGCAACCTGTACCTGGCCATGAACGGCCAGGAGGCGCGCGTGGAACCCGCCACGGCGCACATGTTCATCGTCAACCCGCTCAGCGGGCGGGGCTTTGCCAGCCTGTTCTCAACGCACCCGCCGGTCGAGGAGCGCATCGCGCGGCTGGAAGCGATGTAACTCCGTCGTCGGTCTTCGGTATTCGGTCGTCGGAAAAAACAAAGGCACCCGGAAAACCGGATGCCCTTGTTGTTCTTGCCGACCACCGACGACCGGCTACCGACGACCGACTACAGGCTCTTCTTGTTCAAATAGAAATCAAAGCTCTCGTAATCCTTGTGGCTCTTGCGCTCGGCGACGTCGGCGACGGTTTTGGGCGGCGGAACGATGACTTTGTCGCCGGGCTTCCAGTTTACGGGGCAGGCGACCTTGTTCTTGTCAGTGGTCTGCAGGGCCGTGAGCAGGCGCTTGACCTCTTCGACGTTGCGGCCAACGTTCAGCGGGTAATACACCAGCGCGCGCACTTTGCCGGCGGGGTCGATCACGAACACCGCGCGCACCGTCAGCGTTTCGCTTTCGCCGGGGTGCAGCATGCCGAACTTCTGCGACACCTTGGTGTCGAGGTCGGCGATCATGGGGAAATTGATCTCTACGCCCATGATCTTGGCAAGGTTCTCGCGCCATGCGAGGTGGCTGTGGATCGAATCGACGCTCAGCCCGATGAGCTTGGTGTTGAGCTCGTCGAACTCCTTTTTGCGCTTGGCAAATTCCGTGAGCTCGGTGCTGCACACGGGCGTGAAATCGGCGGGGTGCGAAAACAGCACCGCCCACTTGTCGCCTCGCCATTCACTGAACTTGATCGGGCCTTCGGTGGTGTTGGCGCTGAAATCCGGCGCGATGTCGCCGATGCGCGGAATGCCGCCCGCCTGAGTCGTTTCTGCCATGACGTTGTCTCCCTTGGATGAAATGAAGTGTCAGAGTGTCCGCTTTTAGCGTTTGGGCCATCTCCATGCACGTCAAAGCAGAGTTAATCGGGAACGAGCCGGCGAACGTGATGTTCCAAAAGAAAACCGCCCGGTGTTCCCGGGCGGTTTGAGGTTCATTTCATTGAAACCTATGCCGCGACCGGGTCGATATTGACCTTGAGCGTTGACTTGCCCGAGAAACGCACGCGACCCGGGACCAGCGCGAACAGCGTGAAATCCCTGCCCATACCCACGTTCTGGCCGGGGTGAAAACGCGTGCCGACCTGGCGCACGATGATTTCGCCGGCGCCGACAACCTGGCCGCCAAAGCGCTTGACGCCGCGGTATTTCGGATTGCTGTCGCGGCCGTTCTTGGAAGTGCCGCCGCCCTTTTTATGTGCCATGACTTAGCTCCGTGTTTCGGGCGACTAGCCCTTGATTGAGGTGACCTTCGCGCGCGTGTAGTGCTGACGGTGGCCCTTCTTGCGGCGCGAGCTGTTTTTCTTGGGGCGATAGAAGAAGGGGAACAGCTTTTCGCCCTTCACTTCGCCGATCGCTTCGAGTTCAACCTGCGCGCCCGCCACGAGCGGCTTGCCGACTTTCACGCTATCGCCTTCGCCCACCAGCAGCACTTCCTTGAGCGTGATTTTTTCGCCCGGCTTGGGGCCGAGGCGGTCGAGTTCGAGCACTTCACCCTGGGTGAGGCGGTATTGCTTGCCGCCGTCACGAACGATTGCGTACGTTGCCATTTGCGTTCCTAGAGCCGCCGGTTCGGGGGTGGCAACAGCCACGCTTGGCCCGTGACCGAGTCGGGGGCGCAAAGGATAGTTGCAATGCTCGCGCCGTCAAGCGGTCGTCACGCGCGCTCAAACCTTGCTATGCTTCCGGCATGAGCAAGCTGGTGACATTGACCGAGTGCCCGCGCGACGCCTTCCAGGGCTTTCCGAAGTTCATTCCCACTGAGCAGAAAACGGCCTACATGAATGGCCTGATCAAGGCCGGCGCGCGGCGCATCGATTTTGGCAGTTTCGTTTCGCCCAAAGCCGTGCCGCAGATGGCCGACACCGCGGCGGTGTTCGAGAACATCAAGCAGGCCGAAGGGCTCTATCTCATCGGCATCGTCGCGAACTTGCGCGGCGCCGAAGGCCTTGTGGCCTGCAACCAGAAGTGGGGCCACACCGGCCGCAAGATCAGCGCCGCCGGCTTTCCGCTCAGCGTCAATGAAACTTTCCAGAAGCGCAACACCAACCGCTCGCTCGAGGAAGCCTGGGACGAGCTCGACATGATTGTGGATACCTGCGTTGAAGAAAACGTCGAGGTCGTGGGCTACCTTTCGATGGCCTTTGGCAACCCTTACAAAGAATTTCACGACGTGAAGATGGTCGTCGATTTCGCGCGCCGCCTGCAGAACATGGGCGTGAGCTGCATCCAGCTTGCCGACACCGTGGGCGTGGCCAGCGCCAAACAGATTGGCGATACGTTCTCGCTGGTGCGCGCGGCTGTGCCCGAAGTGCCCGTGGGGGTGCACCTGCACGCCAAGCCCGCCACCGTGCGCGACAAAGTGAGGGCCGCGCTTGATGCGGGCTGCCGCCTGTTCGACAGCGCCGTGGGCGGCATCGGCGGCTGCCCCTTTGCCGAGGATGAACTCGTGGGCAACATCGACACGATCAAGCTTTTGGGCCTGCTGGCGGAATGGGGCTACGAAACGAAGTACAAGGTCGATGACCTGCTCGCCAGCGCCGCGGAATCGCAGAAGCTGATGCGCACATACGGAGGCGCCGCATGAGCGATTTTGACACCATCAAACGCGAAACCAACGCGCAACTCGGCTGCGCCACGATCTGGCTCAACAGGCCTGACAAGCGCAACGCGCTTTCTGCCGAAGTCGTCAAAGTGCTCAGCGACGAACTTGATGCGCTGGCCGCCGATGCCAGCATCCGCAGCGTGTTCATTCGCGGCATGGGCAAGGCCTTTTGCGCCGGTGCTGACCTGGCCGAGATTCAGGCCATGCAGACGGCCACTTACGAGCAGAACTTGGCCAGCAGCACCGCGCTCGCGCATTTCTTCGCCAAGCTCGCGAACTTCCCAAAACCCACGGCCGCGATTGTTCATGGACCCGCGCTGGCGGGCGGCTGCGGTCTGGCCTCTTGCTGCGATTTCGTGATTGCCTCGAGTGCTGCCACGTTTGGCTATCCCGAAGTCAAAATCGGTTTCATTCCGGCGATCGTGATGGTCTTGCTCACGCACCAGATTGGCGAGCGCGCCGCGCGCGATTTGTGCATCTCGGGCTCGACGATCGATGCGCGAGTCGCTTATCACCTCGGGCTCGTCAGCCGCGTCGTTGACCCCGAGAAACTCGACGAAGCCGCGCTGGCGCTTGCGGGCGAGCTGGCCAAGAACTCGCCCCAGGCCATGGCTACGGTCAAAGCCGCGTTCTGGGGCATTCATTCAATGAGCGTGGAAGCCGCGCTGAAACACGCGGCGGAACTCAACGCCAAAGCGCGCGGCTCGGCCGATTGCAAAGAAGGCATCGCGGCGTTCCTGGAAAAGCGCAAGCCGAAGTGGATTGCATAAGAAAAGCGCGCCGGTGGATGCCGGCGCGCTTTGATGGAACGTAACTTACCCTTCCAGTACTTCCCGTTTCACGCGACCCACGAAGCGCTCCCAGCTTGCGGGAACGCGCACGCCCAGGCCGACGCCGTCGTTGAACGACGGGCGGAAGGGCTCGCGCGCCATGGGCATGCGGGCCTCATCAGGTGTGCGGTCGCCCTTGCGCGTGTTGCACTTCACGCAAGCGACGACGCAATTCTCCCAGCTCGTGCGGCCGCCGCGCGAAATCGGGATCACGTGGTCGATCGAGAGCTGTTTCAGCCCGGGCCGAATGCCGCAGTACTGGCACGTAAAACCGTCCCGGCGGTAGATGTTGCGGCGCGAGAATGTGAGTTCACGGCGCGGCACACCGTTGAAGCGCTGCAGCACAATCACCTCGGGCACGAGAATCCAGAGGCTGGCGGTGCGCAGCCAGCGATCGCGCTCCGTCGGATCTTGAGTTGTCGGCAGCGAACCGTCGACGAGCCAGCTTTCAAAGCTGTGCAACTCGTAGCTTTCGGCGTCAACGATGCGCGCGCGGTCCTGGAACACCAGTGAGAAGCCGCGCTTGAGGGTTGTGGTCGCAATGGGCGTCCACGACTTGTTCAACACCAGGATCGAATCATGAACCATGATTTTGCCCTGTCTGCTGCCTTGCCGCCCCGTCCTTGCGAATCTTTCGGCTCCAGCACTGCTCCTCAGTGCGCCGCGCGGGGTCAGCTTCAAACAAAACCGGCCGTAGCAGACGCCACGGCCGGTGCGAATCCTTCAAACCGTATGCCGCGCTATGCGGCTCGAGGCGTCATGGAGGCATTGGCACACCCATCGGTGTGCGCGCGTATCGAGACTCATGCCTGTTCCAGTCACGCCATTTCCTTCGCGTCTGACGATAATGTTAGCGGCTCTGGGCACCTTCGCAAGCGGGGGTTATTGCGGCGGCCAGAAGAAACCCTGGTCAATGAGCAGCAAAAGGCCCATGACCGCAAGCGCCAGACCCGCCACGCCGGCCAGAAACTGAAACAGCCGCACGCCCAGCTTGCTGATACCAACGCGCATGTCGATGGCAGCCAGCGAGATCATGGACATGGCGCACAGCCCGAGGCTGGCCATAGAAAGCACGCCCAACGTGACGCTGGCCCCGTTGCTCCAGAACATGTTTGCCTGCGCGAGATCGGACAGTGCAAACAAGCAAAACGCCCCCGCCGTGGCGTGAAGCGTGCGCGCGCCATAAACGAAATAGAGCGAGGCCGCCCACGGCAACTCTTTGTCCATCATCGCCAGCTTGTATTCGAACACCGCCTTGGTGCGCAAAAGCCGCAAGCCAGCCGCCGCGGCTACAACAGCCACGCCCAGTCCGCCCAGTGTGTAAACCAGCGCCTGTTCATGCGGTGTCATGCGCGGAGTGTAACTTGTGCGGTGTTTGGTGGCTTGTGTTTGGCGGTTGCGCCTGTGACCGTCCACGCGCGGTCGTCGCGCGTGCTACACTTGCCGCGTGGCCTACAACCTGACAGACGAAGTGGCCTTTTTCACCCAGCTTGCGGCGACGCGAGTTTCGGCGCTGGCGCACATTGAGCCCGCGCGGATTCTTCATGGCGTATCACAGGCGCGCACCCGTTCGCGCTATGGCGTTTATGCGCAATGCCACGCGCTGCGCTTCAAGCACGGTGAGCGCGAGATGCTCACGCGAAGCTGGAAGTTCGTTTGGCCTGAAATCCGCGTGCGCGGCCAAGAGATGCTCTATTACATCACCTACTTCCTGCCGCGCTTCCTGGATCAGGCGCCGGTCGATCGACTCAAGACGCTGTTGCACGAGCTGTATCACATCTCGCCCAAGTTCAACGGTGATTTGCGGCGCTTTGGCGGGCGCAACGAGTTCCATAGCGCCGAATTTCATCGCGATGTGGACAAGCTGGCGGAGTTGACGCAGCGCGAGGTGGACCTGGAGCGCTTCCAGTTTCTCAAATTCAATTTCGAGGAATTGCACCAGCGCCACGGCGGAGTTGTTGGCAACAAGCTCAAGCGCTTTGCTCCAAGGCGCGTCAAGCTCGACAAGCCGGTCGCCAAGGCCCCCGCGCGCCCACCGGCCAACGCCGCGCTCGAACCCACGCAGCGCACAATGTTCTAGGCGGGTTTCGCCACGACCAGCACGTAGCCGTCGGGATCCAGGAAATAGGCCGCGAAATCGCCCCAGTCGCGCTTGGCCCATGGGCTGGTGCACTTTGCGCCGAGTTTTTCCAGGCGGGCAATGACGGCTTTGGCGTTTCGCAGCTGCACGTAGATTTCTGCGCGCGGGCAGCCGTCTTTGGGCTTCAAGGCGCCCAGCTGCTCGCCGAGAAAATGGCGTGTGTTGCTCTGCGGCATCAGCCCAAGCCGCGCGCCCGCGTTGACGCGGTATTCGGTGTAAACCGGCACGTCCACGGTTTTGCGCCAGCCAAAGGCGGCGTCATAAAATGCGGCTGCCGCCTTGAGGTCTTTCACATAGAGGATGGTCAAAAGCATAACGCCCCAAAATGGTGCGGGGCTCCCGTGGGAGCCCCGCACTGGCATGAGTCAGCCTATATGCCGATCTGCACTTCCATGGCCTGGCGCTGGTAGTAGGCGATGGCGCTTGTGGCTACGCCGCTCTCGATCTGCCTGCGCGTGAACTCCGTGGCGTCCTCGCGGGTGTTGAACTCGTGCGTTTCGGGGCCGTGACCGCCGCGCACCACCACAACGTGCTGAGGCAATGAGCCGAGCGTGCGCTGCACGCGGGCCGCGACTTTGTCGGCCTTGCGACGACCTGGCTTGCGCCGGTTGGGCACGCCGCCGGCTGCGGCCTGCGCACGACGGCCGCGCATTTCAATCTTGCCGCCAAGCTTTTCCCAGATCTCTTTCAGCTTCGGAAACGCGAGCTGCGTGCCGAACTCCTTGCGAACGATCTTGCCGACCTGGTTCATCGTCAACTCGGGCTGCTGCTTGTGAATTTCGGCGACGCGGGCCTGCTTCTTCTCGGTGTTCACGGTCGAACGGGGCATTGCTTGTCCTCTCAAATGGAGTTGAAGCGGCGCATAGTGCGTTTGGCGCCACGTGTGTCAATCATATTGCCGTTTAATTCGTTACTGCTATTTCCCAGCTGCCATCCTCAAGCTGTCCCAGATCAATTCTCACATCGAGGAATTGTTTGATAACGGCCGCGTTGGTGGCCGTATGGCGCGTGGGTTTCACCGTACGGAATCGCCCGCCGCCCGCAAGCGCCATGGGCAGCAGGAGTTGATCGGCGAGATACTTTCCTACCGGCGCCGTGGATGCCAGATATTCGCGCGCATCGGTCAGCGCTTCCGCCGCGAATTCCTCAGGCGTGATGCCGCGCTTGCCGAATGCTGTGAACACCTCGGTAATCTGATCGCTCTCGGCTTCGATGCACACCACGTTGCCGGCGCTCTCGGCGTTGATGGATTCCGGCTTCACGCTGCCCGCATCGAGGCCCAGTTCCTGGGCAATAATGTCCAGCTCGCGAATCGCAAAACTCATCGAAAGGCCGCTGACCATGGCGCGCGCGCGCAGGCGCGTGTTTGCGCCGCGTTCCATGAGTTCAAGCGGCGTGAGTGATTCCACGGGCTCCACGGCAACCTGCATGCGCCCGCCGCCCTTGGGATAGAAGCCGTAGCTCTCAAGCGTGGCCGAAACAACGGGTCCCATGCGTGCGAGCGTGGGCAAAAACGTGAGCGCCAGGAAATCGTAGGGCGGCGCGAAAGGATTATGCGTGCCGCCTTCCAGGGTGATCTCGGAAGGGCCTGGGGCAAGCATCAGCGCGGGCAGCACGGTTTGCAGCACGAGCGTGGTCGAGCCCGCCGTGCCCACGGCGTAAAAGAACTTGCCGTTGCCGATCACGCCCGGGGTGAACGTGAGTTCCGTCGAGCCTTCGTGGTCGCCCTCGACTTGTGCGGAGCTCACGGCCTTGGCGGCTTTCACGGCCGTGAGATGCTGGGCCATGAGACCGGGGCGCTCGCGCGAGGCGCGGATTTTCGTGATGCGAAAGGGCGTGCCCGTGACCATCGACAGCGAAAGGGCGGTGCGCAATACCTGCCCGCCGCCCTCGCCTTTGCTGCCGTCGATTTCGAGCATTGCCATGTCAGCCCTTGACGCAAACCACCTGGCGCAACGTGTGCACAATGTCCACCAAGTCGCGCTGCGCTTCCATTACTGCGTCAATGGGTTTATACGCGGCGGGCGTTTCGTCAATAACGTCGGCGTCCTTTCGGCATTCAATCCCCGCCGTGGCCGCTTCGTGATCGGCCACGCTGAAGCGGCGTTTCGCTTCCCCCCGGGACATAGCGCGGCCCGCGCCGTGCGAGCACGAGTGAAAGCTCTCGGGGTTACCCTTGCCGCGCACGATGTAACTCTTGGCGCCCATGGAGCCGGGAATGATGCCCATGTCGCCCTCGCCCGCGCGAACGGCGCCTTTGCGGGTCACGAGCACGTTTTCGCCGTAGTGAACCTCGCGCGAGACGTAGTTGTGATGGCAGTTCACGGCCATGCGGTTGACGGTGAATTGCTTCATGCCCGTGCCGCGAACGGCGCGGATCACGGCGTCCATCATCAGGCTGCGATTGAGCATGGCGTAGTGCTGCGCCCATTCGACGGCTTCGACGTAATCACTGAAATGCTCGCTGCCTTCTTCAAGGTACGCCAAGTCTTCGTCGGGCAGGTTCTTCACGTGGCCGCGCATATCCTTTTTCGCGAGCTCGATGAAAAACGTGCCGATGCGGTTGCCCACGCCGCGCGAGCCGGAATGCAGCATAAACCAGACGCATTGATCCTCGTCGAGGCAGACCTCGATGAAGTGATTGCCCGTGCCCAATGTGCCAAGGTGCGCGATGGGGCTGGCGTTGCGCGAGAGGTGCGGGAATTTGTCGGTGATTTTTTCGTAAGTCTTCACCAGTGCGCCAAAGGCCTCGCGATAGGCGTTGGGTGCGGTCTGCCATGCGCCGCGGTCGTTGCGTCCGCCGCGGTCGGTGCGTCCATGGGGCACGGCTTTCTCGATGGCGGTGCGGATGGCGTGCAGGTCATCGGGCAGGTCGCTTGCCTTGAGCGAAGTCTGCACGGCGCACATGCCGCAGCCGATATCAACGCCAACGGCCGCGGGCACAATGGCACCCTTGGTGGGCACGACGGAACCCACGGTCGCACCCAGGCCCCAGTGCGTATCGGGCATGGCGGCGATCCATTTGTAGATGAACGGCAGGCGCGCGGTGTTGATGAGCTGCTGCTTGGCCTCGTCCTCGAAATTGACGCCTTTGACCCAGGCTTTGATGGGCACGGCGTCTTTGCTAGTGATGACTTCGTAGTTCATGTTGTTCCAATATAGGTGCGGCGACAAAATTGAAGAGATAATTGCTCTACCCACTGAGCTACGGCCCCGCATCGTGGAGCCGGCGGGTCTCGAACCCGCAACCGATGTACTCCCTTGCGCATTCGCCGCAAAATGTGTCGCCACGACAATGGCACGTGCACTGTGCCGTTCCGCCCGGGCGCTCTACCGTTGCGCTATGCGGTCATCGGTTACCGCAAAGGGACTCGAACCCCTACCTCCCGTAACGGCTTCATTCGTGGCGTTGCAGCGGCAACCTCCCGGGGTTGCGCCGTCCCGCCGCAAGGCGGGCAAAAGGCCGCTGACCGCGGCCTCGCTGCAAATCAGTGGAACGACAAAGAGTGCCGAGACATTGCGGCCGCTCTGCCGCTGAGCTACGGCCGCATCGTGTGGCGGCCGGTGGGATTCGAACCCACGCCCTTCCGTGTAATGTAGTCCCGACGGCATTCGTTCCAATTCGGACCGCAGGCGACAAAGGATTACGAGACGTTTTCTGAGCTACTCGCAGTGCGAGGCGGGAGTTGAACCCGCGGCCTCCTGTTCTCACAGGCGCTCTATCCATGTAGTCCCGCGGGCATCCGCCTGCGGCAAATTTAGTCGGGGCCGGCTGCGGAATCTCATATTCCGCTAGACGCCAGGTAGGCGTGACCGGTTTTTGGGGGGATGGTCCGGTCCCGGCCCCAACTGTGGCTCCGGGAACTGTCCCCGCGCAAAGCGCGAGGGACTGTACCCGTCTTTCGTTTCGCGCTCATGGCGCGGCTAAATGTCCTTTCAGCACTGTGCACTCAACGTCGGGGACCCAACTTCGCCGAGGCTTCGTTGGGCAGGCAGTCCCCGGGCCGGCGCCGCCTTCGGGCTCGAAGAGGGGGAACTAGCCCGTACGGCGCCGGCCACGCAATCTGGAAGGCATGGCAGGATTCGAACCTGCAATCTCCTCGTTCGTAGCGAGGCGGGTTCTCCAGTTTCCC
>JADLFN010000018.1 GCA_020845475.1 Planctomycetota bacterium
CAAGGACATCAGCTTGAATCAAAAGTTGCGTTCCCGCGTGTCTGCCGTTGTTGTGCGCTCAATCGGCAAAACGACGAGACGCGAAGACTCTGAGTTGCGCCGAGGAAAACCCGGTTTTCATCTGACCAGGGAATCCAGACAGGCTCGAGCCGCCAATGCGGTCGCACATTTCTGTACGCGGCTTGCTTTGTCCGTCTCGTCAACTCGTGCACGCCCGCAGGCAGTTTGTTCGTGCGCTTTGGGAGCTTTTCTCGGCGTCTCGGCGATTTGCTTTATGGGCCATCGCATTGCGAACCCGGCCTCGCGCCCACCACCGAGCGGCCCTATTCGCGTCGCTTTGCGCGCGCACCCGAGCGCTTGCGCGTGCATGGCTTTCCCGCCTTGTTTACTTGGCAAGCTTGGCGTACTTGGCGGTAAACGCCGGTGCAGTATCGGTTTTCGCGGTCTGGGCAAGGCCACGGCCCATGCACCGCGCCCGGCTTCCTGAAATCGCGTCGCGTTGTCAGGTTCGCGCCCGTTGGTCGCTGGGCCGAACGGCCAACCGCAAACCGCTCTCCGCCCACCGCAAACCCGCCCACCGCCCTGATTGCCTCTTGGTTCTTCTGGAATGAGCGTTACGAATCAGGCCCTTGGTGCGTATTAAATGTGAATATCCCTTTTACCCTTTGGAGATTCCCATGTTCAGGGCATTGGCCGCGCTTGCGGTGGTTGGCGTTTTGGGCTTGATGGGCGCTGGGCGCGCGAGTGTGAGTGACGCCCAGGAGGCGCGGCGCGTTGCGGCCGGGCCGATCATCGTAGAGACTGAAGAATCTGAAGAAGTGCAGCAGCGCGGCCCCGAGTTCGCACCGCCGCAGCCGGGGCGCGGACGCGGCCAAGGGCAGGGACAAGGCCCCGGCATGCCCGGCGGCCCCGGAATGCCCGGCGGCCCCGGAATGCCCGGAATGGGTGGCTGGTCGATCACGGACACGCGCCAGGGCGCGATTTTGCTCAACCAGATGACTGGCGAGTCCTTTATTCTGCGCGACGGCAAAGAGGGCATGCGCTGGCAGCCCATTGAGCGCCCGGGCATGAACCGGCCTGACATGCCGCGCCCGCCGCGCGAGCCCCAGCCGCGCGCGGATCGTCCCAACCAGCCGCGCGAAGACCGCCCGAATCCCGAAGAGGCGCGCAAGCGCATCGAGGCCGAGATTGAGAAGATGCGCGGCCACCTTGAAGAGAAGCTTGACGGCCTGCGCGCGAAGTTGAAGGAGACCAAGAACAAGGAAGACCGCCGCAAGATCGCCGAGGCAATCGATGAAATCGAGGGCGCGCTCGAGCGCATCGAGGAAAAGCGCGACGAAGCGCTGCGCCGCTGGAAAGAAGAGAACCGCAAGAACGGGCCTGATCGCGATCGCGACGAAGAGACCGAGGACAGCGAAGACGAAGAATAGGCACGATTCACCAGCGACCACCGGCGCGCCTTGCGCCGGTGGTCTTTTTATTCATCCAGCACTTCGCGCTCGAAATCGTCGATATCGCCGATTTCGTCGAGCATTTCGCGCTCGATGCCGGAGAAGTGTTCGCGCTTCATCGGCTCTTTGGTTGACTCGGCTTCGCGCGCCGAGACCTGCGGCTTGGGCGGCGTGAGCATGTGGGCGAAATCGTCGCTCTTGAGCAGTTTGGCGCCTTCGCGGCGGCAAACGCCGCGCACTTCGCGGTCGTTGCTGACGACGACGAGTTTGTGCGGCTCGCGTGCATCCTCAACGTAGCGGCAGATGGCAGTGTCGGCGCTCTGGTTGTCCGGCCCGCAGAAGATCACGCGCACGCCGGGGCGGTTGAATTCGCTGGGCGCGGCCTGGCCCGAGGTGCCATCAAAGAAGCAGATCACGGCGCTGCTTTTGCGCCGCGAAAACTCGCTGAGCATGGCGAGCATCTGCAGCCGCGCGAGGTCGTCCACGGCGGCGCGGCGATGGGGCTTGAGGACGTGAAGCAGGTTGTAGCCGTCAATTAGGTACACGAGGACAGTGTGAAGCGCGCGGGCACGGGGGGCAACCGCTAAGCCAAGGCTGTTTCATGTAGAACTGAACATCCGGTTAAGAGCGTTGCAAGGCTAGGTTAGTTCAGTGCTTAGGCGCGAAAGCCAAGTGCCGAGTGAATTTGGGCGACAGCGCGGGTATCGTTGTGTAATATTATTGACCAATTAACTGGATTGTTAGACGGCAAACCCCTTTTACGACTGGCGAGTCTGGCCGGGTTTGGTGCTTCAACACTTCTGGAGGAGAAGAAATGAAGATTCTTGGGCGCTCCCTTGCGCTTTTGATGTTGTGTGCGTTGGCATGTGCGGAATTGCATGCTCAAACCACGGTGACTTGCAATGCTGTTAGTGCCTCGCGTGCCACGGGGACATGCACGACTTCGGCTATCACCCAAACCAGCTTGGCACAGGCACTAGGTGGCACGAGTCATGGTTGGATGCAATTCGACATTTCTGCTGTACCAGTTGGCGCGAACGTTTCGAACATCGAATTCAATGGATACGTTTACCAAACCTATTACCCCTTCTGGAGCATTACACCTGTAACAAGCAATCCGCTAACCGCCGCCGCCGCAACGCTCTATGCCGATATTGAGGCAGAAGCGATCACGGGGTACTATCTCTACCAAAACGAGAACAGTTCTTACGCCGCCGGATGGAAAGTTCACAACTTGGTGGGCACCGCCGCGAGCGACTTGGGAACGGCCCGGTCCAGCGGGACTACGTTTACACTGGGAATAGCGACCCGTGACACCGTTACAAGCTACTACAACTACTTTCATGGTTACGCCGACGCGAACAAGCCGTACATTCGTGTGACCTACACAGGCGGTGGCCCTACGCCCACCATCAACGTGACTTCTGCGGCCAACCCGCTGAACCTTGGCACCACGCCGCAGGGCACCGCCGGTACTCCCGCCAGCTACACGGTGTCCGGCGCTAACCTGGGTACAAATAACATTGTAATCACTGCGCCGAGCACCAGCGTTCAGCTTAGCCTTACCTCCGGCGGGACTTACACGGCTTCGCTCAATCTGACGCCGTCCGGCGGCACGGTGCCTTCTACGACGATATACGCGCGCATTTCCGCAGCGGCTCCCGTGGGAGCAGTTTCAGGCAACATCTCTCACACCAGTACAGGGGCAACTACCCAGAACTTGCCTGTCACCGGAACCGTCACCACGCCCGTGCCGACCATCCTTATTACGTCGGCGACCAACCCGCTGAACCTGGGCACGACCATTACCGGCACGGCGGGCACGCCCGCCAGCTACACGGTGACGGGCGCAAACCTGACTGCCGATATCGTCGTCACCGCACCCGCCAACGTTGAGCTTTCACAGACGGGCGCGGCTGGCGCCTATGCCAACGCACAGACGCTTGCCCAAACAGGCGGCAGCGTGAACGCGACGATTCATGCGCGCATTACGGCAGCCGCGCCGGTGGGGGCGATCAGTGGCAACATCACCCACACCAGCACGGGCGCCACGACGCAGAACTTGGCCGTGACCGGCAACGTGACGGTGCCTCCGCCCACGATCAACATTACGGGCGTCACGCCGCCCCTTGCACTGGGCACGGTGTTTCAGGGCACGGCGGGCACGCCCGTCAGTTATGGAGTGTCAGGCTCCAACCTGATTGCCGATATCGTGGTGACGGCGCCGGCCAACGTTGAGATTTCGCAGACCGGCGCAACGGGCCCCTATGCAACGTTGCAGACGCTGGCGCAAGCGGGCGGCACCGTGACGGCTACGATCTTTGCGCGCATCGCGGCTTCGGCCTCGGTGGGTGCAGTGACGGGCAACATCACCCACACCAGCACCGGCGCAACCACGCAAAACGTGGCGGTCAGCGGCACCGTCAACCCGACAGCACCGGACATGACAGCCGCGCGCGGCGCGACCAACGTGGCTGACGGCAGCACCGATTCGCTGGGTAACCGTCCCTTTGGCGTCGCGACCTCGTTGACCTACACCATTGGCAATGCGGGCACGGCGGCCTTGAGCCTCTCCGGCACTCCGCCCGTGGTTGCAACGGCTGGAACGAACTGCACGGTGAACGTGACGACGCAGCCCACGCCCACTTCGGTGGCGGTGGCTGCCACGGTGACCTTCGTGGTTGCAGTAACCCCGACTGCGGCCGGCGCGTTCAACTGCACGATTTCGATTGCCAACAACGATCCCGGTGCGGGCAAGAACCCCTACAATTGGACGATTGACGGCACAGGTGTCACTGCGCCCGCCATGACGTTGAGCCGCACCGCGGCCATTGCTGATGGCGGCACTGACGCTATTGGCACGGTCTCGACCACGATTCCGCTGACTTTGACCTACACCGTTGGCAACACCGGCACCGCGACGTTGAACCTCAATGGTACGCCGCGCGTGGCAGTCAGCGGCCTGACGAACTGCGTGGTGAGCGTAACGACGCAGCCGGCGGCAACGGTTGCGGTGGCGGGTTCAACGACGTTTGCCATCAGTGTTCGCGCCACGAACAGTGGAGCCATGAGCTTCACGATCTCCATTGCCAATGACGACCCGGTTGCCAACCCGTACAACATTACGGTCAACGGCACGGGTGCGGGCGGTGTGGGTGGCGGCGGCGTGGGTGGCGGCGGTGGCGGCGGCGGCGGCGGTTGCCAAGCCGGCGATGCCTCGGCTGTGCCGGCTTTCCTGGCGCTGCTTGCAGTCATGGCCGCGCTGATGTTGGGCGCGCGCCGTGTTCGCGTCTAGCCTGAAACAGACTCGCAAACAGGAGCCCGGCGCAGGCCGGGCTCTTTTGTTTTGGTGCGTGAGGAAAGCGGTGTTTGGCACACAACGGAAAACAAGAGTGTTCCGGTATGTCTTGGCTTGGCCTTCACAGAAAAACGAAGGATTTTTCTTCTATTTCGATTTCGTTAAGGCACACTGCGCCTAACTACCCAGTTGGTGACACCCGTTTGACAGATGGCATTATTCGGAGCTGGGCTTCAGTATTCTGACCACAATTCTGCTTTGAGCGCCGCCGCGTACGGGGCTTGAGGCTTGGCGAGAGTTGGCTTGGGGGCCGGCATCTCGTCCTTCATGGAGCCAGTCATGCTGCGTTACGGTACCCTTGTTGTTCTTGCCGTTTTTTCTGGCGCGCTTTGGGCGCAGACGCCCCCTTACGGCGGCTATCAATTGGCCCAGTACAGTTACACCGGTGCCACCGGAGACTACATCAACAATTTCTGGCTAAAGCAGGGTTCAACAACCCTGATGCAAAACCTGAATACCGGCGAGTCAAGTCTGGTTCCGAAGAACGAGTACTACGGCGGCATCACGCCAGCTCAACTCAGCCCGGGCACGCTATACACAATCGAAGTGCAAACAGGCTCTGCGACTTACCCACAAGGATTGACGTGTTTCGTCGATTACAACAATGATGGGGACTTTGCAGATACAGGCGAGACCATCGGCTACTACAATGGCACGGTTACCAGCGCCACGATCATGTCCATTCAGTTCACGCCGCCCGCGGTGGGCGGTGTTCTACGTATGCGTTTGCGGTGTGTGTATTACGTATCAGGACCGTTTGATGCAGTAACGAGTCAGAACTATGGAGAAGCCGAAGATTACCTTGTAAACCTCGGGTTCTCGATAACCACGACTTCGCCCCTCCCAGCGGGCGCCGTCAACATACCGTACAGCACAACCATCACCGCGGCTAACGGCACAACGCCATACAACTGGGTAACGCCCGTTTCACCCCTGCCCGCCAATTTGTCGGCTACGCAACAGGGCAACAACTTGGTGATTTCAGGTACGCCCACTGTTGCGGGCACGACCAACTTTACCGTGACGGTGAACGACAGCTCCTCTCCTTCCAAACAATCGCAAAAGGCGTTCTCGATCACGATCGTACCGCCGCCCGCTGCCATGCCGTTCACGGACAACTTCGGCACCGACAAGGGCTGGCAGTACGGCACGCACTGGACGCGCGGCACGGCCACCGCTTACTCGAACACCGGCCCGCCGCGCACCGAGCCGGGCACGGATAACACCACCAGCACGACCGACAACCAGATTCTCGGCACCAACATCGGCGCGGATTATCCCACCGGCATCGGCACCGCCACATGGGCGATTTCGCCCATGGTGAACTGCGCCTCCGCGGCCAACGTGCGCGTGCGCTTTGCGCGCTGGCTGGGCGTCAGTATCGGCGACGTGGTCAAAGTGCAGGTCACGAACAACGGCACCAACTGGGTGGACGTTTACACCAACCCGACCACCAGCAACGTCAACGACACGGCCTGGACCGTGCTCAGCTACGACATCTCGGCCACGGCCGCGGGCAACGCCACCGTGCAGGTGCGCTTTGGCCTGGGCCCGAACACCGGCACGGTCGTCAACACCGGCTGGTGCATCGACGACTTCGAAATTTTCGAAGCCGGCCCGGACATGGAAGTGCGCGAAGGCGGCGTCACCGGCACCCTGATCAACGATAACCAGACCGTGGGCGGCCTGCGCAATTTCGGCAGCGTAACCATCGGCCAGCAGTCCACGCCGCTGACGATTGCGATCACCAACAACGGCACCTCCTCGATCACGATTGGCGCTTTCACCAAGAGTGGCACCAACCCCGCGGACTTCACCTACCAGGCGGGCTCCATGACCAACCCCCTGCCCGTGGGCCAGACCACCACGTTCACGATCATTTTCTACGTGGCCACGGGCGGCACCCCCGGCACCAAGTCCGCGACCATCAGTTTTGCCCACAACGCGCCCAGCCCCGCGGGCGGCAGCTTTGAAATCAATGTAACCGGCAACGCCGTCAGCCCCGCCCCGGGCGTGATTCAGGTGCGCGAAGTTTCAGCCACCGGCACGATCGTGACGTTCCAGCAGGCGGCTGCGGGCACCGCCCGTGATTTCGGCAACCGCGACATCAACGCGGGCCCCACCGCCACCCTGACAATTTTCGTGGTCAACACCGGCGCGGGCAACCTGACGCTTTCCCTGCCGGTCATGGGCGGCACCTGGTGGAACCAGTACGTGCTCGACACCACGGGCTTCTCTACTTCGCTTGCGCCCGCCGCCAGCACCAGCTTCACGGTTGCCTTTGACCCCAACACCGTGCAATCGCCCTGCGACGCACTGGTTCGCATCGCCCACAACGACACCACGCAAACCACGCCCTTTGACGTGCCTGTTACCGGCAACGGCACCACCACGCCGACGACGCCCACGCTCGAGGTTCACCAGGGCACGGCCACGGGCCCGACGATCAACCACAATGATCCCGCCGCCACCACGCCGCGCGATTTCGGAAACCAGGTCGTCACCGCCGGCCCCACAGCCGCCATCACCATCACCATCGTCAACGGCGGCACCCAGACCCTGACGCTGTCCACACCCACCAAGGGCGGCACGCAGGCCGGCGAGTTTGTGCTGACCACCACCGGCTTCAGCACCAGCCTCGCGGGCGCGGCCAGCACCAGCTTTACCGTGGCCTTTGACCCGACCTCCACGGGCGCCAAGACCGCGACAATCAACTTCACGCACAACGACACAACCAAGACCAGCCCCTTCATTATTAACGTGATGGGCAACGGCGTGACCAGCGCGCCGATCATCGGCGTCAAGATCGGCGGCGCCACCGGAACCACTTACACCAGTGGAGCACCCGCCACCGGCGCACTTGATTTCGGCAACCGCGACATCGCCGCGGGTGCCAGCACCGCCGTGCAGATTTACATCGAGAACACCGGCACCGTGGCCATGACCCTGGGTGCACCCACGCTCGGCGGCACCGCAGCCACCGAGTTCGTGCTCGACACCACCGGCTTCACGACCAGCGTGGCCGTGGGCGCCAACACCAGCTTCACTGTGGCCTTTGACCCCAGCACTGTCGGCCTCAAGAACGCCAGCATCAGCTTCACGCACAACGCCACGGCCAGCGCCACTTCGCCCTTTGTGGTCAACGTGCGCGGCACCGGCATTCTCAACTCGCCGGTGGTTGAAGTCCGTGAAGGCACCACCACCGGCGCGACTGTGGCCAGCAGCGCGGCTGCAACCGCCGGCGGCGGGCGCGACCTCGGCTCGATCGACGTGGGCGCGGGCGCAACAGCGGCCAAGACGATCGTGATCCTCAACACCGGCACGCAGAGCCTCACGCTCGGCACGCCCACCTTGACGGGCGCCGACGCGGCCATGTTCACACTGAACACCACCGGCTTCACGGCCACCGTTGCGGCGGCGGGCAACACGCAGTTCAGCGTGACCTTTGACCCCACGCTCGTCGGCATCCGCGACGCAAACATCCAGTTCACGCACAACGACACCAGCGCACCCTCGCCTTACATCGTGCCCATCCGTGGCGAAGGCACTTCGGCCACGGGCGTAAGCATCTCCACGTCATCGCTGCCGGCAGGCGACGCGGGCAAGATTTACAGCGCCGCACTCGCGGCCACACAGGGCACCGCGCCTTACACGTGGTCGCTGCGCTCGGGCACGCTGCCATCGGGCCTGACACTGGGCACGGCCGGCGACATCACCGGTACGCCCGCGGCGGGCGGCATCTTCAACATCACGATTCGCGTGACCGACGCCGGCGGCAACACCAACGACCGCGCCTTCACGCTCGCTGTCAACGGCGGCACGCTGTTCAAGAAGAGCACCATCGGCGGCGGCTCCTGCGAGGCCAGTAACTCCGGCTCGCCCGCCCTGCTGGCTTTAGCCGCGCTCGCGTTGGCGGCACTGGGCATGCGCCTGCGCAAACGCACAGCGCGCTAAAACGACCCTTACCGGCACTCACCGGGTGGCATATTTGCCGCCCGGTGAGTGGGCGCGTACAATTCCAAATTGTAATACTTGCTTAGCGCTTGATGCGTAGTAGGCTTAGTTGCGCGTAGATCTCCAAGCTTAGAGGCTGAACTTCACCAAGTGCAAAAACTTGGGCGTAGAGGCACGCCCGTTGCGCTTGGAGGCATGCAATTTCTTCGCGGGTCCAAGCGTTGAGGAGCGCGCCGCACTGATGCACGCGGCAGGATCGGCAGGAGATTTCAAGCCTGCGGGAACACCAGATACCTACAACGGTACCGGAGGGGAACTCACCATGAAGTTTTCGCTCAGCACTATGCTTGTCACGGTCGCCCTGCTTGTTGGCGCGGCTGCGCTTGAAGCACAATCACCGCCCATGGGCGGCTACAACAACTCGCCGTATTACTACGGCACGTCCTATGGCATGAACTTCTCCAACGTGGAGATCAAGTTCGGGACGCAGACGCTGCTGAGCAACGCCAGCGGCGCGAGCGCCAGCCCGTTCAACACGTTCTTCAGCGCGGTGACACCGGCGAACCTGATTCCCGGCCAGTCACACGACATCATCGCGACGATCGCCGGCCCCTACCAGTGCGGCGTGTGCGTGTGGATTGACTACGACAACGACGGCACGTTCAACGACACCAACGAGCGCGTGTGCTTCACGAGCACCTCGGCCACCGGCCCGATGACGATGTCGTTCACGCCCGCGCTGGGTGTGGGCGGCGTGCGTCGTTTGCGCCTGCGTTCGAACTACTATTCAGCCGGCGCCCAGGTCTGCTACGCCCAGTACAGCTACGGTGAAGCCGAGGATTACCTGGTGAACCTCGGGTTTGCCATTGCCACGGCCAACCCGCTGCCCACGGCCGCGCAGGGCTCGGCCTACAGCCAGACAATCACCGCCACCAACGGCACCGTTCCTTACACCTGGACGCTGCCGGTCACCGGCCTGCCCACGGGCATGGGTGCGGCGGCTTCGGGCAACGATCTGGTCATCTCGGGCACGCCCACGGTTCCGGGCACGTTCCAGTTCACGCTCACGGTCACAGACAGCAAGACGCCCACGGCCGACCAGGCCCAGCGCCAGTTCCAGATTACGGTGGTTCCGCCGCCGGCGGCCATGCCCTTCATTGATGATTTCTCGACGGACAAAGGCTGGCAGCTCGGCACGACCTGGAGCCGCGGCCCGGCCACGGCCTACACGCCCAGCACTTCACCGCCGCGCGCCGAGCCCGGCACGGATTATTCCTCCACCACGGACAACAACATCATCGGCGACGTGATTGGCGGCGACTACGCGCTCAATCAGTCCGCCACGCAGTGGGCGATTTCGCCCATGGTGAACTGCAGCACCGGCACCAACGTCAAGTGCCGCATCCGCCGCTGGCTGGGCAACGCGATTGGCACTTCCGTGTTCGTGCAGATTTCGAACAACGGCACCGCCTGGACCACGGTGTGGAGCCAGTCGCCTTCCACGGGCCAGAGCACGATCCGTGACACCTCGTGGCAGTCGATCACCTACAACATCAGCCAGTGGGCCAGCGGCTTTGCCACGGTGCAGATGCGCTTTGGCGTCGGCCCCACGGGCAGCACGGCTCACACCGGCTGGTGCATCGACGACTTTGAAATCTATGACGCGCCCACGCAGCTTGAAGTGCGTGAAGGCGGCGTTGCCGGCGCGATCATCACCAGCAACCAGGCCGTCGGCGGCCTGCGCGATTTCGGCAGCATTCCCGTGGGCCAGCAGTCGCCCACCCTGACGATCGCGGTCATCAATAACACTACGGCCAGCATTTCCTTTGCCTCGCCCTTCACCAAGAGCGGCGCCAACCCCGGCGACTTCTACATCAGCGCCGGTTCGTTCACCAACCCCGTGCCCGTGGGCCAGAGCACGACGTTCACGGTCACGTTCTATGTATCGCCCTCGGCCTCAACGGGCGTGCGCACCGCATCAATCACGCTCACGCATAACGCGGGCGGCGGCGCGATTAACCAGCCCTTCGTGATCAACGTTCGCGCTACGGCCGTTGCCGCCGCGGGCGGCGTGATCGAGGCCCGGCTGAACAACTCGACGGGCGCGGTGATTGCGCATCAGTCCGCCGCCACGGTGGCCAACTCGCGCGATTTCGGCGACCAGGATCCCAACGCAGGCCCCACGCCCTACATCACCATCTGGGTCACGAACACGGCCGCGGGCACGCTCTACATGACGCCCCCGGACATGGGCGGCACTTGGTGGACGGAATTCGTCATCGACAACACCGGCTTCCAGAACACCCTGGGTACGGGCCAGAGCACCACGTTCAAGATTGCCTTTGACCCGACCTCCAACGGCGTCAAGGACGCCGAGATTCGGCTGCCCTGCACGGACCCGGCTTATCCTTCCACGGGCACACCCGGCTACTTCGCCATCCCCGTCAAGGGCAACGGCGTAACGCCGCCCGTCACGCCGACGCTGCTCGTCAAGGAAGGCGGCGCCGCAGGCCAGGTGTTGCCGCACAACGCGCCGCCCATCGGCACGCCCCGTGATTTCGGCAGCCAGTTGCTGACCGCCGGCCCCACCGCCACCCTGACCATTTACATCGAGAACTCCGGCGGCCAGACATTGACCCTGGGCACGCCCACGCTCACGGGCACGGGCGCCAACCAGTTTGTGCTCAACACGGCCGGCATTTCGCTTTCACTTGCCGCCGCTGCCAGCACCACCTTCACCGTGGCCTTTGACCCCACCACTACGGGCCAGAAGGACGCCCAGGTCACCTTCACCCACAACGATTCCACCAAGACCTCGCCCTTCCTGATCAACGTCACCGGCAACGGCATCACCAATGCCGCGTCTCTGACGGTCAAGGCCGGCGGCCAGACCGGCACCACCCTGACCAACGGCGCCGCGGCTTCGGGAGCCACGAACTTCGGCAACCGTGACATCGGCGCGGGCCCCTCAGCGGCCGTGCAGATTTACATCGAGAACCCGGGCAACGCGAACCTGACGCTGGGCACGCCCACGCTGGCCGGCGCTGCCGCTTCACAGTACGTCCTGAACATCACCGGCTTCACGACCACAGTCTTGCCCGCGGGCAACACCAGCTTCACGATTGCCTTTGACCCCAGCACCACCGGCACCAAGAACGCCAGCATCAGCTTCACGCACAACGCCAGCAGCTCCACGACGTCGCCCTTCATCATCAACCTGACCGGCAACGGCGTGCCCAGCGGCCCGATCGTGGAAGTGCACGAACAATCGGCCACGGGCACGGCGGTGGCTTACAACCAGGCCGTGACCGCCGGCGGCGGACGCGACTACGGCTCCCAGGACATTGCGGCGGGTGCTACGGCGGCCAAGCTGATCTTCATCGTCAACAGCGGCACGCAATCCATGACCTGCGGCCTGCCCACCATGGCCGGCCCCGATGCCGCGCACTTTGTGCTCAGCACCGCGGGCTTCACCACCACGATTGCGGCGGGCGCGAACTCCTCGGTCTCGATCACCTTTGACCCGAGCTCCGTGGGCGTGAAGGATGCGTGGCTGGAGTTCACGCACAACGACACGCTCGCGACTTCGCCCTTTATCGTCAACCTGCGCGGCACGGGCACTTCGGCCACGGGCGTGATTCTCACCACCACCACACTGCCGGTGGGCAGCGTGGGCACGCCTTACTCCGGCGCCACGCTGGCGGCGGCGCAGGGCACCGCACCGTACACGTTCTCCATCTACAGCGGCGCACTGCCCGGCGGGCTCTCCCTGACGCCGACGGGCGATATCTCCGGCACGCCCACCAGCGGCGGCTCGTTCCCGGTCACGTTCCGCGTTACCGATGCCACGGGCGGCACCAATGACGCCGTCATCAACCTGGCGGTCTCCAACGCGCCCGGCCTGAGCAACCCGCGCGGCGGCGGCTGCACCAGCAGTGACGACGCCTCCTCGTGGCTGCTGTTGCTCGGCGTTCTGGCCGCGCTGGCGGTTGGCGCTCGCGCGCTCAAGCGGGCGTAGTTGAGTCTGTATCCACAAAAAAACCAGCCGCTCGCGCGGCTGGTTTTGTTTTGGCTTCTGCGGCCTACTTGTCTTCGTCCTCGATCAGGATCTCGATCTTGGTGATCACGACCACCTTGTTGGGCCAGCCGTCGTACTGCTTGATCTCGCCCGAGACGCGCACATACTTGCCCGCGTACTGGGAGAGATCGCCCTTGTCCCAGCGCAGGTCATAGAGCACTTTGTCGTCGTCGCCAAAGAGGCGGTGCGAGGCGGGCGTCTTGGCCAGCTTGCCCGTGGCGCCCACGGTGCCTTCGGCCAGCCACGTCACCGGGCCTTCCTCGACAGGCTTCTTCTCCAAGGCTTCCTTCTTGATGCGCTCGACTTCGGCGTCGCGCTTGGCCTGTTCTTCGGCCAACCGCTTCTTCTCGGCTTCGATCAATTTGTCCGCGGCGTCAATCTTGCCGATGATCGTCTTGGCCTCGGCGCGCAGCTTTTCGTCAAGCGCGAACTCGGCGTACTGCTCGAACATCTTGCGCAGGCTGGCCAGCTTCACCTGGGCGGCCGGTTTCTTCAATTCGTCGCGCAGCAGGTTGCGCAGCTCAGCGAACGTCGCGGCTTCGTCGGCCAGTTCTTCCTTGGTGGGTGCGCGCTTGGCCTCGGGCTGTTTTTCGGTTTCCTTGGGCGGAACCACGCTGCCGCCCTGCACGTCGGGCTTGGCGGTTTCGCCCGAGCCGGGCTTTTCCACCACGGCCTTGGGATCGACCTTGCGCTCTTCCTTCTTGGCCGGCTCGGCGTCGGGTGCCGGCGCCTTGGTTTCAGCGGGCAGTTTTTCGGGCGCAATGTCGCGCACTTTCTCCACAAAATCCGCCGCGACAAAGCCGTGGGCCTCGGCGGGCGCGATCACGCGCACATAGGTTTCCGTGGCCATGGCCTTGCCGCTCTGGCCGTCAATCACGGCCGCCAGCGTCGCACCCTTGCGCACCTGGCCGATGGGGAAGCTGGTCGTGTCGGCCGAGCCGCGCAGGTTCACGCGCTCGCCCTTGACCGTGTAACTCTTGCCGTCAGCGGCGATCGTTACGAATTCCGCGGCAATCCAGCACGGCGCGTTCTTGGGCAGGCGCACTTCGGCCCAGTTGTCCTTGACGCCGACAACCACGACTTCTTCGTCCTTCTCGAACACGTAAATCGGCGGGTGATTCGTGCCTGCTCCCGTGCGCAGACGCACGCTCTCGCCCTTGACCTTGCCGGCGTAGGGCTTGAAGTCCGCGGCTTGCGCCAGCGCCTTCTCGTCGGCCTCATGGGCCAGCACAACCACAGACATGGGAGGAGCCACCAGCGCGGCCAAAAGTGCAACCCGGGCAAAGTAGGTCATTTCATTCTCCGGCGACAAAGCGGTGCGCAAAGCGCGCACAATCAGCGGTGTATCGGCGCGCCAGGCGCCGCAAGTTGAGCGAAAATGGGAAATGGCGGCAGCGCCGCTATGATGCGCCCATGTTTGCCGCCAAAATCGCGATCGACTGGAACAGCATTTTCGCGGGGCTCGCGTTTGCCGCCGCCGTCGCCATGGCCGTGGCTGTGGTGCGCCTGCTGCGGCGCGTGAGTGCCTCGCGCAAGCGGGCGCGCGAGGTTCTCAAATGGGTCGAGTTCCCCGGCAAGCGCGGCTTGGCTCTGGCCCAAAGCATCGAGGGCAGCGCGGCTTACGATGGCGTCGTCGAGGGCCACAAGGTGGCGC
Source organism: Planctomycetota bacterium (assembly GCA_020845475.1). GTDB lineage: Bacteria > Planctomycetota > UBA8742 > UBA2392 > UBA2392 > UBA2392. The sequence continues at coordinate 14,496 of JADLFN010000018.1, forward strand.
ACATGCGCGGTGCAAAGTTCGATCTGCCCGATGACCGCAAGCGCGCGCCCTTGGAAGATCGCTACGTGTGCGTCGCGGCCCAGTGCCAGGCACCGCAGCCCGTGGGCCTGCAGTTATGGAAGGAAACGGCCAACGACGAAATCCGCAAGGAAACGCGCAAGCTAAATGAAGTCATCATCGGCATTGAGGAACTGGATCGCGCGCTGATCATCCGCGGCAAACAGGCCGCTGAAATCCGCGCCCTGCTGGGAAAGCCCGAAGTTTCACAGGCACTGCTCGCGTTCTTTGGAGATTGGCCCGAGAGCATCGTGAGCGATTACTGGGTCAAGTGCGAAGCCGACCTCGCCAATGAAAATCCGCCCGCCCCCGAAGCCATGCTGCACGCGGCTTTGCACCTGGCCAAAACCCTGGATCAGCACGCCAAACGTGCCGGGCGCCAAAGCGCGCAATAATCCTGACCCCTTTTGGGCAGCAGGCGGCACTCCTAGGCTGTCATGCTCATGGCCGCCGATCCGAAACTCGAGCTGGAACAGCTCGTGGAGACCCACCAGCACGGGGTCTGGCGCTACCTTCGTTTTCTGGGTGCGAGCGAAGCCGAGGCCGATGACCTGACGCAGGAAACGTTCCTCGAGGTCTGGCGCAAACCCTTTGAGCAGCTTTCGCGGGCGGCCACCGCGGCCTATCTGCGCAACGTGGCCAAGAACCGCTTTCTCATGTTCATCCGCGCGCGCGGCCGTCGCCCCGCGGTGATCGACCTGGAGCAGGCCGAGCACGACTTCGCCCAGTTCGCCCGCGTTGACGGCGGTGACGCCCAAGTTGAAGCGCTCAACGATTGCATGGGCAAGCTCGATGGCCGCGCCAAACAGGCCGTCGATCTGTTTTATCGCGATGGTCATTCGCGCGAAGAAGCCGCGCGGCTGATGAACATCAAGGAAGAGGGTTTCAAAACACTGTTGCGGCGCATCAAGGAAATCCTGCGCGAGTGCATGGAGAGCCGTAAGTAGGGGCGACATATATGTCGCCCCTACGGTGCAGGCCGGAGAAAAGCGTGAACGACAATCAAGACCGCCTGATGGACCAGATGATTGAGGAAGCCGCGCGCAAGAACGGCCCGCCGGATCTGCGCGCGAAAATCATGGCCGCCGCAAGCAACCAGTCTGCGCCCCGCAATACGGGCAAGCTCATTGCCCTGCCACAGCGCCGTGTGCGCGTGCTGCCGATAGCCATCACCGCCATTGCGGCGCTGATTGTGCTGACGGTGCTGGCGAACATCGATTTCGTGCGCGATCTCGTAACGCGCGCCAATAACGGAACAAGAGCCCAGAGCGCAAGCGCCCCTTCGACGGGTTCAGGGCCGGCAGGATTTTCGGGCAACGCACCCGCGCCCGCAGAACCCAAGTCTGTCAAAGCGCCTGACGTCAGCGACGGATCCGCATTCCCGCCCGCAAACGAGTCACCCCAAGAGCAACCAAAGCCGGATCAGCCCAAACCCGACGAGCCCCTCAAGCCCGACGAGGTGAGAAAGCCCGAAGAGAAACCGCCCGAAGAGCGCAAGCCCGACGGCGAAGTGGAAAAACCCAGGCAGCCCGAAGAAACGCAACCCAAGGAAACTCCGCGCAAGGAGCCCGCCGTCATCGCCAATGTGCTTGGCAAACCGAAACTCAAGCTGCGCTACGCCGAACATGAAGCCTGGAGCGAACACGATGGCGCCGCTTTGAAGTCCGGCGTGCAGCTTCAGGCGCGCGGCTACGTTGACCTCACGCTGACCTCGGGCGCGCTCATGCGCATCAGCGGCGAGGTTGTGCTCAGCGGTGATGGCGGCAAGCTCGAATCCTCGATGCTCAAGGACGAACTCTATTTCGACAATCGCGGCTGCAACCAGCCCCTGACGATCATCAGCCAGAAGCTGCGCGCGGAGCTGAAAGACGGCGCAGCCCTGTTCTCGGAATCACCGGGCGCGCTGGAGATTGCCTGCCTCGACGGCGAAGTCAGCACCAGCGCGGGCGTGGTTGCGGCGGGCAGCATGAAACGCCTGACGGCGCGCGGATTGGGCGCGGCCAAGCCCTTTGCCATGGATCGCACACTGACGGAAATTCCCGCGAGAGTGCTGCTGCGCGAGGACTTTGATCAGGAACCCAAGGGCGGCCTCTATGGCGGCGTGATTGAAAAGGGCGTGGCCATGGCCAAGGGCCACGCCGAATTTGTGGCCTTCCGCTTCAATCCGACGTTGACCGTGCTGCCGCGCATGGCGCTGCGCTTTTCCGTGCGCTGCTCCAGGGCCAAGCGCCTGCAACTGGAACTCTTCGAACAGGGCAACGACCAGCCCTGGCTGATTCACCTCACGCCCAAACAGGGCGAGTGGGTGGAAGTCACCGTGAAATTCGACGACCTGCGCCTGCGCGACAAACCGGCTGCGCGCCTTGCCGCCGACACGCTCTTGCGCAACTTCAAGCTCTATGTCGAAGGCGAAACAGACGCCTCGCTGGAAATCGATTGGGTCGAGTTTGTTCGCCTCGGCCCGGGGGAATGAGAAACCATGAAATACGCAAGCATTGCACTGCTGGCACTGACACTCGCGGCCTGCGCCGGCGGCGGGGGCTCGGGCGGCGTGGGATTGCCCGGCGCGCTGGCCATCACGACCGCGAGCCTGCCCGGCGCGACCGTGAGCACAACTTATACGCAAACGCTGCAGGCCAGCGGCGGCACGGCGCCCTACTCGTGGCTGATCACGACCGGCAGCCTGCCCGGCGGGCTGACTCTTGACACGTCAACAGGCATTATCGGCGGCATTTCCACGGTGCTGGGCACGAGCAATTTCACCGTTCAGTGCACCGACAGCGCGGCAACACCCGCTGTGGTCACGCGCGCCCTGAGCATCACCGTGGCACCCGCGGGCGGCGCGCTCAGCATTACAACTACAAGCCTGCCCGCCGGTGCGCAGGGCAGCGCCTACTCGGCCACGCTCGCGGCCACGGGCGGAACCACACCGTACACCTGGAGTATTACGTCAGGCACGCTGCACGCAGGGCTTGCGCTCACACAATCCACGGGCGCGATTGCAGGCACGCCGACCGCGACCGGAACCAACAGCATCACTTTCATGGTCATGGACAGCGGCACGCCCGCTCAGACCGATACCAAGGTTCTGCCGCTGGCCGTAAACTCAAGCGGCTCGCAGTATGACCCAAGCTGGGGCAGCAACACGCCGGTCTCGACGATCAATTTCAATTACAACTCCGGCCAGACTTCGGAACAAAACTGGTCAGCGCTGGCAACGGCAATGAACGCGCTCACACCGGGCCAGAAGCTGGTGATCGGCGCGGGCACCTATACCAAGACCAGCTTTTTCAATCTCACGTGCAGCGGCAATGCCACTGCACCCATCTGGATTGAGGCGGCCAGCGGCGCCACGGTGATCATCAACCACAGCGGCACGAGCCAGAACATCATCAACGTGGGCTCGGGCAGCCCGGTGCGTTATCTGGCCATGCGCAACATCGAGTTCACCGGCGGCAGCCATGGCGTGCGTTTCTACGACTGCCAGAACGTGTGGTTTGACCGCAACAAGGTGCATGGCACGGGTGACGCCGGCATTTCAACGAACACCAACAACACCAGCTTCATGTACATCACGCGCAACGAAATCTACGACACCGACGGCACCGGCGAGGGCATGTATCTGGGCGCGAACAATGGCGCGGTGATCATGAGCCAGAGCATCATCGCGCTCAACCACGTGCACGACACGAACAAGGCCACCGTGAGCCAGGGCGACGGCATCGAGCTCAAGCAGGGTTCATGGGGCAACCTGATCGCTGAAAACCTCGTGCACGACTGCAAGTATCCCTGCATCCTCGTTTACGGCACGGCGGGCCAGGCGCAGAACATCGTCGAGCGCAACACATGCTACAACTCCGGCGACAACGCCATGCAGATCCAGGGCGAGTGCATTGTGCGCAATAACCTCGTCATCAACGCCACCGGCAGCGCCTTTGCCTCGCAGGTTCACCAGGGCAATCCCACCAACCTGCAAGTGATGCACAACACGTTCATCAATTCAGGCCGCGCCGTGAACCTCAGCGCGTGGCAGGGTGCTTCAAACATGGTGTTCGCCAACAACGTGTGCTACAGCCAATCCAACGACGCGATCCGCTTCGCCACGGGCAACACCGGCGTAACCTGCGTGGGCAACGTGATTGCGGGCGCGCTCGTGACTGTGCCTGCGGGCGGCACTGTGGCCACCAGCAACACCGCCAACCCGCTGCTTGATTTTACGAGCCTCACCTGGAACGCCACCTCGCGCAACGCGCTGCCCGTTGCGGGCTGCACGATCATCGGCGCGGGCAACGCCACGCACGCCGTCAGCAACGACATCACCGGCGCCACCCGCGCAAGCCAGCTCGAAAGCGGCTGCTACGACCGGCCGTAATCACGGAATCTGCCGGCGGGAGAACAAAGCCGCACCCGCCGGCAACAGCGCCAGCGCAAGCAGCAGGCGCAGCAGCGCGGCTTTCGCGTCATCAAAGTGCGCGGCTTCGCCTGCACCCACGCGCTCAAAGTTGGCGGGCTCATTGAGGGGCGGCAACCCGCTCAGGGATTCAGCGAGTAACTGTGTGGCGCCGGGCTGGGCGTCCTTTTCGCCTTGAACGTCGCGGCGGCGCGCGCGCGCCGCAGCATCGCCCGGCGCGAGTGCCGGCAACAATGTGAGCGAAGCGAGCACGAGCGCGCCGGCCAAGGCCGCCGTCGGCGCTGTGGAAAGCGAGCGCACAGCAAGCGACACGCCCGCGCAAAGCAACGCGCCGCAGGCGCCAATCAACGCCAGCCAGGTAATGCTCGCCAGTGGGTTTTCGCTGCCCTGAACCAGCCGGCACTCTTCGCGCTTCATGCCCACACTGAGCGCGGGGTCGATGGCGCGGCACACCACGGTGATGCGTTTTCCGCCGGGGTGCGGGGCGCTGAAGGTGGCGCGGCGGCGGGCTTCCGCGTGCGTCGATGCGATTACTTCGCGCTCGCCTTTCAGGCGAATCTCCAGCGGCACGCCGCGCTCGGGCGCCTGTTCCATGGTCCAGGCAATTTCGAACTGCAGCTTGCCGTGAATCGTTTCCCCCAGCTCTTCGCCATCGAAGCTGAACTCGAGGCGCTCGTCCTTACGCAAGATGAACTGGCGCTCGGGCTTTCCTTCACGCGGGCCGAAATACGCCATGGCCGAGGCGTAGCGCACGCGCTCCAGGTTCGCCACATCGCCCGCCAGCGGCGAAGCCAGCACGCCGCCCAGCGCCATCATCGCGCCAACCGCGGCCACGAACGCAAAACACGCCAGCGCCGATCCGGCAAACCACTCTGAACGCCGCACCGGCAGAATCGACCAGCCGCGCCTGGGCGATGGCCGGATGATGTAGGCCGCGCCCACCAGCGCCGCAAGCGGCAGCAACAGGCGCAGGCCCTCACTCACCAGCGCACGCGAGAGCCACGCGCGAGAAGCCGCGTCGTCGCCGCCAAAGGCCAGCGTAATCGCCGGGTTGGCCACAACCAGCGCGAATGCGCCAAGCCACGCCAGGGGCGAGCGCAGGGCTTCGCGCAGATGGGCGAGAAATACGGCAAGTATGCGGCGCACCATGGCCCCAATCTACAAGTTCCCGGGCGGCATTCCGCATATGGCCAAAGCCGGGCCGGCAATGTAGGCTCACCACTCCCCCACCAGACGGAAGTTGACCGTGAAAGCACTCTATTTGACAGCGCTGGTCGCGCTTTCCGCACTGGCGGCCGGCTGCTCTGCTCCGCAGGGTCGCAGCGGCGACAACGACAGCTTCAGCTCTTCCGTTGAGCGCGACACCTACCTGCACGGAACGCGCGGCTACACCATCTCGCGCACCTATAACAAGGCTGAGTTCCGCGAGAAAATGGCGGCTGAACCGCAGGCCGACAACGTTCTGGTTGAGGAGTTTTTCACGGTGCGCGTGCTGCGCGACCATAACCGCCGCGACCTGTTGACCGATTCCGGATACGCCCGCCGCCGCCTTGATCGCGAGAGCGGCGCGCATTTCTATGAATTCTTCGATCTGGGCTGGAAGCTGATTGCCTATCTCGACGCGCGCGGCGAACTGCACGTTCCCAACGCTGCGGGCAAGTCGGAGGCGCTGGGGCGCTACCAGGTGGATGACGCGCTGATTCTGGTTTACGGCGCGCGCGGCGGCTTCACTTACGACCAATCGCAATACGATGAAAGCCGCGCCAAAGCGGCCGTGGTGGAATCCGGCGAGGGCGACACGACAGCCGCCGAGCTGCGTTCACGCTCGCCGCGCGAACGCGGCGTGTATCTGCGCGCCGCCCGCGAAAACGGCCCGGTGGTTGAACTGCGCCGCTACCGCCCCGTTGAAATCGCCGCGCTGGCCGACGGCTTCCGCAAGGAGCGCTTCGACGCCAACAAGGAAGAAGAACTCAAGCAACTGCGCGCGGCACGGCGCGGTACAGAAGCGCCCGACGGCAGCTACGGCGGCCTGGAATTCAAGGATGGCCAGCCGGTGGATGCCAACGGCAATCCCATAGCGCGCGGCTCCGCCGCCAAATAGGAAACAGGGTCATGACCCTTTTCCCGGTCTCCCGCTCCCGACGAAACCTCGGCGAAGTCGGGTGCCTGAACCCTTTTCCGTTCATGGCGAACCCATGAGATTGACACGAACGAAACTCGGCCCGTTGCAATGCACCTGCGTGGACGCCGACATGACCGGCGCCAAGCCCAGTCAAGTTGTGGTGTTGTGCCACGGCGTGAACGCGCCCGGCGACGACCTTGTGGGCATTGGCGAAGAACTGCTGCAACTGGCGCCGCAGCTTGCCAAGACGACGCGCTTCTATTTTCCGGCCGGTCTCCATGACTCCGCGAAATTCGGCATGCCCGGAGGCCGCGCCTGGTGGGAAATCGACTGGGCCCTGTTCGCGCAGATGATGAACACAGGCGATTACGCGCCCATGCACCAGGCGCACCCGCCGGGACTCGATCAAGCGCGCGCGGCGCTGGAGGCGTGCCTCGCCGACATTTTCAAAGAGACAGGTCTTGACGCGTCAAGGCTTGCGCTGGGCGGGTTTTCGCAGGGCGCGATGCTGGCCACGGATACGGTGCTGCGCATGAAGAGCAATCCGGCGGCGCTCGTCGCGTTCTCGGGCAGCCCGTTGTGTGAAAACGAATGGCGCGAGCTGGCGCCCGCGCACAAGGGTTTGCGCGTGCTGCAAAGCCACGGTCGCCAGGACCCGGTGCTGCCCTTTGAAGGCGGCGAAAAGCTGCGCGATTTGCTGGCGCAAAGCGGCGCGAATGTGGAGTTCGTGCCCTTCAACGGCCAGCACGGCATTGCGTTTGAAGTGATCCAGAAACTGGCGCAACTGCTGGAGCGCGAAGGAGCCAAGTAGCCAGGAACGGTAAAGGTTCAGTGCTTCGCGACTTCGTTCCTTCGTGTTCAAGCGGTTCGCTGTGCACTCGCGCACTTTTCAACAATCACTTCAACGTTGCCGCTAACTTAGCGGTCGCTATTATTTTGGGCCTCAACTTGCCCGCCCGGCTCGGTTGCCGTGCACCAATGTCTGGCGCGCACTCTTTGGGAACTACCATGTCTCTCGATCTTTCCTATTTGGGCCTGGTCAATGTTGGCCAGGTGTACCGCAATCTCTCGCCCGCGCAGCTTTACGAAGAAGCCATCCGCCGCCACGAAGGCACCATGGCCGCGCACGGGCCCCTGATTGTTCACACCGGCACCTACACCGGCCGCTCGCCCAACGACAAGTTCATCGTCAAGGATGCCGCCGCCGCCGACAAAGTCTGGTGGGGCAAAGTGAACCGCCCCTTTGAGCCCGCCAGGTTCGACGCGCTGCGCACGCGCCAGCTTTCATATCTGCAGGGCTGCGACCTGTTCGTGCAGGACGTTTACATCGGCACCGACCCCGAGTACCGCCTGCCGGTGCGCATCATCACCGAGAAAGCCTGGCACAGCCTGTTTGCGCAAAACATGTTCGTGCGCCTGGCGGACAAGAAAGAACTCGAGAACTTCGCGCCCAAGTTCACGATCATCAACACGCCGGACATGCACGCCGTCAAGGATATCGACGGCACCAACAGCGAAGCTTTCATCATCCTGAACTTTGAAAAGAACATGGGCATCATCGGCGGCACGCACTACGCCGGCGAAACCAAGAAGTCCGTGTTCAGCGTGCTCAACTACCTGCTGCCGCAAAAGGGTGTTCTGCCCATGCACTGCAGCGCGAACATCGGCAAATCCGGCGACGTGGCCGTGTTCTTTGGGCTCAGCGGCACGGGCAAGACCACGCTCAGCGCCGATCCCAACCGCAAGCTGATCGGCGACGACGAGCACGGCTGGAGCGACAACGGCGTGTTCAACTTCGAGGGCGGCTGCTACGCAAAAGTGATTAACTTGAGCGCTGAAGCCGAGCCGGAAATCTATGCCACCACGCGCCGCTTTGGCACCGTGCTTGAAAACGTGGTCTTCGACACCCACACGCGCGAAGTGAACCTCATGGATGGCTCGCGCGCCGAGAACACCCGCGCCAGCTATCCCATCGAGTTCATCCCCAACTTTGAGCCCAGCGGTCGCGGCGGCCAGCCGAAAAACGTCGTCTTCCTGACAGCCGACGCTTTTGGCGTGTTCCCGCCCATCTCAAAGCTTTCGCCCGCACAGGCAGCCTATCACTTCATTTCCGGTTACACGGCCAAAGTTGCCGGCACCGAGCGCGGCGTGAAGGAACCTACGCCCAACTTCTCGGCCTGTTTTGGCGCGCCCTTCATGCCGCTGCACCCGGGCGTTTATGCCAAGCTGCTCAGCGAAAAAATCGCCAAGACCGGCGCCAAGTGCTGGATCGTCAACACCGGCTGGACCGGCGGCCCTTACGGCACGGGTTCGCGCATGAAAATCGCCTACACGCGCGCCATGCTCAACGCGGCTCTCGACGGCAAGCTCGATAAAGTTGCCACGGTCACGCACCCGATCCTTGGCCTGGAAGTGCCCAAGGAATGCCCGGGTGTGCCGGCCGAAGTGCTCGACCCGCGCGCGACGTGGAAAGACAAAGAAGCGTACGACAAACAGGCCAATCACCTCGCGAAGCTGTTCAACGATAACTTTGAACAGTTCCGCAGCGGCGTGACGCCCGATGTGCTGGCGGCGGCACCCAAGGTGCTGCAAGCCGTCGGCGCCGGGCGCTAGACGTTGCAGGCCAGCATCACCACGCCGGCGCACCCTTGAACAGGTGCGCCGGTTCTTTCCACTCACGGGGAGAGGCCATGTCTGAAATCGCCCAGTTGCTTGCAACCTGTGACGAGAACTTCGCCGCCACGTACGATTCCGTGCTCAGTGCCCTCAAGGGCGTGACCGCCAGTGAAGCCGCGTTTCAGCACCCGTGCTACGCGATGGTACCAGCCGATGCCAACATGCCGCCTGCGGGCACCATTCTTTGGCAGATGGCGCATCTTTCCGTGTGCAAGCAGACGTACGCAAAGATCCTGCAAGAGAGCCTCGGCCTGCAGGTGCCCGAGACCATTGAGCCGCGTAAACACACGGCGGCGATCCTGCTTCACGAGCTGCGCATCGCGCACTCGCGCCTGCGCAGCACGATTGCCGCGCTGCGCGACGAAGACCTCGCCCGCGAGCTGCCTGAATCAAGCGGCTATCCGGGCCGCGTCGATGCGTTCATTCGCACGATCAATCGCCACGATTCCTGGCACGGCGGCCAGATCGCGCTCGCGCGCCGGCTGTACAAGAACCCCGGCGTGCAAAAGCGCCCAAGCCTGGGCGGCAACGCGTAGGGTTTCACTGCAAAGACAACGGCTTTGGAACCACAGATGAACACAGATGGACACAGGTAAGCTCCCCGCAGGAACATCTGTGTGAATCTGTGTCTATCTGTGGTTGCCCCGCAGTTGCAGTTGTCTTTGAATTCAAGGGCAGCGTTCTGTGGTGACCCGATCGCCTACCGGTCGCTCACCGTCACGCCCGTCAGCAAGCGATCAAGCAAGCCCGCCACCTCGCACGCGCCAATCAGCACGCGGTCATGGGTGAAACCCCAGCCCAGCAGAACAGGCCGTTCGCTGGGCTCGTTCAACGCGCGCGAATCTTGCGGCGTGCCGATGACGCACAACGCACCCAGCTTCTTGAGCGCATCGAGCTTCAGCGCGACCTGCGCCGCGAGCGCGTGCGAAATCAGCAGGTCGCCTTGCGTGTGCGCGATGGCCTCGAACGGGCAGGCCGCCATGGCCACCTTGCGCCGAGTCTGCGCGCGCGTCCAGAATCCGAGTTTTTCGGGCAACGAGCCGCGCGTCATTGCGCCGTGGTAATCGGGCAAAAGCCCCGTGAGGCAGGTAACTTCGTGGCTGGTTGCATTGACCGGCTCCACGGGCACGAGCGCAATCGTGCAATCGGCTTTGAGCGGCGCGCGCTCCAGCACGCTCAGCGTGAGGCCGGGAACGAAGATGATGATCAGGCGCTGGGGCATGGAGAAGTTGTCGATTTGCGCGGCGCGCATGTCAACCGTAGGGGCGACATATATGTCGCCCCTACTTTGCTAGACTCTCGGGGTGAGCGATTCCTTCAGCATCCGGCTTTACGACCACGCGCGCGATGCGCGCGATTTTGCCGCGCTCAATTACCGCACGTTCCGCGATTCCATCCCGCCCGAGGAACCCATCGACGAAGATTTTTTCCGCTCGCACCATAAATGGCTGCTCGAGCGATACACGCCCTGGGATGGCGCCCGCAATACCATCCTCGTCGCTGAAGTCGGCGGCAGGTATGCCGGCCATTGCTGGATTTCAACGCAGACCGATTTTTTCACGCGCGTGGAAGAACCCTGGATTTTCGATATCTCTGTCATGCCCCCATTCCGCAAGCGCGGCTTGGGCAGCGCCATGCTCAAAGCCGCGCAGGATTTTCTAAAGGAGCGCGGCTTCAAACACGTGGGCCTGCAGGTAGTCGCCCACAATGCGGCAGCGCGGAAGATGTACGAGAAATTCGGCTACACGCCGCATGCGATTTCGCTGCGGCGGGCGCTGTAGGAACAACATAGCCACGAATTTCACGAATCGACACCAACTGAAGCGAGCTTCGTGTGCATTCGTGCGATTCGTGGCTCCAAACTGACCCGCAGTTCTCCTTGCGTAATCCCCCACGCGCGGTACGATTTCCGCATACTTTGCCGGACAGAGTATGCCCCCAGTTCCACGACACATCGCCATCATCATGGACGGCAACGGCCGCTGGGCCGAGGCGCGCGGCTTGATGCGCATCCGCGGCCATGAGGCCGGCGTTGATGCCGTGCGCGCCGTAACGGAAGAATGCTCGCGCCTGAAAATCCAGCAGCTCACGCTCTACGCGTTCTCCGCCGAAAACTGGAAGCGCCCACGCCTTGAAATCGAACTCTTGATGCAACTGCTAAAGCGCTTTCTGGTGGCCGAGCGCGAAACGCTCGTGAACAACGACGTCAAACTCACCGCCGTGGGCCGCCTTGACGCCCTGCCCAGCTACGTGCTGCGCGAGCTTGAGCTGAGCAAGGAAGTCTCCAAGAACTGCCGCACGACGAACCTGTGCCTGGCGCTTAACTACGGCGGCCGCAACGAGATCGTTGATGCCGTGCAGAAAATCGCCCGAGAGATCGCCGCCGGCCGCATGAAACCCGAGCAGATTGACGAGGCCATGATCTTCGCCAACCTCTACCAGCCCAACATGCCCGAGCCTGACCTCGTCATCCGCACCGGCGGCGAGATGAGAATCTCCAACTTCCTGCTCTGGCAGATCAGCTACAGCGAGCTGTACGTGACCGACACGCTCTGGCCCGACTTCAAAGCCGAGCACCTGCACGCCGCCATTGCCGACTACAACACGCGCGAGCGCCGCTACGGCGGCCTCGTCGATCGCCTCAAAGCCCCCGCGACTTGAAAGGGGACTGGCTCCCGAAGGGTGCCTGTCCCCTTTCAAGTCGGGAAATGGGGTCAGGCACCGGAACTGCCCGGAGCCTGCCCCCATTTCCCTCGCCAATTCCTGGCTCCTCGCCCGTAATATATGGCTCTGGGCTGAAACGGGGACCTCATGAAGCGCCTTGCCGCCGCTGCCGTGTTTGCGTTTTGCTTCCTGCCTGCACTGATTGCACAGGCTGAAGAAGCCGCTGAAGCGCCCAAAGCCGCGACGGGTCTTACGCCTGCGGCGCGCAAATATCTGGTCGAGAAGTATTTTCCCGGCGCTGACGACAAAGCGCTCGATGAAGCCTGCGAAATCCTTCGCCTTCCCCAGAGCATGGCCGACGACGTTTCCAAACTCGAATGGGAAAAGGGCCAGCTCGAGCGCTTTGCGACGCCCAAACTTTTCTTCCTCGCAAAATGTCCCGACGGCAAGACCCGCGCGATCTGCTTCCGCAAAGACGAACGCCGCAACGACCGCCTGCTCGATGACGCGCGCGCGCGCATCCTCAAACGCCTCTACAGCGACGCGGCTTACCAGGGCGAGGTCGCGCCCCCGTTGGCGAAGTGGCAGGAAAAACGCGAAGTAGCGCCCACCACGCTATTTTTCAGCGCCTGTACGCAGATGGAAAAGGCCGGCCTCACCCTTGACCAGGCCACCATTGAGCGCGCCGCAAAAAACCTCAGCGCGGAAAAGACCCAACGCAACGAAATCGCCCGTGCGCTGGCCGCGCTGGCCGAGTGCGAAAACGCAGGCGCGCTGTGCCAGGCCGGCATCTGGCTGCTGTCGCGGCTGGATGCGATGCACTTCCATCGCGAGGACCGCAAGAGCGGCACTCCCGACCTTGAAGCCATGGACGCGCGCACGTTTTTCGAAAACGTGTTCTACGCCGTCAAGGCGCGCAACGAATTCCCCTGGGGCAAACAGGTCAGCGAGGCTGATTTCTTCCAGCACGTGCTCTCGCCGCGCGGCACGGGCGAACCGCTGCAACGCTGGCGCCGCCATTTCTACGAGGCGCTCGCGCCCGAACTCAAGGATGTCAAGGACGCCAAGGCTGCAATCAACCTGGCCGTGACCGTGTGCTATGACTTCTTCCAATATGAAGGCGACACCACGTGGGAAGACTTCGGCATGCTTTCGGCGCTCGCGGTGCACGAAGGCCGCTGCGAGGATTGCAGCAACGTGGAGAACTGCCTGCTGCGCTCCATCGCTCTGCCCGCCTGCCAGGCGTTCACGCCCATGTGGGGGCATTGCGACGGCAACCACGCCTGGACGGAAATCCCCGGCCTGCGCGAGGTCAGCGGCGATGGCCAAAGCGGCGTCAAGATCTACATCAAGAACTGGGACGGCCTCGTTGACGTGACCGAGCAATACACGCCCATCACGCGCATCGAGCTTGCAACGCCGGGCAAAGGCAAAGCCTCGCTCAACGTGTTCAACGACGGCGAATGGCGCGTGGTCGCGCGCGCCGAGATCAAGGAAGGCAAAGCCGCGTTTGAGAAAGTGGGCTGCCGCCGCAATTTCGCGCTGGTCGTACGCGTCGAGGGCGAGAAAGACCGCCTGTTTGACGTGCGCACCGACAAGAGCGTGCGCGAGCTCAAAGGTGCTGCGCCCGAAGAAGGCCGCTTCGAGTGCAAGTTCGACAAGCAATCGCCGCTGGGCGAGTTCAAGCCGGATAAAGACTGCAAGGTCGAAATCTGGACGCCCGAGGGCTTCAAGGAAATCGAAAGCGAGCGCGTTTCAACGGGCGCCCTGAAATTCAACGCGCACGCCGATTGCATGTATCGCCTTGTAGGCGAAGGCATGAGCAGCCGCCTGTTCACCGTCGAGATGAAAGACGGCGCGGTCGTCACGCTGGTTCGCTAGATCTGGTTCAGGCCGTTTGACGCCTCGCCCCTGCATCTGCGCTAGTCACCGCGCTTGACCAGGATTTTGGGCGAGGCCTTGGTCTTTTCCGCTTTGGCCAGTTCGAGCTTGAACGTTTCGTTCGTGCCCAGCCTCAACTCATGGCTTTTCTTGGCCAAATCGCTGATCGAAGCGCGGCTTTGGATGCGCGCACCGTCCAGGTAGCTGCCGTTGTGCGAGAGATCTTCGATCATTACTTCGCTGCTGTCTTTGAAGCTGATGCGCACATGCTGGCGGCTGACGGTCTTGTAGTGGTCTTCCTTGGCGCCTTCGTCGTCTTCGCGGCCCTGCTTGAGCTCGCGCAGCGAGATATCGCACGAGCGCGAGCGGCCAATCACGCTGATCGAGCCCGGCCTGAGCGTGAACGACTCGCCTTTGATGAAACCCGCGATGCCTGTGAGCTTGAGGTGCAGCGCTTCGTCGGCCATGGTTGCCTCACACAGGGGCGACATGTAGCCGCCCCTACAGCTGCGACATCAGCGATTCGGGGAGTTCGTGGTTGGCAAACACATGCTGCACGTCATCGAGCTCTTCGAGCAATTCGATGAGCTTGATCAGCTTCCTGCCGTTCTCTTCGTCCACGGGCTTGGTCATCAAGGGCACCTGCACGAGCTCGGCCGATTCAATCTTGATCTTGCGGTCCTTGAGCGCCTTCTTGACGGGCTCGAACTTCGTGGGCGTGGTCTTGATCTCGTAGTATTCGCCGCTGGAGTCAAGGTCGTCAGCGCCGGCATCGGCCACCATTTCCAGCAACGCATCTTCGGGCGCTTTGTCTTTCTCGACAAGGATAATGCCCTGGCGCTCGAATTGGCGCGTCACGCTGCCCGTTGTGCCCAGGTTGCCGCCGTTCTTCTCGAACGCGTGTTTGACCGCGGGTGCGGTGCGCGCGCGGTTGTCGCTGAGCGCTTCCACGATGATCGCCACGCCGCCCGGGCCGTAGCCCTCGTAGGTGAGTTCCTCAGGATCCTGGCCCGCGATTTCGCCCGTGCCGCGCTTGATCGCGCGCTCGACGGTGACGGCGGGCATGTTCGCGGCTTTGGCCTCTTCAAGCGCAAAGGCGAGCTTGTAGTTGGCTTTGGGATCGCCGCCGCCGCCGCGGGCCGCAACGATGATGTTGCGCGAGAGAATCGACCACTCCTTGGCGCGCTTTTTGTCGGAGCGCGCCTTCTTGTGGCGAATCTGGTGCCATTTGCTGTGGCCGGACATGGTGGTTAGGTTAAGAGCCGGACAAGGGTTGCCAAGGGCCTTTACGCTGGGAGATTTTCGATTATGGATTGCCAATCTTCAATTGGCACTGTCGCGACAAGTCACGACACGCGAGGCTTGCGAATGCTGCCTTCGTCGAGCTTGAAGCGCTCGCCCAGGTATTCCTTGCGCACGATTTCATCGGCGGCGATTTCGCGCGGGGGGCCTTCCTTGATCACCTGGCCCTCGACGATGATGTAGCTTCTGTCGGTCATGGGCAGCACTTCATTGACGTTGTGATCGGTCAGCAAAATCGCCATGCCTTTGTTGACCAGCCCGCTGACGAGGCCGCGCAGGTCTTCAACCGCGATGGGATCGACGCCGGCAAAGGGCTCATCGAGCAGGATCACTTTGGGCTCGTTGATCAGTGTGCGCGCGATTTCGAGGCGGCGGCGCTCGCCGCCTGAGCAGCGGCCCGCCAGGTTGGCGCGAACGCGGCCCAGGCCGAATTCCTCGAACAGTTCCTCAAGGCGTTTGGCGCGCTCACTGTGCGCGAGCTTCGAGTTCTCAAGCACGATGCGCAGGTTGTCCTCGACGCTGAGCTTGGCGAAAATCGTGGGCTCCTGCGCGAGATAGCCCATGCCCTTGCGCGCGAGCTGGTGCATGGGCAGGCCGGTCACGTCTTCACCGCCGAGCCAGACTTCGCCGCCCTCGGGCGGCACGAGGCCCGCAAGCATCTTGAACGTGGTGCTTTTGCCCGCGCCGTTGCGGCCCAGAAGGCCCACGATCTCGCTTTGGCCGACTTCGATCGAGATGCCGCGCACGACGGTGCGCCCGCCATAGCGCTTGGTCAGGCGGTCGCCGCGAAGCACGGGTGTCTTGCGTTCAGGCACGAAGCTCTCTTGCTCGCTCACGATGCGGCTACAGGGGCCGCAGCCGTGCACTGCCGATTACTTGCCGCCAAAGGCCACCACCAGGCCGTAAACACCGCCGCACAGCGCCAGGATGCCCAGGATCAGCAGAGTGATCTTGATCCAGCTCAGCGGAGCCTGGCCCTGCACTTCGCCCGTCGCGCCGTTGATCAGCACGTTGTAGACCTTGTTGTTGAAGCGATACGCCAGCACGTAAAGCGGCAGCAGCGTGAGCTTGAAACTTTGCCCAAAGAAACTGGCGCGCACGTTGAGCATGCGCTGGGTGTCGCCGCCGACATCGCGCGAGCAGCGCGTGGTGACCTCGGCGTAGATGCCGTCTTTGGCGATCTGCCAGCCCTGCTTGAGATCGACGGAGTAGCGCTCGGCGCGGAAACCCGCGAGGAATTTTTCGTCAAAGGGCACGAGTTCACGCGTGGGGAAGGGCTCGATTTCCTCGACGAGCGATTTCAGGCGTTCGCGCAACTGGCTGCTGGCGCACACCAGCCAGTCGTCAAAGTGGTCGCGGCGCGCGCCGGAAACCCAGGTCCAGCGCGTCTTGCGGACTTGTTTCGATTGGCGCTTGCCCTGGCTGTCCGTGTAATGCTCGGTTACGTAGTAATAGTCGCCGCGCTGGGCGGTCCAGAATGCCGATGTCTGGCTGTCAAAGGTCCAGTAGGGCGCGTAGATGCCGTTGAGTTCTTCGACCGTATTGCGCGACTTGAGCGCGTTGGGCCGAAACCACAGACCCTTGAGCCAGGCGCGGAACTTCTGCTCGGCTTCGGGGCTTTCAAAGCGAAAGGGCAGCACGCTGGCGGGGCGCAGCACTTGCGCCGGCATCTCGACTTGCAGCGTCTTGCGCGAGCCGCAGTAATCGCAGCGCGCCGTTTCTTCGCCCGCAGGCACGATGATTTCGGCGCTGCACTCCTGGCACTTGATCTGGCGCACGCCCGAAGGCGGCGGCACCTGCGCCTGGCCCAGGTAGCGCGCCATGGCGTCGTTGAGGTCGTACTCGATGACCGCGGCCCCGGCGGCAAACGTGATCGTCTGCGAATGGCCGCAATACTGGCACTTGAGCGTGCCCTGGCCCGGCTTGAACTCAAGCTCGGCGCCGCACTGCGCGCAGGGCAGCGTGGAGGAAGTCGCCTGTTGGCCTTCGGCTTGTTCGTTGTCGTCGGGCATGGCGTGCGATTGTGTGTTGGCGGACAGGAAAGTCAAAGCCACGGTTTGCGCTGGGCAGTTCGCGGTTTACGGCCAACCGCCAACGGCGCACCGCAAACCCGCGTCATCTCCGGTGGAACACTTTCTCCAAGTCCGTGAACGGCACGCGATAGGTTGTCGGCCGGCCGTGCGGGCACGTGTACGTGTGCGGCACGGTTTCGCCCAAACGCAGCAAATCGCGGATCTGCTCGGGTGTCAGCGCGTCATTGGCCTTGATCGCGGCTTTGCATGCCACCATCTCGACGAGCGACTTGCGCATCGTGCCCAGATCCGCCGGCTTGCGGCCCTGGGCGAGTTCTTCGCACAGTTCCACAATCATTTCAGCGTGCTTGCGGCGCACGCTGTATTTCGGCGCGGCTGTCAGCGCCAGCGAATCGGGCCCGAACTCCTCAAGCTCAAAGCCGAACTGGGCGAGCGCATCGCGCTGCGAAAGCGCCAGCTCGCGCGCGGCCAGAGAGAGATTCAGCGGCTGCGGCACCAGCAGGCGCTGGCGCTCCAGCGGCGCTTCGCGCAGCCGATGCTCCAGCAGCCAATACAGAATGCGCTCATGGAACGCGTGCTGGTCGATAATCACCATGGAGTCGGCGAGCTCGACGATGATGTAGGTGTTGGCGACCTGGAAAAGTCCCTTCGCGCCGGCCAGCAGGCTTGGGGCGAACTCTGAATTCTGTGTCCTGAATTCGGAGTGTGCCGGTGCGGCAATGCTGACGGTTGCAACGGCGGCATCTCCCGCCGGCTCGCTTTTTTCATGCGCGGCCACGGCTACCGGAGCGCTGGGCATGGATTCGACCACTTGCGCCAGCACGCTGCGGGCATCCGCCCAGCGTTGCTCGGCGGCGCGTGCGCCGATCAATGCCTCGCCCGAGAACATCTGGCCCGGCGGAGGCGAAGTGAGTTCGCCCACGGGCTCAAAGGGTGAGTCGGGTCGCGCCTGCGGCCCCGCAAAGGGCATGCGGTTGACCGCAAACGAAATCTTCGGCAGCACACCCGAGCCGATCAGGCGCTCCGTGATGGCGCTCTTGATCAGGGCAAAGAGCCGGTTCTGCTCCAGAAAACGCACTTCCGTTTTGGCCGGGTGCACGTTCACGTCCACCGTGGCCGGATCAACGTGCAAAAATAGATAGGCCACCGGAAAGCGCCCCGGCGGCAGGAATTCACGATAGGCCAGCATCACCGCCTGCATCAGCGAGCGGTCGCGGATCGGGCGGCCGTTGACATAGAGCTGCAAGCCTTTGCCATTGGGCCGATGCGTGCCCGGCGGCGCGAGATAGCCGTCAAGGCGGGCGTAACTCTCGTGTTCGTGCAGTTCAAGCATGCCTTCCTTGAAGGCATCGCCATAAAGCGCCTGAAGCCGCGCCGCCTGGTCCTGCGCCGGCACGTCAATGGCAACGCGCGGCCCGTGGCTGAGTGTGAACGCGATGACGGGGTGGGCCAGCGCCAGCGTCTGCACCAGCTCAATAATATGCGAGAACTCCGTGCTGTCCGACTTCAGCCATTTGCGGCGTGCGGGCAGGTTGAAAAACAAATCGCGCACCTCAATCGTGGTGCCGTTCTGCGCGGCATTGGCGCGCAATTCGCCCAGTTGACCGCCGTCGCAGGCAAGCTCGCTGGCATGGACATCGGCGGCGCGCTTGGAGATCAGCTTCAGGCGCGATACGGAGGCAATGCTGGCCAGGGCTTCGCCGCGAAAGCCCATGGTTTCAATGCCAAACAGGTCTTCGGCGCGCGAAAGCTTGCTTGTGGCATGGGCGGAAAGCGCGAGCAGGAAATCGTCGGGGTGGATGCCCTTGCCGTTATCGGTGACGCGAATCAGCGTTTTGCCGGCATCGGTGAGCGCGATTTCGATGCGCGTGGCGCCGGCATCGAGCGCGTTCTCGACAAGTTCCTTGACCACGCTCGAAGGACGCTCGACCACTTCGCCTGCGGCGATCTTGTTGGCGACGTCGGGCGGCAACAGGGCAATGCGCTCCATGCGGCAATCATAGAGTGCGGCGCGACAATGCAAGGCCTGTGGGTACTTTGTGCAGCGTTGTTCACGACGCCAATCCGGACGCCCGATCAAAGCCCGGCCTGATCGAGCGCGTCAATCACCTGCTGGGCGTGGCCCCTGGCGCTGACCTTGCTGATCACCGCGCGGATCACGCCCTTGGCGTCGATCACAAAGGTGACGCGCGCGGGCGCGAAAAAACCATAGACGCCATACTTCTTCGCGACCGATTTGTCCGTGTCGCTGAGCATCTCCATGGGCAGAGCCTGTTCTTTGATGAAGCGCTGCATGGTCGCGACATCGCCATAACTGATGCCGACCACTCTTGCGCGGGCGCGCAGGTCGGCGTCCCTGTCACGCAGGGCGCACATCTGGATCGTTCAGACGGGCGAACTGGCGCGCGGGTAGAACACCAGCACCAGCGGCTTTTCGCCCAGCAGATCGTGCAGAGCTGTTTCGCGGTTTTCGTGGTTGCGCAGCGAAAAATCAGGCGCGCGATCGCCTGCTCGCGCGCCTTCAATGGGCTTGTAAACGCCGATGCCGAAGAGTTCGAGCATTACTTGATCACGTTCACGACCAGCTCCACGCCCTTGGCAATCACGCCATCGCCGGCGTCAATCGAGATGAAGCCCACGCTCTGCGACAGGCTGGTGATGTTGCCGCTGCCCTTGAACGTGCTCCAGGCCAGGTCGTTTTCGTCGATGCGCACGGGCACAAGCTGCTGCTTGGTCTTGTCCTGTTTGATTTCGTGGCCCAGCTTGGCCGCGCGCCGCGCCTTGTGGTGGTCGTCGGTGTGAGCAAGCCTGCGCACGGCGGGCGCCAAAAACAGCTCGGCAGTCAGCAGGCAGCTTGTGGGATAGCCGGGCATGCCAAACACGCCGCACTTGCCCACCGTGCCGAACAGTACCGGTTTGCCGGGTTTGATCGCCACGCCACGCACGTAAACATCACCCAGTTTGTTCACCACCTCAAAGCCGAAATCCTTGTTGCCCACGCTCGTGCCGCCCGAGAACACGATCAGGTCGAACTTCCTGGCGCTCTGTGAAACCACCTTCAACAGCGCGGCCTGGGTATCGGGCACGTTGGCCTTGTAAGTAACGTTTGCGCCCGCGCGGCGCGCAATGGCCATCATGGCGAAGCTGTTGCAGTCGTAGACCTGGCCGTTTTTCAGGGCCTTGCCCGGCGCTACCACTTCGTCGCCGGTGGTGAAGATCAGCACCTCGGGCTTGCGGAAGACCTTGATGCGCGGCCGCCCGCAAATCGCAATCGCCGCCACCTGGCCCGGGCCGAGCAGCGTACCCTTCTTGACCACGACTTCGCCACGCGTGATGTCTTCTCCGCGGCGCGTGATGTTGTCGCCCACGCGTGCAGCCTGCTTGCACTGCACCGCCTGGCCCACGACCTGCACGGTCTCGACCATGACCACGGCATCGCAGCCCTTGGGGATTGCGGCGCCGGTGGCGATCTCGATGCACTCGCCGCGCTTGAGCGAGCCCTTGAAGGGCTTGCCGGCAAATGCGGCACCGACGATCTTGAGCATGGCCGGCTCATGGAGGTCGGCGGCGATGACGGCGTAGCCATCCATGGCGGCGCGGTCAAAGGCGGGCACGTCCATGGAACTCTTGATGTCTTCGGCAAGCGCGTAGCCGCTGGCATCTTTAAGGTCGATGGTTTCGGTATCGGTGATCGGCTTGAGTTTGGCGAGAATGAGGTCCTGCGCGTCATCGGCGCTGACAAGTGATCCAAAGAGATTCATGGTTGCTCCGTTTGCTACGCGAGGCGCGATACGCGCCGTTGTTTGTAGCACGGGCCTCCCGGCCCGTGTGCTGTTGCCCTTCAAGCGCCGTTGAACAGATGTCGCGGGTTAGCGCGCCGTGTTTTCTCTCACCGTCGATAATGCTCGTTCAAGGGCCGCAAGAACGGCAGGGTCGTCTTCTTTTTCGAGCACGTCATTCAACGCTCCGAGTACGTGCCGGCCGTCTTTTTCAAACTCGAACGTCAAGGCTTCGCGACGGTCTGTATCTGTCGCCGATGCGATGGATTTCTTGTATTCCTTGTTCCGTTCGATCATCCAGTTCGCAATACAAGTTGCCGCCTGCGCACACACGGGAGCGACGGGGTGCTTGACGTACCGTTCAAGTGCCAGTCGCGAATCTCTCGAAACAACAATTGCGCATACCTGAACAGTCAGCCTCAGACGATTGGAATCGGAAGGCCAGCGATCGTCGCCGTAGAACTGGCCTATTGCCCATGCCACACACTCCTTCCTGCCAGCCGCGCTTCCCTTCAAAGCATCCCGCGCGGCATCGCGCACGAAAAAGGCTGCATCTTCAAGCAACTCAATCAGGCGTGCAATCGCTTTCTCGTCCTCGTAATTCCCCAGCAGCGGGACGATGCGCACTTTCAGGCGTTCGGCCAGCGGCTCCTGCTCTTGCGTTACGCGCGTGCATTCGATCAGGGGGTCAAGCGCTGTGGGTTCCTTCCAGCGCGCAAGCGTTTGCAGGTGGCCCACCTTGCAGCGCAGGTCGCTTTCCTTCTTCAAGTGCTCGACCATTTTCGCAGCCGCGCTTTTGTCGTCGATCACGCCAAACATCGCGGCCACGTTGCGGCGGACTTTGACGTCCTCGTGACCCATGCGTTCCAGCAGGCCCGGCAGGGCCTTGGCGCCGAAGCCTTTAAACACCGCCTCGATGCAGCGGTACTCAAGGCCGTCGCTGCTGCCCAGTTTCGTGAATGCAAAGGCGAGGCCGGCGTCGCCCGCGGCTACGATTTCTTTGCGCGCGGCTTCGACCTTGGGAATGTTGTCGCCGACCTGCCAGAGCGAGCCGGTCTTCCACAGTTCCTCGAGCTTGGCGTTCTGGGCGTCGTCGGCTACGGCCAGGCCGGGAAGCGCGAGCAGCATCAGCAGGGCCAGGCTGAAGGTGAGTGGTCTCATTGTGGATAACCGTCACTACCGTGGACCGTTCATTCTAGCGGCAAATCAGCGCGAGCCAAGCGGAACATCGCAATGAGCCCCGCGCGGGAGCGCGGGGGCCGGGAAACGCGACTTCTACGCACCTCGGCCCCCGGACTGCCGTCCGGGGCTCATTACGAATTCTGAAAACACAACCGGCCGCGCGAGCGCGGCCGGTGGGTGAATTCATGGGGCAACGAGTTACTTCTTGCCCTTCTTGTTCACGTCGTCCTTGAATTCCTTGCCGACCTTGAAGCCGACGGTCGTGAAGGCCGCGATCTTCATGGGCGCGCCGGTCTGGGGGTTGCGGCCGTTGCGCGCGCCGCGGGTGCGCTTGCTGAACGTGCCAAAGCCGATGATCTGGGCGCGGCCGTCCTTGGAAACGCCTTCCTTGATGGCGCCGATCACGGCGTCAAAAGCGCGTTCCGCACCGGCCTTGCTCTCAAAACCGGCTTCCTTGTTCTTGAGCAGAATGTCAACGAGTTGGGCTTTGTTCATGTCATCTCCTGAATAGAAAACGGAAAAGAAAAGTCATGCCCGGGAACATCCCGGAAACAGTTTGCAGCGGGTGGAAAACTACTACCCATTGTGTGTCAGAAACAATTGTGACGGTTCTTGCCGCTTTGGGTAGTCTGGAATGCCGAGAAACACGGGGGTTGGGGACATACCTCGCAAACCCGCGTACTTTCGCACCACAATCCCTTGCGACACGGGGAAGATAGTGCGCACGCAGCGCCAAATCAAGCGCCCTTTCAAAAAATCAACGCATGACCAGGCTGCAAAGCCGCTTGCCAAGCGGGTTTGAGCTTTCCACATCCGCACATTCCGCTTGACAGGCGGCTTCCAGGGGATTATTGGCGCGCCCGCCTCCAAGGCGGGTTGCAAGCCACACCCCGCGCCAAAGCCCCAAGCCAAGCCGGTGCGCGTCACATGCACGCGATCAAGCGGCCTGCCCGGCACGAGATCACGCAAACGCTAGGGCAGCTTGATCGTGCCGCTGGCGGTCACGTTGATTTCGAAGGGCTTGGACTCTTCGCCGATGAGGCAATGCAGCGTGTATTTTCCCGTGGGAAGCCAGCGCACCAGCGCCATACCGCCGCGGTCGAAGCTGACCGTTCGCGTGCCGCGTGATCCCGCTGCGTTCATGTAGGCGCTTTCTTGCGGCATGTATTTTGACGCGTCGATCGTGACCTCGTGGTATTCCGGCAGCGAGACTTCGAGGTCTTGCTGGTCCTGGCTAACCTCGAATTCTGCGTTCACGCCGGCCACGTCGCCCAAGTTGCGAAAACGGACGGTGACCGCGTACTTTCCCGGTTGCAGTCCCTGCGCTCGGAAAATGAGCGCGCCGGCTTTGTAGCCGCTATTTTCGACGTAATGGCCGTGGTAACCGTAGTAGTCCATCTGCGCCAGAAGCGCCGCCTCTAAACTGACGAAGACCTGGCGCTTCAACTCATCGGGTACGCCCTTGATGATGATCCTCGCGCCAAGCGTCCTTTGAAATGTTACGAGCACGTTGTCGTGCAGTGACCGCGTTGCGACCTGCGCGGTGCCGTAGCCTTGAAGGCTCACAATCAAGGTGCCGGGGAAGTCTTTGTTGTCCTTGGGCCGAGGGCCTACCCATAGCCGGTAGCGCGTTGACGACTCCTTCCAGACTACAAAGCGGTCAAAGCGCGAGCCTTGTTGGCCGCGCCAGTAAAACTGCGGGTCATCACGCGGCTGGCCGTCTGGCAGATAGAGACTGACGACGAGGCATTCCTCTGCCGTCGGGCCTGAAGCGGTGAGTATGACTTCCGGGCTCTCGGGCGAAGCTACATGGCGGGTCGTGGCGAGGATCTTTTCGCCCACCTTGAGCGCGACCAGATACTCGCCTGGCGAGGGATCTTGAAAGCTGAAGCGACTGCCTCCGTAAAGGTCGCACGTCAACTGCTCGCGCGCGTTGCGCGTTTCCAGTAGCGCCTCATCGTTCAGGCCGTGTCGCGCCTTGATGGCGATGACCTGTGCGCGCAGGGGTGAAGACCCGGAAAACCTCACCTCGCCCCACAGGCGCGGCATGAGCTCTACATCCAGCGAGACGGAGAGCTCATGCTGACCCAGCTTGATCTCGAACTCGCAAGGCATCAATTGAACGCGCCGGTCTTTGCAATGGGTCCGCGCGGAATAGGTGCCCGGCAACAGTTTGATGTTTGCACTTTGTCCAAGGTCGCATTTGAGTTGCCCGCGCCGGCCGCGAGGTTCGTTGATGAAGATATCGACGGCTAAACCCGCAGGTGCTGCGGGGCAGGAAACCGAAATCGTGACGTTGCAGGGGCGCGCCAGCCGCAATTCTGCCTCTGACCCCGGCAGCGCGCCAACGGACTCGGAACCGTCAGCTCCGATGAGACGGAGTTCGGGGTGTTCAATGAACAGTGATGCGCCTCGAGGGGGGATGCCGGTAAACGACACAGAGCCGTTGGCGTCAGAGGTCTGCGATCTGGTGGCATTGTCGGTGCGCTTCAGTGAGCGCAGGTAGTAGCGCACCAGTGCTTCCATGTAGAGCGCGCGATCGTCATCCGCACTCTTCAAATAGGGGTGCTTGTCTTTGTCGTCGTAGGTGTACCAGCGGCAGAAGACCTTGATGCCCGGCATAGCCGCGCCGTTTTCGTCCACGACGCGCGCGGTGACTGTGCCGCTGTGCTTGTCGCTGTCGATCTGTCCTTCAGCGTACCACTTCTCCATCAGGGACTTGAAATCGAACGCCGGCGCGGGCTGAGGGGTGTGCTCGGGTGAAGGTGGTTTCTCTGCCGGTTTTGGCTCCGGTACGACTGTTTCGGCGGGCTCGTGCGAGACGCGAGGCGCGGGTGCCGGCTGAGACCATTGACTTGCGAGCCATCCAACAATGGTTCCAAGAATCAACGCCAGCAGCACCAGCAGGTTTGGCTTGAAGTTCATGATGCTTTGAACGAATGGGACGAACTTCCGATTCGGGAAAGCGGGATTTCGTCACGGTGCAACTCGTTGCGGCTCTGACTCACGGTTGCTTACCTCTCATCCCATGGACATTGAAACCTTGAAGGGTCCGCTTTTGGGCGGCCTGATGATTGGCGCGGCTACGGGTGGCTGGTTCCTCTTGACCGGCAAGACTGCGGGTTGCTCGGGTGCGATTTATGGCGTGATGGTTGGCGAGAGGGGCGAGGCGGCCTGGAAGTTTGCGTTCCTATTTGGCTTGCTTCTCGGCGGCGTTGGTCTGGCGCTCTATATGCCCTCGGCCTTGCCGGAGTCGATTCACTCATCCTATGTGTTGATAGCGGCCAGTGGTTTGCTCGTGGGCCTGGGCACGCGCATGGCCGGCGGCTGCACCAGCGGCCATGGAGTTTGCGGCATAGGCCGCCTTTCGCGGCGTTCGATTGTGGCCACCTGCACTTTCATGGCCACAGCGGCCGCCACGGTATTTATCGCGCGGCATGTGGCGGGGGCCTGACATGAAAATCATCGCGGCGCTTTTGCTGGGCGTTGTGTTTGCCCTTGGCCTAGGCCTTTCGGGCATGACCCGGCCCGAAGTTGTGCTGGGTTTTCTCGATTTCGCCGGCGCCTGGAACCCGGCGCTCATGTTCGTGATGTGCTCGGCGATTCCGGTCTTTCTTATTTCATGGAAGCTGCGGCCCGGGCCGCGCCCGCTTCTGGGCGGTGCGTGGCCCGATGTCGTGCGCCACGACCTTGACCGCCAGGTATTGCTGGGCTCTGCGTTGTTTGGCATCGGCTGGGGACTGGCGGGCGTTTGCCCGGGTCCGGCGATCACGATTTTGGGCCGCCCGACCGCGGGCGCGGCCATCTTCGTGGCGTGCATGCTGGCGGGGATGTTTGCCTACCGGCTGCTCGACGCTCGCCGGGCAATGCAAGATCCGGCCTGACCTGCGGGCCCTGATCGGTGTTATGACTGTGCAATTCACTTTACATGTGCAATTTGCTTTGGCATTGTGCCCCACTTCACTTTTGGGTCGTTGCCATACTGAAGTTCCTCGACCGCAGTGAGAGACACGATGAAGCGCCGTACCAGCCACTTGTCGCGCGCACTTTTGGTCGCTGCAAACCATCAGGCTTCCGGGTTGTGCCAGCGCCTGGCCGATCTGGCTGACGTTCAATGCCGCGCCGTGGGCACCCTTGAAGAAGCCGAGGCAGTCGTTGAGCACAAGCCGCCCCACGTGATCATCCTTGATTACACGCTGTGCGGGGCCGCCGGCATCGAGAATCTGGGCATGTTCATGGATGCGCTGCACGCGCGCACGATTCCGCTGATCCTGATTACGCCGCCGGTCAGCGACTGGGAGCTGGAACAGTTCGACCAGCTTGGCGTTTACCAGTCCATGGCCAACCCCTTCCGTATGAGCGAGCTTGCCGTGCACGTCAAAGAAGCGTGCAAGCGCAACTCGGCCAAGAAAAAGACCGGCTCGGGCGAATTGCCCGCTTTGCGCTAGCGCACTCTCACATTGTATCTGATTGAATACGCGCAGATTTCGCGGGCATTGCCGCGCTAATGGCAAACTTGTGACATAGCGGCCCGGGGGTGGGCGTGCTGCGTTTTGGGGCAATCTTTGCCGCAACTTTGCTGCTGGCGCTTGCGCCCAATGAAGCCGCGTTGGGACAGGAGATTGTGCCCTCGGGCGACGTGCGCGGCGATCTGGCCCGCATTGACAGCTACAAGAGCGACGCCGAAAAGCAGGACGAGCGCATTCCCCTGATGCGCCAGCTTGCCGCCGTTGGCGGAAACGATGTGGCGGCCAAGTTTGTGGCCCTGCTCAACGATGAATTCCTGCATGTGCGCGAGGAGTCCGAGGTTCTGCTCGCCGGCCTCAAGGGCGATGGTGTCAACGAAATCCTGGTCAAGCAGGGCTTGGGCTCTAAAGAAGACGACACCTGCCGCCGCTGCGCGCTGGTGCTGGGCGCGCGCAAGTGCGAGGACGCCGTGGCGCCGCTGTTTGGCATCCTGCGCGGCCAACGCAACGCCGATGTGCGCGTGGCCTGCGCCCTGGCCCTGGAGAAAATCGCGAGTGAAAAAGCGCTGCGCGCGCTCAATGACGGCATGAACGCCCGTGGCGCGGCCGGCGGTGCTTGCGCCGCCGCGCTGGGAAGGCTGGGCCGGCAGGAATCGGCCGCGAAGATCGAGCGCCTGCTCAGCGACAAAGACGGCCTGTGCGTGGCGGGCGCGGCCGATGGCCTGGCGGCGCTGGGCCCCGATGCCTGGGTCAAGAGCCTGTGCCTGGCCTCGGATCACAAGGACTACCGCGCGCGCATCGCGTGCGCGCAGGCCTTGGCGAAGCTGGGCGCCGAAGCGGCAAACGCCGCACAGAGCGCGCTTGCCGCGCTGTTGAAAGACGCGGATTGGCGCGTGCGTCGGCGCACCATCGAGGCGCTGGTCGATCTCTGGCAGCCGCTGTGCGTGGATCTGCTGCTGGCGCGCCTGCCGCTCGAGAAGGGTGCGTTGCGCTATGATCTGGTGCACGCACTCGAGGATCTCACCGGCGAGCGCAAGGGCTACTCCGCCGATGCCTGGAGCTTCTATTGGAACGAGGTCGGCAAGGCGCGCGGCCCGGCCAAGAAGCGCGAACGCCCCTCTGGAGGCTGGCTGCGCTCGCCCAGCGCCAAGCTGGTTTCTGAGGGCGGCGACGGCGACACCGGCGTGCTCTTTGAAGTTCCCGTGCTCAATCAGGATTCCTGCTTCGTGATCCAGACCACGGGCACGATGACCAGCCCCGTTGCCAATGACACGCGCACGCGCTTTGTGCTCGCGCGCGACGAAATGCGCAACACCTTCAAGGGCCTGGGCAAAGACTCCAACTTTCAGGTTTTGACATACCGCTACGTTTCCAACTTCCCGCCCTTTGCGCAGCGCCAGGCGGCCTTTGAAAAAGGCGTTCAGCCCGTCACGCCCGAGAACCTCAAGATCGCCGAGGAGTGGCTGGCCAAGCGCGACGTGTTTGGCCTGTGCGCCTGGTTTGAGAACGTCGCCGCGGCACTCGAAGACCCCAAAGTCCGCGCCGTTTATTTTGTCAACGATGGCGCGTTTCAGCGCGGCATCTCAACGAAGCTGCCCAGGATCCGCGAGCTCTACCTTGAGGCCACGCGCTACCAGCCCATCAGCTTTTTCAATATCGGTCTCGACATGGGCTACCAGCACACGCTCGATATGCAGGCGTTCACGGAAAGCATCGGCGGCCGGTTTCAACTCGCCAAGTGGGGCAAGTAGGATCAGCCGGCCAGCCTGGCCATGGCTTCCTTCAAGCGATTGCGCCGCGCCTGTGCGGCACCGGGTACGGGCTTGACCGGCAGGCGCTTCTCGATCAGCTCCAGCTTGCGGCGCTCGCTGTCCTGCATGCGGCGCACGATGGGCTCATTGATAATCGCGCGCACGCGCTTTTCCATTTCATCCTGCCACTGCTTCTCGTGCATCTCCGGCGGCTTGTCCGCCATGTATTGCTCGTAGGTCAGAGGCTTGTGCACGACAATTTCCTGGCGGCGAAAGAAGCGCGGCCGCCACGCATGGCGCGGCCAGAACTCGCCGGTGGTCACCATCGTCACCGGCAGAATCGTGGACTTGGTGGCAAAGGCGGCGCGCAGTGCGCCGGGTTTCCACTCGCCCATGAGCTGGCCGTGGGTGCGGCTGCCCTCCGGAAATATGCCCGCCGCGCCGCCCTGCTGCAGGATGCGCAGCAGCGTTTGATAGGGCCCGCGGCCGGGGTTGGCGCGATCGACGGGAAAGGCCTTGTAGGCCTTGACCCAGAAACTGACCAGCGGCACGCGAAAGAGCTTGTCCCAGGCCATGATCGAAAGATCGCGCTGCGCGAAGTAGATCATCATGCCCACGAGAGTCGGCGGGTCGAGGTAACTGGGATGGTTTGAAATCACGATCAGCGGGCCCTGGCGCGGGATGTTCTCCACGCCCGTCAGCTTCCAGAAAAACAGCACGCGCCACAGCCCCGCCGCGATGTGCACCGCCGCGTGATAAAGGAAGCCGCGCCAGCCTTTCAGCGGTGTGAGATCCACAAGCATGCGCTCGTCGCTCATCCCATCCTCCGGCGCGGCTTGGCGGCGAGATATTGGTTGGGCCAGGGCACGTCCACGTCGTAGTGCTCGGCCGCGTGCAGCGTGAGGAAGGGATTCGCCAGGTGCGCGCGCGCCAGCATGCACAGATCGGCGCGGCCGGCGGCCAGAATGGTGTTGCACTGGTCGGCGTTCTGGATGTTGCCCACGGCCATGGTGGGCACGCCGGCTTCGTTGCGGATCTGGTCGGAGAACGGCACCTGGAACATGCGGCCGTACACGGGTTTTTGCTGCGGCACCACGCCGCCGGCCGAGCAATCAATGATATCTGCGCCGTTCTCGATCAGTGCTTGCGCGATGTAAACGCGATCGGCGTCGCTCAAGCCGCCCTCGGCCCACTCGGTGGTGGAAAGCCGCACGGAGATGGGTTTTTCCTCGGGCCACACGCTGCGCACGTCGCGCAGGATTTCGAGCGGCAGGCGCATGCGCTTTTCGAGCGAGCCGCCGTATTCGTCGCTGCGTTGGTTGGACAGCGCGCTGATGAATGAGTTGAGGAGATAGCCGTGGGCGTAATGCAACTCGAGCCAGTCAAAGCCCGCGGAATGCGCGCGCGAGGCCGCGGCCACGAAATCGGCGCGCAGCTTCTTGATGTCATCGTGAGTCATTTCGCGCGGCACGGGATAGCCGGAATCATAGGCAATGGCGGAAGCGGCCACGGTTGGCCACGCGCCTTCCTTCAGTGGCTTGCCGCCTTTCCAGGGTAGGTCGCATGAGGCTTTGCGGCCAGCGTGGCCGATTTGCAGGCCGATCCTGCCGGTGCTGTGGGCGTGGACGAAATCGACGACGCGTTTCCAGGCGGGCACGTGCTCATCGCGATAAATGCCCGCGCAGCCGGGAGTGATGCGACCCTCGGGCGCAACGGCCGTCGCTTCCGCAATGATCAGGCCCGCGCCGCCAATTGCCCGCGATCCCAGGTGAACAAGCGTCCAGTCGCCGGGCATGCCATCGTTGTAGGAATACATGCACATGGGCGAAACGACGACGCGGTTGGGCAAAGTGCAGCCGCGCAGGGTGAAGGGCGTAAACACCGGTGGCGGAACATCAGCGCCCGTATTGCTGACTTTCTTGAGGCGATCCGAGACAGGCTTGACGTCAGGCGGCGCATCGGTCGTTGGTGGCGCAGGCATCTTGCCTGCGGGCGTCCGGGCATCTTGCCCGGACGAATCGCCTACCCAAGGCCATTCTTTGAGTCCAGCCTTCACCGGATTGGATAGCACGTAAGCAATGCCGCGTGCAAACTCTCCCTCATCGCGCACGATGTGATCGTACGCTTCACTCTGCCAGAATGTGCCGCTACGTCCCAACACGCGATTGCACTCCTTGGCTGAAAACGATTTCCAGGAGTGGATTATCTCGCTCAACTCGTGACCGGTCATGGGTGTCAGGACAACGTGCACATGGTTGGGCATGACGCACCACGCGTGAAGGGAGTACCGCGCGCCATCAAAGTGCTTGATAGCGTTGGCAACAATCTCCGCGCATCGCCTATCTTTGAGCAAGCACTGACCATGGCCATTGTCGAGCAACTGTTCGATGCGTTCTGCTTTGGCAGATGCGATTTGCCGGGCGAGATCCTGCGTGTTCTTTGGATTGCCGATCGCCTTCAGTTGTTTCTCCAGCTTACGCAATTCAGCTTCAAGCGCGCTCAGCTCACCGCTTGATAGCGCATCGGCCAGCCGGAACGTCACGAAGTAGGTCGCTCCGTCCTTCTTCCAGTGTGGCAGGTAGCCTCGATTGTGCTTACCGATTTCTTGCGGGCGAGACGCCCGCAAGCCCGCAGGCGAGACGCCTGCGCCACTTGTCCACTCTTCGGTCACGCGGCGCACCAACTCGGGGTCGCGCAGCCTCAGGTTGTCGTAGGTGATGCTTTTGCTGCGCGTCATCAGCGAAAACGTGAGCTGCAATGGCGTCATGCCCATGTAGCGCTGCGTGTTCTCGAACCACTCCAGGCTGGTTTGCGCGGTCTTTTGCAGCCGCTCAACTTCGGGCCGGCGGCGCTTTTCGTACTCGGCCAGAATTTCGGGTACTGGCTTGCCCTTCAATTCGCCCAGGCACTTCGCCAGTTCAATCGCGTCTTCCATGGCGAGCTTGGTGCCGCTGCCGATGCTGAAATGCGCGGTGTGCACCGCGTCGCCCACGAGCACGACGTTCTCGTGGTGCCAGCGCTCGTTGCGAATCGTCGGGAACGTGCGCCACAGCGAGCGATTCGTGAGCAGCCTTGCGCCCTGCATGTCCTCGGCGAACAACTTCTCCATGTACGCGACCGTCGCCGCTTCGTCGGCCTTGTCGAGGCCGGCTTTCTTCCAAACCTCTTCGCGGCATTCCACGATGAATGTGCTGGTCTTGTCGTCAAAGGGGTAAGCGTGCACCTGGAACAAGCCGTGCTCGTTCTCCTTAAAGATGAACGTGAACGCCGGCAGCTTGCGCGAGAGACCCAGCCAGCAGAATTTGCATTTGCGCCAGTCAAGCGAGGGCTTGAACGTTTGCGCGTACATGTCGCGCACGCGGCTGTTCACGCCGTCGCAGGCCACGATCAAGTCGGCGTCCTTGAAGCGCGCGAGATCGGTGACTTCAACGAGGTGCTCAACTTTCGTGCCCAGCTTTACGGCGCGGGCTTCCAGGATTTGCAGCAGCTTCACGCGCGCCAGGCCGCAGAAACCATGGCCCGTGCTGCGGATTTTCTCGCCCTTGAAGAAAACGTCGATGTCGCTCCAGTAGGCGAAGTTGCGCCGTACTTCAGCCATGCTCTCGGCGTCGGCGGCTTCAAAACCGCCCAGCGTTTCGTCGGAGAAAACCACGCCCCAGCCAAAGGTGTCATCGAGCCGGTTGCGCTCGTAGACCGTGATCTGGTGAGAAGGGTCCGCCTTCTTCATCAGGATGCTGACGTAAAGCCCAAAGGGCCCGCCGCCGATGCACACGATTTTCATGCCGGTCTCCCCGCGCAAACTAACCGCGCCGCCGCCACAAACGCAATACTTCCATTTGCCCGCGCACTGCTATACTTCCTGGCGCGTACCTTCCACACAGCTTGGGGACGGCGAGCAACCGAGAAACGGTATGTCCATGCGCGCTTTGGTCCTGGCTACATTCATCTTAGCGGCGTTCTCGCTGGCGGCTTGCGGCGGAGGTGGTTCTTCGGGATCCTCGGGTTCAGGCGGGTCTTCGCCGCCGCCTCCTCCACCTCCTCCGCCCACTTACCTGCCGCCGCTGATTTTCATCGCTGATAAAGACACCGCGGGCGTGAACGAACTTTACCGCGCCGACCAAAGCGGCGCTCTCAACACCAAACTCAACGCCGCACTTGTTGCCGGCGGCAACGTAACCGATGCGCAATGGTCACCCGACGGCACCAAGGTGGCCTACCTCGCCGACCAGGATACCGACGAGACTTTCGAACTCTATGTGGTCGCCTCCACCGGCGGCACGCCGCTCAAGCTCAATGCCGCGCTGCCCACGGGCGCAGACGTGAAGTCCCTCGCCTGGGCGGGCAGCGCCGCCGTTTGCTTTATCGCTGATGCCAATACTGCGGGCGTTGATGAACTCTTCAAAGCCGACGCCGCCACGGCCGCCCTGACGCCGCTGAGCCCCGCACTGGTTGCAGGCGGCGACGTGCTGAAGCTTGCGCCATCGCCCTCGGGCAGCAGCGTTTGCTACCTCGCCGATCAGGCTATCGACGAGACCTTTGAGTTGTTCGTGGTGTCCAGCGCCGGCGGCGCGGCAACCAAGGTCAGCGGCAGCATGGTTGCCGGTGGTGACGTAACGGTGTTTGCCTGGTCGCCCAACAGCACGCGCGTTGGCTACATCGCCGATGCCATGACGAACGATGTTTTCGAACTCTACTGGAACGCGCCGTCCGGCGGCACGCCCACCAACCTCAGCAGCAATCTCGTGCTGGGAGGCGACGTGGCCGAGTTCAAGTGGAACTACAACGGCTCCCAGGCGGCGTTTTTGGCCGACAAAGACACCGATGATGTCGTCGAGCTGTACATGGCGACGGTGGGCGGCGGCGTGCTCAAACTCAACGAGCCGCTTGTAGCGGGCGGCGACGTAACGCTGTTTGACATCGCGCAAAGCGGCGCGAAAGTTTCCTTCGTGGCGGACAAGGACTTTGATGACGTCCAGGAGTTGTTCATCGTGGGCAGCGGCGGCGGCATGAACGTGAAAAGCTGCCACACGCTGCCCGCCACCGGCGACGTGGTTGCCATGGCGTGGTCGCCTTCATCGGCCTGGGTGGGCTACATTGCCGATGACCAGGTGGATGGCCAGTTCGAGCTGACGGCAATTACCGAACACGGCTGAGGCACGTTGCGCCTGAGCGGTACGCTCCCGGCCTTTGCGAGTGTCTCCGATTTCATCTGGTACAAAGACGGTACGGCCATGGCCTACCGCGTGGACGCGACCAACGACAATCTTCCTGACGTTTACGGTCGCGGCGGGCCCTATCCCGCCTACACCACCGCCAAGCTTAACGGCAATATGACCGCAGGCAGTGCCGTGAGAAGCATGTATCGTTATCGTCCTTGAACCCGCGCCTGCTTATCTATGCCACCGCTTTTGCGCGCTCGCTGGCCACGAGCATGGGCGCCGTGATGCTGGGCGGCCAGCTTGCCCGCCTGGAATTTGCCGAGGGCGAGATCGCTTTTGTAGTCGGCATTGGCCTGGCAGGCGCGACACTCGCCGCCATCGTGGCCACCTTCCTGGGCGACAGGCTGGGCCGCCGCGCCCTTTTGCTTGAACTCTCGCTGCTCATGGCCGCGGGCGGCGCCACCATTGCGCTTTCATCAAGCCCCTTCGTCATTGGCGCGGCTGCGTTTCTCGGGTTACTCAACGGCATGGGCCGCGATCGCGGAGCCTCGCTGATTCTTGAGCAGGCCATCTTGCCCTCGCTGACCAGCGACGAACATCGCACGCGCACCTTTGCCTGGTACAACGTCATGCAGGATTCCGGCGGCGCATTGGGCGCGCTGGCTGCGGGCCTGCCACTGTTGTTTGCGCAGCAGCGCGGCATAGCGGAACTGGCGGCGTTGCGCGGCGGCTTTGGCGCTTACGCGGGGTTGCTGGCGTTTTGCGCCCTGCTCTACCTCTTCCTGCCGCGCAGCGTCGAGGCGGAGAAGCCGCGCGGCTTTGCGGTCACGCCCCACGCCCGGCGCGTGGTGTTCAAGATCTCGGCGCTGTTTTCGATTGATGCGCTGGGCGGCGGGTTCATCACGCGCACGCTGATGGTGATGTTCTTCGTGACGCGCTTTGGCCACGAGGGCGTCAACGAGGCCACCGTCGGCCAGCTCTATTTTTTCGCGCTGATTGCGAACATTGTTTCGCACTTCGGCGCGGCCTGGCTGGGCAAGCGCATCGGTCTGGTGAACACCATGGTGTTCACGCACATACCCTCAAGCCTGTTGTTGATCACGGTTGCGATCGCGCCCAGCTTCTGGATTGCGGCGGCCCTGTTGCTGGTGCGAGAGAGCCTCGTCGAGATGGATGTTCCCACGCGCCAGAGTTACGTGATGGCGGTGGTCAAACCCGAGGAACGCACCTTTGCCTCGGGCGTCACGGGCATTGTGCGCATGGCGGGCTGGGCGGTTGCAGCCAGCTTTGCGGGAGTGCTGCTGCGCACGCTGGAACTCTGGACGCTGCTGGTGATCGGGGCGGGCATGAAGATCTTTTACGATCTTGCGCTGTGGTACAGCTTCCGCCACCTCAAGCCACCCGAGGAAAAGGTCTCAACTGGAACGCAAGACACCCAAGTCACGAAGTGAAAAACGCACAACAGGCTGTGGCGCCTGCAACTGCGCAAAGGCAGCTAACACTTGTCGGCGGGCAGAAGATCAAAGAAGTGAAACGCCGGGCAATAGGGATCGCCCGGGCCAAAGTTGTCTTTGCTGATGCGCGTTATTTTACCGCCCTTCTTTGCAAACACGCTCACGCCCGGCCATGGGCCCTCCCACTTGTCGCCGGGTTTGCTCCAGAACCCCATTTCTTTGGCGAACCTGCCGTCTTCGTCGCTGACGAACGTGAACTTCCAGCCACGCTTCTTGGCGGCATCCGCGAGCACTTTGGGCGCCTTGGGCGCCGCTACGGCAAACGCGGCCTTCTTCTCGATGAAGTAGCCTTGGCCGTTGTAGCCGTCGGCCCAGAGCGTGCAGTACGGGCACTGCGGCCCCATGTGATGCACGAGGATCAGATGGTCATGCTTGCCAAACAGCTGCGAAAGCTTGACCTTCTTGCCGGATGTCGAAGTGAAATGAACGTCGGCCACGGGCTGCGAAGGCAGCTTGCGGCGCATCGCGGCCATCTTCTCGCGCAACTTGAAATACTCTTTTTCGGCGGTTTCGAGTTCTTTTTGCAGCTTGGCGGCGTCGGGCATGGGTTCCTCCGCAGCGCATGTTACTGCCAATGCGACGGTCGGAACACAATTTCACGGACAGGATTGCTACTTCTGCACGGTAGTTGCCGAGACGCCATGACGGGTTTGCCAGCCCTCGCTGCCTTCGCGCCACTTCCAGCCGAAGCGGTTGGGCAGGATGATGGCGAGGTAATAGGGATCGCTCAGCGCGTCGGTCTTGTCCTGGATTTCGCGGGCCTTCTCCCGCTTTGTTTCGAGTTCCTCATCGAGCCTTTGCGCGCGTTGCGTCAGCAACTGGTGCTCCTGCCATGCGGGCACGATGCTCTTGGACGCGACGATGCCGAAGGCCGCCAGCATCAGCGCCACGATCAACCACGAGCCGCGCGAATGGCGGCCGGAAAGCATCAAGGATGGACGACGCAGGGACACGCAGCCTCCATGCGTGTATCGGCTGTTGAGCACCCCAGGCTTGAGCGGCAATCCCGCGCCCCCTTGCGTCGTCTGGCACCCGTCCTTATCGTTCCGCTCCGCACTCAGCCGCCAACGGGCACAGACCATGTGGAGCATGCGAAAGCGAAAGTAACCTGCCTGCTTTGCAGGTCGGTTTCGCTTTGCATGTTCGCTTGACGCGTTCTGTCCCCGTTGGCGGCTTTGCGTTTATGGTCAGGATTGGCGGTTTGCGGAACGTATCAGAGAGGCCCTGGGCCCAAGGATATTGTCATGCTGATCATGAAATTCGGTGGTTCAAGCGTCGCGGACGGCAAGCAGATCCACAAGGTCTATGAGATCGTCAAAGGCCGCCTCGCGCGCAAGCCCGTGGTCGTGTCCAGCGCGCACAAGGGCATCACCAACGCCCTGATTGCCTGCGGCAAAGCCGCGGCGCAGGGCAAGCCCGACGCCACGCCCGTGATCAACCGCCAGAAAGAAGTCCTGATCCAGTGCGGCTGCAAAGACTACATGCTCAACGCCTTCTTCCGCGAGATCGAAGACCTGTTGCGCGGCATCGCCCTGGTGCGCGAATACAGCGCGCGCACCAACGATTACTTGTCGGGATTTGGCGAGCGCATGAGCTGCCGCGTGATCGCCGACTACTTCACGCGCACCGGCATTCGCGCCGAGTGCTATGACATCAACGAGCTGGGTTTCATCACCGACGACAAATTCGGCCAGGCCAGGCCCGTCAAGGGTTGGGAGGCCGGATTCAAGGCCGAGTTCGAAAAACGCGTGCCCAAGAACACCGTTCCCGTCATTACCGGCTTCATCGGCAAGACGCCCGCCGGCGACTGGACGACCGTGGGCCGCAACGGCAGCGATTTTTCAGCTACGCTCGTGGCCAGCGCCATTGACGCCGAGGAATGCGAAATCTGGACCGACACCGACGGCGTCATGACCGCCGACCCCAGCATGATTCCCCAGGCCAAGAGCATCCCGTTCATGAGTTTTGCCGAAGCCAGCGAACTGGCCTATTACGGCGGCCGTGTGCTGCACCCGAGCACGCTTCTTCCTGCGATCACGCACAATATTCCCGTGCGCGTGCTCAACACCAACAAGCCCGACCACCCCGGCACCGTGATCACCGAATACGGCACCGATGACGAACGCCCCGTAACCAGCATTGCCTACAAAGAAGGCCAATGCGTGGTCACGATCGAGAGCGAGCGCATGCTCGGCCAGCCGGGCTTCCTTGCCAAAGTGTTCGACGTAATGGGCAGACACGGCGCGGACATCGACATGGTGACCACGAGCGAGATCAGCGTCTCGATGACCTGCAACGAACTCGACAAACTCAACACGGCCGTCAAGGACCTGGAAGCCTACGGGCGCGTCACCATCACCACGGACCGTGCGATTGTCTGCGTCGTGGGCAAGAATGTGAAGTTCCAGCGCGGCATCGCGGCCAAGATTTTCGCCTCGCTGCGCGACGCCGAAGTGAACGTGGAAATGATCTCCCAGGGCGCGAACAAGATCAACCTGAGCTTCCTGATCGCCGACGAAGACATCAAGAAGGCGATTCCGGCCCTGCACAAGGCGCTGTTCGAATAGCCTGCCTCGCAGAATGACTTCCGCAGGGGCGACATACATGTCGCCCCTACACACGTTGCACCCAGAACAGCCGCGCCGAGCGTGACCGCGGATTGTTGTAGATTTCGTCGCGCGATGGCCCAGCGCCCTCGGTGTCGCCCTTCTCATACAGGCCGCTTGCCAGGCCCGCACAAAGCGCTTCGCGCACGCGCCGCTCTTCGCCGCTGTGAAAAGTAATGATCGCCGCGCGTCCGCCCTCATTGAGCACGTAGGGCAAATTGCGCAGCAACGACTCAAGATTTTCTGTCTCTTTGTTCACCGCCATGCGCAGCGCCTGGAACACACGCGCAGCCGGGTGTGTTTCGGCCGCTGATTTCTGACGATGGCGCGGCGCCATGCCCTTGGTGCGCAGCACCAGCACGGTCAAATCGTTCGCTGACTTCGGCGGCTCAGCTTTCAACGCGGCCGCGATCTTTTCGGCCTGCGACTCGTCGCCCAACTCGCGCAGAATCGTGGCTATCTCTTTCTCCCTCAGCGCTTCAAGCAGTTGCGCCGCCGTCTGGCCGCGCGAGCGATCCATGCGCATATCCAGTGGCCCGCTGTTCTTGTACGAGAAGCCGCGCTCGGGGCGGTCGAGCTGCATCGAGGAAACGCCAAGGTCGGCGAGCAAAAGATCAACGCATTGCAGATTCTCGGCCTTAAGCACTTTGGCAATGCCCGCAAAGTTCGCGTGATGGGCGGAGATTGCAACGTTGCGCGCTTGGAGCCGCGCTACAGTGCGCGACTGTTCTTCAGCGTCCACATCCAGCGCGATCGTGCGCGCCACGCGCGGCGCAATGGCCTCGGTGTGGCCGCCAAAGCCCAGCGTGCAATCGAGAAACGTCTGCCAGTCGTGGGGCTCAAGCGCCTTGAGCACCTCTTGCAGCATCACGGGCACGTGTGTGCCCGCGGGCGTGCGGCCCTGCGCGCGGATTTTGGCCGCCTGCTCGGGAAAGCGCGCGGCTTCGAGTTCCTTGTAGCGTTCCTCAAAGCGGCGCGGGTGCGTGCCGGCATAGCGCTTGCGGCGGGGAGGCTTTTCGTCGGGCATGGTGTGAACATACATGATTCGCGCGTGATTCGTGTGCGCGGCGTTGCCACAATCGGCCCATGCTCGGACACATCATCTTCCACGCGCTGATCGAAGTCTGGAAGGGTTGGGACGTGCGGCGCGCACTCAAGCGCTGGATAGCCGCGCGCGAGTTCACCGAAACAGCCGATCCGCCGGGCCAATACGACGGCTACCAGACGCGTGTGGTGGCAGGCCAGCACCTGAACCACACCTACGATTTCCATGTCACCATGTCGCATGGCGCGTATTGGCAAGGCGTCTTTCTCGCCGCGTCTGAAGCGCCATGGAAACCAAAGGCGGGCCTCGAACCCGCGCCCACAGGCGACCCCGATTTCGATGGAGCTGTGCAAATATGGCTCGAACCCGGCGTGACGCGCCCTGAGTGGCTGTTGAACCCGGACGTCCAGCACGCCCTGGGCACGCTTTCCGACCACGCGGCATTTGTGGTCGAAAGCCAATTCGCGTTCTTATGGGTGAAATGGAACATCGAGCATCCGGATTTCGTGGAAGAGGCCATGAAGTCCGTGCTCAATACATCGTCACGCCTGTGCAATACGCTCAACGCGGCCATCAAGGGCGAGCCGATTCCCTCGTTCCTGGAACACAAGAAACCCCAGCCAAAACAGATCAAGCTGCCCGCCAAGCGCAAATCCCGGTGAGCACCGCGCGTTGATGCCGCGCATTGGTACATCACTTGCGGTGTACGGGGAACACGCAAATGAACGGAGCCAGCCCGATGCGCTACTTACTTGTTCCAGCCCTGATGGCTATGTTGCTCGCCGGCTGCGGGGACGGTGATTCAGGGGGCGCTGCGCAGGGCGGTTCGGGAACAGGCGGAAACCCGGCGGCTCTCGCCATTGTTACCCCAAGTCTGCCCAATGCGATTCAAAACGGTTACTACTACGCGCAGATTCATGCTGCCGGGGGAACTGCGCCGTACACGTGGACATTGGTGGGTACGCCTGCGACCGGTCTTTCCATGACCCAATCGAGCGGCAGCTTTGCAGTGATTGAAGGCGTGCCTCCGTATTACACGTGGGAGTGGCTCGGCGGTGCCGCTCCTCCCCCGCCTCCGCCAAACACTGAAGGCGCATACCGGTTTGCGTTGCAGGTCACGGATAGCGCTGGAAGCACCTTGGGGCGCGAGTTCCTGGTTCGCGTAGATCAAGCTGCTGCAAGCAGTGTGGCGGTTCGCGGCATCACGGATTCCGCGGTCGGATGCGAATTTGCAGCGCGATTCAACGCTGTGGGCGGATTGACGGGAGCTTACAGCTGGGCCGTGGTCAGCGGCGCAATGCCGCCCGGCCTGGCCCTTGGAAACTCCTCAGTAGCGGAAGCCGTCGTATCTGGCGTGCCCTCTTCGGCGGGAACCTACAGCTTCAGCGTACAGGCCAGCGATTCTGCAGGCGTCGTGGGCGTGGCGAATTGCACGATGACCGTGTTTCCGGCAGGCGAGTCCTTGCGCATTGAGCCGTGGGGAGCGTCGTCCAATGTCAACTTCAACCTCTGGCCGACGACTACGTACTCCGTCGAGTTGAATGCGTTGGGAGGAAGAGGCGGCTATGAATGGCGCCTGAAGAGCGGCGCATTGCCGCAGGGTCTATTCCTGCATCAAGACGGTGAGCAACACGCGTCGATCGCCGGCAGGATTACACAGACGGGCACCTATGTGTTTGAGTTGCAGGTCGTTGACCGCAAAGGCAATCGTTACACTTCGGCCATCACACTCGACGTCGTTGACATCGTACCCCCCTGATCGCCCGAGTTTCTGTTCTTCCGGTTGGGCAAACCGGCAGACGGAGTTCAGAACCAGGCTGCGTGCCAGGTGGAGTAGGACGCATTTTCCGCTCTTCCGCCACCCATAGCCCGCGCTCGCAGGCAAAAGCACCGTGGCTGGCGACGCCCGTCGCCAGCCATTCAATTTCCAGTTCAGCGCAGCAGCGCCATGTGCAAGAATGTTTTCCATTCAAGCACAGAGCATCATTACCGGCCGCTCCGTTTTTGCATTCAGGCGCGGAGTTCCGTCATCGAAAGCACCGTTCTTGCATTGAAACGCGAAGAGCCGCCATCGGGCGCACCGTTTTTTGCCTTCAGGCGCGGAGCGCCGCTATCTCATTAGCCACCGCCGTAAGGCGGTGGAACCCAACGCACCCAGATCCCGAGCCGCGTAGCGGCGGCACCGCGTGCACGTTCAATCCCAGAGATACTTCTCGTCATATTCAATCTTGTGCAACCGCAACAACGCGCGCAGCTCATCTTGAAACCCCGTCTTCCGATGATGCGCTTCCTGCGCGTGAATGTATGCAATCACGTCATCAGCCTTCGATTGGCTCACGGAAAACGAACCATAGCCGCGCTGCCACGCGATGCGCGCGCGCGGATGTTCCGCGTTCCACCAGCGCGAAGCATTGGCCTTGAGCTTGCCGATGAATTCGGCAAGCGCGATCGAAGGATGCAGATCGGCCAGCACATGCACGTGATCGTCCACGCCATTGATTGCCAAAAGCGGCGAATCAAGATTCTGCGCAATGCCAATCATGTAAGGAAACAGCGCGGCCCGGACGGGCGGCGTCAGCAGCGCGCGGCGATCCTTGGTGCTCGTGACGATGTGGATCAGATTACGCGTATGGGTGTGGCCCATGGCTGTCTCAAGGTGTCGCCGCTACGCGGCTAGGGTTCTTTGGATCACGCGTACCACCGGCTTGCGCCGGTGGCTAATGAAATACCGGCGCTCCGCGCCTGAAAACAGAATGGCCTATCGGCATCCGAGCTGATCATCCATCCCAGGTTCCCGGACGCAGGAAGCTACGTCCGCACGAAGTGCATGAATCCGGTATCCATGGGAATAGGTCGCTTTTCGTGAATCGGTCTTTGCAATAGGGACAACGGGCAACACTGCGCAAATAAATTCCGGCCGGAAGAATGAACACAAAGGGCAAGCTCAGCCACACGAAGGGCATCGGTGCCCAACTCCACGAACTAAGCAAGGAAATCAGCACGGCCGAGAGAAACGCAGTCACAAGGAAGGCCAACATGCTGCCGTAGTAGATTAGTAAACCGCGCCCCAGTTTCTTTCGGAACGCCTGCACGAGTGCTGCATGTTGGTCAGGGCTCATGTTCGATCCCGCGCGTTTATCGGCGCGCCACTTTACCCGCTCACATCAGCTTCCGATCGTCTGGCCGAGTTTGATGTCGCATTCGTAGTAGCTGCCGTTGCGCCAGAATTTGAAGTGGACGATGTCGTCCTTCTTTTTGGTTTGCAGCCATTCGTAGAACTTCGCCGCTGTGGTTTCGGCTTCGCCGGCGATTTTGCCGTCGTATTCGATCATGACGTCGCCGACTTTCACGTCCTTGTGGTAGGCGTCGAACCAGGGGCTTACGCTGGTTACGTACAGCCCCTTCTCGATGCGCGTATCCACTAGTTTGTCCTGCACCCAGAAGCCGGCGATGATCGAATTTTTGCCGATCGTCCTCGTGCCGAGATTCGTGGCCGGCCCCTCGGGGTAGTTCACCGCGTAGATCGTGACCTCGTGCGTTTTGCCGTCGCGCACGGAATCCGGCGGCATGATTCTGATGCCGTGCTCGGGGTTGGGTGCGTAGCCGGTGCCTACGAGCGAGTTATCCGGCGCGTCGGCCTTCACGCGCGTCCAGAGTTTGCCGTCGATGTAGATTTCAATGTCGCAGGGTTCCGTGCCCAGGTCGGGGTCGGCGGCCCAGCCGCGCAGCCATTGCTCGTCGGCGTGCCAGTAACTGCCCATGGGCGCGGAGTTTTCTTCTTTTCGATACGTGCGCGGGCTGCCCTGCAATTCAACTTTCACGCCTGCGGGCGTGTTGAGCGCGTAGGCGCGAATCGTGTGCGTCTTGTCGTCAAGCAGCGTGCCGGGCGTGGTCAGCGTCCAGCCGTGGTTGGGATCGGGCGTCACTTTGCTCCAGGCCAGGCCGTCGCGCTTGGAGCTGGCCGCCACCGTGGTGAAGAGCAGATCATCAATCCAGATTTCGACCTGCACGGCGGAACTGGGCGCATCTTCATCCCAGGCCCAGCCGGCAAGCACGACCTTGTTGCAGATGTCGAAGGCGCCAATGGGCGCCTTGTTGGCCACGCCGCCGCGGTCTTCAATCACGCGCGGCGAGCCGGGCAGCTCAACTTCCGTGCCCGTGGCGAGATCGACGGCCAGCGTTTGTACGGTGTGTTCGCGACCGTCATCGAGCACGGCGGGCCAGTCAAGTTTGAAGGCGCAGACATCGTTGGGCGCGATCTTGCGCTTGAGCAGCAGTTCGTTCTTGACGCTGGCTTTGATTTCCGCGATGGGCTCGCCGTCGATTTTCACGCGCACCAATACGGGCGTCTTGGCGTCGTCGGGATCCCAGGCGTAGCCGGAGATGCCCTTGTCCGGCGAGGCTTCTTCCAGCTTGCCCGTGGGGAACGAATTGAGCTTCACGTCGCGCGGCGACCAGCGCAGCTCTTTGCGGCCGGGCTTATCTTTGCGAAACGCATAGGCGCGCACGCGGTGCTGCTCGTTATCTTGTAATCCGTCGGGCAGTTCCTTGGCAAAGCGCCAGATGATGCCGTGGTCTTTGTGTTGCTCGCGCGTTTCGCATTTCAGGTCAAAGGCCTTGGCCTCGTCGATGAAAATGGAGACGTGCACCTCAGCCTCGCGCTCTTCGGCATCAAAGGCGAAGCCGTCAATTTTCGCGGGCGTGCAGGTGAGCAAGTAGCCGTCGAGGGTGGCGTTGAGTTGCTTGCCCTCCTGCGTTTCGACGGCGGGCGGCGGCTCGGGGCCTTTTTTCTTGGGCTTGGTCTCGGCGGGTTTTGTTTCGCCGGGCTTGGCGCCTTGGCCTGCTTTGGAGGGGTCATTCTTTGCTTGATTGCCGCTGTTGGCGCCGTTCGTTCCCTTGCCAGTGCCCTCGGGCCCGGCCTTTACAGGCTGGGCTTCCATGGGTTTGCCGGCGTCGGCCTTGCTTGGGTCGGCCGAGGTCACGACTCGGGGCTGGTTGCCGGCTTCACTTGGCGTGCCGCTGTCTTCTTCTTCTTTGCCGCCTGCCGCGACGCGGCTTCGCTCGCTTGCGCTCTCGCCGCCAAAGCCGGGCATCAGCGGCAGCCAGGACTGTCGCGTCAATGTAGCCGCGACACCCAGACCCAGCGCAACGAGCAGCAATGGCAGCAACAGGCGTTTCATGGCGCGGATTATAGCGCGGACCAACCGCCCAAAGTAAACCGTTCATTGTT
Source organism: Planctomycetota bacterium (assembly GCA_020845475.1). Taxonomy (GTDB): domain Bacteria; phylum Planctomycetota; class UBA8742; order UBA2392; family UBA2392; genus UBA2392. Next base: position 58,374 of record JADLFN010000018.1, read on the forward strand.
TACCTTCGAACGATTGAGGACTGCCATGAAGACCCTGGTTGCGATTGCGCTCGTTGCGCCCCTGCTGTTGGTTGCGCTGTGGATGCCGACATCCGGCCAGAGTGCCGAGCCGGCCATTTCCGGCGCCGTGCTCGAGTACAAAGACGGCGAAACCGTGTGCGAGGGCTACCTCGCCTCGCCCAAAGATGACGCCAAGCGCGCGGGCGTGTTGATCGTGCACGACTGGATGGGGCCGCGCCAATTTGACAAAGACAAGGCCGACGCGCTGGCCAAGCTCGGCTACGTGGCGCTGTCCGTGGACATGTACGGCAAAGGCGTGCGGCCAAAGAACGTGGACGAAGCGCGCCAAAGCGCCATGAAATTCTACGGCGACCCCAAGGCGGCGGTGGCGCGTATCCGCGCGGCTTACGACACGCTCAAGGCGCAGAAGAACGTCGATGCCAAGCGCATTGCCTGCATGGGTTTCTGCTTTGGCGGCTCGATCACGCTTGCACTTGCGCGCGACGGCGCGGAGCTGGCGGCGGCGGTGAGCTTCCACGGCGGCCTGAAGAACATCCAGGGCAAGAGCGAAGTCAAATGCCCGGTGCTGATCCTGCACGGCGCGGATGATCCGTATGTGCCGGCCGAGGACATCGACGCGACGAAGGAAGAATTCCGCAAGGGCAAGGTGGACTGGCAGTTCGTGGAGTTCGGCAACGCGGTGCACAGCTTCACGAACCCCGATGCCGGCTCGGATAACTCGAAGGGTGCCGCCTTCAACGAAAAGGCCAACGCGCGCTCGTGGGAAATGATGAAGGACTTCTTCGTGGCGGCGCTGAAATAACTGCTGGGCCGCGCGATTACATGCGCTCTACCAGCGTCATACCCAGCAAAAGCAACCCGCGTCCGAGGACTTTGCGTACGGCGTTCACCAGCCGCACTCGCGCTTTGGAGAGTTCGGCGTCTTCGCCGACGATTCTTGTGTCTTTGGTGTTCGTCCACCAGCTTGAGGTTTGCGCTGCGATGTCGATGAGTTGCCGCGCCGCGAGGCTGGGCTCGTATTCCGCGCTGGCGCGCCTGAGCGCCTCGGGGAAATTCGCCAGCAACAACGCCAGCTCCCACTCGTCGTCGCGCGCGAGTTTGGCCGCGTCGCCCTGCTGCCATGAGTGCGCGCCCCAGGCCTTCTGCTGCGCGGCTTCGTGGAACTTCTCCGTCACGCTGCCCATGCGCACGAACTGCATGAGCATGTAAGGCCCGGTTTCGCCGGTGAAATTCAGAATCTCGTCCCAGTCGAATTTGATGTCGTTGCGGCGGCCGTTTTTCAGGTCATTGAAAATCACCGCGCCCACGCCCACGGCCTGCGCCACGCGCTCGGCCTGCTGCGCGTCCTGCGCGAGATCGGCGTTTTTCTCCTTGATGATGCCGCGCACGGCATCGACCGATTCATCAAGCAGGTGTTCGAGTAAAATCACGCGCCCCGCCCGTGTGGCGGCTTTGGCCCACTTGCCATCGGCCGTTTTGAACAGCACCAGGCCAAAGTCGATGTGGCGGCAGCCCTTGGCCCAGTCGTGGCCGAGCATTTCGAGCGCCTTGAACATCTGCGCAAAGTGCAGGCGTTGCTCGCCGCCCACCACGTAGGCCAGCTCATCGCCGTTGAAGTGGCGGCGGCGATAAAGCGCTGAGGCCAGGTCGCGCGTGTGGTAGGCCGTGGCGCCGTCATTCTTCACGAGGATGACCGGCGGCTGATCTTTGCCGTGAGTGTAAATGACGATCGCGCCCTCGGATTCTTCGGCCACCTTGGAATCCACGGCGTCGGCGATGATGCGCCGGCAGAGATCCTCGGCCGTGACGTAATAGCTCTCGCCGATATAGAGCCCGTTCTCGCGGTAAAAGCGCGCCGGCTCGTCGGTGAACACGCGCTTGCGGTGCAGGTCAAGCACCGGCCAGACGTGGAAACTCACGCCCAGGTGCGCGTACATGCGCTCGAACTCGGCGAGACTGACGCCGCGCGCGTGCTCCCAGATCAGGAAGTTGGCCTTGCCCGCCGCGCCCGCTTCGTGAGCTTTGTCGGCGGCCAGCGCCTCGATGTAGCGTTCCAGCAGCGCGAACTCATGTTTGCCCGCGGCTTCGAGCTCTTCGTTTTCCTTGATCTCGCGGTTGAAGCGCTGGTACGTCTCGTTGAGCACCTGCACCGTCATGTCGCCCAGCGGGCGCGCGTCGCCGGCCAGTGCGCGCTGGCCGACTTCGGGGAAGTATTTCTTCAGGCCGGCGATCAGCTTGCCAAAGCCCGTGCCCCAGTCGCCGAGGTGGTTGATGCCGACGACGCGCCAGCTCTGGCTCTCGCGGATTTTCTTGATCGCGTAGCCGATCATCGTGCTGCGCAGGTGGTGCACGGCCAGGGGCTTGGCGATGTTGGGGCTGGAGAAATCCAGCACCAGCGTTTTGCCCCTGCCTTCTTCGCTTGCGCCAAAGCTCCACAGCGGCGCGTCGTCGATGCTGTTGCCGGGGCAGGTGCGCTCGATTTCACTCAATACGCGACCGATGCAAGCCGCGCGACTGAGCTTGAAGTTGACATAAGGCCCTGCTGCGGTCGCGCTTTCAATAATGCGCGGCTCGCGGTTCGCGGTTTGCTGTTCGCGAACAGCGAGCTGCGAACTGCCAGCCGCGAGCTTCAAAGCCATCTCATTGGGCTTGATGCCCGCGTTCTTGGCGAACACGAAACAGCCCAGCGCCACGTCGCCCATGTCGCGCTTGGGCGGGCGCACCAATTGCGCCTTGATGGCGTCCACGCCAAGGCCTGCGGCCTTGAAGGATTCCCACGCGGCTAGTTCTTCCGCAATTGGCTGTCTGAGCACGTCCATGTAGTTGCCTATGTCATAACCGGGTGGTCAGCGAAAGCCGCGCCGCCCGGAAATCCTGAAAAATCTGCTTGCCCTCAAACCCGCGCCACAGGCGGTTTTGCGGCCATGCGCGTTTTCAAGACCGCGAAAAATCAGCGCGCGCCTGTATCCAATTTTTTCAGGCATTGGAGGGACCCATGTCCGATGCCTACACCCACGCGCTGTCCGTTGCCATCGACCACACCTCGCCCGCGGCCTTCAAGCGCGTGCCGCCTTTGGGCGAACTCTATGCCGCGCCCGAAAGCGATGACGCGCGGCTGGCACTCGCCCGCTTCTGCCACGACATGTACGAAGGAAATCAACTTCGCCACATGCCGCGCCTGAGCGGCGAAAGCAGCCTCGAGTTCTCGCGCCGCCCGCACAAGTGCTTTCTCAACATCACGCGCGTGGTGATCGACGTGCTCTCGCAGCTCTACCGCCGCCCGGTCTCGCGCCGCCTTATGGGCGACGACGCCGCGGCCAAGGTTATCGCCCGCGCGTTTGCAAACAATCCCACGGCGCAACTGATGCTCAGCGTTGACCGCATGGCGCGGCTGCAGGGCGTGTGCGCTCTGCGCGTGAGCTACCAGGACGGGCAGGCGCGATTCTGGCCCTGGCCCGCGCACCGCCTGATTGTGCTGCCGGATCCCGCGCTGCCATTGACTCCGCAGGCCGTGATCGCCTTTGCCGCCAGCGAAAACGGCCAGACGCCGCTGGCCCACGTATGGACGCCGCAGAAAGTGGCCACCGTTGCCCAGGGGCGCGTGATCAGTGAAGCCGAGCACGGCCTTGGCCGCGTGCCCTTTGTGTTTTTCCACGATCGGCTGCCCACGGATGGTTTCTGGGTTGAGGGCCGCGGTCGCTCGCTGTGCCACGCCAATGCCGAGTTCAACGCCAAGCTGAGCGAACTGGCCTACACGATCGCGATGCAGGGCTTTGGCGTGATGGAGATCGTGAACCCTGACCCCACGCGGAATATTGAGATCGGGCCCGGCCGCGCGATTGCGTTCAACGTCAGCGGCAACACGCCCTACGGCGTGGATTTCAAATCGCCGCACGCGCCCATTGCCGAGCTGATCACCGACCTCGAATTCTATTTGCGCACGCTATTGAAAACGCAGCGCGTACCCGAGAGCGTGCTGAGCGTCAACGTGGGCCAGAACGCCAGCGGCGTGAGCATTGTGGCCGCGCAATCGCCCGTGCTCGAAGACCGCGTTGAGCGCATGGCGCTGTTCCGCCAGGCCGAGCAGGATCTCGTCAATTGCACGCTCGCGGTGCTGCACGAGCACGAGGGCATGCGCGGCGACGTTCAAGTCGCGCTGGATTTCCCCGAGCCGCAGCTCGAGCAGAGTTTGACAGAGCGCATGGCCGTGGACGCCTGGAAGCTGCAGCAGGGCCTGATCACGCCGTGGGAAATCATGCTGCGCGACGACCCCGACGCATTCACCGACATCGAAGACGCCAAACGCCACTGGCTCGCCAAACGGGCGGAGATGCGTGAGGCGGGCTTCCCGCCCGCCATTCCCTCGCAGACCGCATAGGCGGCGTTGCGGCCCTGAAGGCCGCATCACCACGAAAGACGACCATGACCGACAAATCACTCACCGATCAACTCAAAGCCGCGCTGCCCCAGGGCCTTGCCACGGAGCCATCCGTTGCGACGGCGCTCGCGGGCATACAGGAACTGGAGCAGCGCGCGCAAACGCTCGCCTCGCAACACGCATTTCTGGAGCGCGCGCCGCGCGAGGGCCTGCTCTATCCCGCCGATGCGCTCAAGCTTGTCCAAGGCGCAAAGCTGGGTGAGCTCGATGCGCTCTATGCCGAGCTCAAGCGCGACAAGCCCTGGCTGTTCACCAGGCGCGAATCGCCTGCCAACGAAAAGCTTGCGGCGGGCACCCCTGACATCGACCGCCTGCGTCAGGCGGTCAAGCGCGGCGCGCTCTCGCGCGACGTGCAGAATTTCCGGCCCATCAAACGGGCGCGGTAACAGTGGCATGGATTGCCTAATCCATGCCCGAAAACCGCGCGAGCTGGCAGTTCGCGCAACTGCGCACGGGTTAGGCAACCCGTGCCACACAAGGAGAACAATTCATGCCTTTCACCGGTAAAGCAACCTACGACGGCGGCGCGGCGCTGCCCGAGCTTGTGGACGATGTCAGCGACCTCGTGGGCCTGATTTCGCCCTTCGACACGCCGCTGCTCGATGCCATCGGCAGCCCGCGCTATTCGGCGAAATCGACGCGCCACGAGTGGTTCGAGGACAAGCTCAACCCCAACTTCTCGCTGATCAACAACGGCGCCGGCTACAACTCCGCCGCCACCAGCTGGGTCGTTGACTCCGGCGCCGCCTTCCGCGTCGGCGACATCATCAAGCCCGAGGGCAGCAACGAAGTCCTGCAAGTGACGGCCATTGCCACCAACACGCTCACCGTCACGCGCGGCTACGGCGGCAGCACCGCGGCAGCCGTGGTGGACAACCAGAAAGTCAGCGTGATCGGCCATGCGGCGCTGGAGGGCGAAGACGCGCCGGCAGCCGCCTACCAGAACCGCGTGCGCAAAGAGAATCTTTCGCAGATCTTCACCGAGAGCGTGATGATTTCGGGCTCGCTCGATGCCGTGGGCCTGCACGCGGTCGAGCGCGAGTTCGATTACCAGGTGATCCAGCGCCTGCGCGAACTGCTCCGCTCGCTCGAACAGAGCGTGATCAACGGCTTCAAGGCCTCCAGCAGCGGCGAAGGCAGCGCCTCCGTGCGCCGCACCATGGGCGGCCTGCTGCAATTCATCTCGGGTGCCGGCGCTGTCGTGCAGGACGCAAGCGCGGCGGCACTCGACGAAACCACACTCAACACGGCCCTGCGTGCCTGCTGGGAAAACGGCGGGCGGCCGGGCGCGATCGTTTGCAACGGCTTCCAGAAGCGCAAGATTTCCACGTTCAACCAGAGCGGGCGGCACTACGAACCCGAGAGCACGGTATTGCGCAATCTCGTCGATGTTTACGAGAGCGACTTCGGCGTGCAGCGCGTGATTCTGTCGCGCTGGGTGCCGGCGGACAAAGTGCTGCTGCTCGACCTCGACAAGATCCAGGTGCTGCCGCTGCAGGGCCGCAGCTTCTTCGTCAAGCCACTGGCCGAATCCGGCGACTTCCGCAAGGCGCAGATCATCGGCGAGTACACGCTGGAGTGCGTGAACGCCGGCGATGGCGGCCACGGCGTGATCACCAATCTGGCCACGGCGTAATCGGCGCGGCTTGTGCCGCGTCGCGCGGGGCCCGGCTCGGACATGGCCCGGGCCCCGCGAAACCCCCTCGGAGCAACCATGCTCGACTACGTCACGATTCATAGCGACAACGCAGCAACCTCGCGCTGGCGCTTCTTGGGCGCATCGCGCGGCAACACGCACGATGGCCGGCTCTACGTTGCGCTCACGCAGAACATGGGCGACATGACGGTGAGCGTCTATCGCGATGCCGCGCGCACTTTGCTTGTCGCGCAAGGCGCACTGGCGGGAGTCAGTGGCGACGTTGCCCTGAGCGCGCAAAGCGCCAGCGGGCTTTCGGGCAGCGTGGAGTTGCTCAATGCCGCGCCCGGCACGCTCGAACTTGACGTCTTCTACGCCTGCGGCGACGACCTCGCGCAGGCGCAGGGCGAAGTAGCGCGCTTTCTCATCGCGGGCGTTTTCGCGGGCGAGCAGGGTTTCACCGCGCCCTGCGCCTGGGCCAAGCGCATGCTTGATGCGCTGCTCGCAACGCGCGGCTACCGCGGCCGGCGCTTCGATTCGCTCACGCCTTTGGCTGAGCCCGCGCTCCATTACGCGCTGGCGTTCATCTACGAAAACCTGACCCAGAAAGAGCGCGAGCCCGCCGAGTGGCAGGCCAATCGCCACCGCGCGCTGGCGCGAGCCGCGCTTGCCGGCGTGGAACTCGCAATCGGCGGCCAGTGCTTTTTCCCATTCACCCCGCGCGTGACGCGCGCCTAGGGACGCGCGGCAGCGCGTCCGCCCCACCGGAGCCACCATGCCCGATTACACCTCACTCTTCGAAATCTTCGGCGTGTACGCGCGGGCGTTCACGCAATTCAAGAACCTTGCGCTGCGCAACCTCACGTTCAGCGCCGGCGGCGAGACCTTCCGTTCGCTCGACAAGCTGCGCGAGGAGTTCGTGAACGTGCTCAACGATGCGCCCCTTGAGCGCGACCGCCTTGATGGCGTGGCGCTGCTGGGCGAGGCCGCGCGCGTCGTGCGCGGCTGGGAATCGCAGCTCGAAACTTCGCTTGACGCCTTTGTGCGCGAAGGCGTGGCCGATGAATTGAACGTTTCGCGTGCGTCACGCGAAGCCGTGCTGGGCGCGCTGCAACGCGCCATGCAGGCCGATGCGCAGTCGATTGCGAAAAACACCATCATGCTTGGCGCTGTGGCGGCCGCCTCGACGAATGTGGGCAACGCCAGGTGCTACGCGAGCAAACAAACCATCGGTCCTGTCGAAAACGTGATTGACGATGAGCGCGCGCACAGCCAGAGCATCGCCATCGAGTGCGTGCGCGACACGGCGCACCATCGCGCAACTCTGGGCGCCGAAGAATTCCGCATCACGCCCGAGTTCGGCGCGGCTGTGCCCGCCTACGTGATTCCCGTGACCTACGGCGACACGCCCGATGCGCGCAACGTGATTCGCGATGGCGCCTTTGATCTCTATGCCGGTGGCGCGTTCACGCATTGGGGCGTCGTCGCGGGCGGCAGCGTGTTCTCGCGCGACACGGGCACAAAGCTGTTCGGCACGGGTTCGCTGAAGGTCACCGGCAATGGCGCGACAGCGGGCGATTTGCAGCAGCACCTCGCTTCGCGCGAGCCCGCCATGGCCAGCGGCAGATTCTGGGCGCTGGGTGCCTGGGTTTACGTGAGTGCGCTCAGCGCGGGCACGGTCACGATCGATTTGCTTGTGGACGGCTCGCCCTCGGGCCTGACGCTCACTATTGACGGGTCAACAGCGACCGGCCAGTGGATTCACCTAGGCGGCTTTGAGTATCTGCCGCGCAGCACCTACCCGAACAAAGTCAAAGCCCGCATCCAGTGCAGTGCTTCATTCAACGGCGCGGTGTTCGTTGATGGTGTTTCGCTCGCGCTTGCCTCGGAGGTGCCCCATGCCGGTGTGCGCGTGGCGTTGTTCCAGGGCGCGAACGCACCGCAGGCACTGCCGATTGCCGACCGCTTCACTCTTGACACGTCAAGCGACGACGCCGGCGCGTTTCAGTGCCTGTTCCGCGACCGGCTTGGCGTCGCGCTTCCCTCTTCGGCCTCGCCTTCGATCGCCGATTCGCTCGCGGAGTAGCCATGCTCACACTCTATTTCGCAGGCCACGCGCTGGGGCAAATCTCGGCGCTGCATGTTTCGCAGGACGCGGCCATGGTGCGCTGGCGCGCCACGCTTGAACTCAGCGGGGCTACGCAGGCCCTCGTGCAGCAGGCCGTGAGCGCGCTCGAAAGCAGACTCGGCGGCGAGGGCGCGCTGGAGGTGCGCGAGGGCAGCGTGCAGTTGCGCGTGCTATCGCCCGGCGCTTGCGCCAGCGGGCCGAAACTCGCGCGTCGCGGCGTGATCGAGAGCGACGACGCGCTGGCACACCCCGTGCGCACGGTGACTCTCGAATTCGAGGCGACGCTGCAATCACTGGTGTCCGAAGCCGCGCCGGTTTCGCGCACGGAGTCGATTTCGACCACGACGCGCCGCCGCATCATCGAATTGCCGGTGCTTGCGCCCAACGTGCCCGCGTGGCGGCAGGAAGTCGGCGCGCCGATGTTTGAAGTGATCCAGGAAGGCGAGGCGAGCGGCGCCGATTACCCCCTGCCCCAGCCGCCGCTCTATCTCGCCGAGGTTTTCGAGCGCCGTGTGATTTATGCGCGTGAGGGCCAGTGCATCACGCGCTGGCGCTACGTCATGCGCCCCTCCACTTACGTTCCCGCCAAGGCCCCCACGCCATGAACGCCATTCACGCCACACTCAATCAGCGGCCGCTGCTTTCGCTGCGCGTGGAACTCAAGCGCGGCGGCGAGCCCTCCACGTTTGTCGCTACACTGGCGCGCGAGAACGCCCCGCCCAGCGGCGCGCACGCCGCGTTACGCCTGCGCGAAGGCGAAAGCACGCGCGAGCTGGCACAGTTCCATGTCACGCGCGTGCTCGATCTCGGCGATGGGCGGTGCGAAGTCCACGGGGCCGACGTGCGCGCGCACTGGCAAAAGCGCCCCGTCAGCGCACGCTTCAACGTCATGCGCGGCGGCGTCTTTGAGCCCGCCACCACGAACAACGGCTCGCCGTTCACCCTTGCGCAAATCGTCGAGGCGCTGTTTGCCGCTGCCAACGAACCCGCGCCTGCGATTGCGGCTTTGGCAAGCGCATCGCCGCGCAATCTCGATTTCCGCAGCGGCAATCTGGCCCAGGCGCTCGAAGCCGCGCTCAATGGCGCGGGCCAAAGCCTGGGTGTGGGCGACGATGGCGGCGTGATGGCCGCCAACGCCGGTGAGAACGCGTTTGCGCCCGAGAGCTCGCGCGTCATGGCCATGAGCGCCGAGGGCGCAAAGCCGGGCGCCGTGGAAATCGTCGGCGGCGCGGCCATGGCATTGCTCAGGATCGACCAGGGCTGGGAGCCCGTGATCGAGGGCGATGGCAGCGAGGAATTCCCCTCGGGCCAGTTCTTTGCGCTTTCACTGGCGCTTGGCGCCTGGGACATTTCCGAAAACGATGCGCGCAAGGCCTGCCTCAGCGATGCGGGTTTCGCGCGCCTGGTGGGCTCCACTGCGCCGCACGCCGCCGCGCGCGTCAACGCGCTCAAGCGCCACGCCTATCGCAGCTTTCGCGCACCGCAAACCGCTCTGGCGCGGCTGCCGTGGCTGCCGATGGGCGGAATGAGCGAGGGCGAATTCCTGCCGGCACAGTTGCGCGTTGCGCGCGACGAGCCCGCTGCCAGCGCGCCGGCCACACTCTCCCCGGCATTCGAACACGGCACGCTGGCAATGGAGCGCGAGCCTTTCGAGCTTGACCTTGAGCGCGGCTTGCTCCATCTGGCGAGGCCGCCCTATGCCCTGAGCGAAGTCTCCATCGATGACACCACTTTCCAGGGCCGCGCGCTGGTGGGCGATCCCGTGCTTGAACTGACGGTGAGCGCGACCAGCGCGCGGCCGGTGGCGCGCTTCACTTTTGGCGAAGGCGAGCCCATAGCCCATGCAGCGCCGCAACTCACGGCGCTCTACGACGGCGACGAAATGCTCAATCGCGCCGAGCTTGAAGAAGCCGCGCGCGAGATGGCGTCAAGTCTAGCTGCAACGCCAAGGCGCAGTCACAAACTCGCCGGATTGCTCGGCACGCAGGCAGGCGGTGACGTGGCGCGGGTGTTGATCGAGGCCGACGAGCACGGCCTGACCACCACGGTCCAGCAACACGCCATCGCGGCCGCACACTTTGGCGCAGCCGCGCCGGGCCTGCAAAGCGCAGGGCGCGCCGTGGCTCCGCTGCCGGCGGGCCTGCACCAGCCGATCAATGCGTGGCGCGCGGGGCCGCTGATCCTGCGCAGCGAAGAAGGCACGCCGGAGACTGAAAGCTATCTCGCTGCGCAGGCGACGCATCGCGACGGCAAAACCCACGCGCTGGAGCTGGCGCAACTGGGCCCGCTGGCGCACGGCTTTCATGTGGCGAGCGTGGACGCCGAGAAAGCCGGCCGCTGGTTCTTCGTTGCGGGCGTCGAGGCCATCGAGGGCAATCGCGTGCGCGTGCTTGCGCAGCAAGGCCACGACGCGCGCCATGACCCGCTGCCGCTGGATGCGCTCAGCGCCACGCGCCGCGCCTATCCGCGCGGCTACCGCGGCCTGCTTGTGAGTCTTGGCGCTGAGCCGCGCATGATCGATGCGGGCCCGCTGGTGAGTGACGGGCGCGGCAGCACCGGCGGCGCGGCTTCGAACCTCGTGGCCGATCTCGAGGGCGACAAGCTCAGCGAAAGGCGCGCGGGGCCGCTGCACCTGCTCACGGTGCTGGCATTCTCGCCCTCACACGGCGCGTGGGCGCCGGCGCTGAACTTGCGCGACGAAGAAAGCGGCAACACGCGCAACGGGCGTGGCTTGTTTGCCGAGCGCGACGGCCGTTCGCTGGGCCGCCTGACGGCGAAAAACCAGGGCGGGCCAATGCTTGGCGACGCGCGCGCATGCGAGAAGCATGTGTTCGCGCGCGCGGTGGCCGACGACGGCGCCTACGTCGAAACCAGCGGGCATTTGAGCACCGAGAGCTTTTTCAAAGTCCCCGGCGATGCCGTGCACGACGCGCCACTGAAGTTCAATACCGCCGAGTTCGAAGGCGGCGTGCCGCCCTGGCCGCCCTTTGAGGCCGAAATCAAGTACGACCCCAACGCGCAGCACCGCTGGAACAAGCAGGCGCAGCCCGGCCTGTGGCGCGTGCAATACCGCGTGCCCTTTTCGCACGCGATTCCGCCCACCTGGAAGCCGCCCGTCAAACCACCCGTGCCGCCAGTCGATGCGCCGCCCACGCCGCCGTGGCCCACGTTTGTCAATGCGTGCCTGCCCGAGCCGAGCATCCAGCCCATCATCGGCGAGAACGAAATCTGGGCGCCATCGCACGATTGGATTCCTGCGCCCAGCGCAGGCTCGGGCGATGAAATACCCTTCCCCGGCGTGTCGCTCAAGAGCGCTGGCTTTGCCGCCGAGGTCGCGGAAGTGCCGGATGCGAGCCAAGGCGGCGCGATATTGTTGCCGCCCACGCGCGGCATCGCGCAAGCTCAGGTTGACTCCGGCACGCGCGACGCATTTTTCGCGCTGCACCCCGAAGTCGTGCTGGCGTTTGGTTTTCCCAAGCACACGGGCGTGGGCGCCGGCCGCGTCGCAAATGGCTGGAACCTGCGCCTGACAGAGCAAGCCGACCTCGTTGCCGAAGGCGTGGACGCCAACGCGCAAGTGCTCGCCGACAAAACGCGCGGCTTGCACATCTCCGGCCACGCGCAAGTCGGCAAGAGCGGCGCGGCGTTTGCGAGTGACGAAGACAGCGGCGCGTTGCGCCTGGCCGAGGGCGAAGGCGAGGGAATCGCCTTTGGCGCCGAAACGAAGCTCTATTGCCCCGCGCCCGGCGTGCTGCGCACCGACGGCGAAATCTCGGCGGCCAGCGCGAACTTCGACGGCAAGCTGACCGTCGGCGGCCTGATTGATCCCACGGGCCTGCAACTCACGCCGCAAGCGGCCAACCCGGGCAACGCGGCTACGCTCTGGGCTGACAGCAGCGTGAGTGATCGACTGCGCTTTGGCGCAAACGCGATTGCCTATGCCAGCGAGACCCAGCCGCTCGACGCCGACCTCACGGCGCTGGCCGCGCTGGCGGGAACGGGTATTGCCGTGCGCACGGCAGCCGATACATGGGCGCAACGCAGCATCGCCGTGGGCAGCAGCAAGCTCAGCGTGAGCAACGGCAGCGGGGCTGCTGGCAATCCCACACTTGATGTCGTCGAAGCCAATCTGACGCTGGGCAACCTCGGCGGCACGCTGGGACTCAGCAAGGGCGGCACGGGCGCGACCACGACTGACGGCGCGATGAGCGCGCTGGTGGGCGGCACTTCGCGCACGGTGGACAACGCCAGCGCACGGGTGGGCGGACAAGTGGGCGCGGGCGGCGGCTACTTCACGCTGCAGAATCTGCTCAATGGCGCGCAGCACCTGGCGGCGCAAACCAGCGTCACGCGCAACATGAAGCTGCTGCTGCTCGATGCCTCGAACGTGGCCAAGGTTGCAAGCCTTGATGACCTGGACCCCACGGGGCAATTGCTCATCAGCCGCACGGCCAGTTACTCGGGCAGCGGCTCCAGCGGCAAAGCCGTCACGCTGACGGGCATCAACCGCGCGCATTTCATCGTGCTCATGCGCAGCCCGAACACGACGACCGAGGCGATCAATTTCTCGCTGCCCCTGGGCGGCACGGGTGCAATCACGCGGCGCCTGTCCAACGGCCAGGCCTCGAATACTTGGTCGCTCGATGCGCCCGCCGCCGGCACCTCGCAGGTGCTGACGATCAACAACACGGCCAGCGACGACAACGCCAGCGGCGTGGGCTATGCGCTGCTGGTCATCGGCACGCCAACTTAGGAGCGGTCATGGATGCTTCCCTGCAAACGATTCTCGTCTCGGCGCTGGCCACCTGGCTGGGCGCCATTGGCATCGGGCTCATCACCGTGGGCCTGAAACTCAACAACACGGTGCAGCGGCTGGGCGTGGTGGTGCGCGAACTTGCGCGCCGCCAGCTTGCCCACGAACACAACATTGAATCCCTCAAGGACAGCCGCGCCGAATTGCACGCGCGCGTGACGCGCCTCGAGGCCGGGAGATAATCATGAGGCATCTATTGTTGGCCACGCTGATTTCGCTGTGCGTGTTTCTCAGCGGCTGCGCACTGCTGGACTCGCTGATGCTCTCGCGCATGCGCGATGCGCAGGGCGAAGAGCTTTACCTCGACCGCAACGGCAAGCTCACGCGCGAAGCCCATGACGCACAAGGCAAGCCGCACGAGCCCGCCTATTCGAGCGAGCCGAGCGGGGCCGTGGATGCGCTGGCGCAAGGCGCGCAAGCGTTGGGCGGCCCCTGGGGCGCGGCCATCGGCGGCGGGCTGGGTTTAATCGCCGCGGCCTACGCGGCCCTGCGTGGCCGCCGGCAAGTCAACGCCGAACGCGCCAAGGGCGCCGCGTGGCAAGGCGGCATGGCGCTGCTGGTGGGCGTGCTCGAGGACATCAAGAGTGGGGCCATCGACGCCGACCGCAACGGCAAAATCTCGCTGGCCGAAATCCGCGAGTACGTGCGCAAGCGCGGCAAGGAAGCGCTCAAACCGGCGTTCGTGGCCGAAGTCGTGCGCATCGTAACCAGCACACTCACACCCACAGAAAAGCAGCGCGCACTCGAAGAAGCCGCCGCCAAACTGGCGTGATAGCCACGACTCGGCTCCGATGCATGTAGGGGGGGATCATCCGCCAAACGGGATGCACACTATGGCATCGACCACTGGCCGATGGTCATGCACTGTTTCGAGGGTTAGTAACGACCCTCGGCAACGGCAATCCCCCACAGAGTCACAGAGGACACAGAGAAAAGCTCTGAAGTCAAAGCCTCGGCAACGACAACGGCACTAATCCACAGATGAACACAGATGGACACGGATTCAAAACCCCTATCTGTGTTCATCGGTGTTCATCGGTGGCTGCCAAGCTGTTGCCTTTTGCCCCAAAAGCAGTTCTCTGTGCCCTCTGTGACTCTGTGGTGAATGCAGTTCTGACACCCGGGATTGCGGCAACTCACTTGCACGTTAGAATCTTGGCGACACGAGACTTTGCACCTGATGCGAGACACAAATGCAGGTTGAACTCATCATTGGAAAACTCCACGCCGCGACGGTCACGGAATGCCGCCTTTATTACCAGGGCTCCGTCACCATCGACCGTGACCTCATCGATGCCGTGGGCCTTGTGCCGCACCAGAAGGTCGATATCTACAACATCAACAACGGCGAGCGCTTCTCCACCTACATCCTCGAAGGCAAGCGCGGCTCGAAAACCATCGGCCTCAATGGCGCAGCTGCGCGCCTGGTGCAGATCGGCGACCGAGTGATCATCGTGGGCTTTGGGTTTTTCACGAGCGATGAAGCCAAGAAGCATGAGCCCAAAGTAGCCGTTCTGAACGAGCGCAACGAAGTTGTTTCGATGGGACACTAGAATCGTGTTCCGTGTTCCGTGGTTCGTGGTCCGGAACTGCGGCAGCGTTTGCGAACCACGAGCCACGAACCACGGACCACGAACGCATGCCTCGCTCTGACGGCCGCACTGAAAACCAACTTCGCACCATCAAATTCACGCGCAAATTCACGATGCACGCGCCGGGCTCCGTGCTTTGCGAGTTCGGCAACACGAAAGTTCTATGCAGCGCCATGGTGGAAGACACCGTGCCGCCGCACATCAAAGCCGCGAACTACCAGAAAAAGCCCGAAGACCGCGAGGGCTGGCTGAGCGCCGAATACGGCATGCTGCCAAGCTCCACGAACACGCGCAAACAGCGCGACAAAGCGGGCAAGGTCGATGGCCGCAGCGTTGAGATTCAACGGCTGATCGGCCGCTCCCTGCGCACGATCATCGATCTCGGCCAGATCGGCGAACGCACCATCTGGCTCGATGTCGACGTGCTCCAAGCCGACGGCGGAACGCGCACAGCCGGCATCACGGGCTGCTACGTCGCACTCTGGGACTGCCTGCTTTCGATGAAAGAAAAGGGCCAACTGAAATACTGGCCGCTGATCGATTCCGTCGCGGCCGTCAGCGTCGGCGTAATCGGCAACGCGCCCATGCTCGATTTGTGCTACGAAGAAGACGTGCGCGCGGAAACGGACATGAACGTAGTCATGACCGGCAAGGGCGCGTTTATCGAAGTACAGGGCACGGCCGAAAAAGTCCCCTTCGAACGCAAGCGCCTGGACGAACTGCTCGACCTAGCCACGCGCGGCTGCGCCGAACTGTGCAAGATTCAGAAGAAGACGCTGGAGTAGCGCTTGCGCCTGCTCATTACCTCGCGCGCGGGGCTGTGCTAAAACGCCTGCATGAGCCAGCGCAGCTTCACTGTTTCCGCCAACGAAGCCAATCAGCGCCTTGACCGCTTTCTGCGCAAGCTGCTCGACGACGTTTCGCTCAGCGCCATCTACAAGCTGGTGCGCACGCGCCAGATCACGCTCAACGGCGCCAAGGCCAAACCCGAGGCGCGGCTCAAACCCGGCGACGTCATTGTGTTCCAGCAGGCAGCAAGCGACCGGCACCTGCAGCCGCGAGTGCGCAAGCGCGCCGAACATGGCCTGAGCTCCAGGCGCGACTTCCGAATCGTCTATGAAGACACCGAGATACTTTGCGTGAACAAACCCGCGGGCGTGCTCGTTCACGCCGGCGACCGCGGCGACGCCAAGGACACGCTCATTGACCAGGTGACCGGCTACCTGCTCGAGAAGCCGCGCGAGCCGGGCGACCTGAAAGATTTCGTGCGCCCTTCGCCCACTTTTGCGCCCTCGCTGGCGCATCGGCTGGATCGCGACACCTCGGGCCTCGTGCTGGTGGGCAAAACGCTGGGTGCTACGCAGGCCCTGACAGACATGATCAAACATCGGCGCCTCACCAAGCTTTATCTGGCGCTGATTTTCGGCTCGTTGCCAAAAGGCGCGGGCGAGATTGACGTGCCCCTTCAGCGTCACGAAGACGCCAAGGGCCGGCGTCGCAAAGTTGAGGCCGGCAGCGGCCAGCGCGCGATCACGCGCTATGAGGTCATCGCGCACAAGGGGCATTTCACGCTCGTGCAGCTTGAGCTGGTCACGGGCCGCACCCACCAGTTGCGCGCACACCTCGCGCACGTGGGCAGCCCGATTGTGGGCGACGACGAATACGGCTCGCGCGAGAAAAACCGCCACGCCCACGAAAAGCTCGGCCTTTCGCGCCAGTTCCTGCACGCGGCGCGCCTTCAGTTTGCGCACCCGGTTTCGCAAGCCGCGCTTGATTTGCGTGCTCCGCTCTGGAGCGACTTGCGCATTGCACTCACGCGCGCGGGCTTTGCGCCCGATAACATCCCCGATTGGCTGCGAGACGCAGCTGATAGTCCGCCGGAGGCGCCATGATACGCGGCGGTTCCCTCATACTGCTGTGCGCCGTGGCGACCTGTTTTGCGGCCTCGTGCGCGTTGCGCGAGCCGCAAGCACCGGTGACGCCGCAGCAGGAGTACCGGCCGCAGCGCGCTGGTCTCAAGCGCGAGCCCATCATCCTTATCCCCGGAACGCTGGGCTCGCGCCTGTTCAATCGCAAGACGGGTGAAATTGCCTGGGGCAGCTTTGCGTCGATGGTCTCGACGCTCGAAGACGACCTCGACCTGCCGATCGGCGCGCCGCGCCTGGCCGACAATCGCGATAATATCGAGGCCTATCGCGTGCTGGACCTCGCCGAGGTGCTGCGCGGCGAGGGTGAGGGCGAAGTGCGCTTTTACGCCGAAGTGATCGACCTGCTCACGACCACGCTGGGCTATCGTGCTTCCTACGGCCGGCGCGTCGTGCGCGGCCAGGATCTGTTTGTGTTTTTCTATGACTGGCGCAGAAGCAATGTGGAAGCCGCAGCGCAACTGGCGGAGTTCATCGCCGCAATCCGCCGCGACCTCCAGGATTCCGCCATGAAGTTCACGCTGCTGGGCGTGAGCAACGGCGGCCTGATTGCGCGCTATTACCTGAAACACGGCGGCGCCGATGTCGTCAGCGGGCGCGAAATCAGCGCGCCCTTCGAAAGCGGCAGCTCGGGCCTCAAGGATGTAAGCCGCGTCATTACGTTGTGCACGCCGCACACCGGCACGCTTGATGCGCTGAAGCTGATCCATGAGGGTTATGCGCCCGCGCCGCTTTCACGCCGCCATCCTCCCCTGACGATCTTCAGCATGCCGGCCACCTTCGAGCTGCTCAGTGATCCCGGCCAACGTGTGTTCATTGACGGAACAGGCAAGCCGCAGGACATCGACCTGTGGGACGCCGCAACGTGGGACAAATACGGGCTTTCGGTGTTCAGCCCCGCCGAGAAGGAGCGGCTGCGCTATCGCATCCTTTCGCAGTTCAATGACGACAAAGACCGCGGCCAGCTGTTCGAGGCTGAAATGGAGAAACGCCGCCGGCACCTCAAGCAATGCCTGACCCATGCCGCGCGCTTCAAGCGCGCGATTTCGGGCGCCTGCGCTGCGCCCTTGAGCTGCATCTGCGGCGTGCAGGTGCCCACCTTGCAGCGCGTGGCGCTGATCGCCGATGGCGACGAGTACGAGCTGATTTTCGAGCCCCGCTTCACCTGGCGGCGCAGCGATGCCGTAGTGCAGGCCATGCTGGGCATGGGCGATGGCGTGGTTACACGCCGCTCCGCGCTGGGCGAATACCTGCCCGACAGCGCGGCTTCCCTGCGCCACACCGGAGAGGCCCTGCGCTCATCGCTGCGCAGCGTGGCACTGACCGACTGCCGCCACCGCGAGATGTTCGACAACGCGCTGCTCAAGACGGCGCTGATCGAAGAACTCACGCGCTGACCGCTGCTCAGGCCCGCCTGCGCCGGAGCATTCGCAACGCCGCCGGCAGAACCAGCAGCAGCCACCAGCCCGCAGTTTCGCCCGTGGAGCATGCCGGCTCCAGTCGCGGCGGTTCGTTGTTTGTCGGCGGCGCCGAAGCGGGATCGGTGTAGCTTGCGGTCAGTCTTGCGCGCAGGGCATCCGGCAAGAATGCCATCTGCAGATCGGTGCCGCCCGAGAAGCCGCGCAGAACCACCTGGGTCGTGCCGCTGAACTGTCCGAAGTGGCGGCGCACGCACAGCAGGATGTTGCGCGTGCCCGTGACGGAATTGGGCGTGCCGTTGGCCAACAGCGTAATGGCCGCGCTGCCGGTGAACGGGCTGACGTCATTAGTGTTGAGCAGCAGATCCGTGGAGTCGAGCACGCCCAGCGGGCCCGTGCCTTCAATATACATGTAAAGAACAAGGCCGCTGCCGTCGCCCACGCCGCCCACGGAATCAAGGAATGCCAGGTGCAACTGTGGCGCGCTGCCGCCCGCTCCGCGCGCGGCCAGCTGAACCGTGCCCAGCACTTTCTGGTCCTTCGCTTCAAGGACCATGCTGGTCACCAGATCGACATCGGTGATGTTCACGCCGTTGGCCAAGCCGGCCTGCACGTTCAGGCTGTTGCCGTCTGCGGTAACACCCGCGACGGGAACGACCGTTGCCACATCCGCCGGCGCGAGCGAAAGTGCCACGGAAGATCCCACCGAAGCGCCGGCGAGATCGACCACCAGCAGCAGATCGCTGCCCGCGGCGCTCACCGGCAGGGGAGTCGTGAACGTGAACGTAACGCTGCCGCTTACGCCCGAGACAATCACGGGCGTGCCGCCCACCTGCGCATCGCTACCATCCAGGCGCCCAGCCAGCGAACCCAGGTCCTGGTAAAGACGGGCGGCTGAAACGCCGACGGTGTTGCCTCGGAACACCAGGCTCGTGACGGTGGTGCTGCTGAAACTGGTAATCAAGTTGAACGCATTGGACGGCAGGTTGACCTGCGTAATGGCCACAGGCAGCGCGTCAAGGCGCACGTCCGGGCGCCTGCGCACCAGCAGCGTAGCTCCGGTCTGGGTGCAGAGCACGTTGCTGCCGCTCACGCCCACCTGCGTAATTGCGCCCACGCCCGTCGAGAAACTGAGGCCCATCAAGGCCGCGCTGACCGTACCCTCTGCCACCGATGCGGGATCGAGCGTGAAAGCCAGCAGGTAATCGCTGCCGGAATTGGAAATCCACTCGCTGGATGAAAGGTTAACCGTGGTGCTTGCCGGGTCGGTGATGAAGTCGATCAGCGTGTCCTGCGAGTCCACAACGCCGCGCATGCCGAGATCGCGGAACAGGGCCACATCGGTGATGTCTCCGATCGCAAGGCCCGAAAGTGTGAGCGCGAAACTGAACTGGGTGACAATCGCGTTGCCGTATTGCGGCTGGTTTCGCAGTTCAAAGGAAAGCAGCGGCGCATCCCAGAGGCCGGGCTTGGCGACGCTTGGGCTTGTGTCCGCGCGGGAAACGCCCACGCGCACCACGTGGCCGGGCGCGAATTCGTGCAGCGCGCTGTAGAAGCGGCCCCACACCGCGGTATCAACGACCACATCAGCGGCTTCGAACGAGAAATGGTCGCTGTTAACCTCGCGCTCGTAATAGGTGTCAAAGTTCGTCGCATTGACGACGAGCAGGTAGTTGCGCTCCACCGCCGCGATTGGCTCCGAAAGCGTGAACGTGGTGCTTGTGGAACCTGCCATGGACTGCGGCCCGCCGCCCAGGGGAACGTCGCTGGCGTCAAGGAAGCCGGGGTTTGTCGCGTCGCGATAAACCGCGAGTTCGAAGTCCTCCAGCGCGCCGGCCGCAAAATGGTGCACCGTCAAGGAACTGACCGTGCCGCCCGAGCCGCGCCGGGAAAGCGTGAAGCTGCCCACAACCTTGCCGCTGCCCTGGCCCTTGAAATCGGTTTGCGCGGGAAGCCCCGAGGCGCGCACAGAAATCTCGACGCCGCTCTGCTGGGTGAAGCCGGAAGGCGCAAACGTAACGCGATCATTGGCCGCCGGCCGCAGCGTTTGCACGGTGAGCAGGTTGTTGAAACCCGCAAAGCTCGCGCCGCCGCTGCCGTCCACAATGCCTGAAACGTAGGTCAGGTCCTGGTCAAAGTTCACACGCTCGGGCCCGTAGTGCAGCTCGATGTTGCCGTTGCTCAGCAGGTGGCACTGGAAATTCAGGTGATAGGCGCCCGCATTGGAGGCGCTGGCAACTTCGCGCCATTGCAGCACCACACGGCCTGATTCCGCGTGCGCCGTGAAATTCGACAAAAGCTCGTTGCCCGCGAGATCCGTGCGCAACACATGCACGCTGCCGCTCAACAGCGCGGCTACGGGCGTGGCCAGAGTCGAGACCGCCGAACTGGTGGGGCCGGGCGCCGCAAAGTTCACCGAGCCGTTGGCGTTGAGATAAACCTGGCGGTAGGTGCGGTCGAAGTACGGGAAGTCAAAGGGCAGCGCGACTTGCCACGCGCCATCGTCCAGGTTTCCAACGCGCGTTGCGGCCAGAGCCGTGCCGTTTCGCTGCACGTAGGTCTCTGAGGTCTGCGTGCGGGTATAGGTTTGCGCCGAAAGCAAAGGTGCCAATAGGCCAACCACCGCAAGCAGGCAAGCGGCGCGCAAAGCGACAGACATGGGAAACTCCGGCGGGGAAATCCAGGGACGAATATTCTGGCAAGAGCGCGCCCGCGTTTCCAGCGGAGAACCGTTTTCCATCATCCGTTGTGACGCCACAAAGCCGTGCCGGCCCCGCTTCTCGCCGCGCCCAAAACGCGTGGCCGTAATGAAATTGAATCTGGCCTTTTCACAACCATCCTTGACGGGTTTTGCCCGTCGGTCTCGTTATACTGGGGGAACGATGTTCAGGGCCAAGACTGCTCAGGTTGTCATGGATAGCCGCGCCGCCACGGCGGCCGCGCCGGTGCCGCCACAGCCTCAAGCCGATTACTCCTACGGCACGCGCAACTGGGGCAAGTTGAAGTCCGGCCCCAAGCCCACTTTGACGCTGGGCAACATCATTCACTTCATTATTGCGGTCTTCTTTCTCTGGCCGGTGTTCCTGATCGTGGCCGTGTTTGCGAGCCTGGGCGACTGCGTGGCGCTGATCCGTGCTACCGTGGAGGCCACGATTTCAAGCACCTTCTGGTGCGGCATGGTGTTCAAAGAGTGGTCAGCGGCGGGCTTTCTGCACCGCGAAGATCCCAAAATGCTCCAGTTGCGCGGCTCGCGGCGCGCCTTTGGCCACGAGGCGATCAAGGATTGGAAGGCGGCGGGCCAGGCGCTCGTCGGTATTGGCCGCTCGTGGAGCAAAGTGTTTGGCCTGGGCGGCTTGTTCATGGCGCTCGAGGAGCGCGTGGCCCGCGCAAACCTGGATTGGCGCCGTTATGTAATCAACACCGCTCCCAAAGGTGCGGCTCCCGCCGATTTCCCCGAACAATGGGTGGTGATGGATGAACTGCCGCGCGGCGGTTCGAGCGCGCGTTTGTATGTAGTAAGGAAGCGTGACGCCAACGGCGTGATCGACCCCAAGGGTCCGCTCTTCGTGCTCAAATATTTTGATCTCACGGCGGGCGGCAACCTTGAGAATATTATTCGCGAGTCGCAGGCCGCGGAGCTGGCCAAGCGCCTGGGGCTGATCATCGAGAGCAGCCTGGGCAACCGCGCCTTCTGGTATGTGATGCCTTATTACCACGGCCGCACGCTCACACAGTCCACGCTCGATGGCGTGAAGAAAGCCCGCGCCGAAGGCCCGCGCCAGTTCAGCGAGCATCAGCGACTGGCGCTGGGCTGGGTGCACCAGGTATTGCAGATCATCGCGCAATATCACGAAGCGGGCGTGTTCCACAAAGACATCAAGCCCGACAACCTGATTGTCAGTAATGAAAAGATCTATCTCGTGGATATCGGCCTGATGACGCCGCTGGGCTCGATGAGCCAGCTCACCACGCACGGCACGGAGTATTTCCGCGACCCGGAAATGGTGAAGCTCGCGCTTGAAGGCAAAGAGGTGCGCGAGGTCAACGCCAGCAAGTTTGATATTTACTCGATTGGCGCCGTGCTGTTCTTTGCCATCGAGGGCGAGTTCCCCACAGCGGGTGCGCTCTCGCGCTTCAACAACGACGTGCCGCTGGCGATTCAATGGGTGGCCAACCGCGCCATGGCCGCCATGCACCAGCGCTACGACAACGCGCGCCAGATGCTCACGGACGTGGATTATCTGTGTTACGCCGCCGCGCACGGCGCGCTGGAGAATATCAAACCCGCCGATCTGCCCAGCTTCCGCGGCATGCCGGTACCGCCGCACCTGACGCCGATCACGGGCATTCCGGTGGTCAATAACACCAGCTATCGCCAAAAACTCGAGGCGCTGCCCGGCGGCTACGGCCAGTGGTACCAGGCACCCAGCTTCAAGCGAAAAGGCGAGTTCGGTTTCAAGAAAGCCGCCGCAGTGGTGTTCATGGTCGGCGGGCTCGCGGCCATTGGCGTAGTCACGCTTGGGATTCTCACCGAGATCAAGAAGGAAAAAGACCGCAGCGACATTGAAAAACGCCAACTGGCCGCCGACACGCTGGCCAAGCGCGTCGATCCCAAACGCAACGACCTGAAGCTGGCCTACAGCGTTATGGACCGCGCCTTTGACAAGGGCGTCAGCGTTGAGAACCACGCGCCTGTTTCGGTCACACGCTCGCAGCTCATGCCCGCGCTGGTTAAGGACCTCGACGCCGTGGCGCGCCAGTGGCGCGAGAGTTTTGCCCACGATGTTGGCAAGAACGCGCAAGGCGCCGATGCCGACAAGGCACGGGCATTGTTTGCGGGTGCCCCCCTGGTGCTTGTCAGCGTTGACGGCGACACCCAGGACGCGGCTTTCTGCGAAGGTGTCGAACACGACTGGATAATCGAGACGGCGCTACAGAAGACGATGACGACCGACCTGAACAAGGACAACCGCCGCGAAGTGCGCGACGTTTTCACCGGCGTATCGGATACTGTGGCGCTGCACCGCGAAGTCGGCGCGCGCATGGCGCGCGATTCGGTCAACCCCGCGTTCCTGACCGTGTTCACGGTCGAAACCGTGGAGAACGCACAACATGTAAAAGTGCGCATGATCTTCCCGGGCCACGAAGCCACGTTTACATACACGCTGAAGTAGCAGTTTATGGAGTGCGCCGGCTTGCCGGCGCTTTTTTGCGTGGCGGGTTGCAGCGCGCAAGAGTGACCACCCCGAACGCCGGCAACCAGCAAGGTGCTTCAACCCGAGCCTGCCCGCCGGATTTCGCGTAATTTTCTGTAACGCCCCTGCCCCCACCCCGGTAGTTGCTCTCCTGTGGTGGGCTAAACACGGCCCCGGCCCGCCTCAGGGCGTGCCACTTCTGGCCGCGAACTTTGGGGCCGCTCGCTGATCCAGGATGGGTCTTCGGAGCGGCCCCACACTTTCTTGCGCCCCACAAGGCGCTATGCTTGCGGCGAACCATGAAACTGGTGCTTAGAAAACTTCGCGGGGAAATCACGGCAGCGCCGGGCGAGCTGATTATCAAACCCGCCGATGCCGCCACACGCGAGCGCCGTGACATGGCCAACCTGGCAGTGAGCGCGGGGCCCGAGGCCTTCATCAAGGCCGCAGGTGAAATCTCCACGATCGTCACCAGCGAAGACCCCACGCTGGACGATCTGCTCGCCTTCGAATTCCTCAAGCTGCAACTCGCCCATCGCCCGCTGCCCAAGAACGCCGCTGCCTTTGCGCGCTATGCCGCGCTTGCGCGTGAAGGGCTGCGCCCGAGTTCCGTGCCGCTCGACCAGGCCATGGAGGGCATCTATCTAGCCATCCGCAACGGCCACGGCAGCGATCTCACGCAGCCCATGACCTTCATGAAGTTCGAAGGTGACTGGCAACGCATGGCCGCGCACATCCTGGCGGCCGCCGAAAAAGGCGTCGATCCATTCAAAGAAGCCATTTTTGCCGACGCCGCAGACTTCGCGCGCGAGCGCACCTTTCTGGCCAAAGACCGCGACGTTTACACGCAGGACGTGCTGCGCGGCGAGCGCTGGCTGGTGAAAATTCCCGGCGGCCCGCCCAGCGCCAGCGCATTGATTCTGCGCGAGCCCAAGTCTCTCCTGTGGAAGCACTGGAGCCGCGCCGATCAAGGCTCGCCCACGGGCGATCTGTACCTGCTGCTTGGCGTGTACTTCGGCAAGGGCAACTGGATTTTCTCGACCGATCCCGTGCAGCGCCTGCCCATCAAGGAACTGGCCGAAAAACTCCAGGCCGCCGAATCGTCCAGGAACGCCGACGCCAAAACCGACCCCTGGTTCGATGGCGCGCCCTTTGGCCACACGCTCGTAGCCGCGCCGAAATCCGGCAGCAAGCTCTCCGACGACGAGTTGCTCAAAGTCGCGCGCGCCTGGTGCCAGGCAACAGCGCCCAAGAAGGCCAAGGCCGCACCCTCCATGACGTGGGGGCTGGTGGCCGCGGCCGCTTGCGTGGCGCTGATTACGGCCTTGGGCGTGGTGTTTGGCGGCAAGCTGTTTCAGAGCAACACCGGCGAGCCGATAGCTAAGGGCAACCAGCCCGGCGAACTCAAGGAAATCGATTTCCGCGCGCGCGGCGCTGTGCTCGATGAAGAAGAGGTGCGCAACCTGCGCAGCGAGGGCCTCAAGATCGAGGGCTTCGCATTGATCGTGGCCGTGGGCAAATCCAGCTACGGCGCGCTGCCCGCCGCCGTGCCGGACGCCGGAAGGCTCTATTGCCTCTTGCGCGACAAGTTCGGCTACAAGCCCGAAAACATGTGGCTTCTGGTCGATGACCCCGACAAATGCCTCGACGTCAAGGACGGCGCCAAGCTGCCCAACCGCGCCACCCCCACGCGAAAAGGCGTGTTGCAGGCCCTGCAGGAGATCTCCAAGGCCACGGGCCGCTACGTGAAGGGCGACCGCACGAACTTCGTCTTCTATTACGCCGGCCACGGCGAATCGACCAAGAGCGCTTCCGATGTCGGCTATCTCGTGCTCTCCGAGGCATGGGAGGCGGGCGACAACCGCGTGTGGGATATGGTCGGCTACGACATGGGCCACCTTTCGCGCGACATCCGCAAGCAGGTGCACTCCACGCACCAGATGCTGCTCATTGACTGTTGCTTCTCGGGCTTTGCCGTCAAGGCGCGCGGCAACATCAATGACAACCCGCAGAAGATTTATGAGATGTGGAAGAACAACGCCCACGCTATTCTCACCGCGGGCAGCGAAAAGCAGCGCAGCTTCGAAGTCGGTGAGCGCGCAATCTTCACCAAAACGCTGCTGCGCGCGCTCGGCTCGGACTCCGGCTCAATGCCCGCCGACCTCAATGAAGACGGCGTCGTCACCGATGCCGAATTGGGCGCCTTCCTGCAAAACCAGGTACCCAAGCAGTTCGAAGGCACGAGCCTGACGCAATCGCCCCAATATCTGCGCGGCACTGAGGGCGACGACGTGGGCCAGTTCCTGTTCATCCCGCGCTAGGCGCCTCTCCCATTGGCAGGAACAGGTCTTCAAGAAAGAACGCCGCCAGTTCGGCGCGGCCTTCCACTCCCGCCTTCTTGTAAATCGCCAGAGATTGCTGGCGCGCCGTGCGCTCGCTGACCTTGCGCACGCGCGCGACCTCTTTGTGGCTCAGGCCCTTGAGCAGCAAGAGCGCCACATCGCGCTCGGCAGGCGTGAACTGCCAGCGCGCGAATTGCTTATCGATCGCCTCGCCCAACCCCTGCAGCAGCGTGTGAGCCTCCTTGCGCCAGCGCTCCGCCTCGGCCCGTGTGGCGTTGAGATCAACGGCCAGCGCCTTAGCTTCACCTGCTGCCTGCTTCAGTCGCCAGGCCAGTAGCGCAGCCGCGCCTAGCGCCAACACAGCCACGGCAATCTCGACGGCCATGTGGCCCAATGAAGTTCCTGAGGTCGTGTCCCAAACGATATCGGCGACCATCATCACGCCCACGGCGGCAAATCCGGCAATCGCCACGCCCGTGGACCAGCGCTCGCCACTGTCATCTGACATATGCCTGCCTCCAACCCTTGTGCGGCGCGCCCTTTGCGGCGTGTGTCGCACGTTTCACGGCGCGCGCGCAGCTGGCGCGTTATGGTTCTCAAGAACGCATTGAACGTTTCCGGCACAAGGCCGAAAGCGTCAAGCGCAAGAATGGAGAAGAGTCATGAATTCCCCCCTGCATCCAGTGTTGGTTCATCTTCCGTTGGGGCTGGCCGTGATCATGCCGCTGATCTCGGCGGGCGTGCTGTTTGCCTGGTTCAAGGGCTGGCTGAACATGCGGGCCTGGGCCGTGGTCGTCGTGCTGCAACTGGCGCTGGCGGCAGGCGGCTTTGCCGCCCTGCAAAGCGGCGAGCAAGATGAAGACAGAGTCGAGCGCGTCGTGCCCGACGCGGCCATTGAAGCCCACGAAGAAGCCGCGCAGGTGTTTGTGTGGGTCGCGGCGGCCACGCTGGCGCTGTCGGCGGCTGCGCTGGTCGTGCCCGGCGAGAAGTTCAAGCAGGGCCTCGCGCTGGCCACCGTTGCCGGCACGCTGGGCGTATTGGGCGCGGGCTACGTCACAGGCAAAAAGGGCGGCGAACTGGTGTACGCCCACAACGCGGGCTCCGTTTACTCGCATCCTGCGGGCAACATGCCCGCGCCGGCCGCCAAACGCGAGCACAACCACGAAGTGGATTAGCGAGGTCGCGAACTGAATCGCCAGGCAAGGGCAGACGGGGCGGGTGTCACTACATGGGCGCCGTGACTGGCATTCATCTGGCCAGCGTGGATTCCAGGTCGTCGACAGGCATAAACACGAACTCGTTTCCACGACGGGTTTTCTTTAAGTAGCCCCTCGACTCCAGATTCAACAGGTCGTTTCGAGATGTTGCCCAAGCTACTTGGTGGCTCGTCATATGCGACTGGATGGTGTATTGCTGACGCGGATGCCTCAGCGCATGCGAAATCAGCTCACGTTGGCGGTAGTTCAACGACTCCATTCCCCTAAGCCGTTCTTCGAGTGCCTGAATTGTCTCCGTCTTTCGGCTTATGTACTTGTGCAACTCATCCACAGCGCGACTCAAGAGGTCGAGGTGAAACAGTACAAAGTACGTCAGGTCATTGTCGTCAGATTCGGTGTATAGGAACGCTCTTGCGTACCGCGCCGGAGCCCGTACGAGTACACTTGAAATCGAGATGAATTCCGCAAGCCAGAAGTCTTCGCGAAGCATCGACCAGTAGAAAAGCGCTCTTGCAGTACGGCCGTTGCCGTCCACGAATGGGTGATCAAACGCCAGCCAGAAATGGAGCACAATGGCGCGAACAATGGGGTGGATGAAACCTTCGACGCCTTTGCCATTTGCAAAGTCGCGCATTTTGCGCATGCGATCGGGCAACTCGTCGGCGAGGGGCGGAACATGGAAAACCTCGCCATGATCGGTGCCTACTACCTCCACAAGCTCATTTGGCCTTCGAATTCGACCGGCTGCATCGCGTGTGTCGAGTGTTTCCTCTGTTACAAGGCGCTGTAACTCCAAAACAGTGTCGACCGTCAAGGCTTGGTTCTTCAACTCCCCGATGCGTCTCATCGTCCGATAGTTGTTCAGAATCATCTGTTCGCTTCTGTCCCGAGGAGATCGGCCAGTGCGGAGCATCTCTTCGGCCACAAGCCTCGTCGTCGTGGCACCCTCCAGTTGACTCGATGTGATGGACTCCTGAATGAGTGAACTCACGTAGTATTGATCCCGCGTATGCTTGTTGGCGATCTTCTCGGGGAGCTGAACCTTTCCACCAATCCCCATGCTCAGCGAATGCAACAGCTGCTGCGCCGGGTCTGGAAGGATGAACGAAAAGGGCTTCCCTTTCTTGTCCAGCAGCGGAAGAAAGCGGCGGCCTCCCATCCGGGCTATTTTTAACCCCAGCCACCACTGCTCAAGATTCAACCCCTTCGGAGGCTCAAAGTGACGAAGCTTGTCCCAGTGAACGTATCGACCTCGAACAAGGGGGTCTGTCAGCAAGTTTCGAAACGACGGATTTGAAACAAGTTTCGGGAAGTCAACGGAGTCAGGCTTCGCTTCTGGCGGGTGCTGCGGCGCTTTCATGGATGCCTCTGTGCAAGACACTGGAGCTATCAAGTTTCTATTAGTTTCTATCAACTTGATAGCACCATCTTCATTTGATATGTATTGAGAGCGCGCTGATAGTGGTGGCCCGCAGGGAGTCGATGGATGCCTGTGAGGCTTCATGGGTCAGCTTCGCCAACGTCAGCCTTCGTCGCATTCCGTGCGACGTCATGCATGAGTTGGCCATAACTCGCCGCCGCTGCTAAAACACTCCGGGCCCTTTTGGAGCTTCCATGTCCCGCTCGGTGATCCTGGCGCTGCTTTGCGCCGTGACGGTCTTCCTTGTTGCCTGCCAGCGCGATGCGCTCACGGGCGAGAGCACGCTCAACCTCTATTCCTACGAAGATGAAAAGAAGATGGGCGACGAAGCCGTACAGCCCATCCTGGCTGAACTCGGCGGACTTTACCCCGACCAGGCCACGCAGGATTACGTCAATAACATCGGCCAGAGGATTGTCGCCGCGGGCCGCACCCGCCTGCGCGGCGAGGCCAAATTCCCCGACTGGGAGTTCCGTTTCTACGTCGTCAACACCAGCATGATTAACGCGTTCGCGCTTCCCGGCGGCCACGTGTTCGTCACGCGCGGCATCATGATGAACTGCAAAGATGAAAGCGAACTCGCCGGCCTGCTCGGCCACGAAGTCGCCCACGTGTTCGCGCGCCACAGCGCCGAGCGCATGAGCGAAGTAACGCTCATGATCATCCCCGTGGCGCTTTTGGCCGGCGTCGATGAATCAGGCGGCGCGGCTGCCGTGGGCATGGTGGCGATTCAATTGCTCGCCATGAAATACGGCCGCGACGACGAAACCGAAAGCGATCACTACGGCATGCGCTTTGCCGTGCGCGCGGGCTATCACCCCACCGGCATCGTGCGCGTGATGGAAATGCTCGAGCGTTACACCAACGAGCACGGCGGCCCCGGCCCCGAGTTCCTGTCCACGCACCCCAACCCCGGCAACCGCGTGGAGTACCTCAACAAGCAGATCAAGAAGGAGTACCCCGGCGACAATTCCACCTCCGTGTATAACCAGCCGCAGTACGAGGCCGGCATCGCCGACATGCGCCGCGCCCAGCCCGCCTACGATCTCGCCGACCAGGGCGACGCAGCAATGGCCACCGGCATCGAGGCCGAGGGCAAGGGCGACACCAACGGCGCGCAGGCGAACTACCGCAAGGCGC
Organism: Planctomycetota bacterium; assembly: GCA_020845475.1. Lineage (GTDB taxonomy): Bacteria > Planctomycetota > UBA8742 > UBA2392 > UBA2392 > UBA2392. The sequence continues at coordinate 87,659 of JADLFN010000018.1, forward strand.
TGGGGCTCTACCAGCAGGCGGTTTCGCGCGAGCCCAAGCATTCGATTCTGCACGTGAACGTCTGCCAGGCGCAGTTCTACCTGAGAGATTTCAACGCCGCTGAAACCAGCGCGCGCAACGCGCTGCGCCTCGACGGCGCGGGCTTCTGGCCCAACTTCATGGGCGGGCTCGTGGCGGCCAAGCGCAATGACAACAACGCGCTCGTCGTGCGCATGGAGAACGCGCTGCGCCTCGTGCCCGAATCACCCGTAGGCATGTACTATCTGGCCATCGGATACGACCGCCAGGGCCGCACCGGCGAGGCCATTCCGCTCTATCAAAAGGCCTACGAAGCATTCGGAGGCGAAGGCGAACTGGCCCAAGCCGCGCGCCAGAGGCTGATTGACCTCGGCCAACCGGATCCCCAGCCGAAACCGAAGTAGCGGTGCTACGGCTCAAAAGTTCCGGAGTTCTCGCCGGTTTCGATGGTGGCGATGACCTGGCGGCCCTGGGCGCTGAACTTCTTGCCCTTGGCGATGCTGATGGTGTTGGCGCCCAGCACGGTACCTTCGGGCGTGTTGGTGCTGATTTTCGTGTTTACGTTCAACGTCAGCTTGGGCAGTTGCACATTCTTGCCCAGCACGATGCCGCTTTGAGCGTCGCTGATGTCCTGGCCGCCGAGCACGATTTCGCCCGCGCTGCACCAGAAATCGCAGTTGGCGCCGACCACAAAGCCGCGCCCTTCGTATTGGTTGATCTCAAGGCGGCCGCCGCTCATGCGCACTTGCCCGGTGAAATAGAATTGTCCGCCGCCCGAGCTGTTGCTCATAACGCCGCCGGAAATATCCAGGCTGTCGCCGCTGCCCCAGATGTCGTCGCGGCAGCGGATTTCGCCGCCCTGCAACTGCACGGAGGCGCCATCGAAGCTGGCGTCGCCCGAGGCAATGAAGCTGCCGCTGCGAATGATCAATTGGCTGCCCTTGACCCACGTCGCGTTCATGTTTTCCACGCCATGCCCGTGCGTGTAGGAGCAATTCACGATGCCGCCCTCGATAATCAGCGTGCCCTCCACGCGCAGGCCGTAGGCGTTGGACACGTTGAGCTCGGAGTCCTTTTCAACCACCAGCGTGCACCCTGCCTCAATCACGAGCACGGGGTTGTTCTTGTCGGAGTTCTGGTTGTAAGTCGTTGCCAGCCGGCTGCCCGCAGTCAGGCGTTTGGTGCCGCCGGAGAAACGCGCACGATGGAACGCTGCAGCGCCGGTGATGTTCTGGTTGCCGCCATTCATGAGCAGCGTCGTGCCGCTGCTCTCGAGCGTTCCGGCATTGCTGAGATCGCCACTGAGCGTGAGCGTGCCTTTGCCGAGCGTGAGCGTGGCGCCGCGCTCAACACGCACTTCGGTCGCGTTGCGGTCGCCAAAGGCGCGGGCTGATTTGTCCGCGGCCACAGTCATGGGGCCGCTTTGTCCCTCTGCAGGCAGGGGCAATTCCGGCACGTCAACCTTCGGCGCGGATATCAGGCTCTTGCGCATCAAGCCGAGATTGACGGACACGCCCTGCTGCATGGCCAGCGTGAGTGCGCCGATATCCGGCACGCGCGCACTTAGAGCGCCCATGATTGCCATGAGAAGGCGCTGCACCTGTTCGAGATCGGCGCTTAGTTCAGGCAGCGTGGTTTGCCCCAGCGTTTCGTGGAGCTTGGTCGCGGCCTGCTGGATTTCTGTCTGGGCCGCAATGATTTCCTTGAGGCGCGCGGCATCAATGACGGGCTGGTCTTCGGCAGGGCCGCGACGCTTGCGAACGCGAATCACGCCGGAGTCAACGGCGAGTCCTTCGGTGAGGTCGCGAACTTCAATTTGCCGCGACGCAAGCGCCGCCAACTCTTTGTCGAGCCGGGTCAGCAGGGCGGCGTCGGGCTGAGTGCGCTCGACGCGCGGCTCTTCGGTAGGCCTGGGCTGGGCCTCGCTGGGGGTCAGGGGCGTGCTCACGTTCGAGGTGCGCACGGCGGGAGCGCAAGAGACGGAGTCATCGGTGATTCGAGCTGCGTTCGGGCGCACCGTGGCGCCGCTGGTAAGGACGAACGCCGCCGCAGCACCGCCGATCAGTGCGATGGCAACCACGGCGCAAACGATAATCAGGCTGGCCTTCATGGAATTGGCTCAAGAGCTGGGTGTAGGACGCAAAGACCAGGCCAAGGTGCGAGGCTTTTCGGAAGAAGGCACTGAAAGGCGGGAAGAACTGTCGCAGGGCGTGTTATATTACATGGCGTAATAACCCGAGGATGCCATGGAAGTGAGTCAAGAGTTGTCTCCGAACGGAAGCAGCATTGTGCTGCATGCCCCCGGCCAGGCGCGGTGCGCCTGCGGAGCGCTGTTGCTCAAGGTTTGCGCGCCAAGCACGGTTGAAATCAAGTGCCGGCGTTGCGGGCGCATTGTGGAAGTGAGGTTGACTCAAAAGCCTACATAATGTAAGATTGCTTCGTGTGGGGGGCGCAGTGCTCGCGCCCCCGCTGAGGAACGACGGACGAGCTTCGCGAGCGGCTCACCGGCTGGAATCGAATCGCTCGCATCAATCATACGAGGCCGGACGCCCAAGAGCGCGGAGCCCCAACAAGGGCTCCGCCATGTTCTGCGAAAGCTGTGCGCTTCGTGCCTCGTGCACCAAGCCTTGTCCTGATGTTGAAGAACTGCTGCCTCAAGACCATACCGCGCGCATGGTGCGCGCCTACGCAACCCGGGGTGCTGACTTCCTGCGCGCCCTGGAACGCCGCCACCAGGAGGTGCTGCTGATGCTGGACTACCGCACCCTGTTGCGCGGGCGCATGCGCCAGGTATTTGACCTGAAATACATCGAGGGCATGACGCAGGAGCAGGCGGCAATCAAGCTGCGCATCGCGCGGCGCGTCGCGGGCATCTATCTCCAGCGCGCGCACGAGCGCATCAGCAAACTGATGTCAGCGCAGCACCACGCGCATTGAAGCGCTGCTGCCACCCACCTTCAACTCGAACAGCGCTTCACCCCTGGCGTCGGAGGGCAGGCTGATTTTGCGCGTGCCCTCCTGCCCCAGCGGGTTGAGTTCGAGGCTGGAGGCGACATCGCCCGCGGCCGTGGCGATGGTCTTGCCGTTGGCGCTCAGCCGCGCTTCAAAACGCACGCCGCTTTCGCGCCAGGGTCGCTCAAAGAGCGCACCCCAGCACAGCGTTGCACCGTCCTGCCACGCGGAGATTTCCATGCCGCCGGCCTGCGTGAGCGCGCGGCGCGGCGCGGCTGCTTTGCGGGGCAGGCTGGTGGGCCGCAGCGATTTGCCGAAATTCATCGACTCCGACTCCAGCAGCTCGCGCGAGCTTTCGCTGCCGTGGAACACCGCCACCAGGTAGTCCTCGCCCAGTTTCGCGTACAGGATACGCGTGATGTGCCCCTGCACGAAATACTGGCCGCAATAGCTTTCCACGCCGTAGGCATTGCTTGGCGTGTCGCCGCCGGTGCGGCGCAGGCCCTGGGCCTTGAGCCGCTGCTCGAGCTCAAATTGCAGCGCATCGCGCGTGGCGAACTCGCTTCCGGAAACAGCCAGCAGGCTCGCGCTGACCCAGCCCCGGGTCGCGCGCAATTCCAGGCGGCGGCCGCGCCGCGTGTAACCCTTGAGCCTCCCCGCAAAAGCGCCCTCCACCAGCAATGGCGCGACCAGCCCTTCTTCGGCGGGCACCAGCGCAACCATCTGCGAGAGCACTTCATCGGCGCGGTCGGGCAGGCTGTCGCCCACGCCGCCGGGCGCGCTGACCACAAGCGCGTATTGCGACTGGCCCCACGAAAACTCCACAAACAACCCGCGAATGCCGTTGCTGAGCGTGAAATCCGTCTGCTTGCCGGAAAGCTCAACGCTATTGGCCGTGGCCGCGCGGAAATCGCGCTGGCCCTGCACACTCGCGCGCAGAAACTGCGCGAGCGCGGCCAGACCGCGCGTGTCCAGGCGCCAGAGCGCCACAGACGAGCGGTTGGCGCGCGCCTCCGTGGCCAGCAGCGCCAGGCCCTTTTGTGCGGGCAGGGGTGCCGGCGCGAGCTTCACGGCCATGCCCTCGTGTTCGAGCCAGTAGTAATCCCCCACCTGGTCGGAGGTGGCCAGCGCGCCGCGCAGTGAGCCCAGCGCGGCTTCCAATGGATCGGCCTGCACCGGCGCCGGCGTTGCCAGGGCGAACAGGCAGGCGCAAAGCGCGGCCAGCAACAGCGAGGATGTGGTGAGCCAAAAGCGCATGGGCGGCATTGTTGAATGGTGCAACGGGATTGGCTAGTGCGGCGCTAATACGCTTTGCGCACGCGGCTATCGGCGATGCCGAGTTCTTCACGATATTTCGTGACCACCCGGCGCGACGCTTCAATGCCGCCTTCGCCGAGTTTCTTGGCCAGCGCCATGTCGGAGAGCGGCTTTGATTTGTCCTCGTCGTCGATCAGGGCCTTGAGCTTGACCTTGACGGCCTCGCGCGAGATCGCGCCCTGGTCGTCGCCGGAACTGGGCATGCCGCCGGTGAACAGGCTGTTCATTTCGATGATGCCCTGAGGCGTCTCCATATACTTGCCGTAAACCGCGCGCCACACGGTGCTGTGGTGGATGCCAAGTTCATCGGCGATGTCCTGCATTTTCATGGGGGCGAGCGCCTGCATGCCCTCACGCAGGAACTTCTCCTGGCGGCGTACGATGGAGTTGGCCACGCGCTCAAGCGTGCTCTGGCGCTGCTCCAGCGCCTCTATCAGCGCGCGCGCGTGGTTGAGCTTGCCCTTGAGGAAGTTCATCGTGGCTTTGTCGCCCGACTTCTCCTTGAGCATGCGCAGATAGTAATCATTGATGCCCAGGCGCGGCAGGTTTTCACGCGTCAGTCGCACTTTCAGATTACCCTGTTCGTCTTCCTCCACGACGACGTCGGGCGAAACCATCTGGCGCGGCGAGTGGGCAAAGGCGTGGCCCGGGTGCGGGTCGAGCACCGAGAGCATCTCCAGCAGGCCCTTGACCTCGTCCACGTCCACGCCCAGCTCTTTGGTCAACTTGGGCATGCGGTTCTTGAGCACGTCGTCCCAGTGCTGGGTGAGCAGCTTCTTGAGCACGGGGTAATCCGGGTCGTTCTGCTTGATCTGGAGCAGCAGGCACTCGGCCAGGTCGCGCGCGCCCACGCCCTTGGGCTCAAGGGCCTGCACTTCGCGCAGGGCCTGCTCGGCATCCGAGAGTGAAGCGCCCGCCTGGTTGGCGATGTCCTGAAGCGGATAGCTGAGGTAGCCGCGCTCGTCGAGGGAGTGAACGATCGCTTCGAACAAGGGAGCGTCCTCGGGCTGCATGTTGCGCAGGCGCAGTTGTTCGAGCAGGTGATCGGGCAGGGAAACGCCCTTGTCGGCGATGTTGTTGAAGGCTTCCTGTTTGGCGTCAGGCTCGCCGTCGTTGCGGGCCTTGACGCTGCGCGCGCTTTGCAGGTCGTCGATATCGGTGTTGCGCGCGAGGTACTCCAGCGCTTCGTCGTAGGTTTCGCCGGAAGGGGTGAGCTGGTCGGGCGCTTCTTCGGCGAGTTCCTTTTCGCCGGCGGCGACATCCTTGATTTCGGGCGCCTCGACTTCCTCGGCGGCCATTTCGAGCGTCGGGTTTTCCTCGAGTTCTTTGTCGATCAGGTTCTGCAAATCGGTAGTGGCCAGTTGCAGGATGTTGAGCGACTGGATGGTCTGCAACGACAGCACCTGGCGCTGCTCGAGGCGCTGGCGAATGTTCAGATCCAGGGACATTCCGCTCATGTGTTCTCGCAACTCGCGGTTTGCTGTTCGCGAACTGCGAACAGCGAGCCGCGCTATTTCTCGAACTCCCGTCTGCCCCTCAGTGCGTCCGCCAATATCGCCTGGCTCACGTTTTCGATTTCCGCGCCCGCCGGCACTCCGCGCGCGATGCGTGTGATGCGCGTTGCGCTCTTTTTGGCTGCCGCTGCCAGCGCGTCGCGCAAGAATGCCGCAGTGCCTTCGCCTTCGAGGTCGGGGCTCGTCGCGATGATGACTTCCTTGATGCCGCCCTTGAGCACGCGCTTGACGAGCGCGTCAATGGTCAGGTCCTCGGGCCCAATACCCTCAAGCAGCGCGATGTGGCCTAGCAAGCAATGGTAAACGCCCTTGTATTCGCCGGCCCGCTCGAAGGCCATCAGGTCCTTGGCCTGCTCAACGACGCAGACGGTGCTCTTGTCGCGCTGGGGATCTGAGCAAATCGGGCAGGGGTCTTTCTCGGCGAAGTTGAAGCAGATGTGGCAGTTGATGAGCTTCTGCTTGACGTCGGCAATGTTCTTGGCCAGCGCCAGTGCGTCATCTTTACTCAGTTTGATCAGGTGAAAAGCCAGCCGTTCGGCCGTTTTCGTGCCGATGCCCGGGAGCTGTTTGAGGCTCTGGATCAGGCGGTTCAGGCTATCCGGATAAGCTGGCATGGTATTTTCTTGGCCTTGTTACCTTTTGGGAACGTTATTTGCTGGCAATCTAGCCTGAACATACCCCACGCCCAGCGAATTGCAAAGCCAAACACGGCGCCACTTCGCGCGTTGTTTTGCCCGCCCGTGGCGCACCATTAGTCGTTCCATTGTTTCCAACTTACCGAGGCGGCTATGCGCTATTGGCTTTTGCTCTTGTTCCCCATGCTTGCACTTTCGGCCTGCAAAGGCACCGACGGCGCCGATCCTGAATCCCACACCGTTACCGCCGTTTCCGGCCAAGACCTGATCCTCGAGGCCGGTTATTGCCGCGTCGAGGTTTCGCGCCTCGCCATCGGCACCGGCACCGGCCAATTGCCCCCCGGCTCGCGCCTCAAGGCAGAGGTCATTGGCAAGATCGCGAACAACATCACTCCTTATTCCCAGAACATCCGCATCACCGCCAAAGACTCCAGCGGCGCGGCTGTAACCGGCCTGAACCTCTCGCCCGCGGCCAACGTGTTCGTGCGCTTTGATTTCTCCGCAGCCGCGCGCGACGGCCACGACGAAAGCGAACTCACGTACGTGACCAAATCGGGCACCACGTTCACCAACCTCGCCCACACGACGGTCACGCCCGTGGCGGGTTCGCTGTTCACAACGCCCACAACCGGCAACGCGCTCGCACTCATGACCGCCTTTGGCGATTGCGTGGTGGCCTTTGGCACCGCTTCGGGCGGCGGAAGCGGGCCCACGCCCACGGCGCTGACCGGCAGCATCTCGACCGTTTTGACGTTCACGAATTTCGCACTCAATAACACCGGCAGCACGATTACCGCCAACCTTGTGATTCCCACCAGCGACACGACGGGCCTGCCCAAGAACCTCACGCTCAACGATGCCAGCTTTGACGCCGGCAACCCCACGCTGGCCACCAACCGCATTCTCACCGTGACCACCGGCGGCAAGACCTACACCACCGACAAGGCCGGCGCGAGCGTGACCGCGACACTGACCACCTTTGCAGGCGTCAACTCCAGCGGCGCTCTAGTGGGCACACTGGGCGAAAACAGCGGCACGGGCACACTCACGATCAATTACACGTTCACCACCGGCACGGCGGGCGCCACAGCACTCACGGGCACGGTCAATGACCTCGCCGGCCGCCGCACGATCAACCTGCAGGACGCCACGAGCGCCATCACCGTGCTCGTAATCTTCCCCGATACGTTGCCCAGCACGCCGCCCTCGAGCGTGACCTTCAATGATTCCACCTATGACGCCACGATGCCCACGGACCCCGCCGGACGCATCCTCACCGTCAGCGAGGCCGGCCAGAATTACTCCAGCGATGTGCCCGTACTTGGCAACGTGACCATGAATTTCACCACCTTTGCCTCGGGCGTTTCCACCGGCACCATTACCGGCACCGTGGTTTCCGCCACGCCCACTTCCAAGTCGCTCAATTACACCTTCTCCACGACGGCAGGCACCGCCGGCGGCGGCGCGGGCACGCTTGTTGCCGTTGCACCCGTGGACGTTGCCGCCACCGACGACGCTCTCGAAAGCGCGATCGTCGCCAACGGCTCCGGTTACTTCGCCATGTGGCTCTCCAGCGTGGGCACGACCAACCGCACCATCCACACGCGCGACCTCGACGCCAACGGCGCACCCACGGGCACGCAGGGCAGCATGGAGCCCACGGCGGCGCTTGATGCCAGCGGCGGCCTTTCTGCGGCGATCAATGCGGGCGTAATTGTGCTCTGCGGCGCCACCGGCAGCGCGACATCTTCAAGTGTGATCGCGCTCGTGATCAATCCCGTCACGCCTTCGATCACGTTCACTCACACCCTGGGCACGGGCACCAAACCCAAAGTCGTTTACAACCCCACGGCCAACCTGTTTGTCGTTGCCTTCTCTACGGCCGCGGGCGTTTCTGTTTCAACACTGCCCGCCGCGGGCGGCAGCTTTGCGGCACCGGTGGCATTCCACGCCGGTGCAACACTCACCGGCCTGGCCAGCGCCGGGGCTGCTGACGAAGTGCTGGTGTGCGCCAATGACACCAGCGGCATCCGCGCACGCCGCGTACAGCCCAGCCTGCTTGTCGGCCTGGGTGCCGGCAGCTTTGACGTAACCACTTCGCTCGGTGCGGGCGTGTGCAGCTTTGACCCGGTGTTCGGCGCCTACCTCATTGCCGTGCAGGAACAAAGCGGGCTGATTACGCAGGCCGTGATGCGACAGTTGCCCGTGGGCTCCGACACGCTGCACGCCACCAAGCTCAATATCACGGCCATCACGCCGCTGACGCAAGCCGCGCCGGGCAGCAACTCGGCGCTGTTTTCTGACGCCAACGCGACCTTCCATGCGCTCAAGAGTTCGGCCACGGGCCCGGCGCAAATCGGCGCGCCGCTGATCGGCATTTTCACGGGCCTTAACGAAGACACCACCAGCGACGGCGCGGCTATCGCGGGCGGTGCATCCGGCGTTTTCATCGCGCTGGCCGCGCGCGGCGCAGGCAACGGCATCAGCGCGATCAAGCTGACCGTGACGCCGTAAACAGAGGAAGTCGGGTCTGGCTCCGGGTTTCCGTTCGACACACAGCACCGTAGGGGCGACATACATGTCGCCCCTGCTCTTGCATAACTAGAGTTCCGAGCCGGTCGCGCCGCGTGAACGCGCGCTGCGCTACATGCAGCACTTCTTGAATTTCTTGCCAGAGCCGCAGGGATCGAGTCAGCCCAGTGGGCTGCCGAGAAAGCGGAGCTTTGCGGAGCGGTTGGTCGGGGCTACATACAACATTTCTTGTATTTCTTGCCACTGCCGCAGGGACACGGCTCATTGGGCCCAACCTTGATCGTCGTGCGCCGAACCTGCTTCTTCAGCAAGTGCGCAGTGGCGCTCTGCCGCGCCCACGCACCCAGCGCCGATCCGCCGCTGAGGCGGCCGGTGTTTTCCATGTGAGTCAGGAATTCTTCAAGCAGCTCAGGCAGCGCGTTTTTCTCGGCTTCGCTCAGTTGCAAAGGCGCAAGCCCGATCGCAATCCCGTCCGTGATGTTGCGTTGCTCCATCTCGGCCGGATCGAGCGTGCTGCCGCACGCGCCTTGCAGAAACTGAACGAGCAGTAATCCCGTGCGCTCGCCCACAAGCTGCGCCGCCATCTCGCCCGGCGTGCTCGAAAGAAATTCGCTCGCCCAGTGCTCAATTGTTTCCTGCGTCATGACCACACGGTAGCGCGCGCAACGCAAAGCGCCACGTCATGGCCGCGTCAATGCGGCATCCTGCCTGAATTTTCACTCAATTGCCGTGCGCGATGCGCCGATAGCCGAAGTCCACGGGCGTGGGCTTTTGGAGGCAACACATGCGCACGAGCGTTTCCTGCACCGCTTGCAGCTATCGTTTCCATCTGCCGATTTCGAATCTGCGCTTCGTCGAGGCCTGCCCCGCCTGCGAGGCGCCGCGCAAATCTCTGCGCTGGCCCGCCGCGTTGCCGCCCATGACCACCTCCTCCGGCCGCCTGCGCGCCATCGCCGACAAACCCGCCGCACGCCCCATCCGCCTGCCCAAGCCGCGCTCGTGGCGGGCCTGAGCAACGGCGCGAAGCCGCCACGCCGCTTTATCTATTTCGATAAGTTTCTGGCAGTTAGGCTTCGCCGATTCTTCTCGAAAACCGTTAACTGTCTATCACGCTAACGGGAGAAACCATGAAGACGCTGTCCCTGACGTTGCTGCTTTGCCTGCTTTCCGCGCCGCTGCTTGCACAAGACGCCAAACCCGCGCCCCAAAAAGCCCAAAGCGAAAAAGACGCCCTCGCCTGGGAAACCGACGAAGCCGCCGCTTTCAAACGCGCCGCCGATGAAAAGAAGCAGGTCTTCATCTACTTCTGGCACGGCGGTGGCTGATGAGGCACCACCGCGCGGCCGGAGGCCGCTTTGTGGTCCGAGAATTCCGTGCAGGAGCAGGTGCTTCAATACGTGCCTCTTTGGGCCGTGACCAAAACGCAATCCAAACTCGCCGCCAGATACGGCGTCATGCGCGGCTTGGCCTTTGTGCTCGCCGCTGAAATCGGCAAACCGCAACTCGTTCAGCGCGGCTTGCCCTTCAACACCGCCGAAAAGTCCGTGCAGTGGTTCAAAGGCTTGCCCGCACAACTCCAGGCCGTAGCCGATGCCGAAAAGAAAGCCGCAACCCAGCCCGAAAGCCGCGAAGCAAAAGAGGCGCTCGCCGACGCACTGGCCGCTGCCGGCTTGCTCGATCAAGCGATAGCCGCGCTGGGCGAAGTGGCGGAAAAACTGCCCACGGGCAGCGACGAACGCATTGGCATTGAGTTCAAGCGCGCAACGCTGGCGCGCCAGAAGTTCGACTTTGAACTCGCGGGCAAGCTCTACGAATCCGTCGTGCCCGCGCTGCTTGAAAAGAAAGATGAACGCGCCGTGGCCGGCGTGCTGGACTGGTCCTCGATCCTCACCTCCGCCCGCAAAGCCGATAAAGCCCGCGAGCTGCTGCTCAAGGCCGTCGAGATTTTCCCCAAGCACGAACGCAAACCCGAAATGCGCGTGCGCGCGGCTACGTGCCGCTTCTCCATGCCTACGCCCGACTACAAGGACATCGCGGCGGAGCTGCGCAAAATCGCCGCCGACGGCCCCGAGGACAACACCTGGGTCAAGAGCGCGCTGAAAACGGCCCAAGCACTCGAAAGCCGCGCAGAACGCACCAAGCCGACGGAAGAAAAGAAACCCGAAAACACCAAGTAAGCGGGCCAAAGCGAGCGGGCCGGACAATCGTCCAATGCTGCTGGATTAGCGCAAACAAATGAAAGGCGGATCGACCTTTTGGCCGATGGGGTGGTGTCGAGTCAACCCACGATCAAAAGAGAGGATCCGCCTTGTCTGATTTTATCGGCTGTCGGCGC
>JADLFN010000019.1 GCA_020845475.1 Planctomycetota bacterium
CACCGCCGATCATGAAGTTGGCGGGCCGCCTCGCCACCGCAGGCTTGCGCATGGCCATAAAGGGCATGGGCAAGCTCGCGGGCATGGCTTCAAAGGCATGGAACGCCGCCGGAAGAGGCCTCAGAGCACTCGATAACGCCATCTCGCCACGCGGCGTTGGTGTCAGGGCGCTGCGCGCGTCACGTGCAGGCGCGGTTTTTATTCCAAGTTGGAAAGACATCAAGGCGGGATTCCAGCGGCTCATTCTGAGGAGGCCGGATCGACATCACCTGTTCCCGCAGAAGTTCAGGGCATGGTTCGAAGCTCGAGGCATTGACATTGACAGGTACACATTTGAAATGAGCAAAGCGGATCATGAGGTAATCCACCTCATGGGCTACAACAAAGCGTGGCGAAAATACATCGACCGCGAAGCGTTCATCGCTCAACGGCGCACCCCACGCCAAATCATGAGGAAGGGAGTCGAACTGATGCGGGAATTTAAGTTCGGTGGCAGACACGTTCCATACCATGACTAACGACTTCGAAAAGACGCATTCCAATTTTTCCGGCCTGGACAACGGGTTGGCGGCGCTGGGGTACCGTACTGTTTCCGATTTCTTGCTGGCGAGACCAACAGAGGGCTACTTGAAACTCTCAAAAGAGCTCGCGCTTGCCGCCGGGTACGGTGACGTCAGTCTTTCGGCTGCGGCAATCCACTATCGACACTTGATGGAGGCACTGCGCGCAAACGGGTACGAATGCGCGCTTGCCGATAGCCTGGTGCGTTGCATTCAGGATGGAATGCCAAGAGAAGGTTGGGGGGAAGGTCCACACGCAGAGCATAATATCGCTTCCGTTTCGGCGAATTGGCAGGCGAAAGCCGAGCTGGTTGCAGAGGATCACGGCCTCGACATAGAGGGAGCCGTTTTTCGAGCATGGTTAGCGATTGAGACGTCTAAACCTCCTGTTGGCTGGAAGCCTACCTCAGGCGCAGACCCGATAATTAGGAATGCGCTCGCTAATTCGTTGCGCGGTGTTTCCCTGAGAATCCCGTCAATCGAGGATTGATCGGTTACCTTTCCGGCTTTGAGGCGGGCACGCTCTCGCGCTTCACGAGCGCATCAAGCAGCCGCAATCTGTTTGGCGGTTATCGCTACGAAAGCCCGCTGGCCGGCGTGCGCGACGATCTTTGGATGGCCGTGCAAGGCCGCCAGAGCGGCAAGAATTTCACCGGCCTGCACTACACGCTGCACCGCCACTACGACCCGTACCTGATGCGCTTCACCAGCATCGACCCCGCAGCCGCGCCGTTTTTCAACTTGTACAGCTACACGGGCAACAACCCGAGCCGCTACTTCGATCCGGATGGCTTGGAGCGGATGAGCAAAGAAGATGAGGAGTATTTCGCGGAGGTCAGTGCACGCAGCAAGTGGCTTGGTGATGCATTGAACTTCTTTGACTACTTTGAGGGCGGCAAGCGAGGGGAGTTCGCCCGGCAGACGTTCGGCATCAAGGTTTACGACACCGTCACGCTGGGCAAGGGCGTCAGTGATCAAGAATGGGAAGCCCTTGAATACCAGGCAGGTTTGGCCGGTGAAGACGCCAAGCGCGGCTTCAAGGCCGGAAAGAACGGTGGCGCAACGGCGGAAGTCGTTTTGGACGTGGCCACGGACTTCGTGCCAGGCGTAAACGTTGCCAAGTGGTCGGGGCAGGCGATGATTGCCCTTGCCGAAGATGATCCACTGACCGCTGTCGTGAACATCAGTCTGCTGGCCACGCGCGTCAAAATGCCGGGTTCTCTCCGACGCGAGGCGGGCAAACGGACCGCAAGGGAAGCCGAGCGACTGATTGCAAAGGCCGGCGGCGATCCCAAGTGCTTCGTCGCGGGCACACAGGTTGCGGTGCAAGGCGAAGATGGCAAGCTGGATTACAAGAACATCGAGGAGATCAAAACAGGCGACCAGGTGTGGTCGCGCAACGAGGTGACGGGCGAGGAAGGTTTCAAACCGGTTGTCCGCTTGTTTGTCAACCAGACGACTTCTCTGGTGCATTTGAGCTACCGGCGCGAAACTCGCAGCGCCGACGGGGATTCAGAGGGAGGTGAAGCCGGCGACGGCGATGAGCCAGAAGCCTCAACCCTTACCGGCACGCCCGAACACCCGTTCTGGAGCGTAACGCGGCAAGCATTCGTCGGAATGGGCACGCTGAAACCCGGCGAGCGCCTGTTGCTGGCCGACGGCAGCGCGGCCACGGTGACCGCATCGCGGATCGAGCAACTGGCGAAGCCGGTCACGGTGTACAACTTCGAGGTCGCCGACTGGCACACTTACTTCGTCGCGGCGGATCGCCAATCGAAGCCCGTGTGGGTACACAACCTGTGTGCGCTAAAGTCGACGTATGACGAATTGGGTCGACTCTCGAAAGTCAGGGCCAAGATCACCCGGGCGGATATCGGCGCCGGGACAAGCACCAACCTGGCTTCGCGCACCTTTGCGCGGAGTATCGGCAATCAGAATGACGATGCGGGGCACCTGATCGCGAGGCTGCTGGGTGGTCCGGGCGGCAAAAACTCCGGGAACATTGTTCCGCAGCTAAGCAGCGTCAATCGAGGAAGCTTTGCTCGTTTTGAAAGAATGATTGCGGATGAGGTTGAAAGCGGCAAGACGGCCTACTTGCGCGTGCGTCCAGTCTACGATGGAACATCAACAAGGCCGAGTTCAATCATTTACGATGTTCGTATCAATGGACAAAGATGGAAGTCACGCGTATTCAGTAATATTAGGTAGAGGAGCAGCTATGCCTGCCGAGCAAGCAATCCGAGATCTGTTGAAAGAGTTTTGTCTTGCAATGCACAAGTGGGCTGGAGACTCCCACGCCGACTATCGGCGCTGGAGGAAGGATCTGAAGGGCGGGGCGCTGCCGACAACCCACCCCTATTGGATCGCCGTTGAGGATCGGAAGCGAGACTTGCGTGAAATATTTTGCCGGTACTGCACGGAGTGGAAGTCCCCGGGACGTAGCGCAAGTTTTAGCGTGGACGATTATGATCCTGAACATTTTGTCGTTCTTGACGTTACGGTACGCGCCGATACGGCTACCGCGAGAGTCAAGCAAAGTGAATTTCCGGGGAAGCTAGAGGTTGCCGAGTACTTTTTGCGGCGCGTCAAAGATGAGTGGCGCTTGGAAGACCGTCGCCGCTGGGTTGATTTGGAAGGCAACGTGGTGCAAGATTGGGACTCGCTTTGATTGCCAATCGGGCGATCGCCTCGATGAATATGATTACACCGATTACGGAGCGCGGATTCACTCACCATGCCCTTGCGGAAGCTCCGCTGGAGCTTCCGCTTCGGTCAGAGGCGCTTCGCGCCCCCTCGACGGCCGTTGGATTACGGAGATGGCGAACAGCGGCGACATCACCACGGTCACGCTCTCGCCGCACGTTGGTTTCAGGCTCGCGCCCAACTCGCTGCTCGGCTGCGAGGTGCGCGTCGCCAAGCGCGATCCGTCTTCGCCCGATGACGTTTTTGCCACCGGTTGGGTGATTTCACAATTTGGCACGACGCTCAAGATCCGC
>JADLFN010000020.1 GCA_020845475.1 Planctomycetota bacterium
CGCCCGCCATGCCCACGAGCGCTCGTGCGAAACACCAACGCCGACTATCCATTCCTCTACCGAACCCGCAAAGAATGGTACATCCACTACCTAGCTGCCTAATCCAGCAGCATTGGCCATGACTGGCTGGGCTTCCACGGCTACAGCAGTTCCGCAATCCGCTCCCTCAACGTCAGCATGGCCACGCCTGCGCATGCCACCAGCGCACCAATCACCGCACGCGGCGTGATCACTTCCTTATAGAAGATGCGCACCAGCGGAATCACCAGCACCGGCGCTGTCGCAAACAGCGTCGCCGCGATGTAGCTGTCCACTTTCGTCAGCGCGTACAGGCTCAGCGACACGCCAATGAACGGGCCAAACACCGCGCCGGCCAGCGTCGCCGACATGGCTTTGCCGTTGCGCGCGGCTTCCAGCGTTCGCGGCAATGCGCCACGAAGCGCGGCAAAGGCAAGCAGCGGAATGAAGCCGCACACCATGCGAATCCACGTGCCAAAGAACGGGTGAACGGCTACCCGTGTTGACGCGTCAAGACCCACGGCAACATCCAGCCACGACCCCGCACCCGCACCCAGCCCGACTTTGGCCAGAATCGCGCCCACGGCCTGTCCCACAGCGCCGCCGGTAGCGCCCAAAATGCCCAGCCACAGCGAGCCGTGCAGTTCTCCAATCTTTGCGCGCTCAAGCACCACCCAGGCCACGCCCGCAAGCGTGACCACCATGCCGGCCACGCCAATCCAGGTCAGTTGCTCGCCCAGCAGCGGGATAGCCAGCAGCGCCGTAAATATCGGGTGCAGCGAGAGCACCAACGCGCCGCGCCGCGGGCCAATTGTTTGCAGCGCGTAAAAATATGCCGCATCGCCCAGCGTCAAACCCGCGATGCCCGAGACCGCAAGCAAGCTGGCCTGCGACATCGGCATTTGAATGAAGGCGCCCACAAAGCCGCAGGCCACGGACAGAAGCACGATCGCAATCACCAGCCGGATCTGGTTGAGCGAGAACTGGCCCACGCGCCGCGCGGCATTCGTGAAAAACAGCGCGGCCAAGGCCCAGCAGAGAGCGGTGCCCATGGCCGCGCCTGCGCCCAGCGTTTCACCGGAGAGTGCCAGCATGGGGCGAGAGCATCGGATGCGCGGGTGCGGAGTCAACAGGCGGCTGGCTTGGTGAAGACTGCCGCCGGAATCGAACTCATGCGCTGAAAGCCGGGAACGGCGTTCTAGAATCACCATTATCCGGAGGTTCCCATGCGCCTTGCCCTTTCGTTGCTGGCCTGTGCCGCGCTTTTCGCCGTGGCGGCGCTGGAGAGCGTTGCGGCGGACGAAACCCGCGCGCCGGGCGTGAGCGCGCTGGTTGATGCCGGCCTCGAAAAGGGCTGGGCCGCGGACAAGATCAAACCGGCGCCGCGCTCGAGCGACGGCGAGTTCCTGCGCCGCGTTTACTTTGACACCACGGGCGCTCCGCCCTCGCGCGAAGAGACCCGGCGCTTCTTTGAGGACACGTCGGCGGATAAGCGCGACAAGCTGATTGACGCGCTCGTGGCCGACCCGAGATTCGGGCGCTACATGGCCGATATCTGGGCGGCGGCGATCAAGGGCCGCGGCGCAGGGCAGCTCAATGGCAGCGACCTGTTCGCGGCCTGGTTTGCGCAGCGCGTCAATGCGGGTGCGGGATTCAACGAAATCTGGCGCGAGATCATCACGGCCAAGGGCAGCATGGCTGACAGCCCGGCGGTGTCAGTCTATTTCAAAGATAATGAGGCGCGCGACCTGCGCGATGTCGCCGGCCAACTCACGCGCGTGCTCACGGGGGTACAGATCCAGTGCGCGCAATGCCACAAACATCCCTACGAGAAATATGAGGTCGCCGACTTCAACGGCATGACCAGCTTCTTTGTAGGCGCGGTGGCGCGCGTGAACAACGACATTCGCCCCGCGCGTGTGACCGTGACTGACAGCGATGAGAACGTGAAGAAGATCAGAGACGCGATGCGCAAGCGCGACACCCTGCCCAAGGAGCAGCAGGCGCTGGTGGACACCTATTCGCAACTCATCAAACCCAAGACGCTCGACGGCATGCTGATTGACGCGCGCGATCCCACGCGCTGGCGTCGCGAACTCGCGGCCTGGACCGTCGCCGCCGAAAACCGCCAGACGCCGCGCTATATCGTCAATCGCATTTTCGCCATCGCCTTCGGGCGCGGCATCCACGAACCCGTGGACGATTTCAACAGCTACAACGAGCCCAGCCACCCGGAGCTGCTTGAGGCCCTGACGGACGATTTTGTCCAGAGCGGTTGGGATGTGCGCCGGCTCTATGCGGGCCTATTAAAATCGCGGGCGTGGCAGCTTTCGAGCGGCGGCGCGGACAAGAACACGCAGCCGCGCCATTTTGCGAGTTACCCGGTGCGGCCGCTGGGGCCTGAGCAGTTCATCGCTTCACTGGTGGCCTTCGCCGACGGCGCCGACCTGGCGCAGGCGACGCACGACGCCAAAAAGAAAGTCTTTGAGGATGCCCGCAAGGCGGCCGCGGAGTTCGATCGCCTCAAGAAAGAGTGCAAGCTGCCCGAGAACGAGAAGCGCTACACCTACGATCTCGAAGCGCTGGCAAAATATGAGAAATGGGTCGAAAGCATGCCCGACGACTGGCTGCTCAGGCGCACCGCCGCCGCCCGCTATGCGCGCCTTGCCAGCGACGACGAAATGGCCGAAAGCGAAGGATTCACACTCACCATCGATCAGGCGCTCGCGGTCATGAACGGCCCGTTCACCAACAAGCTTGCGCTCGTCAGCGAGAAATCGCTGCTGGGTCAGATCTTCAAGCAAACCGAGAAGCCCGAAGAGCGCATCAAGCTGCTCTACCTCGGAGTGCTCTGCCGCGAGCCCAGCGAAAGCGAACTCAAGCGGGCGATCGAACTGGTCAACTCTCCCGGCCGCGTCCACCGCAACTACGAAGACCTGATGTTCGCGCTGTTGATGACCACTGAGTTTGCCACCAACCATTGAGGAGCGCCCGGAAATGGGGTCAGGCACTGCAACAGCCCGGAGCCAGACCCCATTTCCTCAGACACCTGACGCTGCGGATGGTGCAACGGCACTTTGTGCTTCGAATAAAACAGCCGCATCCCTAAGCTGCGTTCAAGGGAGACACCATGCGCGCCACGTTTGCTCTGGGTTGCCTGTTTGTTTTTTCCATCGTTGCGTTTGCCCAGCCCACGCCGCTGCCGGAGGCCAAGCCGCACCACTCGTACAAGCTGCCGGAGGGTGCGAATTTCACGGCCACGGAAGTGCGCATCGCGCGGCCTGGCGATCATACGCAGCACAAGGTTTCGCCGGATGCCAAGGCCGCGCCCGAGGGCGATTTTGAAATCGCCGGCGAGCTGTGCCTGCCCAAGACCGGCACCGGGCCGTGGCCTGCCGTGTTCTTCATCTCCGGTTCGGGCACCCAGGATCGCCACGGCTATGGTCTTGCAGGCCCCGGCAAGTATCTGGATTGCGGCACTTGGCAGGTGCTCGATGCGCTCGCGGCCGCAGGCTTTGTGGTCTTGCGCGTCGATGATCGCGCTACAGGCAGCACGCCCATGGGGCCAAGCGGCGTCGATGCCAAAGAGATCGGCTTCCAAGCTCTGGTGAGCGATGCGCGCTTTTGCCTGCGCTGGCTGCAGGCGCGCCCGGAAGTGGACAAGAAGCGCGTGTTTTTGATCGGCCACAGCGAAGGCGGCCTGACGGCGCCGCTGCTTGCCGCCGAGGAAAACTCCGGCGTCGCGGGCGTGGTTTGCATGGCGGGCCCGGGCCGCAACATGTTCGACATCATCTACGACCAGACTGAAGCCGCGATGAAAGCGCAGGGCCTTGGCGGATCGGCACTGGCCGCGAACTTGAAAGTGCAGCGGGAACTGATGCTCGCCACCAAGGAAGGCCGCGAGCCGGACTACAGCGTCGTGCCCAAACAAATCTGGAACCGCGCCGATGTCGTGGCCGGCCGCAAGTGGATGCGCGAGCATTTCAACGTCGACGACGCGGCTATGCACAAAAAGCTCTCCTGCCCGGTGCTGGTGGTGAACGGGCAAGCGGATTTCCAGGTGAACCCCGAGAAAGACGCGCGCGCGCTGGCGGCGCGACTGAGCCAGGGCAAGTGCAATGATGTCACGCTGAAACTTTACGATGACCTCGATCATTTGTTCAAACCCTGCAACGGCAAACCTTCGAACATGGCGATGTACTTTGAAAAACGCGACGTGGACAAGGCGTTCATCGCCGACACGCTGGCGTGGCTTCAGAGGCACTAACATTGGGAATCCCATGAGCGGAATCAACCTCACGCCTTTTGGCCATGCCCACGCGCCGGCCGAGCCCAACGCCTACGCGCTTGACGCCTTTGGCCGCGCTGAAATCAAGCTCAACGCGCTGCGCGCGCGCGCCACCCATGAGCAGCCCGTGGGCAATCTGGGCGCCATGGCCATGGGCCCTTCGGCGGCGCTGTTTTTTCTTTCGTGGCCATTCATTATTTTCACGCTCGTCAGTTTCTCCGCCAAAAGCGGCGGCGTTGGCGCGGGCCTGATCTTTCTTCTGATCGTGCTCGCCATGAACGGCCTTGCCGTCTGGCTGTTCATCAACGCGCGCGCCAACACTCCGAAAAAGGCCCTCAAGTATTTCCTCAAGTGCGTCGCCTCCGGCAAGGGCACAAAAGCCGCATCGCTTGTCGTCAGCAACGACCTTGACGATTTTCCGCGCTACCCGCCGATAACCCCCGGTTTTGGCCAGGCCGGAGTGCGCCCGTTTTTCACCGCCCAATACCTTGAGGGATACTGGAACGAACTCGTGCGCTACCACTCCGCGCCCTATTGCTACGTCAGCATGCACCGCGTGAACGAGCAGCAAATCGCGCCCGATCTCGTGCTCGTCGATTGCGAAGTCCGCTTCATGATGAACACCCAGCTCTGGCTCTTCCTTTTCATCGTGATTGGCATTTTCGCCATCATCGTTGACGCAGCGACGCGCAAGACCGTCAAGATGCCGGTGCGAAAGCTCCTCTATAAAGTGGGCGAAGAGTGGAAGGTCTTCAACGGAGAGCTGCAGGGCCCCGAAGAACTCGACCTGCGCTGGCTCCAGAATGCCTGAGCGCCGGCAGCGCCGGAGGGGATGGCCCCCGCCGACGCGCCGGTTTCACATGGCACTGCGCAAAAGCCTAGAGCATTTTCACGGAATATCTTCAGTTGCCTTGGGTAGTTTGTCGATGGCTTTGGTGGGAGGCACCTATGCCAAAGCCATACTCGATGGATCTTCGTTTGCGTGTCATTGCGGCCTGTGATGCC
>JADLFN010000021.1 GCA_020845475.1 Planctomycetota bacterium
CGCCCGCCATGCCCACGAGCGCTCGTGCGAAACACCAACGCCGACTATCCATTCCTCTACCGAACCCGCAAAGAATGGTACATCCACTACCTAGCTGCCTAATCCAGCAGCATTGGCCATGACTGGCCGGGCTGCCAAAACTAGAACATCCCCACGATCTCGCCTTTTTCGTTGATGTCGATGTTCTGGCCACCTGGATTCTTGCCCAGGCCGGGCATGGTCATCATGTCGCCGCACAATAGATAGACGAAGCCAGCCCCTGCGCTTAGCCGCGCGTCTTTGATGGGGAGTGTCCAGCCTGAGGGCGCGCCTAGCATCTTGGGATCGTGGCTGAAACTGTATTGCGTTTTGGCCATGCAGACCGGCAGCTTGCCGAAGCCGGCTTCTTCGAAGGCCTTGATGCGCTTGGTGGCCTGGCTTTCGTATTCGACGTCCTTGGCGCCGTAGATCTTGGTGGCAATGGCTTCGATCTTTTTCTTGATCGGCATGTCGTTGTCGTAGGTGAGCTTGAACTCCTTCTTGGGCTCGTCACAGGCCTTCACGAGCGCCTTGGCGAACGCTGCTCCGCCTTCGCCGCCCTTGGCGAAGACTTCACTCAGCACGCAATCACTTGCCCCCGCGGCGAGCGAGGCTTTGCGTACCATTTCGATTTCTTTCTCTGACTCTGTGCCGAACACGTTGATCGCGACGACGACCGGCACGCCGAAGCTGAGCACATTCTTGATGTGGCGCGTGAGGTTGGGAATGCCGGCTTCGAGCGACTTAAGGTCTTCCTTAATAATGCCGTCGGGCAGAGGCTTTCCGGGCACAATCTTGAAATTGCCGCTCTGGGATTTCAGGGCGCGGATCGTGGCGACTAGGCCGGCGGCGTCGGGGCGCAGGCCGCTCTGGCGGCATTTGATATTGAAGAACTTCTCGGCGCCCATGTCCGCGCCGAAGCCTGATTCGGTCACGACGTAATCGGCGACCTTGAGAGCCACGCGGTCGGCGACAACGCTTGAGTTGCCATGCGCGATGTTGGCAAAGGGGCCCGCGTGCACAAAGGCGAGCGAGCCGCCGATCGTCTGCAAAATGTTCGGCTTGATCGCGTCACGCAGGATCGCCGTCATCGCGCCCGCGACTTTGATGTCCTCGGCGGTGACTGCCTTGCCATCCTTGTTAAAGCCGACCACGACGCGGCCCAGGCGCTTGCGCATATCGTGGATGTTCTCGCTAAGCGCCAAGATCGCCATGACTTCGCTGGCGACGGCGATATCAAAACCCGTCTCGCGCGGGATGCCGTTGCCTTGCAGGCCAGTAATAATGTTGCGGATGTCGCGGTCGTTTATGTCCATGCCGCGCCGGATGTTGATGGTGTCAACGTCGATGCCGAGCTCGTTGCCGTTGAACAGGTGATTATCCAAAAACGCGCAGGCTAGGTTGTTCGCGGCCTGCACGGCGTGGATGTCGCCGGTCAGGTGAATGTTCAAGTCTTCGGGTGGGATGACCTGCGCGTGCCCGCCGCCAGCCGCGCCGCCCTTGATGCCGAATACAGGGCCCAGCGATGCCTGGCGAATGCAGCACGCTGCTTTCTTGCCGATGTGCGTCAAACCCATGGTGACGCCGACGGTGTTCGTGGTCTTGCCCTCGCCCAGCGGCGTGGGCGAAATCGCCGTGATGTCGATGAACTTGCCGTTGGGTTTGTCTTTGAGGCGATCGAGAATGCTGAGCTTGACCTTGGCTTTGGCGTCGCCGTAGAGGTCGATTTCATCGCGGTTGATGCCGTACCGCTTGGCGATTTGTTCGATAGGTTCCAGCTTCGCGGCGCGCGCGATTTCCTGATCAGGTTTCATGGTTGCCCCTGGCGTTTGCGAAAAGGGTCAGGCACCGGAAAAGCCCGGAGCCAGACCCCTGTTCGGTTGTGATGTTAGCGGGCGCAAGCAGCGGGGCAAGCGCGCCCCGGTTGCCGCAACCTGCACGAAGCGAAGCGCAAAGTGGCAAAGGCCAAGTCCATGGGGTAGTCTTGGGGAACTTCAATTCAACCCCCAAAGGAGACATCATGATGCGAAAGTCAGGATTTGCCGTTTTGGCTGCGGCGTTGGCGTTGGTCATTGTGACGGGATGTGAGTCAACGCGCGCCATCAAGAACGACATCAAGGAAGACATCAGGAACGAGGCCACCATGCGAACCATTGAAACCACGCGCCTGCGCAGCGCCGCGGACCTCAAGGCAGCCTACGACAAGCGCGGCGGCGAATCCGACGAAGTGCTGCTGCTGTTCGTCAACGCGCTCTTGTTGATCGAAGAAAACGAGAAAGAGGGTTTTGCGGCCGGCGCCTACCTGAGCCGCACCGCTGACCAATGGAGCGACGCCTCGAGCCCGACCGGGGTCAAGCCCAGTCAGGCGGCCTCTGAGGGCTTCAAGCGTATTCGCGACAACCCCAATACCGCGCGCAGCTATTCGGGCGGCAAGCCTACGGACTACAAGGTTACCGACTCGGGCAAGGTCGTAGTCCAGATCAAGGAAACGCGCAACAGTTCCGACACGGAAACCAAGTACTACATCTGGAGCGGCGGCAAGGACAACGCCTCGCCCATCACCCTGCGCAAAGCCGGTGGCAAGTGGTATGTCGATGAATGGAGCAGCCTGCAAACGGGCGTGCGCAAGTAACGCCTGGCGGACAGCAGAAAAGCACCCGCAGTGAGAGCCGCGGGTGCTTTTTCCTCAAACGCGGCCAGCGAAAGCCCGGCCGCTGTGCAAGCGCTGGTGCGGGCTCCGAACCCGCATCGAAGAAGCCTCCCATCGGGGGAGGCTTCTTGGTTCGGTCGCAGATAATTGAATCTCAAGGCTCTTGCGGCTTTAAGTTGCCGCTGCCTGGCACGAATGTCTCCGGCTGAACATGCCACACATCATTCGGCCCGCAGAAAACAAGATCGCCCAGTTGGCTCCATTGAAACCCAGTTTCGTCGGCCCAGATCTCATCGTTACCCTGCTCGTCATCCCCCGACCATGAGACGACCAGATCTTCGATCGCGGTGTTTAAATCGAAGCAGTTGATGGCGTCATCGCCCGAACCTCCGTCAATCGCGGCGTGGGTTTGCCCGTCTATTTCCTGTATGCCGTCGTTGCCATCGTCGCCATTGAGAATTCCGCCACCGCCTTCCCCGTCGATGAAGTCGTCTTCAGTTCCGCCATGGATTTCGTCCCAATCTGCGTCACCCCAAATATCGTCGTGCCCCTTGTCTCCATGAATGGTGTCTTGGCCTGCGCCACCGTTGACGACATCGTTGCCTTCACCGCAGAAAATCGTGTCGTTCCCGATGCCGCCGCAAATGACATCCACTCCATCCAATTCCGGATAAAGCCCCCCGGACACGTAGCCGCAAACGGGCGCGTCATCTCCAGTGCCAGCATAGACATGATCTGCGTCCGCGCCGCCATAACATGCATCGCTTCCGTCCTCACCATAAAGAACGTCATTGCCAGCGCCGCCATCAAGGCCGTCATGGCCCGCGCCGCCCCACAGTTTGTCGAGACCTTCTCCACCATCGAGCGTGTCAGAGGCTGGCCCTCCGATAAGGGAGTCGTCGTCCGCATCGCCCCATAGGGTATCCCGCCCCCCTTCGCCCCAGATCTTGTCGTTGCCATCTCCTCCAACGAGTCCGTTACCCGGTGGTGCGGAAGTACCTGGCGGCAAGGCGTCAAACGAACCGTTGTCGCCCTCGGAGCCGCCAACAATTTCGTCGTCGCCTCCTTCACCAGCTAACGCATCATCCCCAGCTCCGCCCCAAATGTGGTCTTTGTACGATGCCCCTAAGACCACATCATCGCCTTCATTCCCCAGTATCCAGTCCTCGTTCTTGCTTCCAATCAAGACGTCGTCGCCACTGAGGCCAATCATTACTGCCATGTAGTCACCGTAGCTGCCGCCCGATGTTGCTACGAGCACATCGGCGTGGTCTGGCTTACCGACATATATCTGCAATCCAAAGCCACTTGTTTGCCAGAACATCCCCTCATCGATCGGTGCTGGATTCCAGGTTGCTTCGTCTACGTTGATCCCATTATCGACCCGGCAAACGGTGACCTCGTTGTGGTCCCAGCCGCCACCACTCTTGACTACTTTGACTTGGAGCTTGAAGTAACTGGTAGACTGACCAATCTGGATCGTTGCTCCACCGGTGGCGAGAAAATTTGGCTCCGCTGGTGCCGCTGGAGCGTCTTCGGCCAAAAGAGGCGCGGCGAGCAGCAATGCGAAACACAGTGAAACGGTAGTTCTTTGCATTTTGATTTCCTCTGCAGGACGATGAGTGCTATTGTCGCACGACACCATATATATATATATATGGTGTCAATATAGACTAGACAACGAAGAGGCAGGCCTGTGCAGCTTAGGCGTTCCCAGCTTGTAGTCATTCTTGTCGCACTCTGCATCGTCGCGATTGCGGTGGTTGCCACTCGCTTTTTGAGGCCCCATGAAGGGCGAGATACCATTCAGCTTGGCCGGAATGGCCGTGATTCAACTTCGTCATCATCGGGTTGTCGAGCTGATACATCGAAACATGGGGAAGCCAAGGTCGAGAGAGAATCGTGCGCGGCGAATCAATCGAATCGTCTTGCCGGGGACGCGAAGGAGGCATCTGGCAATTCAGCACGAGATTCAAGCCTGCCTGCGCCGCGCCACCCCAAGGACCTGCCCCTAGGGAAGGCTGAACCCGTGCGTCCGCCGCGATTGAGCGCCAAAGGCAAAGACGACCAGAGCCAAGTTTGGATTGCAACTCCTGAGCTGGAGAGTCGCTATCGAGGGCAGAACCCAAACACAAAGGGCGAAACCAGCAAGAGCAAGTCAGTACATGGCTATGTCTATGAGGTTCGAGGCGCCCAACGGATCCCGTTAGAAGGTGTAGAAGTACTTGATTTCGTCTTCGCCCACCGAACGTTTACGGATCCGAATGGCCGCTTTGAATTTCATGCTCAATTTCGAGGCGATCGCGAAACAAGTGAAGACTACGATGTCCAACTCATTGCGCGCGCACCGGGTTACGTACTCTATGGCAATTCGCGTCTGGTCATGGGCACGCGCAAAGAAGTCGAGTCTGATGGTGGCATTAAAATTCACGTAGTTCGGGTTGAAAACGAAACTGTCCGCGTGAAGATCACCAATTTCGAACTTGCTCGCGGTGATTTGACTGTCACGCTGGCGGCGTTTTCAAGCGAATACGGCAACGACTTCGCTGATGTTCGTATGGCCGTATCCGTCGTCGCCAACGAACAGGGGGAAGCATTGTTTTCCATTCCTCCCGACAGCCTTATCCTCAAAGGGGTGTCGGGAGACGGCGTACGAATGGACTGGTCCACTAATCCAAGACCGCGGAAGACTGATGACGGCAAGATCTGGGAGGTTGCGCTTGTAACTTGCGAAAACTACCAAATCTCAGGATGCGTGACCGACCTGCGCAACGACGCTCCGCTCAAGAACACACTAATCAATGGCAAGGAGCGTAACGAGACTACCTTAACCAACGTTGACGGTCGATTCTCCCTGTGGTTGGGAGCAGAACCTGACCAGTACATTACTGTGAGTGCCCTCGGCTACACCTGCCTCATCTTTCATCCTGAGAAGTCCGCTCAATCGAGCACCGGCTCAGGAACTGTGACTCGGGCGCCCGGTGCTGGACGGGCTGGCCCGTGGAACATTGCGCTGCGACCGTGGGTCAAGGCATCGTTAAGCGTCACGGTGACGGGCTACAGTCCCCAAATCGGGGATCACGTGGCATGGCTCGGCTCCTTGAACGAGGCGTGGCCCGGTTTTCCACGCGAAGCCTTGTTCAAGTCTGATGGTTCGTTTGAGTTTGCACGAATCCCGTGGGGAATTACCGATTTCCGCTTGGTATTTGAGCGAGATGGTCGCCGAAGCATCGTAAACGTCGAAGTCCTTGAATCAGAATGGACGGGGCAAGCCCCATGGACGTTGACCGGAATCGTCAAGCAACGGTAACGAACTGTTCCTTCCCGGCCGTCACTCTTGCAGAGCATCTAACGCGCCGGGCGTGCCTGCATCAGTTGCCCTTGTTGCGGCGCTTGATTCGCTCTCGCGTGAGTATTTCCGATACGGTTGGCGCGCACAGGCGGCAACTGGGCAGCTCGGCGAGGGCGCGGCTGGCGCTTGCGTGAGCGAGCACCACGGCCGGCGCATCCTGCAGCGCGACGAGGTACTTCTGCGTGAACGTGGTGGGCACTTCGGCGTCAGCCTCGAACAGGCTTTTCACTTCGTTCTTTACCGCTCCGGCTTCCGCTTCGCTCAGCGGCTCGCTTTTCTCCAGTAGCTCGTCGATGTCTGCCAGCAGCCTTGAAAGCGGGCGCAGCCAGTCAAAATACGGGTCGCTCGTCAGCAGGCGCAGCAGTTCAAAGGGGCCGTCCACGTAGCCGCGCTCGCGCTCGTAGCCTTTGCGCACGTAGTCGATCAGCGCCTTGTGCAGGTCGAGCAGCGCCGTTGAGAGTTGTTCCAGCCTTGAACGGTTCACATCAGCCCCGGTTACTCATGCGCCGCTTTGGGCGGCGCTTTCTGGCTAAGCACGGCGGCGTAGATCATGCCGATCGCAAAGCCGCCGATATGCGCCCACCATGCCACGCCCGTGTCGCCTGAACCCGCAAAGCGCATTTCCTTGAGCGCGTTGATCAGGTTCATTCCTATCCAGAAGAACAAATAAACCAGCGCCGGTATTCGCAGGATCACGGGCACAACTACTATCGGCACCACACTGACGACGCGCGCCTTGGGGAACATCACGAAAAAGGCGCCCATCACGCCCGCAATCGCACCCGAAGCCCCCACCACGGGAATGGCGCTGCCCAGGTTGAAGAAGATATGCGTCAGCGCCGCAAACAGCCCGCAGGCAAAATAGACCACGAAGAACCCCACATGGCCAAATCGGTCTTCCACGTTGGGGCCGAATACGATCAAGGAAAGCAGGTTGCCCAGGATGTGCAGCAGGCCGCCATGCACGAACATGTGCGTCAAGAGCGGCGTCAGCACCGCCGTGGTCAGCGTCAGGCGGGCGGGATGCGCGAGGTCGTAGTGCATCGGATAAAGCGCGTAGGTTTCGATGAACTTTGAAAGCGCGCCCTCGCCCTGCTGCATGGCCATGAACATGGCGTAATAGGCCCAGAGATTCAGGCCGATCAGCACCCAGGTTACGAAGGGCCAGGTGTTGCAGCGCTCGGTGGTCTTCAGCGGGAACATAGCGCCAGTCTAACCGCACTGCACCGCTTGGCCAATGGCAGCGGGGTTCGTGTCGCCAAGGGATGTACCATAGGAACGGCTCTGCGCAATCTGACTACCGCGGGCCGCATACGGCTCACCGGTTTCTGACACCCATTCACGTCCTTGCATTGGGCGTGGCGCAGCCTAGGACGTGGCCATGCCCCGCGTGACGCACATCCGCAACCATGACGGCGAACTGGTGCCTTTTCGCCGCGCGCGCATCGTGCGCGCGATCCTGGCCGCCATCCGCGCCGCGGGCTCCAGCGAAGAATGGATCGCCGAAGCGCTGACCGACACCGTCTGCTTCTTCCTCGACCAGCGCCACACCAGCGAACAGCCGCCCAGCGCCTACGACCTTGACGACGTCATCGAGAACGTACTCACCAGCCAGCCTGACCTCGCGCGCATCGCCCGCGCCTTCATGGATTCGCGCCGCCAGCGCGCCCAGATTCGCGAACTGGAGGAAAGCGTCGTCTCCGCACCCGGCCCCGAAGTCAGCCAGGTTGCGGGCCTCAACCAGTGGAACCGCGCGCGCATCGCCGCCGCGCTCGTGCGCGAAAACGGTCTCAGCGCCGAGCAGGCCAACGAGATTGCGCAGGCCGTCGAAGGCCGCGTTCAGGCGCTTGGCCTCACCAGCATCTCCACGGGCCTGATCCGCGAACTGGCCGACGTCGAACTGCTCGCGCGCGGCTTGATCAAGGACGGGCGCTCGGGCGCGATTGCAGTGCCGCGCTACGACCTCGAACAGTGGCTCTTCCCGCGCGAGGAGGGCGAGCCCGTGGCGGGCCAGCAGGAGCTTTCTGAGCGCGCCAGCCGCCGCGTGCTCACCGAGTATGCACTCTCCACGGTGCACGACGCGCGCGTGCGCGAGGCCCACGAGCGCGGCTTGATCCACATCGAGGCGCTCGATGCGCCCGCGGCGCTGATAGAAGCACGCCTGAGCGCGCCCGCGCTGTTGAGTGCCGGCGCGGGATTGGGCCTGCAACGCAACTTTCCCGCCGAGCCTCGCAGCCTGCCCGCCGCCTTTGCGCGCCTGGCGCAGGCCCTGCGCGAGACGGCGGGTGTGTCGCGCCACGGCATTGTGCTCGAGCGGCTGGACCTCGCGCTTGCGCCGCTGGTGGCGGCCGAAACCCCGCAACGCGCACGCCAGGCTTTGCAGGAGGGGTTGTCGCTGCTCGCCTGGGCCTCGAGCGGCTCTTCTGACGCGCCGCACCCGCGGCTGCGCATCACGTTGACGCCGCAAAGCGAGCACGCCGAGTTTGCCGATCTCGCTTTCATCGATCTGCTCTGCGGCGAGGACTCCGGCCTGCGCACGCGCGTGGAACTCGTCTTGAGCCGGGGCGACCCATCGCTCGCCTCGAGCGAGAACTCGCGCAAGCTGCTCGAGCGCGCCGCCAGCGCCGCCAGTTTCTGCGGCCAGCCCGTGTTCCGCCTGCGCCACCAGGCCGCGCAGAAGGCGGGCCTCTTTGGCGACAGCGCCGACCAGCACGGCGCTTTGCTGGCCCGCGCGGCGATCAATCTCGTCAGGCCCGCGCTTGCCTGCGCATCGGGCGACGTAAACGGGTACCTCGCCCAACTCGACGACGCGCTCGCTCTTGCCATCGATGCGCTCGCGCAGCGCGCGCGCTTTGTCGAGCGCGTGGCCAAGCGCGATCTGCCGCAGCCCGTGCCGGTCAATGCGCGCGTGTTGCGCGCGCTCGCGCTGGCCTCGCGCGACGTGGCGCTCGTGCCCGTGGGCCTCCATGAAGCCGCAACCCTTCTGGCCTCGGCCCCCGCCGCCTCGGCCGCCGCACAGCGCATCTCGCAGCAGATCCTGAGCTACCTCGCTTTCAAGGCGCACGACCTGGCCGCGCGCGCGGCTTTGAACTGCGCCCTCGCGGGCCGCGCCTTTGAAGGCCTCGAGCGCCTGCACCGCGAGGATCGCACGGCCTGCAAGGGCAACGCGCGCCTGCCGCAGAGCGCACAAGCCTATGTGGCCGGCGCGCAGATTGCGCACCCGCTGCCCTTTGCGCAGCGCCTGGAGGCCGAGGGTGCTTTGCATTCGCTGCTTTCAAGTGATGCGAGGCTGAGCACGCCGCGCGTCCATGAACGCGACGTGCTGGCGTCGCTGGCACTCAGCCGCGGCATCGCGGAGCTTGAAATCTCGGTGCAGACGCGCACCTGCCGCGATTGCGGCAACGTGTCGCCCGCGGCTATCAGCGCCTGCCCCGCCTGCGGCAGCCAGGCCTGGGCCGTGCCGCCCGGCCAGCACTTCCTGTTCGGCCCCCAATAAGCGAAACTGTCAGCCTTCAACACCATCGCGCTTGCCGCGCCGCAAACTACGCTCGCGCCATGCACGAATACCGCATCGTCGCCGGCATTGATGAAGCCGGGCTCGGGCCCGTCATCGGCCCCTTGACCCTGGGCTACGCCGCCCTGTCCCTGCCGCGCGCGCTCACGCCTGATGCGCTGCTCGCCGCCAACCTGTGGCAACTGCTCGATGGCGCCATTGGCCGCCGCTACGCCGAGCACAAGTCCCGGCCCGTCGTGTGCGACTCCAAGGTGCTCTACACGCCCTCGCGCGGCCTCAAGCCCCTCGAGGAAGAGGTGCTCGCGTGGTGCGGCCTGCACGGTCTTGACGTGTCAAGCTTTGACGCGCTTTACGCCCGCCTGTGCCCCCTCTCGCGCGAAGCGCGCTCTCGCTATCAGTGGTACGCAGGCCAACATCGCAGATTCCCCCTTGAGGCCGGCAGCGAGCGCGCGGCTTTGCGCGCCGAGGCCATCAAGCGCGCGATTGAAGGCAAGTTCGCGCTGGCCGATTACGGCGCCGTGGCCGTTTACGAGGGCGAACTGAACAAGCTGATCGGCCAGACCGACAACAAGTCGCGCGCCGAGTTTGAAGTCGTCGGCCGCATCATGGGCGAACTCTGGCGCAGACACCGGCACGTGTTCCTCGTGTGCGACCGCCAGGGCGGCCGCGAAAAATACTCGCGCGCGCTCAAGGCCCAGTTCCCTGAGGCCGACATCACCGTGTTCGTCGAGACCGCGAAAATCTCGAGCTACGAGCTGATCGTGCGCGGCGAAGCCGACGAGCCGCGCCTTTTTGTCGCGTTTATCGAAGACGGCGATTTTGACCATTTTCCCGTAGCCCTGGCCAGCATGGCCGCCAAGTACCTGCGCGAAGCCATGATGGAATTGCTCAATGACTGGTTCTGCGAACGCCAGCCCGGCCTGAAGCGCACCGCCGGCTATTACACAGACGGCATGCGGTTCTTGCACGAAACGCAGGCCCTGCGCCTGCGACTCGGCGTCAACGACGCCAACCTGATCCGCGCCCGATAAAGCACCACCCAACACCATCTCCCAGATGGACACAGATCCCTGTTCATCAAGCACGCGGTATCGTTCTGCGAATGTGCAGCACGGAAAGGACCTCAGAATGCGCCGAATGGGCAGAGTCTAACGGCATAGTGTGAGGTTCTCGCCAAAGCCGCAGGATCGCCGTTGTAGGGGCCTTGCCGTTGCCTCTAAACCCAAAAAGCAGTTCTCCGCGTCTCCGCGCCTCTGCGTGAGAGCCGTTGCCGTTTGAAATTCTGAGCATTCTGTGCATGAAGCGACCGGTTCACCGCGAGCCGCACGCCGCACTCCGCACACCGCATCACTCCGGCGGTGGTCTTTCTAAATCTTCGAACTTCATCGCTTTGTCCGCCGGTCTTACTCCCCAGCTTTCCGGCATTTCGAGCGGCGCTTGCGGCCACTCTTTTTCCAGCGGCACTTC
>JADLFN010000022.1 GCA_020845475.1 Planctomycetota bacterium
AGCTGTTCTACCTGCGCAAGCGCCTGGGCAAGCAGCAGCGCGTCGAGGAAAAGCTGAACGCCGACCACCTGGGCAAGATGGACGAATCGCGCGTCAAGAAACTCAACGCCGAGGAAGCCGCGCAGGCTGCCAAGGACGAAGCCGAGGCCAAGGCCAAACAGGCCGCCGCTTCACGCGCCAAGCGCGAAGCCAAGGCCAAAATCAAGGCCGAAGCCGAAGCCAAAGCCAAGGCGAAGGGCGTCGCCGCAGCCGCCGCGACCAAGAAGTAGGACGACAGTTCGGGATTTTCGTAGGGGCGGCCCATGGGTCGCCCCTACACTTTTTCCATGTTCCTCCTCGACCTTATCGAAGCCGTCATCGATGCCGCGCGCGACAAGCTCAAGCCGCGCGCGCAGAAGGGCTCGGCCAAGCGCCGCGTCGGCGACGTGGCCGAGGACTTTGCTCTGGCATTCCTTGAGAAGCAGGGGTTCTCCCTTCTCGAGCGCAACCTCGGCGACGAGAAAGGCGAGCTCGATCTTGTTGGCACCCAGCGCGGCTATGACGGCCTGATCGTCGTCGAGGTTCGCGCGCGCAAGGAAGGCGGCATGATGTCGCCGCGCGAGGCCGTGGATCATCGCAAGCAGAAGCAGGTCGTGAAAACGGCCAAGCGCCTGCTCAAGCGCAAGAGCCTCAAAGGTCGCGTGCGCTTTGACATCGTCGGAGTGTGGCTGGACAAAAGCGGTCAACCCACTAAAGCCGAACGTTTCGAGAACGCCTTTCGCTGACTCGACAACGCGGCCAAGGCCGCTATCATCCTCCGCCCATGCCCAAAAAACGCTCGCCTGTTTCCAAAGTGATTGAAGGCCATTTGTCGGCCTCCGGCTTGCGCTTTGCGATCGTCGCGAGCCGTTTCAATGATTTTCTTGTCGAGAAACTCGTCGATGGCGCGCTCGATGCCATCGTGCGCCACGGCGGCTCTGACGAAGACACCACGCTCGTGCGCGTGCCCGGCGCCTTTGAGATTCCGGTAGCCGCGCGCAAGCTGGCGGAGAGCAAGAAGTACAACGCGGTGATTTGCCTTGGCGCTGTCGTGCGGGGCAGCACGCCGCACTTTGATTACGTGGCGGGCGAAGCGGCCAAGGGCATCGCGGCGGCGGGCATGAACACGGGCGTTCCGGTGATCTTCGGTGTCGTCACCACAGACAATCTTGAACAGGCCATTGAGCGCTGCGGCACCAAGGCCGGGAACAAGGGCTTTGACGCCGCGATGTCCGCCATCGAAATGGCTGACCTGATGCGCAAGCTATAGCATGAAACCCATGAGTGCCAGCGAACCGAAAGTGCAGTCCTTGGCGCGTGAACTCACGCTGCAGCTGCTCTATCTGCTGGATTCCACCAATGGTGAAAACGTCGCGCGCCAGATGGAACAGGTGCTTGAGATGCAGTGCGAAAACCGCGAAGCGCGCGAGCTGGCGCGTGAGTACTACCGCGGCGTGACCGACGCGCTGGCGGATATCGACGCGCGCATCACCGAAACGGCCGTGAACTGGCAACTCTCGCGCATGCCCTATATTGATCGCGCGATCTTGCGCATCGGCGCCTATGAATTGCTGTTTGCGCACGAAACGCCGCCCAAAGTCGCCATCAACGAGGCCGTGGACCTGGCCAAACGCTACTCGACAGAGAAGTCCGGCGCGTTCGTCAACGGCGTGCTGGACAAGATTTACCAGACGCACGCCTCGAAGGTTTGACGCCGTAGATTGGACTTGAATGCTCTTTGCCGCTGAAGATTTCTTGACGACGGAGTACCTCGCCGCGGCCGCCACGGTTCTGATTCTGGCCGTGCTTTTGCTGGTCATGGTATTGCGGCGTAAAAAGCCGGAAGAGGAAGCTCCGCCCGAGCTCCAACTGCGCCCGCAACGCCCGCGCCCCCAAGTCGAGGAGCACAAGCCCGAACCGCCCGCGCCGGCCAAGCCGATTTCGGTCAAGGCGCCGCCTGTCGCTGAGCCGGCCAAGCCAATCTCGATCAAGGCGCCGCCTGTCGCTGAGCCGGCCAAGCCAATCTCGGTCAAGGCGCCGCCCGTCGCTGAGCCGGCCAAGCCAATCTCGATCAAGGCACCGCCGGTGGAGGCAGCAAAGCCCGAACCCGAGCCGGCCTCACCCCCACCAGAGCCGGTCAAGGTCGAGGCGCCCGTCACGCCCGAACCCGAGCCGACGCCGGCTCCCGAACCAGAGCCCGAGAAAAAAGGCTTCTTCCAGCGCCTCACGCGCGCGATCTCGAAGACTTCCATGGTCTTCCGCCGCCGTGTCATGGGCCTCGTCGGCCTGGGCCAGAAGATCGATGAAGAGACCCTCGAAAAGCTCGAAGAAGCCATGCTTGAGGCCGATCTCGGCGTGGCCACGACCGAACACCTGATGGAGACGCTGCGCGACGCCTGGAAAGGCGCGCAGATTGAAACCACCGATCAGATACTGCCCTTCATCCGCAAGGATCTCAAAGAGCGCCTTACGCGGCGCGGCAACACGGTCAACTACGCGCCCGACGGGCCCACTGTCATTCTCGTCGTGGGCGTCAACGGCGTGGGCAAGACCACCAGCATCGCCAAGCTCGCGCGCCACTTTGTGCGCGAGAACAAGAAAGTCGTGCTCGCCGCCGCTGACACCTTCCGCGCCGCCGCCGTCAAGCAGTTGCAAACATGGAGTGAACGCATCGGCTGCGAAGTGGTTGCCGGCGTCGATCGCGCCGACCCTGCCAGCGTGGCCTTCAAGGGCGCTGAGCGCGCCCTGGAAGTCGGCGCCGACGTGCTGCTAGTCGATACCGCGGGCCGTCTGCACACACAAAAGAACCTCATGGACGAGCTCACCAAGATCACAAAGGTGCTCGACAAGAAAATCACCGGTGCCCCGCACGAAACCATTCTCGTGCTGGACGCCACCACCGGGCAGAATGCCGTCACGCAAGCTGAGATGTTCAAGGCCGCGTCAAACGTCAGCGGGCTGTTCCTTGCCAAACTCGACGGCACGGCCAAGGGCGGCGCGGTGCTCACGATCAACGAGAAAGTTGCCGTGCCCGTGAAGTTCGTGGGACTGGGCGAAAGCTTCGACGACATTCAGGGATTCAGCGCCGAAAACTTCGTGGACGCGCTGTTCAACCTCGAAAACTAGCCTGCGCCTTTGCCTCTGGGTTTCATTGCGCCTCAGCGCGGGCCGATACGCCCTATCGACAAGCGCCGCGCGCCATTCGACAATCGCGCGTCCATGATCTCCGAGCCAGCCAGACTCGTGCGCGACATCCTGCAAGCCAAGCCCGGCTCGGTGAACGAGTTCATGCGCCGCTTCGGGCCCGAACTCTGCGATTACGCGACGGCCATTGTTCCCGTGCGCGGCCCGGTCTTCGAAACCGCGCTGGAAGATATTTTCGTGGATTTGCTCTCGCAGATCCGCGCGGCCGACAGCACCAGTGATGAGTCGTTGCGCCAATTCGTGTTTGAAAGCGCGGCCCGCACCATGCGCGTGCGCCACCGCGCGCTGCTCAATGCCCCGGCCGACCTCAGCAGCATCAAGTCCACCTACCGACACGGCGAAGTGCTGCGCGAGCTGAAAATGAGCGAAGCCGAACTGGCTGCGGCCGTGAGCGAAGGCGTGATCCGCGCGTTTCGCGAGGACGACACCACCAAATTCCGCGCCCAGGACCTGCGCGCGCTGATGAAGAATTCCTCCGCGGCCGTCGCGTGCATCTCGGCCGCCCATCGCGAGCTTTGCTGCCTGCATTTCCGCCTCGGCTTCACGCCGGAAGTGATTGCGCGCTTCACCCAGCAGACCGCTGCCGAGGTCGAGCAGCGCATTGATGAAGCCTGCCACTCCCTCGTCACGCACGGCGTGATCTCGGAGGCGCTGGCATGAACGACGCCCGCAAGCACGACGACACCACCATCCGCCGCTACATCCAGGGGCGCATGGGCAAGGACGAAACCGCCGGCTTTGAGCAGAAAGTCGTGCGCGACAAAGTCACCCAGGCGCGGCTTGACGCCCTGCGCAACCAGAGCCTGCGCCTGCGCGAGCTGTTCACGTTTGAACCCTTTGATCTTTCGAGTGTGCAGGTCAATGTGCGCAAGCGCAACCCCCACCGTGCGCTGGGCATTCCGCCCGCTGCCGCGCTGATTCTGCAAGCGGTCGGGCTTGTGGTCATGTTCGTGCTATTCCACTCCATGGGCGCGTACATCGCACCGCCGGACGTTCGGCTTGAGCGCCCCGAGGGCCGGATCCTGATTGATTCGCGCCCGCTCTCGGCGCGGCTGCCGCGCGTCGTCATGAACCAGCAGGTGCAGACCACGCGAGGCGCGCAGGTGGGGCTGGTGTTCGATGAAAGCAACCGCATCGCGCTTGCCGGCGACACCACAGTGATCGTGCGCGAACCGCGTGAAAACGTGCGCCAGGTGCTGGAAGTCAGCAAAGGCGAAATCTGGGGCCGCTTCACGGCGGCGGGCCAGCGCTTTGCCGTGGTGTTTGACCGCGGCCTGCGCGAGATCAGCGGCACGACTACGGAGTTTGACCTCGTGTGCGGCGAACGCGCGCTGGCGCTGCTGCCTGAAAACTACACAGCAGCGCAGGGCACGCCCACGGCCGTGCTGCGCGTGTTCCGCGGCGCGCTGTTTGTCAGCAGCGGCGACAAAACGGAAAAGCTGGTGCGCGGCCAATGGGCGGTGTGCGATTCGCAGGGCGGCATGCAGTCCGGGCCGCAGTCCGGCGAGAGCTTCCATCTCTTACGCATTGATTCCAGCGAGCGCTTCAAGGATCAACTGCACTGGCTCAACACCGAAGAATATCCGCTGCGCGCCGAGCACAACGTGCTTGAGCTGGAGCGCCAGTTGCGCGACCTGGCCCAGACGCTTTTGGCCTATCGCGAAACCAACGTGCTGCGCAACGCCGGCACCGAGATCACGGAGTTTGAGAAACAGGTCAAGTCCGACATCGCCGCCGCCAAAGAGCGCATCTCGCAAGGCAAGCCGCGCCCGGAGAGTGAACTGCCGGCGTGGGGCCCGCTGCGCATGACCGATGAGCAACTCGTTGCGGGTGAGACGTACATTCTCAGCGCGATCGCCGGCTGGCGCCAGCGCGCCGCGGACTGGGCGACACTGGGCCAGGCGGCGTCCACGCTGCTGTCACGCGTGCAGAGCCTGAACGACCAGATGGCGAAAATCGACGAGCTGCGCACCCAGGCGCTGCTGCGTATCCAAGAGATGGAAACACTCAAGGAGTCCATCAAGCTGCAGGATGCTGAGATCGCAGCCCTGAAGAAGGACGAGAAATACGACCCCACGGGCGAAAGGCGCGCCAAGCTCGACGCGGACATCAAGGCCTGGCGCGACATCGCCAAAAAGGCAACCGAGGCCAAGAACAAGATCGAACTGCTGCGCCTCAAACTCGCCAAACTGGACGACGAACTCGACAAGCTCAAGCGCGCGCGCGTTCCGCTGCAAGACAGGCTCGACAAGGCCAAGAAATCCATCGACGACATCAAGGCCAAACAGAAGGCCAATCCTTACACAGAGGAGAAGCTGACCGAACTGAAGGCCGCACACGCCAAAGCAGAGGAAGCCGATGCCAAGGCCGACATCGCACTCGCCGGCGCGCGCGACGACACGGCCAAAGCCACGAAAGCACTTGAAGACGCCGACAAAGGCGTGATCCTGATCGAAAAGACGCTGGCGGAGAACAAGGAACTCCAGCGCACTGCGAACGACGCCCTCCTGGACTCCGTGGTCAAGCGCGACGCGGCCCAGAAAGCACTCGAAGACGCACAGGCTGAGGTCAAAAAGCTCGAAGAGGAACTGGCCAAGCTTCCTGAAAACGAACGGGAAGGCAGCGAGACCAAGAAGCAACTCGACGCCGCCATCTTGACGCGCAACGAAAAACAAACGGCGCAGGAAGCTGCGCTCAAGGCAGCTTCAGACGCGCAAAAGGCGCTGGACGCCGCCAACACGGAACTTGAGGCAGCCCAAAAGGCCCAGGCCGCCGCCAAAACACTCGCAACCGAAACAGCCACCGCTGAGAAGAAAGCCAGAGAGGCCTTGACTTCCTGCGAGGCCGAAGCCAACGCCGCTGAGAGCGCGTTGAAATCCGCCAAGGCAGCGGTCAACGCCATGGAAACCGCAAAGACCGAGTGGTTCCAGCTCCAGAAAGATCACGGCGCTGCAACCGTTGAGTACGAGAAGGCGCTATGGGACGTCGAAGACAACGACTTGGCGCAGAAGCAGAAGAACGACGACGCCCAACCCGACCGTGACTCGCTGGCCTCTCAGCTCCTCATTGTCGAAGAATCCGAAAAGGCCACGGCTGAAATCGACAAGCTCAAAGTTGAGCGCGACCGAAGCCAGGCGATCGACGATGACCTCAAGCGCCGCTTGGCCGCGCGCGATTCCCTGCAGCGCGACCACGACGCCATCGCCAACTCCGAGCGCGTCAAGGAACTGCCCAAGCTCGACGCCGACTTCAAGGCTCTCTCGATCGAACACGGCGCGCTCGACTACACCCGTGCGCGCGGCCTCGAGGAAGAGCGCCAGTTGATGCTCAAGCAGAAACAGGCGCTCTCGCTTTACAACGCCGCCGCCGAGGAATCCGGCAAGCGCGCAGTCACGCTGCTCTCCGGTTTCTGCGCCCCCTACCGCGGGTTTGATCTGGGCGACACTGAAGCCGCGTCACAGGCCAACTTCGCGCGCGTGATGGAAACGCTGTGGCGGATCTATTACTCGGCCGACGGTGCTGAAGCAGACGGCAAGGGCGTATCGTGCTATTATGTGGTTGCGCGCTCCGGCGCACCCACGGAATCGCTGCGCGCGCTCGATGAGCGCTGGCGCGCGGCCCTGGCGGCGGTGCTGGGCAAAGCGCGCTTTGAGCAGGCGGCGGCGCTGAAGGCCCAGGATCTCGCCGCAGGCAGGCAATAACAGGAACAAAACGCGTGACGGCGTCGTTAGCAGTGAGCACCCATGGCCCTCGATCAACTACTCTGCTGTAAAAACAGCAAAGTCTGGATTCCGGACTCTTTCCTCACGTCAATCGTGGGTGATTGCGACCGGGGCAAGTTTACGATTACCAAACCGTTCACCTTTCCCTGCATCCTGCTGCCCAATGGCAACCTTTACATTGAGGAGCAGCAGGGAGTCGAGCTTGGCGGTGGCACCTACGATCTCGCCCATGTGCGCTGCGCCAGT
Organism: Planctomycetota bacterium; assembly: GCA_020845475.1. Classification (GTDB taxonomy): domain Bacteria; phylum Planctomycetota; class UBA8742; order UBA2392; family UBA2392; genus UBA2392. Next base: position 7,191 of record JADLFN010000022.1, read on the forward strand.
TGCGGCAGCGTGGTTGAAGTGCGCGAAATCGACGTCAAGGCCATCCTTGATAAGCTGCGCGAGCGCGAAATCACCATGAAGGAACGCCAGCGCCTGCGCGACAGCCAGAAGGTCGTCAAAGACGAAAAGAAAATGCCATGAACCAGATCAAGGCAGTTGTATGGGGCGCGGCTTTGGTGCTGCTGGCACTGATCGGCGGCACGGGCTGGCTGCTTTACGAGCGCATCGAAAGCACTGTCGCACCGAAGGACACGGCGACAAAGGATGATATCAAGCGCGTCGAGCTAAAAACGAAGCAGCTCGATCAAGAAGTCAATGACGTCAAGAGCGAGTTGAAGGCATACATAGAGCAGAACGACAAGAAAGTCGCCGCGTTAAGCGAACGAGTTGGAAAGTCCGAAAAGGAAATCGGTGACTTGCAGGGCGAAGTCAGCACGCTGAAATCCGAGATGAAGCAGGTAAAGGAAAAGGGCGAAGCCAACGCCGCCTCGATCAAGGACCTTCAGGATCAAATCGCTGAGAAGGAAAAGCGCATCGCCGACCTCGAGAAAGAGCGCGACAAAACGAAGCAGGAACTCCAGTCGCTGCAGAAGGACATCGACGAAATCAAGAAAGCGCTGGGCCTGAAGTCGCCCAACTAAGCATCAAGTCGATCAGAGCCCCCGCGGTAACGCGGGGGCTACGCGTTCCGGAACCAATGACGACTATTCGTTCGCCGATCAGCGAGCACGGTTTGCCGTGCGTATTGCTCTGAGTGAGACTCGAAAACACAAACGCCCCGGTTCCCCGGGGCGTTTGTGTTTGAAACTTTCGCGTTAGCTTTCTGATTCAACCCTGTCGGCTTCGGCCTTGGCATCTTCGCCTGCGCGCGTTCCTTCGTTCGCTTTCTGCTTGGCGAAGTTGCGCAGCGCCGTGGCCTTTTCCGTTTTGGTCTTCATCTTGGCCACGTTTTCACGCAGCTTGATGAGGTTGTTGGCGGCGTCCACCTCTCTCTTTACTTCCTTATCCTTCTTCAACTCCTTGATCTCGTTGGCGGCGTTATCGCCAAGTTCCATGCCCTTGAAGCCGCTGCTCAACGTCTCGAGATCGGCAAATGCGTCAAGGTAACGCTTCTCTTCCTTGGCCTTGTCCGCGCGGGCGCGCAGCTTCGCACCTTCGGCGTTGCAGCGCTCGATGATGAACTTGGCGTCCTCAACGGCCGCTTCGTCCTTGGCCTTCTCAATGATACCGTTGCAGTCTTCAATAGCCTTGGCGTAAGCCTTGGCGACAAAGTTACCCGCCGCCTTCTCCAGGCTCTTGGCCACTTCAAGTTTGCCCAAGCCCGGGTACTTGATCTTGGCCATCTCAACCTTGACCGCCGCGTGGTAATCGCCGCGGCCCTCAAACACCACCGTGCCATCAACGCCAATCACGTAGGCAAAGGGCAGGCCCCGGTCTCCGGGATAGCCGGCCATGCCGCCCATCTGCACCGGCGCCGTGAATCCCTTGCCCTTCAAAAACGCCTTGAGTTTCTCTTCGGCCGTTCCCTGCGACTCGAGCAGATACATGTTCAAGCCCTTGCCGCCGTATTCATTCCACATCGCCTGGAGTGAAGGCAACGCCTTCACACATGGCGGTCAGTTGACGCCCCACAGCTTGATCAGGACAACCTCGGCTTTGCACTCGCCAAGTGTCGTGTGTTCAAACGGTGTCGTGATGCTCTCGCCCGCCTTGAAATCAGGCGCGGCTTTGCCCTTGAGCTGCGCGCTCAATGGTGCAGCGGAAAGAACCGCCGCGAGCAGAATCATCCAGCTCAGCGTCTTCATGTATGCTCCAGTCGGAAAAACAACGTCTCCAGGCCAAGGTGCGGCTACACACAAGTAGTAGAACTGGCCCACATCTCCTTACGTACCATCTGGTTACATCCAGCATGAATTTGTCTTCCATCCCAAGTTCAAGCCTCAAAGGCATTTAGGGTTATCATTAGAAAGGGCATCAGGCGCTGCCCGATTCCGCAAGATAACCCGCCGACACGGTGCAGTCCCCCAATCGACAATCGGCAATCCAAAATCGACAATCGGCCCATGGCCCTTGTCGCCCTCAGTCACATCATCAAACACTTCGGCGGCGCCACGCTTCTGAACGATATCACGCTGGATATCGAGCCCGGCATGAAGGTCGGCATCATCGGCCAAAACGGCACGGGCAAATCGACGCTTCTCAAAATCATCGCGGGCCAGCTCGAACCCACCGACGGCGCCGTGTTCCGCCAGCGCGGCCTCACGATGGCTTACCAGGCTCAGGAGTTGAACTACACGCCCGGCTCCACCGTGTTCGACGAAATGCGCCGCGTGTTCGCTGCCGATGTCGCGCGCGAAAAGCGCCTGGCCGATCTCGAACACGAACTCGCCGAAGGCCGCGGCAACCTGGCCGAGTACGAGCGCCTGCAGCACGAGCACCACGCGGCCAACGCCTACGATCTCGACCGCCGCATCGAAGCCGTGCTGAGCGGCTTGGGCCTGCCCCAAGCCGCGTTCAATCAGCGCATTGATTCGTTCTCGGGCGGTGAGCGCAACATCATCGGGCTGGCGCGTATCGTGCTCACGCGCCCGCAGGTGATGCTGCTCGACGAGCCGAGCAACCACCTTGATATGGACGGCATCGAGTGGTTCATCGACTTCGTGCGCAAGAGCGAAGCCTCGATGGTGATGGTCAGCCACAACCGCCACATGCTTGACGCCTGTGTGAGCGAAATCTGGGACTTGCGCTCGCGCAAGATCACGCGCTGGGCCGGCAATTACTCCGATTACGTGCGCCAGAAAGAAGAAGCCGACGCGCTGCAAGAGCGCCACTACCACGCACAGCAGCGCATGATCAAACGGCTTGAATTCCAGGCGCGGCGCCTCAAGGACATGGCCAAAGCTTACGATGACCCCGGCCAGGCCAAGCGCGCCAAGGCGCTGGAATCGCGCATTGAGCAGATGGAGAAGGTCGAAAAGGTCGACCGCAACGAGAACCGCTTTCGGGCGTCGTTCGGCGGCGGCGACCGGCATGGGCGGATAGCGTTGAGTATCCGGGATTTCAGCTTCTCTTATGGGGGCCAGGTATCGGGTATCGGGTCTCAGCTGTCAGGTAACGGCACTGCTGCAGTATCCGAAACCCGAAACCTGATACCCGATACCCAGGCGGCGCCCGCCCGCGTTATCTTCGATCACGCGTCCCTCGACATCGAATACGGCGACCGCGTCGCACTCGTGGGTCCCAACGGCAGCGGCAAGACCACGCTGTTTCGCGAGATCCTGAAAAAAGCGAGCTGGGAGAACGAGGCCCTGCGCCTTGGCAAGAGCGCCAAGCTCGGCGATTACTCGCAGCTTCACGACGTGCTCGACCACGACGCCTCACTGATCGACTGGATGTGCGCGGCTACGGGTTTGATATTCCAGCCCGCGAGCGAGCTGTTGCATCGCTTCCTGTTTAAACGTGAAGACTTGGAGCGGCCGATTTCAACACTCAGCGGCGGCGAGAAATCGCGCCTGCAACTGGCGCGGCTCGTACATGCCAAAGTCAACTTTCTCATGCTCGACGAGCCCACGAACCACCTCGACATCCAGGCCTGCGAGCAGCTCGAAGAAATGCTCGAAGAATTCGACGGCACACTTTTGATTATCAGCCACGACCGCTATTTCTTAGACAAGCTCGTCACGCGCGTGGTCGAAGTCCGCGACCAGAAACTCGAAATGTTCGACGGCAAGTTCGCGGCGTGGTGGGAAACGCGCCACAAAGAGGCCGTCGAACGCAGACGCGGAGCATTGCAACTGCACTCGCAAAAGGGTGCTGCCGAACAAGGCAAAACCGCCGGCGCCATCGAACGCGACGAAAAGAAAGCCCGCCAGCGCGAACTGCACCGCATGAGAACGCAACTCCGCTCGCTCGAGGAAAAAATCGCCAAACTCGAAGCCAAACAAGCCGAGCTAAGCAAGAAGCTAGAGAACGCGTTCACGGGAGGAGGCGCCCCCGAAGCGCTCGTACTCTCGCGCGACTTCGAAGCCCTCAACGCCGAGATCAAAGGCCTCTACGCACAATGGGAAGAGCTGGCAGCGGCCGTGAACGAGTAGCGCTTCGCATGATGCAAAGGCGACGTCCTGCGATAGAATGCTCAACGAGGTGAACGTGGACTATCACAAGCACATCAGCATTGACCCGGACAAGCGCAGTGGCAAGCCGTGCATCCGCGGACTGCGCATTACCGTTTACGACGTGCTGGAATATTTGGCCGGCGGCATGACGCCAGACCAGATCGTGACCGATTTTCCGGACCTGACGCTTGAAGACATCCGAGCCTGCCTCGCCTACGCCGCCGACCGCGAACGCAAGCTCGCCGCGGGCGCACTTGCGTGACGCTCCTTCTCGACCAGAACATCTCCCATCGGCTGTTCGCGACGCTGACGGGCGAGTTTCCGCAAATCTCGCACGTACGCGAACACGGGTTGTCAACCGCTGACGATACTGTCATCTGGAACTTCGCCCAAACGCGCGGCTACACCATCGTGACCAAGGACCGCGACTTCCAACAACGCAGCCTGCTGCTCGGCGCACCGCCCAAAGTGATCTGGCTTCGTGTCGGAAACGCTGGTACGGACGAAATCGGGAAATTCCTGAAGCTGCAGAAACAAGCCATTCTGCAATTTGAGGCCGACGGGGCGTTGGCGCTGCTGGTACTCCCGTGATGCCGGGAGAACGCAAGAGACACCAGCGAAATCAAAGGCCTCAACGCACAATAGGAAGAACTGGCGGCGGCGAACGAGTGAGCGTCTGATTTCTCATGGACATCATACAACAATTGACTCCCGCGCAGGAATCGGAGCTCGAACACATTTCTGCCCGCTGCCTTTCTTTCGCCACATCTACTACTCGCTGCAATCGGGCGCGATTTGAAAATGCTCTGCGCGCGATTTATTTGCATGAGAATTTGCCCCCGCCGAGATTTGTCTGGACAGAGGGTATTGCCGCCGCAGCATTGCTCGTTGGCGCCGCAACGGGCTCGGCCATTCCTGCATTGCGGCGAGACTTTGCTGCCTTGATAACGGGCACAGCAGCGCCTTCCGCAAACGCCGCCATATTTGAAAGTGCCGCAGAAAGCCTGACGTCGCGGGACTGCGCCTCACTCATGGACGACTATGAAGCCCGCATTGGTTATTTCCTCGGTCGAGATCTGAGCGAGACATTGAACTCTGCAGTGATCCACTGCTGGTATGCACCCAAGGGGGTCTTTGCCTCTTCGCCGGTTTCACGAGATCTTCGACAACAGATCCGCGATGGCCTTTGTCCGCCAATCGAGGAATTGTCCCAAAGCGCGACCGACTGTTTGAAGCAAAGCCTCAGGCGTGCCCTTCCAGGGTGCGTGCCGCATTCCGACCCGCCGGTTGGTCGGGATCTGTTTGGCATCTTCGCTGGCTTGAACGCGGAAAAACCCGCTTATCATCGCTTCCTCGCCTCGCTCGGCGTTTGCCATCAGGACCACATGTCATCCAAACTTGCGCTGCTGGAGGGGCTCGTGGAGTCCGGCTTCTGGTGCTGGCCGGGCGGGTCAGTATGTGTTTGTAGTGAGCGCCCCCACACCTTCAAGGTTAACCATGACAATCGCATTCATTGCGACGATGGCCCTGCCATGGCGTTCGGAGATGGCTTCGCAGTTTACGCGATTCACGGAGTAGAAGTCCCCGAGCACGTAGTTATGCGCCCGAAGGAAATCACGGTCGAGAAGATCGAGGCCGAGAAGAATGCTGAAGTCCGGCGCATCATGACGGAGCGATTTGGTTATGGGCGCTACCTGAGCGAGACGGGCGCCAAAGTCCTCGACATGGATATGATTGCCGTGAACTCGCTCGACGAAGCCTTTGGTTCGATGCCGCGCGCGCTCATGGAGGACAAGCAGGGCCAGCGCTGGCTTGTGGGCACGGACGGCAGCACCAAGCGCGTTTACTACATGCGCGCGCCTAGAGAAGCCAACACCTGCGCCGAGGCCCACTCGGCTCTGGCGGGATTTGACGAGAATCAGATAATCGCTTCGTCTTAGGCAGGAGCAAACACCATGGCCAACCCGACTGCGGCTGAAGCGCAGTTCAGAATCGAGCAAGCCGCCGCTGAAGCCAAGTCCGGTCTGCGCGAGATTTCTCGTATCGAAGTGGGCGAGGCCATCCGCCAAGGCGACATCTACGTGCGCCGTCTCGCCGAACTGCCCGCGGAGCGCGGCAAGAAAACCGAATTGCGCCAGCTTGCGCCCGGCACAACACAGGGCTCGCGCCATTGCGTTGAAGGTGAGTGCACAGTTTATGCGCCAGCCGAAGAATGGGATCGTTTGAGCGGGCCAACGATTGAGGCCCACAAGTCCATCCTGATCACGCACCCCGAGCACGCCCACTTCGCGCTGCCGGCGGGCGTTTACCAGGTCACCTACCAGCGCGACTTCGCCCAGGAAGAAATCGACCGCGTCGAAGACTAGCGCGGCTATTCTCCCGCGATGCCCTTTTGCCCAATCACGCCTTCCATCGGGCTTGAGGCGTTGGCGTACATGCGTTTGGGAATGCGGCCCGCGAGGTAGGCGAGGCGGCCGGCCTGCACGCCAAGGCGCATGGCGTGGGCCATGCGCAGCGGGTCCTTCGCGAGTGCGATGCCGGAGTTGAGCAACACACCATCCACGCCCAGTTCCATGGCGAGCGCGACGTCGCTGGCCGTGCCTACGCCGGCATCAACGATAATCGGCACCTTGAAGGGCTCGCGCACGGTTTCGAGGATGATGCGGATGTTGTTCGAGTTCAGCACGCCCTGGCCTGAGCCAATGGGGCTGCCCGCGGGCATCACGCTGGCTACCCCGATTTCGGCCAGATGCCGCGCCTGGATTGGGTCGTCGCTGGTGTAGACCATCACCGTGAAGCCTTCTTTCACCAACCGTTCCGCAGCCACCAGCGTGCCGCGCGGCTCGGGCAAAAGCGTCTTGGGATCGCTCAGCACTTCGAGTTTGACGAGTGTGGTTCCCAGCGCTTCGCGCGACAGATGGGCCGTGCGAATGGCGTCCTCGGCATTAAAACAGCCCGCGGTGTTGGGCAGTATCTTGTAGCGCTTTTCGTCAATGAAACTGAGCAGGTTTTCGTGCTTGGCGCCGTCGAGCTTCACGCGCCGCACCGCCACAGTCACGCAATCGCAGCCGCTGGCGTCGAGGCAATCGCGCATCTGTTCAAATGTTGCGTACTTGCCCGTACCGACAATCAGGCGCGATTTGAACGTCAGGTCTTTGATCTTCAGGGGCGTGTCTAGTTCGGGCATGAGCGCATTGTCGATTGTCGATTGACGATTGTCGATTAGGAGAACTTTCGCGGCTTCAACTTCTAGCCGCCGCCCACAAACGTCACGATCTCCAGCTTGTCGCCTTCCGCCAGCTTTGTTTCCGCGTATATCGCGCGCGGCACGACATCCAGGTTTCGCTCGCATGCAATGCGGTCGCCCTTGAGCTCCAGCAGTTCCACCAGCGCCTTGAGTGTCGTGCCCTCGGGAATTTCGCGTGTTGTGCCGTTGACTGTGATCTTCATGTTCATCTTGCCGCCATAGGGTCATTGAGCGCGCCGAACTGCGACACTTCCTTTTCGTCAAGCCAGCGCACCTTGCCATCGCCAAACAAGACCACTGCCCCGATCATACCCTGCCGGTAGCCGTAGCCGCGCGGGTTGGCGCGCCGCCCATAGAGACGATCGTGCGCCAGAACCCAAAGTGCCGGATCCTGCGCAGCCGGCATTTCCGGGCGATAGATAATCGGGCGGTGCGAAAGCGTTCCCTGAAAGCTGAAATCACCCGGGAGCAAATCGATTTCCATAAGTTCGTCCAGCGCCTGTGGAAAACGCTGGCCGCCACCCATCTGGTCGCGGTACTGGAACACTGCGCGCGAAATCTCGTTCATCTTGCGCAGCGCGGCTTCCTTATCGGCTACGCTCACGCCTTCTTCAAAGACCGGCTCGTGAGCCCACTGGCGCGGCTCTTGCTCTTTTGTAACCGCATAGGTCAGCCACAGGCCCGCGCCCAGCCCTGCGGCCAACAACGCAAGCAGCGCCACCAACGGCCACTGGCTGCGCTGCGGCTGCTTTGCCTCCAGCGGCACTTCGCTGACAACCTTGAGTTCACGCGGTTCCTGCACGTCCCAAGCATATCCCTGCACGGATCAGACGCCAGCAGGCAAAGCGCGGCCTTGCCGTGGCCACACTTGATGCCTAAATGGCGTCGCCCATGACGGATGCCGCCAAGCACAACGGAGTGTTCTATCGCGCCTTTATCAAAGGCCTGGCGATTGCGTTGCCCGCCTTCATCACGATTTCGGTTTTCGTCTGGATCTGGGGTTTGCTCAAGGACAACGTGGTCGCGCCGATCATCGCGGGCCTCGACGCACCCAAGGTGTTCGCACCGCGCCAGGTGACCGACGCCGAGAAGGCGATGCTGGGGCAGATGAAGGAAGAGTCCGACAAGCAATTCGCCAACGGCGGGCCCAAGACTTTCCCCGACGACTTGATCGAATACGACTACACTGATCCGCAAAAGGTCAAGCACTACAAGCTGTTGCGCCCGCCCAAAGCCAGCGAAGAGCCGGAGTCCTACCAGGGTTTTTCGCCTCTCGAAAAGAAGCGCAGCCCCATGCAGGTGGTGCTCGATGAATGGGGCTTGCCCCGCACCTACGATGTCGCCAACGGCCGCGTTCTGAACTATCACCCGCTCGAATATGTTCTGGGCTCGGTGATTGGCCTTGTGTTCGTGGTGATCCTCGGGTTCATTGCGCGCAACTTCATTGGCCGGAGATTCTTCGCGCTGCTTGAATCGCTGGTCACGCGCACGCCCATTGTCAAACTGGTCTATCCCCACGCCAAGCAACTGGTGCAGTTCTTCTTCTCGGAAGACGAAAGCAATCCGCTCAAGTTCGACACCGTCGTCTTCATTGAGTGGCCGCGCAAAGGCATCTGGACGGTGGGCTTCGTGACCGGCTCGGGCATCAAGAGCGTGCAGGAAATCAGCGGCAAGCGCCTGGTCACCGTTTACATCCCGAGTTCACCCGCACCCATGACCGGTTACACGCTTCTGATTCCCGCCGATGAAGTTCACCGCGTGGACCTGAAGGTCGAAGAGATCATGAAGTGGGTCATGACCGGCGGCGTGCTCGGCCCCGCCGATGAAATGGTGCGCCCGATGACCGGTCCACAGTTCGCCCTCGCGCGCAGCATCGACGAGCAAGTGCGCGAGCGCCGCTCGCAGATCGAACGCCAGACCGCGATCATCGACAAACAGGCCCTGGCCGAAGAAGCCAAGGCCGAACAAGAAAAGAAGGAATAGCCGCTACTTGCTCACGCGCACGCTGTGCGCAATCGGGCCTTTATCTGTCATCTCGCACAAAAACTCCACGGTTTCGCCTGCCTTCAGCTCCGGCGTATCGGGCCCCTTGAGACGCGAGTAGTGAACAAACACCAGCCCTGTACCCTTGCGCGAAATAAAGCCATAGCCTTTGCGCGGGTCGTACCATTTCACGGTGCCGGAGGTGCGAACGGTAGTCGTAGCCATGGCGGCACGATAACACGCGGCATGCGCCAATCCAACGCTCAGGCCAGTGCCTGAAACTGCGCCATCTCGCGGCGCAGAGTGACTACCTGAAATTGATAGTACGAACGGACTACGCCTGCTAACGCCAGCAGGATCGCATCGATTATCACCAGCAGGCTCACCCGATAGACCTCGCCAGAATCCTCCGGAGCAATGCCGTTGCGGCCGTACAGCGAGAGTATCTGGGCCATGCCGACCACACCCAGCACCAGGAACAGAAACATCGCGCACAACGCGATGAGCCGCCGCATTCCCATGGTACGGATTCGACGCGAGTACTCGGCCTCGACCTCCGCCTTCTCGGCCGAAAGCCGCAATGCGTTGCGCGATTGATCCGATGCCATGAACACGGCTAAGCCAGCTCCTCCGCCAGTTCCTGCCGTTTGGCCAGCTCGGCGTACAGGCCGCCCTTTTCGCGCAGCTGTTCGTCCGTGCCGCGCTCGATGATTCTGCCTTCGTCCAGCACCAGGATCTCGTCGGCGTGGCTGACGGTGCTGATGCGTTGGGCGATGATCAGCGTGGTGACGCCGCGCGTCTGGCCCTTGAGCGCGCGCAAAATCTGGTCTTCCGTGCGCGTGTCCACGGCGCTCAGGCAATCATCGAGCACGACGATCCTTGGCGATTTCGCCAGCGCGCGCGCAATGGCGGCGCGCTGTTTCTGCCCGCCCGAGAGATTCACGCCGCGCTCGCCCAGCATCGTGTCGTATTTGTTGGGCAGGTCATTCACTTCTTCGGCAAACGCGGCATTGCGCGCGGCTTCTTCCACCTTGGCGTCGCGTTGCGGGTCGTTGTCACTCAGGCCAAGCGCGATGTTGTCCTTAACGCTTTCGCTGAACAGGAAGCTGTCCTGCGGCACATAGCCAATCGACTCGCGCAGGGCCTGCGGGTCGTATTGCTCGATGGGTTTGCCGTCGATCAGAATCTCGCCGCGCGAGGGCGCCATCAGGCGCAATATCAAATTCGCAATCGTGCTCTTGCCGCAGCCCACGGGGCCCACCAGCGCCAGCGTTTTGCCCGGCTCCAGCTTGAAGTTGATGGCGTCAATCGCGGGCCGCGCGCCTTCTTTATAGGTCATGCCCACGTCGCGAAACTCGATCTCGCCGCGCACCGGCGCGGCTATGCCACTGGCCGCTTGCCCGGCGTCAGGCGTCTCGTTCAAGAGCTCTTGAAGCCGCTTGAGCGAAGCCGCGCCGCGCACAAAGAGCATGGTCACCCAGCCAATGGCGATCATGGGCCAATACAACTGCACGTTGTAGAGAGAGAACGCGAGGAAATCGCCCACGGAAAAGCGACCCGCGGCAATTTCTTTGGCGCCGAAATAGAGGATGACAAGAATGCCCAGGCCGCCGAAAACAAAGATGCTGGCATTGAACATGGCGCTGTTGCGCGCCTGACCGAGTTTGTTGGCGTAATAGCGCTTGCCCAGCTTGTCGAGTTCATCGATCTCGAATTGCTCGCGCGAGAACGCCTTGACCACGCGCGCCCCGGCGAAATTCTCCTGCGCGCGCGCCGAAAGCTGCTCGAGGTCTTCCTGCGCCTTCGTGGAAAAGAAGCGCTGGCGCGGCGAGAACCATAGTGTCGCGGCCGCAAGCCCGACCAACGGCAACAGCGCCCAAGCCGTGAGCTGCGCGTTGAGCGTGTACATGATGAAAAGCGCCGCCGGCGCGAGCATGAACGAGTTGCTCATATACATGATGGCGGGCCCGATCATCATGCGGATGTTCTCGACGTCCGAGGTCATCAGGCTCATGATGCCGCCGGAGCGTCGCGCGTCGTAATAGCGCGCGGGCAGCTTCTGCAAATGCTCATACATGTCGCGCTTGACCTCGTACTCCACTTTGCGCGAAAGCCGGATCAGGTAGTAGCGCTTGTAAAACGTCATCACGGCGAGCACGACCGCAAAGCCCAGCGCCCAGAGCAGGCAGCCATTGATAAACGCGGCTTTGTCAGCCGAATCGCCCACCAGCGAGCGCACAGCATCCTCGGCCCAAAGCGCCATGCCGCGATGCTCGGCGGCATCAGGGTTGAGCACGTCAATCACGAGCTTGAAGAAAATCGGAATGCAAACCTGGCAAGCCGTGCCCAGCACCGAGGTGCCAATGCCCACAAAGGTCCACCAGGCATTGCGTCGATAGGCAGCCAAAACAAAGCGCAGCGTGTTCATGGCGGCAGTGTAGCAAGGTACTGGTGGTTGGTGGCTCGCGGTTGGTGGCTCGCGGTTGGTGGCTGGTGGTCTGGCTCTTTTTCGCGGCAGTTGGCGAAAAAGTGCCTGACCCCCTTCACACTGCCTCTGCCCCGAAGGGGCCGAACGCCAATAGCCGTGGGTGGAGCGAGTCGAAGTCGAGCGGAACCCACGGTAACGAACACCGCAATTCCAAGCCTTGTAAGGGCGATCGGATTTCGCGCACGTTCCGGTCGCCCCTCCGGGGCTTGAACGACATGGGCCTAAGTCCGTGTGTTCCCTCGACGCTTCGCTCGTCAGTCAACCACGGCACCTGACGTCCGGCCCCTGCGGGCCTGTACCGCGACGCGTTGTACAATGTTGGGCAATGAGCGCCGACAGCAAGAAACGCTTTCTGAAAATCACCGAACTTCGGGAACAGCATTTGGCGACTGCGTTTCCGGACAAACTTCGAAGTATGGAGATCGACGTAAAGGGCGGTTGAAAAGTGCAGCAGGTGGGCGGTCCAATAGTGCAGCACCCCTTGCCTGTGTAATCCTCATGGCCACCACCCGAGGACGGGTTGCGGAGTTCGGCCATTCTGGAAATTGAGTGCTCTTGCCGCGGCCTGCTAACCCTTCAGGAAAAGGCCGCGGAACCAGGCAACGCCGTCGTAAACGCCAACGCCGGCATAGCTGCCCTTCTGCGGCCAATACTCTTCGAGTTTGAATTCGGCCCAGCGGCCATCTGTTGTTTCAAGCCGGAGTTGGTTGCCCTGCCAGGTGATTTGGAAGCGGTGCCACAGCGGCTTGGCGCCGTCGACAATTTTTAGCGGTGTTTCGTAATCCAAGGTGGCCAAGGTGGTCCACTGGCCTTCTTTGCAGGTGAATGCCATGGCCCGCGGGGGCAGCAACGCCACCTTGATGTACCGCTCCGCGGAAGTGCCAATCGCATAACCGAGGACAAAATCCACCTGGGGCTTGGCAACGTTGTCCCACCGGAATTCACCGCTGAACGTCGCCGCCCCATTGGCGGTTTGGTTCAGTAACGCAAAACCGCCGCTTCCGCGCTCGCTGTTTATCTCAAGCTCTTTGGCGCGCTCGTCAACGCAGGCATTCACTTTGACATAGCCTTGCGCATCATGGCCCGAACTCTTGCGCGCGGCGTCGATGATCTCGCTTATGGCGGGAAAGCGCTTCTCGAATTCGCGGCGCAGAACGTTGTCCGCGGCGGAGCCAAGCTGGTACTCGGCGGCCTGGGCGAACATGGCCTTGACGTCGGCAGGTTTGGCGACCAACGCCTGGCCCAGGCACCACACGGCCGTGTACCAGGCGTTCACGTCACCCGCGGGTCTGTCAGCCAGCAGGTCGGCGGCCTGGGGAAGGCGTCCGGCACGCGCGAAGAAATCCAGCTCGGTCAGTCGCCGTTTGCGAAAACTGGCGGCTGCCTGCTTGTCGCAGAGTTCAAGGCCTTTCTGCGCGGCTGCTTCGGCCATGCTTTCCTGCCACCAGGTCGCGCTGTAGTTCATGCACGGGAAGGCCGCATAAATGAACTGGTGGTGCAACTCGTGGATGCAAACCTGCAGCAAGCTGCTGGGCAACTGGTAGCCCGCGCCATGGTGAACGTAGTACCAGACGTAACTGCGCCCGGTGACGTGCGAACTGAAAGCACCGTTGCGGGTAAAGTCGCCGCCTGTCAGCAGCAGATCTACGGCCTTGAAAACGTCGCGGCTGCCCGGCATGTAGAGCTCATAGCGGAATCCCGCCGGCAAGCGACCGCCCGTCAGGGATTCGTTCACCGGCACGGCTGCAGCGCACAAGTCGGCGATTTTCTGGATGTGCGCTTCATCTGCGAGGTCGGAGTAGACGCTGACGTTGCCGGACTTGCGTTCCTTGAGTGCGCCCAGCGCCTTCTCGTGCATCTCGACGCTTACATAGATCCAGCTGAAGGCGACATCACCCCACGCGGCACCCATCTTGACGCCCTGATCACCCAAGGCAGCGCTGACGGCGGGCAAGTTGGTCACGCTACCCTGCAGCCACGCGCTGTTTACGTCAACGACGACTCCTTTTGCGTCACGAGCGACCAATTGAAGATTGTTCTTTCCCTGACGCAGGCCAACGGTGTAAGTGCCAGCGGAGACAGGGAAGCGGGCCAGCCAGCCGGACGCCTGTACCTGAATCTTCACCATGGTGTCCAGCGCCGCCTGCTGCTTGGCGTTCAAGACCGAAGTGTCGGCAAGAACCGGAACCAGGTGTTCTCCGAATACGGCGGCCTTGCGGGCGCTGATGGCGCAACCGCCGGCCTCGGCTGGTGCGGTGAATGACGCGCTTTCAAGAGAATCAATCCACGCAAGCTGGGCAGGCGTGAGTTCACCCTTGGCCTGCGCTCGCGGGCCGCAACACACCATTCCGACGCAGCACAGCAACACCAGCATCAACGGCCGCATATAGGGCTTCATCTTGGCTCTCCTCAGTCAGGTCCCAAACCGATCGCATGAGGACCGATCCGGCAGATGAAATGCCGCACAATGGCGCGGCGGCGAACGATCATCTCAATTCCAGTTCCAGAGCCGAAGGGGAATATCACCCCAATGAGCCGATGAGCTTGGGCTTGAGCGAGATCAGCGTTGTACCGGGTTCTGGTAGTAGTTCTGGATCTTCGAGATCCACCAGTAATCTTCAGTTGGCGGGTTGCCCACTCCGTCGGTGCTGATGCCCACTCCCGCGCCGAACAGCACGGCAATGATGCCCGCGGCCTTGGCTTCGTTGATGTGCTCGCCCCAGGTTACGGTTGCGCCCGAGCTGCCGACGTCGGGGTCCGCGCCCAGATTGCGAGTGAAATGGCTGTGGCGACTTGAGCCAACCGTGCCTGGATTGAACACATCTCCGAGGAAGAAAACCGGCGCCGAATCTTCATACTTGGCGGTGGTGTTTGGCAGGTTCGGGAATCCGCCCGTGGCATAGGGATTTGCTGCCTGGCTTGAGTTGATGCGCCCCACTGGAATCTGCCACAGAACCACCGGCAAATTCGACTCGTCCTTGATGGCCTGGCAGTACTTCAAGTAGTTGTTCCAGTGGTCGGCGTTCCAGAACCAGAGCGAGCCGGCGGGATTGGCTGCGGCGGAAGCCTCCGCGCCCACCGCATCAAGCCCGTACTTGTCAATCGAAATGAAGTCCGCGCCCTGCGAACCGATGCCGGCGGCGATGTAGTAAGCCGTGACCGCGCGAGCCTCCTGATAAATCTGCTGCCGGCGGTTGTTGAAATCCGCGGCCGTTGTGGCGGGATCGGTCAAGTGCATGATGCCGCTGCCCGGAGGGTTACAGCCGGTGAAACCGCCCGCAGGGTAGGCCCACACGTTCATCTGCCATCCGAACACCACGTTGCTGTACTTGTTAGAGATGTAGTTGATGGACTCGACGAGGCCCCGGAACGTGTCCGGAAACACGGGATCTCCGGCCGCCGTGCTGAGCACACCCGACGAATAGGCCGCGTTCACTTCCGCCCATGCACCTTGTTTTGCCGTGGTGTTCTTGGGCGTGTTCGGGGGGATGGGTTGGCCGCTGGCATCGAGGTGATTCTGTGCCATGTATCCGAGGAAGTCCGGCTCGAAAATGAACATGACCAGGTCGTCGCCGGCTTCGGCCTGCGCGATATCCAGCGCCTTCTTGAGGTCCTGGTAGTAGTACTCCATATAAGGCTTGTCGCGGATGCGCGTCAGGTCGCCGTCGTAGCTTTCGTTGCCGCTGGCGATGTTGTAGTAAACGAAGGCAGGGATCATACCCAGCTTGCGGCTTTCACGGATGTACTGCCGGGCGCGGTTGCCATTGCCCCCGGCCCAGCCGTACCAGCCGTCGATCATCTGTGGCGTGCCGCCGGTAGGGTTGTAGGGCTCCGTGGCGCCCGTCGGGCCGCCGTTGAGGTAAATGTAGCGGTAATCGATACGTTTGTTCTTGGGACCACTCTCAAACGATCTCCAGAACGTCAGATCAGGCGTGGTGTCCTCGCTCACTGATCCCATGGCGATGTATTCAGGCATGCCCGGCAATGCGCCCGCGGCGGTACGCACTCTCACGCCGATATAGCGCGTGGCGCCGGAGCCTGTCTCGGTGATGCGCACGCTGGCGCGGCCCGCCTTGATGCCCAGCAGTGAAAGTTGACCGCCGACAATCGAGGGTGTGACAACGGAAGAGTTATTGGTTGCCACGGTGAATGCCGGGCTGGTAACGCCCGTGACACTCAAATTGAAATTCGTTGGCGTGTTGACGTTGATGGTCACCTGCACAGCTTGCGACGTGGTGTCAACCTGTGGCATGGCAATCGCCGAAGCCGCACCGCCCCCGCCGCCAGCGCCAGTCAGATCAACGGCAATGATTACGGCTACACCGTTGAACACCGCGTTGCTGATGCTGCCGGCGGAAAGCACGCCGTCAGCCGTCAAGCCGGGCGTTGCATTGCCGCCCGGAGCGATCGAGGTATTCCACGAAGCCGGCGTCACCGTGTAGCGGCCGCTTGCCACGGTGTATGCGCCGCTCCACATGCTGGTGATGGCGGGAATGAAGTCGAAAGCCAACGTCCATCCGTTGATGGTGGTGCTGCCAGTGTTTTCGATTTTCAGGTCCGCGTTGAAACCGCCGCTCCACGAGTTGGTGAGCTTCATGGTGATCTGCACCGGCGAGTCGTCGTCGTTGATCCACCCAGCGGCCTGGCTGTCGACAATCTGCGCAACGCCGGTCAATCCCGTGAGATTTACGAAGAAGCGCTCGTTGGGCTCCACCGTCGCATCCCCGAGAACGCTGACGTTGACCGTCTGGCTCAATGAGCCGGCGGGCGTGAAAGTCAGGGTGCCCGCGGCTGTGGTGTAATCGCCGGGCGCCATTGCCGAGTCGTCGGCTGTGGCCCAATTGACGCTGACGTTGCCCGTCGGCGCGCTGGAGATGCTGACGGTGAAGCTCAGCGTGCTGGTCCCGCTGTTGCCCTCAGACTTGGCCGCGTCCGCGACGCTGACCCCGGGCATGCCAGTAGTTGTGCCGGTACCGGCAACTCCAAACGAGAACGGAATGCCGTTGTGGAGGAACTCAACATTCGCGGCGTGCACGCCGGCGGCGCTGGGATCGTAACTGATGGCGAACTGCGTTTGTGCACCGGCCGCCAGCGAAAGAAGGAACCCGGTGGTGTTCAGCGCAAACTGGGCGGCATCCGAACCGGTAAGTGCCGGCGTGGACAAAGCAGCATTCGATGCCGATGTATTGAACACGACCACGGTCAAAGCCGCAGTGGGACCGGCGCCGATGTCCTGCGTGCCAAAGTTGCGTCCACCTGCTGCTGCGGCGGCATTGGAGATCAAGGTGCCCGTGGCGCTGCCCTCGCGGACCTCTATCCCGGGTGCGGGACTCCCACCTCCGCCCGCACTACCGCCCTCGTCGCTGCCGCCTGCGCAGCACGCCAGGGAAAACAGCAGCATCGTAGAAGAAACAACCGCCAGAGCCTGTTTGACCGCATCCATGTGAGACCTCCGTTTGCCGAGGGGACTTGCATTGCTACTGTCCAGCTGAGCATAATAGGGACATCACAGGGTGCCTGGGTGCACGTAACACTTGTGTCCCTTTTTCGGGACACCCCCATGCTGTGGCCGCGATGGACGCAGACCTACAAAATGTCGAACTGCGGGGCTTGCGCGAGCGGTTGGCTGCGCTGGCCCGCACCCGTGGCCAGGCCGGACTGGCCCGCAAGGGCAAAACCACGCGACGCAATGTCCATCGCTACCTGGCCGGCACCCGGCCGCCGGCGGATTTCCTGATCAATCTGGTGCGCTCCTTGGGTCTGAACCCGGGCTGGCTCCTTTTAGGCACCGGGCGAATGTACTCGGGCGAGGCTCCGGCCGGCGAGGGCAACCCGCAAGAATTGCTGACGGCCATCGAGATCGCTGACGCGACCGCCGAACTGAGGCTGCACACGCTTTCGCAATTGCCCAATCTCTCGTCATATCGCGAGATTCTGCAGCAGCTCGAACGTGCCGAAGGGGTGCGCTCCAGTCGCGAGAAGCAGATGGCTGACGCGCTGAAAAAGCTTTTCAATCGAGCGCTCGAAAACGCCCGCTTTCCCAATTACGACGAAGCGCTGCCGATCCTGCGCGCGATCGAACGCCTCCTGCCACTGGTGAATGCTCCTCAACTGGCGGTCGCAACCTACACCTTTCTGGGCACCGTATTGAACAACACGCGCCGGGAGAATGAGGCTGCGGCTTGCTGGGGCAAGGCGTTGCTTTTCAGCTTGCTTTCCGGCGAGAAACTGAGCGACCAGGGTTTTCAATCGGCGTTGGGGCTGGCCATCAGCGCCATGGGCAAGGGCGAGACTGGGCGGGCGCTGCATTTCACGACGGTGCTTGACGTACTGGATGCACAGACCAATGGCGCGGCTTCGCCCAAAGTACGCGCCCTCAATCGCATGACTCGCGCCGAGTGCCTTATTACCGTCGGTCGACTGAGCGACGGCGTGGCG
The DNA here is from genome assembly GCA_020845475.1 of Planctomycetota bacterium. Taxonomy (GTDB): domain Bacteria; phylum Planctomycetota; class UBA8742; order UBA2392; family UBA2392; genus UBA2392. Next base: position 25,462 of record JADLFN010000022.1, read on the forward strand.
GCGCTGCAACAGGCGATTGCGGATCGCGAATCGGCCACGCCCGAAGACAGCAGCAGTTTCGCCGCGGTGGCCCAGCTCTGGTCCGGGCTGGCACCTATGGATGTAGTGGCCGCCCAGAAAGTGCGCGATGTGCATTTCGCTCTGGGGCTGGCCTCCTTTGCGCTCTTTACCGAGACGGAGCATGACCTCGAGGCCGCTCGGGCATCACTGTCACTCGCGGCCCAAAGCAGCTACGTCGTGGACGAAAGGGTAGTACGCCATGTCAGCGCGGTGCTGGCCGCAATCCAGGGCGGCAAGCGAAGCCGGAATTCGGCTCGCGGAGGCCGCAGAGAGGTCGGCGAAGTGCCCGGATCTTCAGCTCCTGACGAGTTCAGCCGGCTGGTGCGCCGCGTGCAAATCAACCGCCTGCGAGGCGACCCGTCTGCGCTGCAAGATGCGTTGGAATGCCACGCCTTTTTCCTGGGGCACTGCCAGAGTGAACATCGATACACGTTGAGCGCCATCATGGCGCACATCAAGAACTTGCTCTCTCTCTTCGTGAAGCGAGCGCCGCAAGGCGCCGCCGAGGCACGGGAGTGGGCGAGGGTCGAACTGATCCGGCGCTACATGAACGGCTTCAGCGCGCTTGCCGCCATTCCGGGTGTGCGCGAGTTGATAAGCCGCTGAAGCGCCGCGCCGACCTTCCGGGGCACGCCCACATTGGGGCGGAGGTCGCCCAAATTCCCTCGGGACTCCATCTAGCGGGTAAGCAGGTTCTGGAAGTATCGCGCTGTTTGCACTCGGATTCTCTCGGCTTCGACCATTGAGTTTACTTGAACCCACTCGTCTCTTGGGTGGAGGTCTTGGTTCTTGCGCCAAGTGAGTTTCAGGTTCTTTGCTCCCGGCACGTTGTGTGTCGCCCAGGCGGCTGCCAGTGTCGTTGCCATGGCCGAACGCAATTGCACGTCAGGTTGGCATTCGAAGGCGGCCAGTTGCCTTTCCCACGAAAGTTCTGCCTTGAAGAGGCGGACATGAGGGTAGAGAAGCCGACATTTCCTTGGAGTGGCGACTTACCTGCACACGTGCATGTGTTCATTTGCTGAACGCCGCACCCATGTCTTCCTGAAACAAAGGTCGGTGATTCTATTCGGACAAAACGTTTGTGCTGGTGGTTGCTCTCACCCGCGGCTCTCGGGGCGACGCTGGATTCGAGACGCGCTGTCGTTCAGAGCCCTGCGCCACCCGGTAAGCTTCTGCAGTGGATGACTTCTTCAAATTTGTTTCGAAGACCTCCTGAAGCCAGCGATTGAACCGAACCCATGAGAACGTGCGGTGTATGCAGCCATACTTGTTGGATTGCAACGCCGTCACGCCCGGATTTGATTCCTGCCGCCCCCTCCACAAGAGGGCGTTGCCGTGGGAGGTGCGCGCCTGCTAAGTGTACCTGTCCGTGCATGTACACGTTGACGCGACGAGCGGATGAAGTTCTGCGTTCACCTTGCAGTTGCGATTTGAAGTTCGCCGAGCCGCTTGTGAGGCGGTTTTGGGGTTATGGATTGGACT
>JADLFN010000023.1 GCA_020845475.1 Planctomycetota bacterium
GCTACCGCAACGTGAACACGTTTATGACCATGATCTACCTGATCGGCGCCCCGCTGGGCAAACTCCTCGACCCCTTCACCCGCCAACTCACCCCAACCAAATCCATATGATTCAGCGAGGAACCAGCCGAGTTGCGGCGGCTGGTAGCGGTAGCCGGCCCAGAGGTAGCGCGTGCCTGCTTTGTGCGCGTCGGTTTGCCATACGCCGTATTGTGTGTCCGTGAACGGCGCGGCATACACTATGTATTGCGAGCCGTTGGAAGCCACGCCACGCGCGTCGCCCGCCACCGTCAGGGTTGTGGCCGTGGTTGCGGTGATGATCAGCGGTGCGCCGATGTTCACGTCAGGCACGAGCAACGCACCCACCATCCACGAGGCGAAGCCGCCGCCGTTGTCGTCGGCGTCGGCATCCGTGAACGTGGTCTGGTTGCTCGCGTAACTTGGCGCCGAGGTCCACGTGCCCTGCGTCTGGTAAGTGGGCGCGTTGGCCTGTTTGCTGTCGTTGAAGGCGAAGACAACGAAATCGGCAATGGGCCTGCCGTCGGAGGCCAACGCCTCGGCCAGGTCGCCTGAGGCGTCCGCGATCACGATAGAACTTGCCGTCGTGTCCACGACCACCGCCTCCATGTGACGGTCGCCATTGTAGCCGGGCCGCGCGAGGAACAACAGGGCGCCGTTGAGCTGATCGGTGGTTAGATCATTGTTGGCGAGCGAGATGGTGGTGACGCCCGCGATCTCGTCGAAGAAAATCTCGCTCAAGCGGCTGATCGCGCCGTCCATGCGCCTCCCTAGCTACGTTGCGATTGGGTCGTACGTGAGAAAGCGACGACCCGCGCGCAACCTCACCAAGACACTGAGATAAAGCAATATGCCCAAGTAGAAAGCCAATATCAGCATCCACTGATAAGGAGACAAGGGAGTGACCACAACCATCAAAGAATTCCAACGCGTGACAAAGTGCGACAGAAGCAGGGCACCAGCGCTTGTGGCAACAAGGGCTATGTCCTTTACAAACCCGCTCAACAAAATGTCGATGATGAAGGCTCCTACCAAGACACCTATACAAACGGTGAGAGGGGCAAGTCTGTAAGTCAACACCTCATCCCACGACGTGTTTTCAAGCAGCCAGAGTTGTAGGATCGTCAGGTTGCTTAAGCAAATAGTGACCGCGAGAGGACCGGGGCGCTCATATCTGATGATATGCAATGCAAGCGTAACGAGAAGCGCTCGCAGCACAAGTTGACACATGAATAAATTATGAACGAAGTCCCCCCGGCTGCTTTGAACGATAGCTGGCGAAACTCGTTCTATTGTGAATTCAGAGAGAAACAACATCAACACAGGTGACACGGTGTAGAGGACAACGTTAGAGATGCCCGCTGATCGTGAGCTTTGGGACAGAGGAGTAATACATTCGGAGCTCATTCGCAGACCTTTACGTTCGCGCAGCCGGCGGATGCCTTCAGGGTCGCGGCATCACCGCCTTTGACTGCGCCGACTTTCTGGCCCCCCGCCTGAGTTGCCGCATGGGCGATTTGAGACCATGTCTTGCATTGGCCGGCTTTCATGTCGTCGATGACCTTCGCCATTGCCTCCATATCGGCTGCCGCTTTTCTGAGCGTTGGCTCTTCTTCATAGCAAATGACGCACTTTGCGTTCTCAAACTTAAGATCGCAACCTTTGCAACCGAAGATGATGACTGTTCCTTTGGCTTTCTTGGCTGCCTTCGCAAAATCGTCTTTGTCAATTGGATCGTTTGCTGACACCGCGGCGCCGATTGCTCCGCCTACCAGACCACCCAAGGGTCCACCAAGTAATCCACCAATCGCAGCGCCGCCCGCCACGCAGCCAGCGAGCGAGTCATGCTCCATTACAGTGTCTGGCTTGCCATCGCCATCCGTATCGGCGCTATGACCGTAGTACACGAATACATCGTCCTCTCCCGTATTCTCCAACCCCTCTACTATGTCGTCCTCATCGGCGTTGCTCTCCTTGTCGACATCAACGCCAGTGAGCTTTTTCATGGCATCCCGTAAAATGTCTTCGGAGTCGGTGCTTTCTTGGCCACCTAGCGATTCACGAATTCGAATCGAGAATAGGCCCGTGGTGTCTGATCGTGTAGTCGGTGAGGCCCAACTATAGTCGCTTAGGTTCCACCAAGGCGTCGTCACCGGGTCCGGGGTGGTCCACCTGCCCACGTTCACGTCATATACCCGGTTCCAGCAGTAGTATTGGCCCAGCCTGTTGGTGCCCGTGCTCGCGCCATACACGCCCAGTGCCGGTGCTCCGGGTGGATCGACCCTGAAGCCGAGCTGCGGCGGCTGGTAGCGGTAGCCCGCCCATAGATAGCGCGTGCCGACCTTGTGCGCGTCGGTTTGCCATACGCCGTATTGTGTGTCGGTGAATGGCGCCGCATAGACGAGGTAACGCGTGCCGTTGGAAGCCACGCCGCGCGCGTCGCCCGCCACCGTCAGGGTTGTGGCCGTGGTTGCGGTGATGATCAGCGGTGCGCCGATGTTCACGTCAGGCACGAGCACCGCACCCACCATCCAGCTTGCAAAGCCGCCGCCGTTGTCGTCGGCGTCTGCATCGGTGAACGTGGTCTGGCTCGATGCGAAGCTGGGCGCGCTCGTCCAGGTGCCTTGCGTCTGGTACGTGGGCGCGTTGGTCACCTTGGAATCGTTGAAGGCGAAAATCACGAAATCGTTGATCGGCGGGGCGAAGTGCGACGGGTCGCCCGTGGCCTCCGCCAGCGCGGCTGCGAAAGTCCCGCTGGGGTCGTCGATGATGATGGTTCCGCTTGTCGTATCCACGACATTCGTCTCGATGTGCCGATCCACGGCCTCGCCTGGCCGCGCAAAGATAGTCCACCGCACCAACCGCCGGCACTGACAGCCCGCCAACCCGCCCCAAAAGCGGCCCGGCGAAGTTCACGTCGCCATTTCGAATTGAAGGCGGAACTTCACCCCAACGCCGCGTCAACCTGTCCTTGCTCGTACAAGTACGGCCAATCGAGAAAATCTGGTTAGTGTCCATGCCCCCATGCTACCCTGCACCCGCCGTTTCCATAGAAGTCAGCGAGGAACCAGTTTTCCATACGACTGAGCGAGGAACCCCTAATCTCTCCTTCGTTCTTATTCTCCTTATTATTAATCAATGCCCCTCCATACTGAATGACACAGAATGTTGAGTGCCAGTCCATTTACACTTCTGATGATTCGCGTGCCAATAATGCTCATACTGGCCAATGCGAACACCCATGCTCATGAGCCAGTCACTTATGTTGGTCTTCGTACTTGCCCCTGAAGGTGACAACACGTTCATTTTACATGCCTTCAGAATCCCAAGAGCTGCATCACTTCCCCTGTCACTGAAGAAGCAAGCGAGAGCTACAAACTCAATCGGGTCATATTCGGAAAGGGAGCTATTCAATAGGATAGTCGCAACATCGGGCCGATGTTCCTGGTCAAATCTATCGCGCACCCGACGCAGTACAGCGGATCGAACGGCCGGGTTATCTAGTTCGCGTGCAAATGCTTGTGCATCCTCAACATCCGTATTCGTGTTGGGGGTAAAGTAGTAGGAAATACCTACAATTGACCACCCGACCAAAACGCTGGCAGCTGCCGCCAAGATAAGTACTTGTTTAAATGCTGATAAACCCCGCTCTGAATATTCCATTGGATTACCTGTTGAACGGAGGTGGAGGCAAGCTCTTTCGAAGATTATCCAAGAATGGGGAGTGAGGCCAAGGCCCATAGGTCGGGAGCGGGGGCGGGGGCTGATAGATACTGCTACCGAAGAACGGATCAACGCCGACTTGCCCCTTGGCGCTCGCCCTACCAGCAAGTCTATCGGCGGCATCGGTAGCCGACTCCCCTTCATGAACATAAACTGCCCTAATGGAGTCTTCGTCGCCAGCCCAACAACCTGTCCAGCGACCCATTCCCGGAACTCTAGGCCATTTCATACAACTCGTCCAACCCACATAGCAACCACCGCCCTTGACCTTCGCAAGTAATTTTAGATAGCCTGTCCTATAATCAGTATCGTTTCCTGTGACATCACCACCATAACACTGTTTGTTGGAAATAGATGCCGCGACGCACATGACTTTGGCAATCCTGTCAAGTTGGGAATCACTCAGAATCTCGCCCCCGCCCGAATGGGAGGATGCGTGTCCATACGTGATCAAGTGGGAGATACAACAATCGCCGTCCTTTCCCCCCTTTGCCTTGCAGTCCTTGTGCGCCTTCTCTATCTCTGTCGTAAATTCTTCGGAACTCCTAGCTGAACGCCCGGCATAGCTCTTCGCCTCTGTCGATACAGTGTCGTCATTTGCTGCGTCCCTCGGCATGACGGCAATACCAACGCTCTGTCCGAGACCGGTGGAATCCAATGAACCAATCCCGTAGCAGAAAACGTAGTCCCACAAATTCCACCACGGCGTCGCCACGGGATCCGAGGTGGTCCATCTTCCGGTGTTGATGTCGTAATTCCGGTTCCAGGCGTAGTATTGGCCCAGTTTGTTAACCAGCCCGGCGCGTTCATGGTTGTCGGCAACGCTGCTCTGCCAACGCCAAGCCGCTAGCCGGCGCGGCTGTGGGCTTTTTGAGGTTGTGGTAAAAGTGATGTGGCAACGGGCGGCTGGAGGCGAAGCGGGATCGCTTTCGCAAGCAAGTTGCAGCAAGGCGCAATTTGCGGCCTCAAACATTGCCAAATTCTAGCTCGCCGAGATCAGTCGCGCACGCCCTTTGGCCCTTTTCTTGAGCCGTTTCCAGCCCTATCACTGTGCAATTTGTGCAGTCAGCTTTGGCGTGCTCTGCGGTGGCCAAAATGGCCGCCAGTTTTCTGGCCGGCTGTTTTTCAACTTAGGCGAGTTAAACAGGCCCGATTTCGGGCCTGTTTGTGTTCAAGATTTTGGACCCGTCAGGCCGCGAGTTTGGCTGGGTGAGTGGCTTCGTGGATCGCCTTCAATTTGTGCGGGTTGACGTGGGTGTAGATCTGGGTGGTCTTCAGGTCGGCGTGGCCGAGCATCTCCTGGATGTACCGAATATCGGCGCCGTTCTCGAGCATGGCCGTGGCCATGCTGTGGCGGAACATGTGGCAGGCGCCGCGCACGTTGATGCCCGCCTCGTTCAGATATTCCCGCACGAGAATGCTCACACCCGTGGGCGAAAGCGGCTCGCCCACGCACGACAGAAACAGGTGTTCACGGACTTTGCGGCCTGCAAGTTTCGGTCGCGCTTCGTCGAGGTAGCGCTTGATCCAGCCCAGGGCGCGGCTGCCGATCGGGACGACACGGTCCTTCTTTCCCTTGCCCTGGTTGACGATCAGCAAGCCTCGCTCGGCGTAGAGTTCGTCGACCTTCAACGAGACAAGCTCGGAGCGGCGCAAGCCGGTGGAGTAGAACGCTTCCAGGATGACGCGATCACGCATGCCCAGGGGAGTGCCGACGTCGGGCAGGCTGAAGATGTGCTCGACCTGCGCATGGCTCAACACCAGCTTGGGCAGCCGCTTTTCCATGCGCGGCAAGTCCATGTCGGCGGCCGGGCTGTAGCGGATCTGCCGCTTGCGTGCCAGCCACTTGAAGAACACCCGCACCGCGACGAGCCGGCCGAGTTGCGCGCCATTGCACAGGCGCAAGCCCGTAGCCTCGCTGCGGACCTTGGAGACGTGGCGCTGGTAGTCCTCGAGGACGCGCTTGGTGACCTGTTTGGGTTTGTGGATAGAGTGCTCGGCGCACCATTTGACGAACGCGTTGAGCTGACTGAAGCGGGCGCGCACGGTGAGCTTTGAAAAGTTCACCATGCGCATCCACTTCAAGTGACGCTCAACCAGGCGATGCAGGCCGCGAGGAACGGATGGATCACCGCAGAGCTGGATTTTCTTGGGCATGGGAAACTCCGGCTCTCTCATCGGCGCATTTCGATTTTCACTACAGCGACAAAATGGCGCGTGGCGGATTTGAACCGCCTTTGGGGCTTCAGCGCGTGAGCGAGCAGCCCCGCCGTCTCATCAGGGGATTGGCGGCGAGATTCCGGTCCGGCTGGGACCTTGCCCCGCCCGACGCCGTTTCCGGCGCCGGCCCGCAGTTCCGTCGGCCCCGTCACCGGCCTCCTGCCGCGCCGCCGCCAATCGCTCACGCTTCCGGGCACGTTCCCACCGTGCTGCCGCGCCGTTCACGAGTTGTCATTGGGGATTTCACGCCATGTGCTACTCGCGGCGCTTTGCGTTCAGGGGGAGCAGAGGAGACTCTTCACGCGCACATACCAGGACTTCATCGGGGATTGAGGCCGCTCAGAAATCGCACGATCAGCCGGCCGTCAACTCCCTCGCTTACCACCTGCGGATACCTGGCAAGGAGTTTGAACAGAGGTTCTCCGGGTGGATCGATGCTGCTGTAGTCAACGATGAGCTGGCAGACATTACGCGAGCCCTTGCGAACGCAGATTCGAATGACGCGCAGTCGCGGCAACTTGGAGCAAGCATCGATTGCCAGCCGCAGTACATCTTCTATGAGCGTCACGGCGAACGCGGGTTGCGCCACAACCTCGGCCTTTCGGATGCCTCTGCGCAACAGGCATACACCGGCCGCCTCGACGTCCGGTGAGACGGCGCGAAGCGCTTTATTGATCAGCGTGTTCACCTCGATGCAAGTGTTGGACTCAGCCCTTTGGCTTGGCCGCGCCTCTTGGGGATCAGGCACGGACATCAGTTCTTCGATGCTGTCGACGACGTCCAGCGCCGCCTGACGGTCGCCGGAGTTTTCAAGAAGATTGCGCAGCTCAAATACCATTCGCTGCAATTCGCTGTGTTGCGGGGCGACAGGGGCAGGTGCTGAGTTCGCCTGCAAGACGGGATTGGACCAGGAAGGCGTGCCGTGCGTTGACATTGGGAATCCTCGCGAGTCTCTGCAGACTGATGTCTTGCGGAGTCGTGTTTGGTGCAGGAATCCGTGACTTTCTCGCGAGGCACCACTCCACACGGGCAACGGTTTCGAGCGCGCTAGGGGGTTTTGGCGATGAAATGCGAGAAGCAGCTCCGCTTCACGAGGTCAAGAACCGCCGCTCAGCAGGGATTCATAGGCCAAGGTCTGACGCTATGGAAGCAGGGTCAGACGTGAGCTGCCTGCCATCCGAATCTGTGGCGGTTGCTCGGGCCATGAAGCTCTACTCTTGGAGCTTGCCGTGCTTGTAGGTGCGCTTAGTGCTCGCGCCCTCTCTGTCGTACTCGATCTCGACACCGTGTTTCTGGCCGTTCTCGTACGGTGTTTCAAGGTAAGGCGAGCCGTCTTCGAAAAATTCGTAGCGGGTTCCTACAAGAACACCTTTCTCGTACGGCTCGATTGTCCTCGGGTGGCTGTTCTTGTGCCAAGAACGCCATTCGCCGTCGCGCTTACCCTCGAAAAACTCACCGCACGATTCGCGCTCCTGAGTATCGAAGTAGTACACCCAAGGCCCATGCTTCTTGCCGTTACGGAACTCGCCTTCGGATTCCGTGTTTCCATTGAGGTGATTGAACTTCCACATGCCCGAGCGCACGCCATTGGAGTACTGGCCAATCTGTCTTGCCGTGCCCGCGCTGTAATAGGCCGTGTAGGGCCCGTCGAGGATGTACTTGCCGTTCTCCAGCCTCTCGGTCCATTGAGCTTCGACCTTCCCGTTTTCAAATTTGGTTGAACGCGTTCTGACCTTCGGCAAGCGGTCGTCCTGCTCTTCCTTTGGCTGCAAATTCTCTTCTGGTTCGCTTGGTGGTTCTTTGGCTGGCGGTTCTTCGGGCGCGCCCGCTGGTTCCTTTGTCTCGCCTTTTGAGTTGGTCTTCACATCGGGCTTGCCCGAGGTCGGCGAAGCCTCGACCTGCTCACTTGTAGTGATAGATGCGAGCTGGCGCTCGTTACGCGGTGCTGACTCCATCCATTCTCGAGGGGCCAGCAAGGCCAGCAGGGCGACCGATGCGGCAATGCCGGCTGCGCCGGCGGTCTTGAACTTGGCGATGCTGTGGTGGCGCTTTGCGTTTTGAAGCCAGCGCGTACTGGAAGCATCCCAGCCGCCGCGAGGCACGCCAAATGGCAGACCGGCAAGGAAGTACTTGATGTCGTCTTCAGATTTCTTCAGGTGTTGGCGGAGGTGCTGCAAGCCTCGCTGGTAGCGCGAACGCAAGGTGTTCACGTTCGTCCCCGTGGATTCACTGGCTTCCTCGGCTGACAAGCCGCCAACACAGATCAGCCCAATGGCCTCGCGTTCCTCTTCGCCGAGCTTCTGGAGGGCCGAATGCATGATGCCCGCGAGTTCCTCCTGCTCAGCGCGGCTGGGCAGTGCTTGCTCGGGTGGATCTGATTCCAGGTAGTCCATGGTCTTCTTGCGGCGTTTGTTGCGCGCCACGTTCTTGATCACATTTGCAAACCATGGCCAGGAGGTTTGTTGTTTCCTCCAGGCGATGACGAGGCTTTCTTGGAGGACGTCGTCAGCGTCCTCATTCGTTCGCGTCCAGGCACGCGCGAGATTCCATGCACGTTTTTCGTGCTGTTTGAAGAACGTTTCAAATTCCATTGGGCAGGTGTGCGCGGTTTTGGCTCATGCTACTTCTCGCGCACCGGTTGCTCAACTTTTGACACGTTTCTTCGCCTTCTTCGCGCGCGCCACGGTGCCGTCCGAGACGCATCGGCAGAAGTAATTCGTACTGCCGGTCGGGTCCACTTCGGTCACGAGTTCGCACTTGGTGGTGCAGCCATCGGGAACGCAGTTGAGCATGACCTCCGGTGGCTCGGAACCAGGGATGATCTCGATTTCCAGCTCGCAGAGCGACCGCTTGTTCACGGCCTCGAACTTCCTTTCTCCGGTTGTGGGATCGAGAGTCTCTTTCCACGCCTTCGCCACGAACGTCAAACGCTTGTAATCAGCCATGGTTGCATTGCCCCTTGTTAGCCCAGTCATCAGGTGTGCCCCGCTCAACTCTTGAGTGTCGCGTCGCGCGCCTTTCAGTGCATCAAAATTGCCAAGCCCAAGAAATTCGGATCGAGAAGGGATGGAATGACCGATCGGTCACTAATGTGGCCGATTTCTGCGTTCGCGAATTTGTCGGGAATCCTGCATCAATCTCGAACTGGTGTGACATCAACAGGGAGGAGACAACGGTTCGGAGCGCCCTATGGCTTACCAATATCCCTACCGACAGGCGGGAGTCTCGCTGGTTCAACAAGTTTGGGAGAAGGCGAGGATAGTTGCCGCTTACGACCCGAACATCTGGCGCAAGGACTCGTGTGGCGCGTGGATAAACCGCGACAGCCACGGATCAGTGACCCAATACGGCTGGGAGATCGACCACATCAGACCAATGGCACTGGGAGGCGGCGAAGAACTTGCAAACCTCCAGCCGCTTCAGTGGGAAAACAACCGGCATAAAGCCGACGAATGGCCCAATTGGATGTGCAAGAATACTGCGTCACCGTAGCCGATGCGCGCAAGGGAGGCGTGCGACCCATGTTGACGAAGAACTCGGGTCTGGCGTTCGGCAAATTAATGGTTCCTCGCTGAATCATATGGATTTGGTTGGGGTGAGTTGGCGGGTGAAGGGGTCGAGGAGTTTGCCCAGCGGGGCGCCGATCAGGTAGATCATGGTCATAAACGTGTTCACGTTGCGGTAGCC
>JADLFN010000024.1 GCA_020845475.1 Planctomycetota bacterium
AGGCTACCGAAACGTGAACACGTTCATCACCATGATCTACCTGATCGGCGCCCCACTGGGCAAACTCCTCAACCCCTTCACCCGCCAACTCACCCCAACCAAATCCATATGATTCAGCGAGGAACCTCTTTCTCATGGTGAGCCTGGCGCATTACTCATATTCGCGCCACCTTTTGCGCCACGGGTTGTATGTGAGTGTACGTTGAGCAAAAACGAAAAAAGCCCGTGCAGCGGAATATCTCCGATGCACGGGCTTCTGGGTTTGATGTGAGTCTTTGGCTTGCTTGTTGCCTTTCGCCTACCAGGCGAAAGACCACTGGTTCTTGTTGAGCGTGTAGCCCAACTCCTGCGGCGTCTCAAGGTGCTCGTCGCTTTCGCGCACGATCACCTCGCGGACGGCCTGTCCTGAGCCCTGTCGAGGGGCCGTGACGCTCGCCTGTTCGGCGGGCGCCTGCTCCACGCGCGCCTTGGGTGCGCGTTTGCGCGAGCCCGTGGTTTGCGTGGCTGCCTCAGCGTTGCGCTGTGACAGTGAATCCAGCGTGACCGGGTTTTCGACGAGCGGCTCGCCCACGTGGTGCTTTTTCAGCCACGCGGCGCGGTCGGCCTGCCACTCTGCGTAGCGGGCCTTGGCTTGCTCGTTTTCCTGCTCCCAGTCCTTGATGCGGTCTTCGAGCGAGTCGGTCGAGTCCTTGAACTCGGCCAGATCTTTCTCGTAGGTGCGGCGAAAGCCGGCCAAGTAATCCGCGATGTAGTCCGCGTCTTCGGTTTCACTGTAGCCGCCTTTGATCAGATCGGCTTTCAGCTTGTCGTAGTCGGGGACTTGCGGTTCCTTGGGCGGCTGCGGCTTTTGGTTCTCGAGATTCTTTTCGGGTGCAAAGCCGGGGTCGTCGCCGGGCACGAACAATTCGATGCCGTAGAAGCTGAGCTTGGTGCGCAGCGCTTCAGCATCGAGGCCCTCGGCGTGCTCAGGCACGCCGCTTACCGCTTCGTCAACGCGTCCGTCCCAATTGGGTGCGGGCTCGAAGTCAAAGCTGTACAGCCCGGCCACCAGCATGATCGTGAGCAGGCCGGTGGCCTTGTCACGATCGCACTTGTGTTTGCCGGGTGCGTCTTCCAAACGTAGTTGCATGGTATCTCCAAAAGCACCCCGCCATTCCTGGCGGGGCTGTCAGGCCGCGAAGTGCGGCCGCAGCCGTTGGGGCGAGTTGCCTCGCCCCGCGGGCTGTTAGATGTCGATGGGCATGCACAGGAAGAACGCGTCTTCCTTGTGCCCGTCATGCAGAATCGCTCCGGTTTCCTTGTCCTTGAGTTCGAGCGCCACATAGCGCCCCTCGAAATCCTCGAGGCCCGCGAGCAGATAGCTCGGGTCGAAGCCAATGGCCACAGGCGGGGGAACGGTCTGCAACTGCAGCTCACCGCAAGCCTGGCCGTGGGCCGGGCTCATGGTGCGCCAGATCAGGCCTTTGGTCGTGACGGGATCGTCCGGCCTAGGCCTGTTGTTCACGCCGAATTCCAGGCGCACGGCCTGGGTTTCGATCGAGGTGTACTTCCTGGCTTCGGTGAAGGCTGCAATCGCCGCTTCGCGCTCGAAGATGACCGGGTTGTCAAGGTCCTTCGGGATCACGTGGCGCCAATCGGGGAACTGCCCTTCGACCAGCAGCGAGCGCAGCATGTAGTGGCCGCGCGAGAACGAAATGCGGTTCTCGTTGATGGCCATGCCAAGCTCGCCTTCTGCCAGCTTGCTGAACTGCGGAAGCAGGTTCAGCACCTTGCTGGGCACGATCACCTGATACTTGGTCGTGCCGCGCTCTTTGAAATCGGCCTTGAAGCCTTTTTCGGCTCTGCCGAGTGCATCGATCCTGCGATACGCCAGGCGCCGGCCGTCCGTGCCGCAGAACCCGAGCTTGCTTGCCTCGAGTTCAAACAGCACGCCGTTGAGCGCGTAGCGGCCTTTCTCAAGCGCGCAGTGGGCCACAGTGCCGCGCACGGCGCCAAGAAATTTCTCGGCGTCGCAGAGCGTGCACCAGTAGTCGAACTCCGTCTTGGGAAAGGTCAGCGGGTATTCCTCGGGATCCGCGCACTTGAGCTCGCGGGAGTTGTTGGCGCCTTTGACGATGGCCTTTTGGCCTTCGACTTCAAGCGTCAACGCCCCCGTCAGCCACTCGGGCGTGATCAGGACTGACCCGTCACCACGCGATGTGCCCACAGGGCCCGTAAACGCGACGTCGAGGTCGGTCACGGTCAAGTTGAGCACGCCGGCGCCTGCGGAAAGCAGGATGTTCTGGGTGATGGGGTTGTTGCTGCGGCCGCAAAGCTTCTTCACGATCGGCAGCACCTTTTTCATCACCGTTGCGTCCAGCGAAGCGCTGAACGCTGCTACGGTTGTTGCAGTCATGGTTCTCCTTTCGGGTCCATGAGTTACGGCTCCAAAGGGAGCCGCAGCGAAGGCCCCGACTTCGCCAAAGGCTTCGTCGGGGCGATCGCTAGGCAGCGTTGAGCCATTCCAGCAGCGCCTTTTGCGTGGGCTTGAGGCCCAGGTTGCGCACCGCCTTGTTGAGCGTGGGCGCGGCCTTGGCGTCGACCACGAAGCGGTTTTCGCGCACCGAGGCGATGACCTTTTCGGCCATCTCTTCGGGCGTTTTGGCCGCAAACACGGTGTTGCCCGTGTTGCCGGCCACCGTCATGGGCTTAGCCCAGGCATAGGCGTCAGGATTGGCAGCCAAGTTGATGCGCAAAATCCGCAGATACTCGGCGTGAAGCTGCTTGAGTTTTTCAGCGTTCATAGGATTGCTCCTTGCCCGCCGTAGCTTTAGCGAAGGCGGGCACTGGTGCGGCCGCGAAGTGCGGCCGCAGCCGTTACGCGAGCACCCCTCGATTTCCCTCGGGGCATTCGCGCACGGGCTGTCACAGTTGTGCTTCGAGTAGGTCGGCGGCTTCGTCGAACGCGAGGCCGAAATCGTCGTTGAGCTCGGAAATCGTGTGGGATTCGCCGAGGTACTCGATCATGGCGTCGCCGAACAGTTGAACGCCCAGCTTCTTTTCGATCGCACGCCACCAGCGCTCACTCGCGCGGCCGCCGTCCCTGGGGCGGAGGTCGAAGCGGGCATTGCCGGCGGCGTCTGTGCCAAAACGCGACCACTTGAACTTGTCGGGGGACTCGCGGCGCACCAGCTCAGCCAGCACGCCGAGAACGCAGAAGCGTTCCTGGCCATCTTTGTCGACGAGGCGCATGACCTCGCGGCACTGCAGAAACTCGCCGCTGCGAAGCGCGGCGAGCCATTGCTGCTTGTATTTGGCTTTCATGGATTGGTCCACAGGTGCGGCTCCGAATGGAGCCGCAGCCGTTACGCGAGCACTCGAATTCACGAGCACTCGCGCACGGGCTGTTACGCGACTTTGCGGTCGATGTCCCAGCGTGCCCGCACTTCCGTGTAGGCCTCGGCTTCGAGCAGCTCGCGCATCTTGAGCGAGATGTCCTCGAAGAAACACTCAGCCCACGCGTAGAGGTTGACGTTCTTGTCGAGGTCAACGCCCTCGCTGAACAGTTCCTTCAGCCTGGCGCGCTGCTCCTTCGACCACTCTGCGGGCTTGGGAATGAAGCCGGAGTCGGCGTAGTCGCCGGCAATCACGATGCGGTCGCCTTTCCAGCGGCCGATCAAGTCGAGGTCGGGCTTTGCGCCCTTCTTCGCGTGGTAATCGCCGCCGCCGCGGCCGCAACCGTCAGCCAGCAACAGTGCGAGCGCAAGCATGGTGCCGTCGCTCGAGTTGCCGAACTCCATCAGCTTGAGCCCGTCACCCAGCTTGTGCGGGTGAAGGAACTCGCGCCTGTCCACGTTTACTGCGAGATAATATTGGCCCATGACGGGCCTCCTTATGTGAAAGCACCCGCGCGAAGTGCGCGGGCAGCCGTGAGGGCAGAGAGTTGGAGTGTTTGAGAGATGGAGAGATGGCAAAAGCAATCTCTCCAACTCTCGATCTCTCAATCTCTCTGCCCCTCGGGCTAATCCTCGATGAGCTCTGCCAGGTCGTCGTCGTCGCCGGGTTTGATCTGCGGCGTTTTGCCGCATTCCCGCAGCGCGTTGGCGAAGGCTTCGAGCTCGTCGAGTTCGTACATCTCTTCGGCCGTGCAGGCATCGTCGATCATCTGCTTGAGGTTGCCGACGTAGCGGCATTCCTCGCAGTGAACGTTGGTGCCTTCCGGCTTGCCGCATGAGCGGCAGGTGTGTGGCATTGGTGTGCTCCACTTGCTCCCGCCCAAAGGGGCGGGCAGCCGTGAGGGCAATTCAGAATTCAGAATTGCCCCTCGGGCTTACACCTTCGCAGCTTCCGGCGCTTTCGCGTCGGACTTGGGCCGCTGGTGCTTCACTTCGTCGATGCACGGCAGCAGGTAGCCCTGCACGCCCTGGTCAGAATGAATCTCGACGGGGTGCTCGGGGCTCTTGCTCACGCGCAGTACAACCTTGGGTTCGTACTTCTTGCCCTTGCGGGACTTGCCCAAAGCCGCGTCCTGCGCGACCGTTTCAGCGACGAGTTTCTTGAAGCGCTTGCCATCAAGCACGACCTCGTTGTACGAAGCGTGCTTGGGCATTTTGTCCTGCCACTTGGGCCAGTTGCCGGGCCGGCCTTCAACGGCCTTGGCCTCGACCTTCTGGCCGATTGGCGTCTTGAAGGTGAGCTTGTTGTCGTCCGCCACGAACGCGGCTTCGACGGGCAGCGCACGCAGCTTCCCTTTTGGCATGGCCTTCACCAACGCTCTGGCGTCGCGAACGTCGATCGCCTTGCCGATGAGGGCTTTGGGCGGCGGTTCGAGATAGGGCGTCTGGATCAGGCTCACGCCATCGCTGGTTACCGTGCCGTTCGTGTCGAACAGGACGGTCTGCGTGAACGTGTCGAGCGCTTTGTGTATGCCGCGCTCGCGCAGAAGTTTCGTCTGCGTGGGCGGCTTCAAAGCCACGATGTTGCGGAACATTGAAGCGAGTAGCTTGAACATGGGTGACTCCCAAAACGCTGCTCGCGGTTTGCGGCTTGCGGTTCGCGAGAAGCGAACAGCGAGCTGCGAGCAGCCGTATCCCCGCGCCGAAGTGGCGCGGCAGGTAGCACGGGCCTCTCGGCCCGTGATGCCTACTTGCGGATGATGTCGGTCCAGAGCAGGTCTTCGCGCTGGTCTTGCGTGCGCACTTCCAGCACGCCGGGGCCATTGCGTTCGGCATCAGCCAGCGGCACCAGCTCAACACCGTTGTCGAGCGTGATGACAAAGGCGGGCTCACGGCCTTCAAAGCCGTAGAAGCCCGCCTGCCTGGGCGACAATCGCTCCACTGAAATGATTTTGCGGCCCAGCAAGAGGGCCGCGTTGCTTTGAGGCATGGATGTTCTCCGTGTCTTTGTGCCTTGGTGTGAGGCACGTTGTCGCTGCGAAGGCAGCGGCAGAACTCCCGCTCTCGCCATGCTTGGCTCGAACGGGGTTTCTGTAAATCTTACGCCGCGGTCCTTCGGCTGAGCTCAGGACGAATGCTTACGCATGCGCCAATGCTGAATTCAGCACGTGGCCTGCGGCGGTGCACAGCTCCGTGCGGTCCTCTTCGTTCGCCAGTTCTTTGGCGTGGAAGGTGAGACCGTTCACGACGCTCCAGATCGAGAGATCGCCGCCATTCACTTCCAGCTTGGCGGCCTCGACTCCGGCCTTGGCCGAACCCAACGAAACGCCGGAATAATTGAGCCGCTTGATCGCGGCTTCATCATCCTTGGCGTATTCGATGCGCTTGGCCTTGGTGAGCTGGTCCATTTCCTGTTCGCTGAGTTCGCCGGCGAGCTCCTTGCAATCCTGGGCGAAGACTTGGAAAGCCTCGCGCACCACTCCTACGTGGCGGGTGCGCTTGGTTTTGCCGTCCTGCATGCCCCAGATCAGGAAGTTGCCGCAAACTTCGCGGAACACGAACTGGCTCCAGCCGAAGCTCTTGTGGGAGGTCTCGCTGTTCCAAACCATGATGCCCTTGCGCAGGCCGCCGAGTTCATCGGCGGCTGCATTGGCATCAGGCGAAGTAAACAGGAACGCGAAGCTGTAGCGGTCCGTGCGAATCAGCGCTTTGGGGCGCTGTTCGACGGGGATGTTCAAATCGTAATTGAACGTGGGATGCGCCGGAACCCAGCCCGCCTTCACAAGCGTGCTATCGATGGTCTCCAGAACTTCAGAGTCCCATAGCCGCGTGTAGCGGGTGCCGGTGACAGCGCGCAAGTGCAGATTCCCGTCGATCTTTTCGGCGAGGAACTGCATCTCGTGCCTGCCTTCGTTGCGGTTCACCAGCCAGAGCTCGTTGAACACGCGAACGCGCGTTTCGGGCTTGAGGCGGGCCACCGTTTCAATGGGCAGGCCGATGTTGCGAGCGAGCTGCTTGTAGGCGTAGTTCGTGAGCGCGAAGTCGTCACGGCCGAGCGCCAGATAATCCTGGCCGTCGCGCGTGGCGAAAAGCATGTCGGCCGAGCTGCCCTGAATTTCGATCGAGCGCTTGCGCTGCTCGTCAGCATCCCGGCGCATCTCGGCAAAGCTCATGAACTTGCAGTCCTCGGGCACGGAGAACATCAGCTTGTGCGCGAGCTGGGCGTTGGCGCCCTGGCGTTCAATCACGGAAACTCCCGCCTTGGGGGCGGGTACAGTGGTTGCAGTCGTCATGGAAATGCTCCTGACGTTCCGACTTCGCCGCGACCATCGCGGCTACATCGGACAGGTGACGGCGCGAAGGCGCCGCCAGCGCAATCCCGGCCTGAATCTGCCGGGAGGGCGCTATCGCATTTCGAGAGTTTTGGCGTCGAGGTCTTTGCGGGCGCGGATGGCCTGCGCGGCCAGCGCGAACTTGCGCGTCGCGCGCAGTCGGCTGGTTTCGTCGCCAAGCTTGGCAAGCTTGGCGGCTGCCAGCTCCGCACTGGTTGCACTGCTCAGAACGCCGATGAGCGTATTGAACACCGGAACCTCAAAACCCTTGGCACGGGCTTTGAGTTCCTTGGCCTGTTCAACGTATTGGCGCAACGTGGGCATGGCCCTCCTTTACCGCATTGCCACACCTCGTTCCAGATAAAACGAAAAGCTGAGACGTATCGATGCGACGCAACGTGCGTCGCCAGCCGTTGGGGCTGAGAGTGGGAGTGTTGGAGCGTTGGAGAGATGGCTACTGCCTTTGCCAACTCTCGATCTCTCTAACTCTCCATCTCTCTGCCCCGCAGGCTATGCTGCAAACAGACTTTTGGTTTGCGTGTGAGCCGTGGCCTCGATGTAGCCGAGATCGTTGAGCGCCTGCCAGAGCAGGGGCGCATAGACCCAGCCGTCAATCCATTCGTCGATTTCCCACTGGCCGCTGTCGTAGATGTGTTCCGCGCAGCGTGCGAGCATGTTGTACTCGAACACTTCGCCGCGGATCGAGAAGAAGGCGTGAAGCTTGGCCGCAGTTTCCTGATAATCATCAGGCAGGCCTGCGGTTTCGCATTCATCGCCCACGTTCTCCCACAGCCACTCCAGCGTGCCAGAGATGAATCGGCAAATGACCGTGCGGCGCGCGGCTTCATCGTTTCCGATGGCGCCGTCTCGCAGCAGGTGAAGCTTGCCTTCCATCCAGCAGGCAATGGGGTGAACACGGCCGCGCTCGTCGAGTACCCGGTAGGACAGGAAATCCCAGCCCTGGTCGCAGGTCGTAACGCGCCAATGTTCGTGCTCCCATTCGGGATGTTCTTTGCGCAGCAGGTTCATGAGCGTCTCGCCGACGATCTGCGCGTCGGCGTCGTAGAAGTCGCCGGACTCGGGATCGTTGATCGAAACGCCTTGCGCCCAGCCCTCGGGCAACTCCGGCTCGATGTCATGGCCGCAATTGCGCCCGATGGCCGCGGCAAGCTGCTCCGCAGACAAGTAAGGCACAGGCTCTGCAAACAAAAGAAAGGTTCGCAACTGTTCCGGCGGCAGGCGTCGTCCGAGAATCAACGCCCGGATGATCGCCAGCAAGCCGGCCCAGAGTGTTTCAGAATCGGCCATGGTTGGCCTCCTTGAGTTTGAGAGATGGAGCGTTTGAGAGATTGAGAGATTGTTGCCGCGCCTCGCCATGGGGGGCCGGCCATCTCTCCAGCTCTCAAGCTCTTCATCTCTCAAAGGTCGCCGCTCCGGGATGGAGCGGCAGCAGGGTGGCGGGCATGCGCCCGCCAGGCTGCTACACATACATGCACGCACCCTTGCTGATGGCGGCGGCGATGAAGCTCTCGCCCATCTCCGCTTCGCTCAGTTCGGCGTCGGTGCTGTCGATGTAGTGGAACACGTGCCAGCGGTTCTCGAGGTCGTCAAAGAACACGTCCTTGGAGCTCCGGGCGCCGCCGTTGAGTTTCACGGCGATTTCGCACCAGCGCATGGATGCGCGCTTGCGCAACTGATCGAGGTTGAGCACGGGTTCGTTGATGGTTGCAGGCATGGAAGCCTCCAAAAGCCGCGCTCTGTGTATGGCGCTTCGCGCCCGGGAAACCCGGGAGCACGAGCCACGAGACACAGAGCACGTATACGCGGCGAGATGCCCTTCGACCCATTCTCGGGGCAGGCGCCGCCAGCCGCGTGGGCGAGGCTTGGCCTCGCCCCGACGGCTATGAAGCCCAGGCAATGTGGGCGCCCGTCATATCGACGAGCTGCCCGTCCTTGGACCGCCAGCACTGGCGGCGGGAATCCCAGCCGTAATCCATCTGCGGCGGGTTCCAGCCGTTGCGCATGGCGACCTGCAGGGCCTGGACTTCCGAAAGGATCTGGTTTGCGTTCGGGAGCTGATGCACGCGCGCTTCGCTGCGGGCCTGCACCTGGGGTGCGGGTCCACGCCGAGGACCTTCAGGTTCTCCGCCCGAAGGGCGAAAACCAATGTCCTCGCACGCAAACAGCACGTTCATCAGCTTGAAGCA
This sequence comes from Planctomycetota bacterium, assembly GCA_020845475.1. GTDB lineage: Bacteria > Planctomycetota > UBA8742 > UBA2392 > UBA2392 > UBA2392. The sequence continues at coordinate 8,914 of JADLFN010000024.1, forward strand.
CATGACCTCGTAGCTCGCGAGCGCCAGAATCGCGCCGATCGCAACGCCCCAGGGCAGGCCGAACAGGACGATGCCGACACCCGCCAGCAGCTTGACGCCGCTGTCGCGATGCCGAAACCCGCCCATGATTGACCTCCCCAGCCAGTTCACGATCGCAAAGACGCCGCGACACGCGAGCACGGGAAACCAGATCACACTGGCCACGGCCAAAACCGCAACCAGTGCCAGCTTTTTCAGGTACGTCATAGAGCCTCCGATTCCAATCCATTGGAATTTCATTCCGATTGATCGGAAAAGAGCACCGGCCCAGCGCCCCAAGACAATCCCAGGGCAAACAGGGCCGGCAGCACCCGGCCGGCAAACCGACGGGGTGCTACGGGAGCTTTCAAGAGGAAGTGGCGGGCACGAAAACGCGCCGGACAGGCTGTCCGGCGCTACCCAATTATACCCCGCCACAACCCTTCTTGTCGTGACATTCGGCCAAAGCAGACCTACGCCATGAGGGCGCGGGCCCGGCGTGGGCGCCCTTGGGGGCTTCAGCGCCTGCCAGATCGCGGTTCCTGCCAGCGAAGATTCTACGGGCGTAGACTTGTTGTCTACGCCCGTGGAATTCAATAGCCGGGTAGAGCTGGGCCATCTTAGAGGGGTAGAGCGCCCGAAGTGGGCAACTTCACGAACGCACTTGGCGGCTCATTGGTGAATGTTGGGCCGCAAGGCCATAGAGCGTCGACGAATTGATCGGACTTTCCGTCTAATCACTTGGACTCGGGCAGCCGTTACCCGATGGGCCCGCGAGTGCCGTTATGGCAACAGTGTTCATCGCGCGGGCCCCTAATGGGCTGTGAAACCGCCGCCTCGTTTGACGTCTCTCTACCCTAATGCCCGTTTGGGCAGATGCAGGGGGTCGGTGACGTGGCTTCGTGCATTATTCAATATTCCTCCAAAAGGCCACGTAGAGCGGGTCCGGCGACTTTCGAGGCTATTAATGCCCACTTTCCTGCTCGAAAGTGGTGTGCCTCGTCATTTATTGGCAACTCCCGTTTTGGCGTAGCTGCCACCAGCAGACCTGCATCCTAAATCGCGAACAGGTCTACGTTTGCTCAGAAGAGAACGGTGATCGCGGCATAACAACTGCGCGTCGTCCAGTAATTGAGCGGCAAACTCTTGCCGTTCGGCAAGGGAATGCCGTTCAGGAACAAGGGTTATGGTCGCCGCCGGGATTCCACCAGTACTTTCGTTTCGTTCGGCACAAAAGTGCCACTCGAATGGGGGCCCGACGCGGAACTCTTGTTCCGTTCGGCACAAAAGTGCCACTCGAATGGGGGCCCGACGCGGAACTTTTGTTCCGTTCGGAATGAAAGTGCCACTCGACTAGGGACGGGAGGCGGAACTTCTGTTCCCATCCGGAACGAGTCTTAGGCGTCGCCGCGGCATTTCCGGCCCAAGAAACCTGCAGTGTGTGTGAAGCTGCGTTGACGAGGGTTGACGGAGGTTGGCTTGAGGTTGACGAGGGTTGTCAAAGGTTGACCGATGGATCAACCGGGAGTTCAGCACGCCCGCTACTTGCAGGTTTCGCTCATTGCCCGGACGCTGCCTGAAAGCGTTTGAGGATCGCGTCCAGTTCCGCGGAGGCCCAGCCGTCGGGTTCTACTTTTGTACCGTTTTCCGGTACTTTCGTACCGTTTGCTCCAAAAGTAGCAGGCGGCTTGTCTTCTACTTTCGTACCGTTTGCTCCAAAAGTAGCAGGTGCGACAGCCGCGCCGAGCCGGCTGCCGTGGACGCGCTGGGCGACGTCGAAAAGCTTGCGCTGGGACTCGGTCAGCAGCGAGGGGAACGCGGCGTTGACGACCAGCTTGTCGTTCTCAATCGTTATAGTGCCTGCGGCCAACAGGCTCTTTATGGCCCTGCGCACTCCGCGGCCGGTGGCTGCCTCGGCTTTTTCGAACAGGCCGACAATAAAGCCTCTGCAAAAGCGTGATGTGTAGCCGGGGCGTGCCGCCGGGTGTTCCCATGTGTCGACAACGATGAATTCCAATACGGCGCGTGCCAGGCTGGAAAACATTGCAGCCGCCCAGGCCTGCCGCAGCCTCACCTTGGTGAGCGCGAAGTGATGTTCCACACCTGTATCTTCACCTGACATGTGTTCTCCTTTGCATAGGGGCGAGCCTGCCGAGATCCGTCTTGACCACGACCTACAATCCCTCTTGCGTGCAACCTGCAGATGTGAGGTCACTGCCTTTGCGTCGGGCCTGTTGTGCGCGCGGTGACGGGAGACTCGGCTTCTGCCTCGCGGGCACCAACCCAGCGCAGAAGTTCTTCACGGCGAACAAACAGCGCAGCGGTTGAACTGATCGGCCATGAGTCCCATCACGGCTTCGAGTGTCGAAGCCGACTTGTCGATGTTCGTTACGGCGCCAACGTAATAGGCTTCCGCGACCGCCACGGAGTGGCCCAGACGCTTTGCGCTGAGGTAGGCGGAAGCTCCCCCATAGATGGCAGACGCGCAAGTGAGATAGGTTCCGCAAGTGCGCCGCAGATCATGCCAGGTGAACTTCGGCGCACCGTATTTCTGAATCAGGCGCTTGCGCGCGGCCTCAGCCGCGTCGCGGCGCAGTGGTGCCCGGCTTCAAATGACCGTCGTGCTCCGCGCGGGTAAGCGTGAATGTCTCAGCGTCATGCTTGAGCGCTGCTTCAACGAGCGCGGCAATCTCGTTGATCTTCAAGAAGTGTGGCAGCGTCCGGCAACGCATTTCGAACTTGAGCGTGTCGCGGATCAGGTCCGAAGTGAGTTTGGGCGTCAGCCCGACAATCCTCAACTCGTTCAACATCGCCCGGACCACGCACAGGCCGCGATTGACCGTGAGCGGTGAGTGCCGCCTTGCGGATTCCAGCCGCTGACCGCGCTGAACGCCGCTGGCCAGCACCATCGCCGGCCGCGAGGCCCACCATGCGCGAAAGTCCAGGAGATGCCGCGGCGCGAGTGTCTCCGTAGTTACTACGCCGGCCGACTGCGCCCACGCGAGAAATCCGTCGGTACCGTTGCGGTAACTTGAAAGCGTGGTGGCCTTGAGCGTGGACCTGCGCGCGTAGAACTCCGCCACGGCGCCGGCCAAGTCCGTCGTCGAGGCCGTGACCGCCCCCGAAAGGAGTTCCGCCCAACGCTGAAGAACCGCGCGCGACTTGGCTGCGCACCAACCGCGGCGCGCGACGTCAGTGTTCAAGCCCAGCCGGTCGAGACTCACCTCCTTAGAGCGGCCGGAGTCCGGGTCCACCCACCGCGCAAGCCAGACCACGCCGCAATGTCGCACACGGCGCAAGAGCTTCAGGCCGGGATGTCGTGTGCGTGCTCGATGTTGCGCGAAGGGTGGCGTCAGCATCAATGGGCTCATGCGGTGAAATTGCGGGATCGTTTAGGGACAAGTCGCCAACAACTGCTCAATCGGTCTCTTCAAGAAGCCCTCAACCCGATTTGCCGCGATTGACGGCGCGTGCTTCGGCGGGACTCAAGGCCAACTGGCGTTTGCGAGCGTGCTCCTCCAGCCAGTCAAAGAGATCCTCCTCGCTGAGGAGAATCGGCGAACTACAGCCCGCCCTTGCCCTGAAGCAGTGCAGGTTTCCGGCCCAAACTTCAGCGCGAAGCGTCGACGCCGGAATTTCGCCGCCCAATGCTTCAGCGGCCTTCTCCAGAGTCATGAGCTTCGGAAGTTGTGTGCGATCCATGGCGAACTCGCTGTAAGGTCGATTGCGCCGTCGCCAAGTCGCTGGCTCCAAACGAGCGAATCTGCCTCAACCAGAGAATTCCCAGCTGTTCAGCCCCAAAGAGCGCAAAAGCCGCTCCAGGGGCGGCTTTTGCGAGTTGCAATTTCCATAGAATTTCCAATGACCGGTTACTCCGCGTCCTCCGCACGGTCGCGCTTTCTGGTGGAGCGAAGCCGCTGCCAAGCGCTTTGACGACATAGCCACGAAGGCGAAACGCCTACGCGAGCCGCCACTTCCTTGTCCAGAAGTTCCGGCGAGTTCGCCGCGATCCTCACGGCCTCAAAGATTTTCTGCTCCCGATCCAGGCGACCGAAATTTGTAAGCCCTGCCGCCGAAAGGGCGCCGTCAACCCAACGAAGCAACGCCTCGCCCATTTCCTTGCATTGAAAAACACGACGGCGCAAAAAACTCTCCACCAGTAACCAATCTTCAGGCGATGAGATCAGTGCGGACATCTCTTCGGCGCTGAATCGTTCCGGTCGCAACCCACCCCCATTCATCTTCGCAGCAAAGCCCTCCCAAGCCCCGCGTATCTCCGGCGTTGTCAGTGGTGCCATCCCCATGACCGTACTTGACCCAAACCCGTGCTCCCAGATCAACTCCGTAGGCGGCGAGCCCAACACCTCGTCAAACCGCCGCGACCGATTATCCTCCACGCCGGTCGATACTGTTTGTGGTTTGAACAGGGCCGCTAACAAACTGTGTCTGACACATCTCGGCCGATTAAGTTTCTGCCAGCCGTAGGCACATGCGACGCGGTGCTGCCATGAACAGCATTTTTTCCAGAACGACATCTTCTCCAGCTGCGTGAACGGGCCAGGGCCCAGCCGCGAGAACGGAAGCGGCGCCTTTAGCGCGCGACGCAGCGCTTCCATAGCCTTCGAGAGTTCGCCGAACACCCCGTGGATCCGCTTTGGCATGTACAGATTCTGCCTTGATCATGCCGCTTGTGGAGATCGATGTTCGATGACGATTAATGGGGAAGTCCGGCAGGTTCCAGTGAGGTTCACGGAAACCAACGGCAAAATCGGGGAGACCAGCGAAAGTGGCGGAAAGTCGGCAAGAAAGCCGATCAAACATCAATAGAAATTGGAACAGCTCGCGCGAGGCCTTGCAACAAACCACTAACCCACCTGAAACAGCCTTAACTGCAATCGGTGCAGTGTTGAATTGCAACCTGATGGCCGCCTTAGATGAGTTCTGCAGTCACGTGCGGCGGAGCTGTAAAGCAAACGAATCGATACGGGGCAGCATCATTTGAACTGATACAAAGTCGAAAGCAGCCAAATTGAGGACAAGCGCGATTCTCGGTACAATTTCCGGTACAAAGGCTTTTTTGCGGCCCAAACACAAAGTGCCAAGTGGCTTGGAAGCCGCTTGGCACTTGCGTTTGAAGGTGGTAGCTGGGGCCGGACTCGAACCGGCGACCTAGGGCTTATGAAACCCTCGCTCTAACCGACTGAGCTACCCAGCCATTGCGGCGCGGAAAGGTAGCGCGGCTTTGCCTTTCCTTCAAGGGGCGGGCGATGGTTAGCGTGTTGCGTTGGCTGGCGGCTTTTCGGTGTTTACGCTGGGCGCTTTGAATTTGGCGCGCTCGCTGAACAGTGCCGCGCTGCCGATGCCCAGTGCTGCGAGCAGGCTGCCCCAGCGGATCACGCGTGCGACGGCCGTTCCTACCGGGGCCATCATACGGAAGAACATGCCCAGCATTTCGCGGCGGCCGACCTGCTCGTATTTGGTTTGCAGATACTCGAGCTGCTGCAGCGCGAGCGACATCTTCATCTGCGTCTGGATGCGCTGCACGTCGTCCTCGATGCCCGGCACCTCGGGCATTTTCTGCAAGCGGCCGCGCGAGTTGCGGTAACTCTTTTCGAGCGACTCCACGGCCTCTTTCACGCCTGTGCTGAGCGATTTGCGCACCGCCGCCCAGGTGATGCCAAACGAAACCATGAGCAACAAACCAAGCACGCCCAGCCCGACAAAATCCGCGATCTCCGCGCCGGCGTAAGTCAGGTACGCGGCGTGCACCAGCGCGAAGAAAAACACCAGCGTGCCGGCGCGCGCCGTGCAATTGAACAGCGGGCTGTAGTGGCGCTCGCTGAGCACGAGATCGACGCTTTCCTTGAACTGGTGCGTTTTCAGCACGTGGCGCGTGATCAGCGCGCCCACCAGCAGCAGATACAGGTAATATCCGAAGATCATCCACTCCACGCACCAGATTGCGAACAGGTAGCGCGCTTCCATGCCCCACCAATCCACGCGAAAGTCCTGGAGAAAGCGGTCGCTGGGTAGATAGCCGAACAGCTTGTAGGCGAGAAAGGGCAGCGCAATCAGCACCGCGCCGAGGTTCACGCGCCGGCCGAAAATCCAGTCGCGCAGCTTGAGCACATCGGGCTGCGAGATGTTCAGGTGGCTGAAAGCCTTCTCGAAGTTGCGGCTGTAAATGCCCTTGAACAGGCGCAGCGTCGTGAAGTGCAGGAACAGCAACAGCGGCTGCATCTGCCATTCGCGCGATTGGAGAAAGTCCAGCGCGTGGGTGCCTGCATCGTTGAAGTTGTTGGCGGCCAGGCGGGTAAAAAGGCCGATGGTCCACGCCACATGGCAGACGACAAATGCCGTGATGAAATAGGGAATCACGCCGTCGGGAAAGAGCCAATCAAGCCACCACTTGTTCTCGACGCGACGAAAATTCACGGGGTCGAAAACGTCTTCTTCGTCCTCTTTGCGCGTGGGCGCCTGCTTGAAGAACACCGGTTCAATCAAGTCTTCGCCGCCAATGCGCGGCTCGACCGCCGACGGCGCCGGCGCGCTCTGCGCCTGCGGCGGCGCGGCTTGCGATTGCCGTTTCGATTTTCGGCGCTGGCGGGCGTTCATTAGCGGTTGCCGGTCTTGAGCTGGTCGTTCAGCGCCTTGATTGCGGCTTCGAGCTGCACGTCCTGGCGCTTGATGCGGTTTTCCGGCGTCAGCGGCACGCGGATGTCCGGCATCACCCCCAGGTTTTCCAGGTTCGTTTTGCGATCCATGCTGAAGTAGCCCTCCGTCGGCACGCCAAACATGCTGCCGTCAGAAAGCGGCTCCCAGCTCGTGCCGATCACGTTGCCGGGCGTTTGCTCCCCCACCACCAGGCCGCGCTTGAGCGTCTTGATTGCCCAGGGGAAACACTCGCCGCCGGAGTTGCTGCGCTCGTCGCACATGACGACGATCGGCTTGTCCCAGTAGAGACGCGGCTGCTGCCACTCCTCGCGCGTGCGCGGCACGATTTGCAGATAGGGCGCGTCCACAAGGATGTCGAGGATTTCCATGTAGGATAGCCCGCCGCGGTTGCCGCGCGCGTCGATGATCAGGCCGTCAAGTTTGCGCACGTCGGGCCGGGCGATGTAATTGCGGAAATTCTGCAAGTTCGCGTCGTCCATGGCGCTGAGGTGAATGTAGCCCACGCGCCCGCGCGATTTCTCGGAGGCCGTTTTGGCGCGCGCTGCCAGCAGGCTTGCGTAGCGACGCTGCGCCGCCACGTTGGCGGCCTCGGCTCTCACGGAGACCTCGCGTATATTCTCGGGCGTGGCGTCGGCGCTGACCCAGAGTTTGAAGTCGTAGCCGTGGTTGAAAAGTTCGAGCGCGGCAAAGGCGTTCTTGCCGCTGTCAAAACGTTTGCCGTCAACGCCGACAATCACGTCGCCTGCGCGCACCCAGGCCTTTTCAAGCGGCCCGTTGGCCTCGACATCACTTACTTTCAGGCCGGTGCGCCCGTCTGAAAGCTGCACTGGGCTGAGCGTGGCGCCAAGATCAGCGGTGGCGGTCTGCTGCGTGAAACTCTTGCGGCCGAACACGCCCATGTGGCTGGCGGAAAGTTCGCCCTGCGCCATCCAGATGTAATAGTAAAGCTCTTCAATCGTGCGGCAACGCGCCACCACGGGCTCGTAGCGCGCCTTGATCGCAGTCCAATCGACGCCGTGCATCTTCGGGTCGTAGAAGCGCGTTCTCAGGCGTTCCCAGGCTTCGTTGAACAACACGACGCGTTCCTTCGCGAGATCAACGTCCATCGTGGCGATCACCGGAATCTCTCGTGCCGAGAGCACGTTCTTGGGCGCGGGGATCGTGAGGATGCGGTTGCGGCCTTCAAACACCAGCGTGGCGTCATCAGGCGTGAGGCTCACCGAGGACGCGTCGCCGGCAACGAGCATATCGCCCGCGCCCTCGGCCGTGGTGGCGAACAGCGAGGTTTTCTGCGCGCCGCCGACATAACGCTCAAAATAGATGATGCGCCCGTCGCGCGAGAACACCGGTGATTGTTCAACGTCCGGCGTGCCGAGCACAAAGCGTTTGCCGCTGCCGTCGGCGTTCATGATCCATAAATCGGTGTTGCCGCGCGAGGCGCTGTCGTACGCAATCAGCTTGCCGTCAGGCGAGAAACTCGGGTCGTCGTCGCTGGCCTTGTCCGTGGTGAGCTGCACCGGCTGGCCGTCGAGGCGTTGCAGCCAGATGTCGCGGTTGCCGCTGCGCTCGCTGCAATAGACCAGGCTTTGCCCGTCGGGCGACCAGTTATGGAAGAAATCGTTGGCTTTGTCGGTCGTGAACTGCCGCAGGTTTTTGCCATCGGCGTCCATCAGCCACAAGTCGCTGTTGCCGCTGCGCGTGGACATGAACGCGATGGTCTTGCCGTCGGGGCTCAGCCGCGGGCGCGTGTCGCCCTTGCCGGACTCGGTCAGTTGGCGCGCCGCGCCGCCATTGGGCTTGCACACCCAGATCGCGCCGCGCAGCACAAACGCCAGCAGCGCGCCGTTGTCGGACAGATGCGGGTCCGTCACGCCCTCTGTAAACGTGCGTGACTCCACCTGCGCGCCAAGCGTGTCCTGTTGAACATTGAGTTTGACCAGGCTGCCCGTTTCGCCGCGCAGCAGCGCGGCAACTTCGACGCGATAGAGATAATGCCCGCGCTGATAAACCAGCCACTGACCGTTGTGTGAAAGGCCGGGCTCTTCGGCGCCGACATCGTCAAAGCTGGTCAGTTTGCGCGCGGCTTCGCCCAGCCCGCGCTGAACATAGAAGTCGAAGTGGCGCGCGGCCTCGCGCACAAACAGGAAATCACCGCCGGGCAGGATCAATCCGTTGCGCTCATTGGCCTGCGTTGGGGCAAGCATCTCGGGGATGTCGTGACCCGCGCGCAACAGCAGCAGGTCGTCGCTCGACGAGCCGTTGTAGCCGCGCCGGTAGGGCGTGACGCTGCCGCTGGAAAACACCAAGTGCCCGTCGCGCAGGGCGGCGTCGCCTTCGTTGAGGTCGTAATCGAGCACGAGTTCTTCAGTGCCGCCGGAGACGGTGATGCGCCACAGCGCGTTATTCTCAGCTCGACGGCTGGTGAAGTAGAGCGACTGGCCGTCGTCGGAGAAGCAGCAGACGATGTCGGCGCTGGAATGCCACGTCAGGCGTGTGGGTGCTCCGCCATCGATATCCATGAGCATTACGTCGTGGCTGCCGAAGCGATCGCTGGAGAATGCCACTTTCGAGCCGTCAGGCGAAAGCACGGGAAACGAGTCGTAGGCTTCATGGCGCGTCAACTGGGTCACGCGGCTAGACGCTTCGTCCCAGCGCCACAAATCGCCCCAGAGGGAGAACACGATGGTTCTGCCGTCGCTGGAAATGCAGGGATGGCGCGCGCCGATTTCACCCTTGGCGGGGTCGTAAAGAGGCTTTACGGCCTGCGCGCACAGCGGCGCGGCCAACAGCAGGGCAAGCAAAGTCCAACGCATAGGCGCTCCTTTTGGGCGCTTGATTGTGGCCCACAGTCAGCACGATGTGTAGGGGCGTGATAGACTATTGGCGACGGTTTTCTGGAGATTGCCATGGGCAAGATCCTCTTGTTCGGCGCGCTGGCTTCATTTGTCGGTGTGGCTGCTTTCTGGATGTTGAACATCAACATCTGGGAGTGGGGCGGTTCGTGGCTTTCAACCGATGACCCGCAGCAGGCGGGGCTTTCGATGCTGGCGTTCCTGGGCCTGGTGGGAGCCGCGCTTTATCGCAGCACGCTGGGCACTCAGTTTGGCGGCCACGGAGCATTGCGGGGGCTGATTTTCGGCGTGATTGTTTCGGCGGTCATGATCTGGGTGGTGCCGATTTGCGTGAAAGCCGCGGGCATGGCCACCAGCCACGCGCGCGAGGTTTACAACGGCAAGCCGGGCAACGGCCAGCCGCAGCAGGCGCCGGGGCGAGCGTTTGGCGATGCGCCGATGATCGAAGGCGTAAAGCCGCCCTTGGCCAGTGTTACGCAGGGCTCAAAGTGGACCGAGCCCGATGACTGGCAGGGACGCGTGCTGCCGTTTCTCGTGGGCTTTTGCCTCTATGGCGTCGTGCTGGGCCTGTCGCTGAGCGAAGACCCGCACAAACAGAACTTCTAGGACTGCAGCATGGAAGCAATGAAGAAGAACATGGCCGCAGGCGTCGTCGGCATCATCGTGCTGGTGGTGCTGCTGGCGCTCATGGATGTCAATTTCGTGGCCTGGACGGGCGTCTGGTTCACGCCGAAGATGCCCTACATCGTGGGCGTGCCGCTGACGCTGCTCATCGGCGTGCTTGCCGCCTGGGCCTACGCCGGCAGCGTGGCCAAGGCCGAGTGGGGTCCGCCCGCCGTGCGCGGCTTGATTTTCGGCGTGTTTGCGGCGGCCGCGTTCATCTGGATCATGCCCTGGTTCTTTTCGAGCGTGGTGGGCGAAGCCACGGGCGTGCGCGGTGCAACAACGGGGCCGGTGGCCCTGTTCAGCACTGAGCGCGTGCCCTCGCTGGGTTTTGACGCGCCGCTGGAAAACCTCGCCAGCGACCCCTGGGCGAGCAACGATGATTGGAAAGGCCGCGTCATACCATTCTCGATTGCCTTTGCCGCCATGGGTTTGACATTGGGCCTGATGGTCACGAGCAAGAAGAGCTGACGCGAGCTATAGTTCCGGCCCATGAAACCCATCGTTCTGACTCACGGCGGCGCCGGCCGCCCGACTCCTGATGCGCCCGAGCCCGAGGGCCTGCGCGCTGAACTGGTCAAGGTTTGCGAACAGGCCTGCCGCAGCGGTCTTGACGCGCTCAAGGGCAGCGAAGCCGCGCTTGGCGCGGTGATCGCCGCGGCCATCGTGCTTGAGGATGACGCGCGATTTAATGCCGGCACGGGCGCGAATCTGCGCCTCGATGGCTCGCTGGAACTTGACGCCAGCCTGGCCACGAGCGATGGCCGCTTTGCCGCCGTCGCCTGTTTGCGCGCCACCAAGAATCCCGTGCTCGTGGCGCGCGCCGTGATGGATACGCCGCACGTGATGCTGTGCGGCGAGGGTGCGACGCGCTTTGCGCGCCAGAAGGGTTTTCCCGAAGCAAGCATGGTGACCGACAAGGCGCTCAAGCGCTGGCAGAAAGCGCGCGAGCGTCTTACAAGCGGCAACCTGCGGCCCTACGAGCAGGCCTGGAAGAACATGCAGTTTCACGGCACGATCGGCGCCGTATCACGCGCGGCTGACGGCACGTTTGCCGTTTCATGCAGCACGGGTGGAACGAGCATGATGCTGCCGGGCCGCATCGGCGACACGCCCATTTACGGAGCCGGAGTTTTCGCCGGCGAGCACGGAGCGGTGTGCGCCACAGGCCACGGCGAACTCTGCATCAAGCGCATGGGAGCCTGGCGCGTGTACCAGAGAATCGCGGCCGGCGAACACCCGCAAAAGGCCATCGAAGCCGAGGTCAAAGATTTTCCTGCGCCGTTCGAAGTAGGCTTCATCGCCGTAAGCAAAGAAGCCCACGGCATGGGCGCCACCGAAGGCTACATGCCCTGCGCGGCTGTGGAAGCGTGAGGCCGCGCCAGCAGCCCCGCGTGGTGACCGGAGGGAGCGAACCTGAAAACGCATACCGTTTTCAGGAGGGCGGGGTGCTTATGCCGTTTTCGAGTGCGAGGTGCTTTGCGACAGCCCCGCGTGTAAACGCGGGGTGCTGTACATACGCGAAATGTTCTCCCGCCCATCCTCTTCGATCCGAATCGGGGAGCGCATGATTTGGTCCAGCGTCCCAGCCACACACCCTCCATCGTCAAGCCCGCAAGCGTGCGCGCCCGGGGCCACTGAAGCATGTTGTGGCGCGGCGGACAGGAGCAATGGCGTGAGTCGCTTAATCGGCGAACCTGGAAGATCATCCATATGCAGCGGCTTTCGGGTGGGGGGAAAGTTCGCCTACAACCCCGATCTCCTAGTCAATTTCCATCTCAGATGGAAGGAAATGTTCAGAACGTGTACCTAGGATCGGTGGCCGCGTATTTGTTGGCCCAATCCTTTAGCCTGCTCTCGAAGTGCTGACCATCTTCCTTGTCCGCCGCGGAATGCTCAGTTGGCTCTGAAACAAGTTCCTTTAGCGCCTTGAAAACGGAGTCGAACTTCTGCTGAGTCGCACTCACACCCTTCCATGCCGCATAGGGCTTGTCTTTCGAAGGCAGCTCCATGGAGTGCTGCCTTTCAAAATCTGGTATGGAACAGCGGTGGATAACATGAATGGCTTTCCGCGCTTCGGTTATCTCTTTTGTTATGTCAATATTACATTTATAGGCACCGTTCTTACTACCATCGCTGTTTTTTGGCGAGTCCGCATCGTGGAGCACTGCACAGTTCACTTTGAATTGCGCCAACATCCGAATGAGCAGCGGAATAACCCACTTTCCTCGCGCACGCAGTATCAATGGCCTGCTTTCCAACGGAAAATGTGCAGATTCTTTATCCATTACAGCACTGAATGCCGCGAACTCCGTATCGCCCTCAACGATGAGTACGCTGTAAGCAAAGAACATTTCGGCTACGGATAGATCAAATACCAGTAGGGACTTTAGTAACTCTTTTTCCGCAAGATCAAACTTGACTTTGTCGGCTCGATAAATATTCGGGGCCGTCGTCTTTCCAGCCCGGTGTAGCCGCACTATCGTGGTATGGTCCTTCAGCGGATCGATGAAGGCCGGATGGTGGGTTGAGAGCATTACTTGCCAACCGCTTTCTTTCGCTAGCGCATAGAGATGTTCTTTGGCAGCGCGAGTTGCCGAGGGATGCAGCGCGGTCTCGGGCTCATCGATCAGGAGCATGTATCCTGGAAGAAAGGTGGAGGTGGCGACCTCAGCCTCCTCATCCTTTGGGACCAACGCTTCCAATTCAACTTGGTTCCTCGCTGAATCATATGGATTTGGTTGGGGTGAGTTGGCGGGTGAAGGGGTCGAGGAGTTTGCCCAGCGGGGCGCCGATCAGGTAGATCATGGTCATAAACGTGTTCACGTTGCGGTAGC
>JADLFN010000025.1 GCA_020845475.1 Planctomycetota bacterium
AGAAGGGCGAGGCGGCCTGGTCGGGGCTGAGCCAGCGGCCGTGGCCTATCGAGTAGACTCTGTTGTTGCAGTGGTAATTGCCGAGTTTGTTGTTTCCGGCCTGGGCGCCCTTCGTGATTCCGCCGTCGTTGAAGCCGACCATGGGCGGCATGTAGCGGTAGCCGGCCCAGAGGTAGCGGCTGGTGCCCAGGACGTCCCATTGGACATCTTCGTCTTCCGTGACGACGTCGGCGAGCGTGCCGTCGGCCGGGTCGACATAGGGTGGGGCGAAGAGGATGTAGAACTTGCCGGGGTCGGTGAGCGTCAGCATGTTGCCGGCAACTTTGATCTGCGTGGCGCTGGGTACCGCTGTGATCGTTAGCGCCATGGGGAATTCCATGTCGATGATGACCTGCCAGCCAACCATGTAGCTCTTGAACGTGGCCGAGCTGTCCGTCAGCGTGGTTTCGCTGCTGGCGTAACTCTCATCCGTCCATTGGCCGGAGGTGGAGTAGCTAAGATCGTCGTAAGGCGAGCGCGAAAGCACGCTCGTCCCGCTAGCGCCAAACAGGCCGGTGCGGTCGCCTTCGAACAGTAGTTCCTGCAGCTCAGCGTCCACGTTGGTAACGCGGAGCCACACGCCTGAGCTCACTTCAAACCAGCGACCGATGTCGGCCACCCCGATTTCACCAGAGGTCACTGGAACATGCGTATATTTCTCGTCGTCGAACAACGCGCCGCTCCACGAGACAGTGTTGAGCACCTCGTTGCTGTCCTGCTGCTTGTACACAACAAACCCGTTCTGTACGCCGCCGGAGTAAATGCCTGCGGCGATGCCATCGGCGTCCAACACCCAGATATCGTCGGTGTCGTTGTCCACGACGCGGCCAAGCCTGAGCCGGTTGCTGCCGTCGCCAGGGATGCTGACGCACAGCGTCATGCCGATGAGAGCATCAGCGCTGAGATAAGTGCTGTTGAGGTGGATCTTGGTGATGCCGGCTTCGGGGGTGTTGCTCGTGGTCGAGCTAATCAGCGACTTCTGCCCGTCAAAAGCCACCGGGTACTGAAGCACGCCGCCGTGTTCCGTGTACTGCTCCATGTCCACTTTCGCGCCCGATGCGTTGGTGCGCATGATCAGGCTACCAAGCTGGTTGATGGCAAGGAAGAACACGTTGACAGACGCGTTTGGAAGCAGAACCGTTTCCGCGATGCGGCATGGCCCGCCGGTATCACCGCTCGGGCCGCCGACGGCGCCCAAGGGATTTCGGGCATCGCCCGAGAGCAGCAGCGGGAAGTTCGGCCCGAAGTCGAAGAATGTCGTGGCCAGGACATTAGCCGGGCCTGCGGCGCCGCCCTTGAGCTCCGCGACAGGGCCGGGGCCGGGGGTGCCAGTGCAAGCCGGGCACACTTCAACCACGTCATAGATGTTTAGATCCACGCCTGCAGGGTGCGTTCCGGAAACTGCGTCATCGTAGAAGTGCTCGGTGGCGCAGAGCCTGCCAAGGCAGTCGTGCGTATTGATCATGAATGGCGAACCGAGCGGAGAACTCGGTGCATCGTCGTCGCGGGCGACTTCCAGGCCGCGGTAATCATAGGCAATGTAATGCTCCACGGAGCGATCGCGTTTGCATTGTTCGATGGCGTCGTACTCCATCGCCTTGCCGTCGATGTCCGTGTACAGATTCATCTTGTCGGAGCTGACAGTGTAGTTGGTGTCCTCGAGGGTTGTGGCGCTGTCGTCCTGGTCACGTACGCCGTTGCTGCCGGTGCGGTTGCCGCGCTGGTCGAGGTTGAAACTACGTTGCAGCGCGAACGTCCCCGGCGTGTTGGCGGGACTGGAGTAAGTTGTCAGCTCGGTGCCGGACAGGTCAACGCCGTAATAGCTTGTCGTCAGCCGGTCAGCGTCGTCATAGCGGAACACGTAGCCGAGGTGACCGAATTGGTCCTCGCGCTCGGTGGTCATGTTGCCCTTCTTGTCGTAACGGCGATCCACGGCCGCGAGGATCTGGCCGTCGCTGACCTTGGAGTATTCCACACGCTCAACAAGGGCGCTGAAACCACCGCAACCGCAGCCAGAAGCTTCGTAGGTGACGGACATTTTCGTTCCGTCTCCTGTGACGCGTTCGATGAGGCGGCCGCCGGCGTAGGAAAAAGTGGCGATGTGGTTGTTGTACGTGACGTCATAGATGGAGCGCACGCGGTTCAACGTGTCGCGCGTGATTTCCGTGCGGCGGCCGGTGTGGGCTATCTTCGCGGTACGGTAGCCGGCGCCGTCGTACTCTCCCTTGGTGGTGTAGGTGCCGATGATGCTACCGGTGCTGTCGCCGATGGTCTGGTCGTAGAGCTCGGGCAGGGAGAGCGTGTCGTACTCCCAGTGCGAAGCGACCATCAGGCGCGTGTTTTCATAGTTGCTGCACGACTCGAGGCGACCCAGACCGTCGAACGTGTAGCACTCGTAGGTGGCGCCCATGACCTTGTCGCCGCGGGTGATGTTGCGGTACTGGATGAAGTTGCGCGAATCGTAGGTGTTGTTGACGACGTTGCCCTCCGGGTCCGACCACTGGGTGATATTGGAGTTGGCGTCGTACTGGCGCGTGTAGATGTCACCGTCGGCGCGCTGAAGCGTGATCAGGCGCGAACGTTCATCGTAGAAGTAGCGCGTGGCTTGAGGATTGCTGAGCGTGTCCGGGCTTTCGTAGATGCCCTTTTCGGTGACGCGGCTATCCGCGTCGTAGGTCGAGTAAGTGATGGTCCAAGTGCTCTGGCTCGCGCCGGGCTTGCGGCTGACGCGCGTGGTGCGCGAGAGCAGGTCGTACCGGAAGTCAGTCGTGACGTCCGTGGCGTCCTTTTGCGAGGTGACGCGCGACCAGCCGTCGAAGGTGGTCTCGCGTTCGGTGTCGTTTGTGCTCGCGTTGTAGCGCTGGTCCCGGTACTTGATGCAGCGATTGAGGTAGTCGAAGGTGCACTCGGTGTGGCTCACCTCGTGCGCGTTATTGAGGTCGTTGACCTCGCGATAGGTAGTTTTGACCGTGGCACCATCGAGGTTGTAATCGAAGCTCGTTTCGTTACCGCGCGCGTCGCGCACGAATTGAGTGCGGCTGGCGGCATCGTAGTAGCGATAGTGCGTGACGCCGTTGTCGTCCGTAGATTCGGTTACGCGGCTGTTCTTGTCGAAAAGGGTGGTACTGGTCTGCCAGCCGTCGCCGATGTTGTTGCCCAGGAGGTCCTTGGCTAGACGCTTCACTTGCGTTGTGCGGTCGATCTCGTCATAGGTGAATTGCGTTTGCGCCAGCAAGACGTTGCCGACGTTCTTGGCGCGAGTCTCCGTTACGTTCGAGTTGAGGTCGTAGTCCGTCTCGCGATAGTGGCCCGCGGGGTCGGTGACCCTGGTTGTGCGGTCAAATCCGTCGTACACGTATGTTGTGGTGTAGCCGCGCGCGTCCACGCTAGTAAACACGTTTCCATTGGCGTCGTAATTCGTGGTGTACGTGGCTGCGACGTCGCTGTCGGCGCCGGACACGCGCTGGAAGACCATGTCGCGCTCGTCATAGACCGTGCGCGAGCGATTACCCAGGGGCGAAATGGATTCCAGGACGTTGTCGCTGGTGTCGTAGGTGGTCCGGTAGGTGTACTGCGTGATGGTGCTGCCGGCAATCGCATCGACCTTGCGTTCGAAGGGTCTGTTGAGAATGTCGTATTTGACCAGCGTTTCATGCCAGGTCGCCGTCATGTCGGTCGTCGCTTTGGCCGGGAATGACGTGGGATCGTCGGCATCGCTGGGCGCTGTGGGTTGAGAACCGGCATCGGTCACGTACTCGCGGAACGTCTGGGTCATGTTGCCGTTCCAGTCATAGAAATAGAACGCGTCAGCGCGGTCGCTTCCGCTTGTGCGCAACAGCGGACCGGTGACCTTCGTGACCTGGTCAAACTCGTTGACGACGAACGTGGACTTGAAATTGTCCTTGGTCGCACCCGGCTCGAAGGCCCGCGCGGGCCACTGTGCCGTAGTGTTTCCGACATTGTCGTAGTCGAACTCGCTGGTGAGATCCAGGGTGCCATAAGCCGCGATGCGTTGGTAAAGGAAGCCATCGTGCGCCTGGCCGTCTGAGTAGTACTTGTAGAGCGTGACGTTGCCCTCGCCATCGGTGGCGGAGACCGGCTGCCCGTATTCGTTGTATGTCATGTAGGTCTTGATGGATTGCGTCGAGGGCTGGCCGACGGTCACATCATTGTACTCGACGCGCACCAGGTTGCCTCTGCCCACGTCGGTCTGCGTTGCGCTGTCCTCGTGGTCATAGAAATACTTGGTCGTTTTGGTGCGGGGGTTCTTCACGGTTTTGACGAACTGGAACCGGGGCTCGTACGTGTACTCCGTGACGATGTCTGCAAGGTCGCCGAGGGTTTCATCTGTACGCGTGACCTTGAGCAGGTTGCCCTGCGCGAGCGGGTCCGGGTTGGCGTTCTGCACGCTGTAGGTCGAGCCGTTGGTCCAGCCGTCACCTTGCAGGCTGTAGACGCTGTCGACGGTGATTGTCGTGCTGGTGTTCGAAGCGATGGGGTAGTAGCGGTGGTTGCTTGGGTTCGTTCCCATGCGCAGCGTCATGCCGGCAAACGCGTTGGTGGTCCACGACGCGCCCGAGTCCGTCAACACGCTCCCTGAGATGCTGGATGCGGTTCCGGAAGCCTGTTGCGATGGATTGGGGTACAGGTAGGTGACCTTGTTGAGGCGCGGATAGGTTACGGTAAGAACTTCGTGGTTCGAGTTGTATGTGAAGTCCGTGGTGTACTTGTCCGGGTCGGCCGCGCGCTTCTTGCCCGCGACTTCCGTTGGCGTGGCGGTGTGGTCGATGGGGTCTTCGGTGTCCACAGCCCAGGTCTTGGTGTAGCGCTCAACTTTGGTGGTGCGGCCCGTGCCGTCGATCGTGTATTCAGTCAGCAGCCCGCGGCGGTCCAGTTCGCGGATCAGCGTGCTGCTATAGTAGCGCAGGTACAACCACTGGTTCTGGCCGCCCAGGCGCTGGGCCACAACTCGGTAGGTGCCGCTGCCGGATTCGTACTCGTACAGATTTTCCATGTACGATGCCGGAGCCCCGCCTTGAGCGAACTCGTTCGGGTTGATGCACTCCGTCAATCGATGAGAAATGTAGCGGTAGCCGCGCGTGACGCGCGACTTCGGCGTGCCGTCGTAGCGCGAGGTGGTGGGCGCCTTCTGCTCAGTCAGGTCTCCGTTGCTGTCGTAGGTGTATTCGACTTCGCGCGGCGAACCCGTGCTCCAGACTTTGTCGCGAACTTTTTGCACGCGGCCGTGAGTGTAATAAACTAATTCCCAAGTCTTGGCGCGGTCGTCGGTGATCTTGTCTAGCTGGCCGAGGAAATTGTAGCTGCACTCGACGAAGTTTCCCTGGCGGTCAATGCAGCGCCACAATCTGCCCTGGCTGTTGAACACGCATTTGTAGCCGTGGCGGTCTGTCAGCGTTACCGTGTTATGCGTGGTGTCGCGCTCGGCCTTCATATAAATGCCGGCTGGCGGAGTGAAACCGCCCGTCACGTCAGCGAAGGTCTCTGTCCTCAAATCGGGCGTTTTCCAGATGATGTCGGCACTACCTGAGTCGTAGTAGCACTGCTGGAAGTAAAAGCCGAGCCAACCATTGCCCAAAGGCCCGTTATAGCCGATATCGCTGCGATAGAAGCGCGACCAGCTTATGCCCATCATTCGACCGCGCGTGGCGATGTCGGTCTCGCCCTTGAAGAACGCGCCGTTCTTGAGGAAGACGTTGAGTCCGCCGATTCCCGGATTGCGGTTGGGCTCGGCGTTTGTTGTCGTCGGCCTGACGTTGGTGGGGTATTCAACGATGACGATGCCCTGGGGGTCGGTGCCGCTGGCCATGTCGACGGTGAACGTGCGTGGACCACAGTTGGCGAGCTGATCCACAGCAACTTTCGCCGTCACCTGAGAGCTGGAATCCTTGGTAAAGCTAAGCGTGGTGATGTTGGAGCCGAATGTGACCGCGTTGACGTTGACCGAGAACGTGCCGGTTATGACGACGGATACGTTGTAGTCGCCCTGCTTGAGCAGCGTGGTCGTCTTGGCAACACTGGTGCTTGCTCCATTCACGTAGAAACGGCGCGTGATCCACTCCGATTTCTTGCCTGTCGTGTTGCCGACTCGGGCTGTCACCGTGTATTCGCCGTTGGAGAAGAGCTCCGTGCCACTGGTCTGGCCCACGTTGCACGTGGCCGTTGTGGAGTTGAGAGTGTCCCAGAAGCTCCCGATTTGGGCTAGGTTGGTGCCCGCCGTCCGATTGACGCTCTGCACCGTCACGTCGCGTGATGCGTAGAGTTCGAGCGTGCTGGTGTCGATGCTGTCGCCGCTGTTGGCACTGTAGGAAAGTCCGATCGTAAAGGCGCCGCTGGTGTTGCCGTCCGCCGTGGGATTTGTGAATGAGATTGTGGCGCGGTTGAGGTTCGAACTTGTATTGACTGTGAACGTGGCGGTCGGAGCCTCGTCGTAAGCGGCAATACCCCATACATCGTTGGTCGTCAGCGTGACCGTGCGGCCCGTGGCGGATGCGCCCGGTTCGATGGTCCAGTCGGAAAGGACGAGCGTCGCGGAGAGCACAATGTTGTCGTTGACCGTGATATTGCTGCCGGAGACGGAAACAGTGGTCGTGGCGCAATGGGTCTTTGCGCCCACAATGGTGACAGCCACGACCGCGCCCTGTTGCGCGCTCGCCGGGCTGAGTGTTATCGACGCTTGGGCGGGAATCGTCGAAACTTGAGCCGAGCGCACGCGGTTGGAGGGTGCATCTTCCGTCGAATCGTCAACGGTGACGTAGGAATAATACGTCGTGCCATTGGTAAGGCTTTCGACGACATGGCTGGTGGTGGAGCCGCTCAACAACGAGCCGTTCTTTTTCACAAAAAACGTGTAGGAGTCGCCGCTGGCGGCCGTTGCTGCCTGATCACCGGTCACGCGAAGTGTCGTCGCGCTCACCACGCTCGCCACGGTTAGTTTCGTGGTGCTGCTGAATTTGGGGTGGAACTCATCGCCGTTGCTTACATAGGTTGTGAAGTTTGCGTTGGCGTCGGTAAAGGTCGTCCAGTTGTTGCCGCCGTCATAAACTGGCGCGCTGGTCCATTTCCCGCCATCGAGGAGTCTCGACTGGTAGACGTGGTAGCCGTAGGTGCCTTGGTCGGTTTGGTCGTCCTGTGTCCAGCTTACTAGGACGCGCTGGTGCCCCAGTTCCGCCTTGACGTTGATGGGCGGCACAACGCTCCAGAACACTTTGTTGTTCGAATCGCTCTCCTTCGCTTCGCCTGCAGCGACGCCTCCGCTCTTAATCATGTCGAGGCGGTTCGCGCCGGAGGTCGCTTCAACGTTGTACTGGCCGCCGCTCAGGGACAAATCGAATTGGATTCCACGCATTGCGCGCTTGCTGACGGAATCAGTGCATTTCCAGAAAATGTGCCGAGTGGATAAGCCGCCGTTGAAAGTGTTGTTGTCAAATTCCGCGATGCGGCCGTCGGTTTCAACCACCAAGCCGACCTTGTTGAAGGTGCTTCCAGTACAGTCAAGGAGCGCGTATCCATTCGACGGCGTCAGGGTGTTGATTTCGAGAGTGCTCACGTCCCCCGCATCGACATCAAGGGTGGCTTTGCGGAATTCCGCAGCTCCTTGCTGGATGCTCAAGGTGATACCGCCTGCCTTCTTTAGACGCAGCGTCGAGTCGAAAACGCGCAGTGTGCCTGAGCTGGTTGAGTCGGCGCCGTCGACGAGCAATCGGTCGCCACCGGTAATTTCGATCGTGCCGTTGTTGATCAGTTTGTGCAGGGAGTACGCCTCGCCGGAAGTGCCTGACCCGCCTGCGGTCCTGACGTATCCTGTGTCGGTGACGGTAAACTCCACGTCGTTGGTGTAGCAGTCAAAGCTCTCCGAGCTTTGCCCGAGCGGGCCGCGCACAAAAACACCGTTACCACTGCCGTTGATGGCGCTGAGAAACTGGATTCGACCGGAGCCGCCAAGCCAGGTCCATGGGATGTCGGAGTCAATTCCGCTGTCCATCTGATATGGAAACGGCTGCGCAACGCCAAGCCGTTGTTCGATGATGACGTGGTTGGATTCGAGGTCGATCTTCTTGTGTAGGCCAGATGCGGCTGTCATGTTTTGACCGGTGAACCAGATCACCGTCGCGCCGTCTCCGCCGGCCGCGTCGTCGTTCAGGAAAACCACAAGCGCGTCTCCAGCTTGCAGGCTTGCTGTTGTGACCAAGTCGAAATCGCCGTTTGCGTCCGTGTTGTCCGTGACGCCCGCGAGCACTGCGCCGTTGTGGGCGATGCCGACAACCTTGTTATTGACCGTCCCTCCCGTGAGCCTGCCACTAATGGTGTAACTCCGCGTTAGCGCGAAACTCTGACTCGTTATTCCGGTGGTGTCGGACCATGCGCTGTCCTCAAAACCGTCCGTTGCCCTGACCCGCCAATGCCATGTTCCGTTCGCGAGGGCGCTCGCGGCGGGAACTGTGCAACGAATGCGTGCCGTCGGCGTAGTTGACGCGCCGAAGATTCCGCCCGCGGGCATGCCGATCCAGGTAGCACCCGAATCAAGGGAAAACTCAAAGGCCGACGGCGCAGTGGACGACAAGATCGTGACGTTCACAGATCCAAATCCTGAATCGTCGTCTATCTCCAATCGGAGGTGCAGCGAATCTTCTTCGCTGTCCGTAGGCTTTTCAAAAACAAGGGGCGGCGTGGAGTCAGCTACCGCTACTCCGTCTATCGGTGTGCGATTCGTGTTTCCGACCTTCGGAGGCACGGTGTTGGTTCGGAACGTGTGGTAGTACCACGGGCCGGCCCGGTCGTTGGCGTCCCAGAGCCTCACTCGAAGGAAATAGATAGTTCCTGCCGAAATTGCCTGAGAAATGGCTATGTCGGTCGATGCGCTCGCGGTTTTGGAGCCGTTATACAAGGGGCTCGTGAAGTCCATGGTTGTGTTGAACTCGATCTCATATGCGCTCTGCGTAGAACCATTGAAGTCGCTGGCAAATGTCCATTTCACCGCAATCGCGTCGTCGTCAATAATGTGAAGCTGGTCCGCGTAGGTCGACGCGGCAGTCGCGTTGTTGACACCCAGAGCTGAAACGCCGGCGGGGACGCCGCCGATCAACCATCCGATGTATGGACGGGCGAGGTAGGGCGTGAAGTCCACGTTACCGTTTACATCGTCCAAGCCCGAGCCAACGGCAGGGCCCGTTGGAGAATTCCAAAAGCAATTTTCGGCGAGCATGTTGGTCGCCCCGCTGCCGCCGTTGCTGTCAAACGCGCCGTAGGTTGTGTTTCCTTGAAAGCTGCAATGCGTGGCGACCAACCGGGCGTTGACGTTTCTGGCGTCATAAATGCCATGGCTGTTGTCTGTGAACTGGCATTCGTCAATGGTGTACTCGCACAAATTCGCAGCGTCGTGTGGAATGTAAATGCCGTACGTCCGCCCGTAGAAAGTGCATCGCCGACACGTAACCGTCGACGGCGACGCAGGCACGTTGCTGGCGTATATCCCATAGCTCGTTCCAGCCGCATCGGCAAAGGTGGTATCTTCAACCAGCACCGTGTAAGTGGGCGTCGAAGCGCTTGCTTCGTTGAGCACTAACCCCGCAGTTCCACCTAGATAGCAATGCCGGATCGTAAGCGAGTGAGGAACATTGACGGTGGTGAAGAGATAAACGCTGTTCACCGAGAACGAGCCCGTTATCCAGCACCGCTCGAAATTGGCGCTACCACTTGTGCTCGCGTCCGACAGGTAGACGCCATGCTGGCCTTGGCCGCCAATGCGTGTATCGAAAGCCTTCAAATCATACATGAGGCTTCCGGCACCGACAAAAAGTACTCGATAGGTCTGAGCCCCGGACGGGGCTACTCCTCGTAGGTCGCAATTGCGCAGCGTTACCTTGCCGGCCGTAACTTGGACACACCGTTGCGAGTTGTATTCGGCTGAGGAACTTGCGTGGCCAAGATCCGCGTCCAGCAACTCAATGGTTCCGTCCGTGGCGCTCTTGAGCCTCACGCCATAGTCACAGTGGTAGGCCTTTATGTTCGGCAAAACCATCGTCTTGCCAGAGATCGGCGAGCTTACGGCGTACTTGTCGACATCCACGCCGAAGCTGGCATCGCGGACAGTTACAAACGCGAAAGGGCCAATGTTGCCGAAGACGTTGGCATAGGTGGTTCCGTTATCGCGCAGGCCGGTCCAGTTGGTGAATGTGGGACTTGCGTTCACGGAGCGGAATTCGGGCCTGGATTCGACTGTGCCCCAAATCGATCCACGAGTCACAGTGATCAGCGCAGAATTGGCGCACTTGAAGACGTATCCATCATCGAACCGCCAATGGCTTTCATTGCTAGCGTCGCCAACCGTGTTTGTTCCGGATACGTAATTGGTGGGAGAATCTGGAACATTCACGTCTGGAAACCGGATAATGCTCGCCGTAGAGGTGACGGAGTCAAGATAAAAGGCGTAGTCGGGCCCGTTGACGATGAACGCATTTGTAATGTTGCCTTCTCTCAGTGCGTTGATGCTCTTGCCGACACAGCGGATTGCAGCACAACCCGCCACCGCCTGAGTGTTAAAAGTAAGGTCGCTTAGCGTTGGGACCAATCCAGACCCCGCATCCTCAAGCACAATCATCGCCGAACGACCATCGTTGCCGCCGTAGATAAATGTGCAGTTCTTGACCTCGGATTGCCGTGTCTGCCCTGCCTCAAATATCAGAGCACCCCATGTGTTGCTGGCGTCGAAACGATTGAATTGATATGTGGCGGTTGAGCTTCCAAGAAACTGCCCGTTATTCGCGATCCGAACATTGCCTCCGGTCTTGATTCCAAAGGCGACCTGCCCGTTGCCTGACAATTTTAACGTGCCCTGCTGCGTAGATCCATTTCCGATCTTGAAATCGCAGTCTTCGTTCCAGTTGACGATGACGTTGCCACCGGATAGGTCGATCGTAAGAGTGGCTCCATTTCGCACCGTAATTGTGCCGCCTGACGCTCCGGCTGGGTTGAGCAAATACGGGCTGCCGGCGTTGTTCCAGGTGGTGTTTGTCGTGATGTCGCCGGTGATAGTGGTCGCCTCTATTACCGAAGCCGTCAGGGAGGCTACGAGTAGGAGCGCTAGAATCTTGAGCTTGTTCATGGGAGTGTACCTTTCGGGGTACATTGTTCTCGAGGACGTGCTATGCGAACACAATGGCGGCCTACTCATCGAACCACTGGCTGAACTGCGCGGGCACTTCGCTCCATTCATTGAGCTTCTGTCCTTGCGCGTTGAACTTGATCACTCGAGGTGCAGCTTGCGGCGTGTTCATCCGTTCGGTGAGCCACGTCCACATAGCATCGCATCGGCTGGCAGTCTTGAATGGGTAGTAGTGAGCCATTAGCGTTGCGAGGTCTTCATCGTCGGCCAACTCGTCTTCGATCTGCTCGACGAAGTCCGGCATATCAGTGGGGATGAAAGTTTCTCCAGCCTGTTCCGCAGTCTGTTTGGCTGCCGCTTGCTCGGACTGCCACGCTGCAACACGCTTGGTGTACTCTTTTTGCCTGATGTGCAGTTTGAGCGCCTTCGCGCCGCCATCGTCCGTGCACAGGCCCAGCACGAACTTTGCCTTGGTCGGGTGCTCGCGGATGTATGCCGCAGCCGCAGACATCCAGTTGCAGGAGTCGTCATTACCGGGAGAGAAGACGATAACGAACACCTTGTGCCCCTGATGCTCCGTCAAGCTGATCGTATCGTTCTTGCAGTCCTTGACCGTCCAACTGAGCCATTCTGCATCCGGGGGGTCAGCCACAATTGCTGTCGGCGTAGCGAAGAGTACGAGCAAGGCGACGCTAAGGGTGAGTTGCATCCGTGCGAGCATAAACGAACTCCTCGCCGCGAATTGACGCGGCTTCCACGCGAATGTGATTGCGCTCCGGCAAATGGCCCTTGCGCCGAACCTAGTGTGGCAGCGTGAAACGTACAACTTCATCGCGAAGGGCGTCGAAAGATTTTGACAAATGACAGACAAATTACAGACAAATTACATGCCTACTAACGCAAGAAAGATACTGACATACCCTATCTTTTGTGCAATGTGTGCAATCCAATTTGTTGCGTAGTTGTTTTGCGTGACATGAAATGTGGGCTATGCTTCTCGAGTAGAAGTCGTGGGCGGTGTCGCTGGATGTGGAAAAATGGATTTTGTGTTTACCGTTGGGACGCTGCTGACCAGCGCGCGGCAGTTACTTCTGAGGTGGAATCATGTCGAAGCTTCTTGTCGCGAGCCTGGTGTGTGCGGTGACACTTGGGTTGATCATCGGCTGGGTGTTGCTCAATCGCCCGCCCCACGAATCCCCCGCGCTCGCCTCATCGGTGAACGCCGAGGAACCGCCTAAGGAGACATGGCGCGACCGCGTGCTTTCACCCATGGAAGGCAAGACACCCGCCCAGATTGCGGACAAGGAGTTCAACAACCTCAGCGACGCCAAGCAGCGAAGGGAATTGCTCGACTGGGTTGCCAACCAGCCTTGGGTGGATCACAAGACGCCGGTGTTGCGCAAAGCACTGGTCGCAGATCAGAACGAGGATGTGCAGCTTGTTGCGCTGAGCAAATGCGTCAAGCTCGCAGAGAAAAGTGGTACTTCGGCCGTTGACGAAGTGATTCGCGCCGGTCTATCCGCAGCCAATCCCAAAGTGGTCCAGCAGTCGCTCAGAGAGGCGCGCAAGCATCCAAGTGTCGATCTCGTCCCAGACTTGCTGGAGGTTGCAGACAGCAGCGCGTCCCATCGCTTTCTCGCGATTGATGCGCTTGCATTCACCGACGACCTGCGCGCGAGAGCCAAAGTCATTGAATTTGCCTTACGCGAGGATGGCGAAAAGACCGAGCGCATCCGTGCGATTGCACTCCTAGTGAAAATCAAAGATGTCCGCGCCGACGAGGTGCTTGCCCAGCTTTGTGGCAGTGCAGACCACGAAATCAAGGCCGTGGCTGTTGAAACAATGGCCGCGCGCGACAAGAAATGACGCGTGGCTCTCGGAAACGTGCCAAACTCAAGCCCGTTGAAACCGGGACTGGCGTGGGGCAGTTGCGACGCGTATTTAAGGGCGACGCAGCCACTGAGAAAGAGGCGTTCAAGCACTTGGCACTTAGAAACGTCAGCAAGCGCCGCTACGTCTGGCGAGCTGAACACACCGAGCTCAGCTGGGCTTGGCGACGAATCGAGTAGCGGACTGCAGCTGACTCAGGTCGCCAGTTCAAAGGAGTGGCTGACGTAGGTCGCCGGTTCCGGGGGCTCCGTCAGCGCGGCTAAAACTCGGCCAGGTGTAAGCCTTCGACGGCAACCGTGCGCAGCGAATTCTGCGTGTGCCGAAGCTACGCGCCACCCATACCGCCACCCTGATTTTGTCCTCGTGTTTCCTAAGTTGTCGCATTGGCGTGGAACGACATTGGCACTTGGGCAGCAAACTCAGGTCTCGGGTTCTGATATTCGAGGGCGTCGCCCTGTAAACAGCTCTGCGGGCGGCTTTCAGGATACTCTTACAATCCGACATTGGCGGCGCTGGTGGACCGCGCCACCCTTTGCGCCACTTGGTGCCGTCTTGTTTTGTCCTTTGGTGTTCATCCTGGGGCATTCTGGCGCTGTGCGGTGGCTGCACTCGCAATTTTTTGTGCGGCGCTTTGATTAGTGATATTTCTTGTTAGTTATGCTGGAAAATGTCGGCGTGGGTCGTTTTCATGCGTTATACTAGTATTGGCGCTGGGGTACTCGCTTGGCGCCTTATATGAGTCTGCTGTATCGGGCAATCTGCCCAAACGCTTCCTTATATAGATGGCACTAGCGCACGGCCGGTTTCCGGCTGGGCGCTGCCGGCCCCATTTCGGGGCCGGTTCTCCTGAGTCGCCGCATGGCGACGGGGAGGCATCATGATTTACCTCAAGAAACTGGCGCTGGTTGCGGTTTTGGCCGTGGCCGCGCTGATCTGGTTTCCCGTGCTTGCCTTGCGCGGCATCTTTGCCGTTTTGAATTGGCTGGGGCAGACCCTTTTGCGGGGCCTGAAGAATCGAGACAGCGGCGTGAAGACGTCGGCTGCCGTTCTTCTGGTCTTCTATGGGTTGCCCTGGCTGGTTGCGATCGGCGTGGTGATCGCGCTGGCGAGCTACGAGATTGCCATGTTTCGCCTGATGGAGGCGCTGTTCAAGGCCGAGGATATCGGCTATCGCCCGCGAGGCTCCGAGCCGCCGCCCACCCAGGGCGCGCGGCTTGTGGCTCGCGAGCGAGAAGCGCCTGTCCATCAGTTGCCGAGCGCGCAACGCACGCTCAGCGAAGTCCAGGCCCAGCACGTCGCACTGCGCAGCGGCTGGAATCCCCATGAACTTGATTTCACGTGGGATTCCCGCCGCCAGCTCTGGCGATCTAAGGATGGCCAGCTCGTCGATCACGACGGCGGCCACGTGGCCTGGGCGTCTTGATAGCCGACTTTGCCTTGGCCGACGAAGCCTTGGCGAAGTCGGCTGGCGGCGCATTTCGCGCGGCTTGTTTCAACTGGAGTTCACATGCCTTTCAAATTTGACCCGCCCAAGCACCCCGAGTTCGGCACCGAGCCGCGCGGCACCGTCGAGACCTTGAGTGGCTGCGCTCTCTTCAGCGAAGAGAACGGCACCTACGATTGGGACGGCGAAACCGACGTCTGGTGGGACGAGCAGCGCACCGTCGAAGACAAGGACGGCCGCGTTCAGCTCATCGACCGACAGGGAAACACGTGGTGGGCCAAGATGATTGACGTGAAGTAGCGATTGGGCGCCTCGGGGCGCCTTTTCGCTGGCCGCGCTTTCGCGCGGTCATCGTTGGAGAAACACCATGTCAAACAATGACACCATGTGGGCGGGTCTGCTGGCGATCATCCGGGCTTTAATTCTCGGACGACGCTTGCCGCCCGACCAGTTGCGGACGTTTCTGCTGTTTGCAGAGCCTGTGCCTTACTTGTCGTCGGAACAAATCGCCGCGGCCATTGGCCGCAACTGCGGCCACGATATTGAGCCGGAGTTGCCCGAGGGCTGGTCTCAGGGCGTGAGCATCAACGACCCCGAGAGCGGCGATTACTACGACGCCGATGCGCAGATCGTGGGCGAAATGCTCATGAACCTTCTGCGCAAAGAGCACCCTGAATGGGAGCACGCACACTGGAAAATCACCACCTGCGACCAGGGCTGGGATTTTCTTTCCTACCGCGTTCTCGACGAGCGCGGCCGTGTGCATCCCATCGCGTGCTGGATGGAAGGCAAGCTCGCGCTGCTGCGTGATGGGGCCATTGGTCCCGACGAAGCCGCGCGCCGCTCGGTCATTTGCCGGTTCATTTCCGGCACGCTGGAGTGGTTGTGGGAGAACGTTGGCGACGAAAGCGAAACCGCCGGCTTGCCTGATGACTATCAGGAGACCGCGGCCAAGCTCCACGCCTTCTTCGAGAGCCGTCAAAGCGACGAGCACGCATACAAACTGCTCGAACGTTGCGCGGCCCACATCTACGACAGCGGCGCCTGGGAAATCGACGAATGGATTGACGGCTGGATCTACGCACCCCTGCTATGGGATGCGCTCAACGATCTGGGCTATGTCGAAACACAGGCTCACACGCAAACGAAAAAGCTGTTCGCAGCTTAGTAGCGAATGCGCCGGCGCAATGCCGGCGCGAACGCTGGGGGCGCCACGCGCTCCTTGAGCATCTGCATTCGATGCGGCATTCGTTTTATCTGGAACGAGGTGTGGCAATCCTGTAAAGGAAACTCATGCCCACGCTGCGCCAATACGCCGATCAGGCCAAGGAACTCAAAGCCCGCGCCAAAGGTTTTGAAGTTCCCGTGTTCAACACGCTGATCGGCGTGCTGAGCAGCGCTGCCAGCGCGAAGCTGGCTGCCGCTGAGCTTGCCAAGCTGGGCGATGATTCCAGCCGCATGCGCGCGACGCGCAAGTTCGCATTGGCCGCACAGGCCATCCGCGCGAAGAAACAGCTCGACGCTGAATCTATGCAGATGAAGTAGCTCCCATCCGGCGAGAGCCGGATGTGGGCTGGCGGCCCTTTCGGGCCGTCAACGTCTGGAGAAATTCCATGACGACTGCAACTGTTTCACCCACACAGCCCAAGACCTGGGCGAGTGGCTCTGTCGTTGAACGCAATGCTGCCAATCCGGCGCTTTGCAACCGCATGATGTTCCATGCGCCCGATGAAGCGAAGTTCCGTACTTTCGCTGATCTCCGGGCCCACGCGGGCGCGCAACGTGCGCGCTCGAAGGAAGTGGAAGTCGATCTCTCGAAGTTCCTGTTCGCCCACAAGAACGGACGCGACTACGTTTACGTCGACGACTACAACTTCCGCCTCACCAACCTGTTCTACAAACAGGTCAGCAACGAGGCCGGCGTGCGCATCGAGGTGCTCGAGCAACTCAAGCCGTCAACACGCATCAACGTGTTGAACGAGCTGTGGGAGCCCTGGCGCAACGGTCGCGTGGACGTGCAGGGGAACGAAATTTCCTCTGAGCGCAAACTCCTGATTGAGGCCAACGAGTCCGACGGGTTCGACGTGCGCGCCATGAACGGCGCGCGCTACGAGCGCCTGTGGGACGACGAAGTCCTCAACGAGGTCGAGCGCCACCTGTTGCCAAACGGCTGGGTTCCGGCATACCCGACGTTCAACATTGACCCGGCGACGCCGGTGGAGAAGCGCGACAAGGCGCTGATCCGCACGGATCGCTATTCGTTTTCGTTCTACTTCACCGAGCCGAAGTTCAAGGCCGGTGACGGGTTCTCGGACCAGAAGGTGAGCGGCATGCAGGGCTCGGCGGGTATCGCCGCGGCCCAGGGCTTCCGCGCACCCGAGGCCGACGGCCTGGGTGGTCTCCGCAAGGGGATCATGGTTTACAACGGCGAAACCGGCCACAAGAGCTTTGGCTGGCAGATGTTTCTCTTTAGAAATGTCTGCTGCAACTTCAACATCTGGGACCTCTCGGAAGGCCGCACCAAGCGTGTGCGCCATACCAAGAGCGTCCGCGATGCCTTTGAAGTGTTCAAGGAAGACTGCAAGAACCTGAGCGGCGCATTGTCCGACCAGGAATACAGCTTCCTCGCCAAGGCCGCAAAGACCGTGTTTGCCAACGAAGACGAAGATGCGATCAAGCGGCTCAACCGCCTTGGCGTCACAAACGCCAACGCGCGAGCCGGCGTTGAAGCCGCGCACCTGGACATCAACGGGGGCAACCTCTCCGTGTGGTCCGTGGTGAACGGTTTAACATGGCACGCCAAAGAACTCGAAAACGAGGACGACCGCGTGGCCCTGTCAGTGCAAGCCGGCGACGTTTTGAACGCGTCAATGGCCAAGTAACTCACGTTAGATCACCGCGACGCGAGCACGCGCCGCGGTGATCTGGCGCTCCCATCGGAGCGTCACCAGAGAGAACCACCATGTTCAAATTACTCGCAGCAATGTTCCGCAACGTAGTCGCGGGCAAGCCGCCTTCGCAAACCAAGTTTCAGCGCGAGCGCGGCTTGACCCAGAGCCTCACGTCGTTCAAGCAGACAGTGCTCTTCGATTCCGAAGGCACGGTCACCACCGACGGCTACAGCCTGTTGCAGAGCCCGTATCTCGAAGCCCCGCCCAAAGCCCTCATCGGGCACGCGGTGGATGTTCGCGATGCCAAGGCCCTGCTCAAGGCGTTGCCCAAGGGAAAAATGCGCGAACTACCGATCGAGGCCACCTACGTGGCGGACGACAACAAGCTGAGCTTCAAGACCGCCGGCGGCGTCAAACTCGACGTCAAGGCGGTTGAAGGCCACCCGGCCAACTGGCCGAAGTGGCAGGACAAGCTGCCCAAACACGGGCAGTACAACGAAGTCGTCGTGGATGGCAAACGCCTCAAGAAACTGGTGTCCGATGCCGTGGCGCAGGACAACGCGCTGGGCAAAAGCAAACAGGGCAAGCACTACCAGCCCAAAGTCGTGCTGCGCGTCAGCGCCAAGCCCGAGCACCCCTTCGAGATCCACTCGAACCAGGGCGTGAAGGGCTTCCTGATGCCGATGACCGACGAGGTGAAACACGACCGCCCGACGAAGGCGGCCAAGCCGGAAACGGCGAAGGTGTAGCTTTGGCCTACAGGCCAAAGCAGTGCTCGCGTTCCCAAGTTCACGGGTTCGCGAGTTCTGCTGCCGGCGCATTCGCGCCGGAGTTGCGAGGACACACCCATGAACAAAGACAACTCATCACTGATTGTCGGTAAGAAGATCGTGAAGGTCGAGCAGCTCAGCAAACGCCAGTGCAACTTCTACGGTTTCGATTGGTGCGGCTGGCAGCCTGCCTGGCTGATCACTCTCGACGACGGCACACAGTTGCTGCCGCTGCGGGATCCCGAGGGCAACGGCCCCGGCGTCATCCAAGTTCTGGCTGAACCGCAGATCACTGAGCTGCTCTGGTCCAACACGGTTTGCATGTAGCGGCGGACCCGCGTGTCCGCCTCATAGCAATGCTGCAGGCGACCCTGCCCGCACGACGCTCGCAAATCGCCGCAAGGCGACCCTGCCTGCATGACGCGCGCAAATCGCCTGCAGTAGTGCTGCCGCTCCCATCGGAGCGGCGTTTTGAATTCGCGAACCCGCTCTCACGAGCACTCGCGAACTGGAGTTCAAATGGACACAGATGAGAAGGACATCAAGCTGCACGCGTTCATCGACGGCCCGCCCGTCACGAAAGGCAGCGACATCGGGCTGCCGGCGAATCATCCGTTTGCCGGCTTCGATGTTGTGAGCCAGTACACGGACGACGATGCTATAGATGACGGCATGCTTATTGACGTCACCCAGGAAGCAAAGGACGCCGGGCTGAACCTGCCGCGCGTACTTGTTTCGCGGGGGATCTTCACTGATGTGCTCGCCCCGCGCTCCGAGAGAATCGGCGAACGCGAGGGCGAACCGGTCATCGATGTGCGCAAAGCACTTCACGAACTGCTGTGCAGGTTTTCCGACGCGGTGAGAGCCGCGGGCAAGGAGGAAAACGCGTACTGGTGGTTCGATTTCGTCGGAGCAAGCGAGAAGATCAAAGCCTGTCACAACGGCCAAGGTCGCATCACGTTCTGCTACCCCAGCGAAGATTAATAGCTGCCTCCGCCTTGGCCGAAAAGCTTTGGCGGAGTCGGCTGCCGCTCCCTTCGGAGCGGCGTATTTTGTTGGAGATCACCATGTCCACATGGGATCGATTCATGCAGGCGATTGAAGACGGCGACGCGGCTGAAGCACTGCGCATCAGCGAAACGGAATTGCCGACGGAACAGAAACCTGCCGCTCAAACCAAGCTCGCAGAAGCGAAACAGAAGAAGCGCAAGCCGCGCATTGAGATTGCCGCCGTCATGGCGGCCGTCGAGCGCGACGATTGCACCGGCTTCTGCATCGCTTGCGGCGAGGAGCAAGGCGGCTGTGAGCCCGACGCCAGGCGCGTCGAGTGCGAAAGCTGCGGCGAACCGAAAGTCTACGGCGCCGAAGAACTACTGTTCCGCATCGCCTAGTAGCAGTTCTCGCGTTCTCGAGTTTTCGAGT
Organism: Planctomycetota bacterium; assembly: GCA_020845475.1. Lineage (GTDB taxonomy): Bacteria > Planctomycetota > UBA8742 > UBA2392 > UBA2392 > UBA2392. The sequence goes on from JADLFN010000025.1 coordinate 19,579, forward strand.
ACGCGAGTTCTGCTGCCGCTCCATCCCGGAGCGGTTGTTTTGAACTCGCCCTTCGACTCGTGCGTTCCGCACGGCTCAGGGCGAACTGGAGTTCATATGGGTCAGTACTACTTAGTCGTAAATCTGGACAAGAAGGAGTTCCTTCACCCGCACAAGCTGGGTGACGGGCTCAAGCTGATGGAGTTCGGCAACTCGAGCGACGGCACCATGCTCGCGCTCGCGTTGTTGCTGGCTGACGGCTGCGGCCGCGGCGGCGGCGATTACCACGCGAAGAAGGGCAGCAAGCCCGACCTCGCGTTGATCGGCCGCTGGAAAAACGATCGCATCGTGATCGCCGGCGACTACGCCGACATCGGCTTCACGCCGAGAGCCGCGCAGTGGACGCCCGAGCAACGCGCCAAGCTGAAAGAACATTTCAGCGAAGGCACGAAGCTTGAGGAACACGTCAACCTCTATGCCTGGGCCGAGAGTTTCTTTGAGGACATCTCATTGAAGATGCGCGAGCTGCTCGAAGCCGAGGCGTACACGGAAGTGCGGGCGCGCTGGGACATCGACCGCAAAGTCGCGTAGTAGCAACCGGGGCGCGCAAGCGCCCCGCGTGCTGCGGCTCCCTTCGGAGCCGCACCCGTGGACCCGCCTTCGCTAAAGCTACGGCGGGCAAGGCATACCCATGAAACCGCAATACAAGCAGCAATGGCTCGCCGCCCTTCGCAGCGGCGAGTTTCTACAGTGCCGCGAGGCCATGCGCCTCGTGGATGAAGGCGGCCACGAACGCTTCTGCGTTCTTGGCGTGCTGGCCGAGCTGGTGCGCCGCGAGTGCCCCGCGAAGTTCAAGTGGACGCGTTTTGGCACAGACGCTGCCGGCAATAATCGCTACGACCTCCGTCCCAAAGGCGGTCGTCCCGACAAGCGCTGGTGGCGTGCGATCGAAAAGAAGCTCGGTGTTCGTCTGTTCAGCGACACCATGATCGACTACCTCGGCGAATCACACACGGTTTCCGAACTCAACGACAATTTCGGCATCGAGTTCGACGAAGCCGCCGACCTCATCGAGGCACAGCTGTAGCCATCGGAGCCTTCGGGCTCCCTTGGCTGCCGGCGCATTTCGCGCCGGTTGGCTGCAATCACGGAGAAATCCATGACAGATTCACCCCGCAGTAAGTTTTCTGTCCGCGTGCATGACCCCAAGGCTTTCACGCGGGCCTTCAAGTTGGCCGCAAGCTGCGCCTCCCACGGTTCCAAGTGGGGCAGCAAGCTTCCCGTGCAGCACGTTCTGCTGCGCGTGGCAGGATTCAAGGCGCTGCTGCTGGCCACGGACCTGTGCCAGTATCTCACGATCGACCTGGGCTACGCCGGTGGCGGGCTCACACTCGACGGAGAGGGTGCGCTGATCCTTCCCGCTGATTGGAAGGTGCCGCGCGAGCCGTTCACGCTCAACTTTGAGCCGACGGACACAGGCCCGAAAGTGACGCTGAAGTTTGGCGCCGTTGAACAGGATGTCCCGCAGGAGCACGACCCGCAGGATTGGCCCCTCTTTCCGCTCGGCAACGCAGGGTGCAAGTTCGACCTGCCTGCGCAGCGCCTGGCGCACGAGCTTTCAACGCTCGCGCCCATGTGCGCCGCTGAAAAGGGCCGCTACGCGCTCAACGGGATTTACTTCGAGTTCGACGGCGTGAAACCCGAGGATGCAGGACCGTTCTTCCGCTACCAGCCGCCCTTCAAGGCGCACCTGGTGGCCACGGACGGCAAGCATCTGGGCATGACCACGCTTCCCGTCACGTTCGAGAAGGCGCCGCGTTACCAGGCCCTGTTGGAGCACACTCACGCGCTCAACGTCAGCAAGATCATGCTGGCGCTTGAGAACGATGAAAACGTTGAAGTCGCGTTCTCGCCCGAGGTGGAAGAAACCTACCCCAACGGCGACATGCAGGCGGTCAGACCCGCCGAAAACGTCATGTTCTTTGGCACCCGCTCGTGGAGCTACACGGCCCGTATGATCGAGGGCCAGTTCCCCGACTGGCATTCCGTTGTGCCGAAAACAGACGCCACCGTGCTGCTTGATCGCGAGGCTTTCATCGAAGCGTTGCAGGCCGTGAAGCACGCCTGCAGCGAAGAAAGCACCGCTATTAAACTCACGTTCAACGCCGATCACCTTCTGATCGAGGCTAAATCCCGTGAAAACGGTTACGCCAAGACCCAGATTCTGCTTGATGAAGTGCCGCCGCAGATGCAGCTCGGGCTTGACCCCGAGTATCTCATCGAGGCAGCCCTTGCCCTCACGGGCGACACGATTGTGTTCCAGTTCCGCAGCTGCGAGTACGGAGTCAGCATCCACGATGGTGCGCCTGAAGTGCGCTACCAGCTCGTGATGCCCATCGACTTCGGCGACCGGCCCACAGAACCCAAGGAACCCGAGAGTGGCGTCAAAGAAGAAGTCTGGAATGGCAAGACCGGGAAGTGGGACAAAGTCTCGGATGAAGCGAAAGCGTTGGCCAAGGCCGAGTACGACGCGGCGCTCGAGAAACACAAGCAGGATCTCGAGGCGCGCAAGGTCGAACTCGCCCGGTGGCGCCTGAACAACCGGCGCAATGCTGTGCTGGTCGACGGAGAGGACAGCGACGAGGAGCAGAAGCCCGGCGAATTCACGCCGCGCCCTGCCGATTCGCCGCAGATTGGCCAGAAGCTTGGCCACGTCCCCACGCTCGACGAGCTGCATGCCAAGGCACTCACGGCCGACCCGGTCGTGAAGCCCAAGCGCGCGAAGGCGAAAGCCACGGTCGCAACGACCCCGGCCACGCCCTCGCCCAAGAACGAACCGCAGCCCTGGCAGCCCGAAAGCGAGGAACACCTCGATAGCGGCGCTGAGTTGGGTTACGGCCTGGACAAGAACCAGGTGAGTTTCGGCTGGTAAAGATGAGGTCGAAAAAGACCAAAGAGGGCGCGCGGCCAAAAGCCAAGCGCCCTTTTTTGTTTAACGGTGACAAGAACCACCCCAAAATCCCAAGGCCCGTAAGGCGGAATGTTCCGCTCTACGGGCCCTTTTCGTTTAACCTGCGCCCAAGGGCTCGGGCACCAAATGCCCCGCATCGCCAGCTGCGATTTCTAACGGTAAGAACCAAGGTCTTACCGGCAAGAATTGTCGCTCAACGATTGCCTGGAAGAGTACTACCCGAGTAGAGAGTTCTTCAACTCGGGTAGAATGAAGCTCGATGCAATACCAAGCACTGCCTGCCCTAGACTGACCCATACCGGGCTGAAACCAACCAATGAGGCACCGGGCTCAGGCAGCGGGCGGGCCTGCCGGCTCTCCTTGCTCGCCGATGGATCATTCAAGTTGCCGCTACGAATGAGCGAAATGTGCACATAGCATGAGCACTATCCCTGCTGCAAATCTTGTGCAATTCAACCTTGGTCAACCCGTCGGAGGCGCTCTACGCCAAGGTTCTCAACCCCGAAGGTTGATATGGGTTGATTCGAGTTTATTCCAAGGAAGGCATAGAAAGGCCATGCGATAACGACCCCGCTTCCTCGTGGCGGTCAAACCTAACTTCAGGCGCTTGATTAGGCGGCAGGGCTGGAGCCTGGTGGGCGCGGCTGACCCCAAGGATGGTCTTTGGGAATCTCAGGAGCGCCAGAAGCCAGCGCCTTCAATGTAACTTTCGGCTGGGCACACTCGTCGAGTGGCGGCTGTGATTCGATTTCGTTCGCACTCACTTGGCCGCTTTGTTTGGCCAGAAGTTCGTCCAGGACCTGATGGAAGTTGTGTTCAAAGTTGAGGGCAAATGCCTGGTTTGCGTGCGCTCGTTCGCTGTTCTCAATATTTTGAGCCTGTGTCAGCTTCATAGAGAGGAGAGCGAAAGTACCCGTATCCACAGGCTTCAGGTCGCTGACTCCCCTGCGTATTTCATCAAGCGCAAGCACGGGATCCTCTGGGACGTTTTCATTGGTTAAACCTGCGAAAAGGCCACAAATGCAATCGGCGAGTTCATCGCGTGTCCCCTTCCAAGAGACCAGCCGTTTCAGCACTGCTTTTCGCGGCACGTTTTTTGTCACGCTGACGGCTTCTACGAACGCGTCAATCATGCCGCTAACCAGTGCCAGGTCGTGGGGCCCACCCGTACGGCCAGGCGGCAAGTTGCGCGCCGAAACGTCCACTACGACGCTTGCCCCGTGATTTGGCTTTGAACTACCGGGCTTCCGTTCAACAATTTCGCGCAGCTTTGGCCCAGCGCGGACGCCCTTGGCCCCAACCTCAACTGCGCCCAGAGCGACCCAACGCGGAAGAAGTTTGCAGAGCGCCGCCTCGCTAAAGGGATCGTCAAGTTCTTCAATCAGTTTCTGGCGCGAGACGAAGCCAGCCGAGTCGGAGTCTTCACCAGCCAAAATCAATGCCTCTGCCACGTGCAAGAACATTGGAGCCGCCCTTTTCGAGCGCGAGTGTGAGTTCGCCAATTCGGCAATCTCAGCGCGTTGTTCCGGGGTCAGACCGCCATTGGGGTTTGATTGAGGAGACACGACAAGTCCTTTCTCGCCGGTGATGGTCACCCTTGGATTTCGTGGTGCATCTCCGAAGTTCATCGATCGAAGTGAAAACCCGAACCAGAACTAACGCTGATCCAGGCTCGCGGCGGCCCTTCGGGACGCGGCTGCTTCGGTTGGTGACACCGCATGTTGCCGCTTTCCGGCAACTTCGCGAACCCAGCGAGCAAGTTCATCTTCTTCGATCAAGATGCGGGCCGAAGACCCTGGGGTAGGGCGTGCGCAGGCCAGCCGCTTGGCCCTAATCTCGGCCCTCAGCACGGAAACCGAAACCAGCGGCTTGCCCGTTTCATCTAGCCCTAGGGCAAGACTAGCCATTCTGAGCGTCAACAATTTCGGAATGCCGGTACTCGCTCTCATGGACTCGCCCGCCTTGTCTTTGCGCCTCAAATGTGCGCTTGCACTAGGTTGACGTGTTTTGCGGCAAGAGCGAATTAAGCCGAGTTACATTTTTGACGCCCATGGGTCTGAAAGCGGCTTCCACGGGCGTTATTAACTTTTGTTAATCCCGAAGGTCGGCGACGGCGCCCATGAATGCCGTATCCGTGAAGAGGCGTTCTTGCCCGACACGATCCTTCAAGTCCTTGGAACTACCTTTCCACCGGCACTCAAGGCCAGCTTGTTTGAGTCGTTTCTTCAAATTAGCCACCATGGGGGCCAAGCCGCGCGCCGATCCGGCTTTGCTCAGGTCGGCCAAGAATTCGGCCTCAGACCGAGAAATCGTGTCGAGCACAACGCCCGTTGAAAGTCTTGCCGTCGGCTTGCCTTTGGGACCTTCAAGGACGATCGCCACCTTGATATCTGCTGTCGGATCGGACGCAGCTACTTCCGACAACCGGTCCAACAAGAACGCCGCTGCCAGCGCATAGCGCTCCACGCGTGCGTTCGGGAGCGACGTGGCCTGCCTTTCCGAGATGACCCAATCGTGCATGTGGGGCACAACGCCTATAACCAAATTGGCCTCGCGCGGAAAACCGTGCAGCGGTTTCGGAGTAGTCCTTGGCCACCAACGAAGAAAATGCGGGCTCAACGCATCAAACCATTCTTCGGCCGCGGCCAGGTCTGCAGCGGTCGAAGCATGATTCAAACGCAGCTTCACAACGCGGTCGAGACAATGGGCCACTAACCAAGGGTTGTCCGATTGGCCTGCTAGCAGCCGATCATACCCTGCTTTGAAAACGGCTCTGATTACCGGCTGTGATGCCGCCTTGATGGCCTGGCTCGCCGCCCAGCAGTAGCCGGAAACTCGGGCCGCTGCACATATCGCGTCGTAGTCTCCCATGAAGTCGGCGAGGCCGCGGGGATTTCGAACCCCCGGACCATCGGGCGTGCTTCGGTCTGCGCCGATGGCCTCCCACAAAGGTCTGCCGTGGGGAAGTTCGTTTACGTGTACGAGCCGAGAGCGCCACTGCGCGAACACTACGCAAAAATGGGCGCGGAGCGGGGCATCGAAACTCAAGAGGTTTCGCACCAACCTCGGATGGAACTCGTTGTCCCCGCTGCGAGGAAGTCTTTCTTCCTCGTCCAACTGGAGGAGTGCAAGAATGTGTTCTTCGAAGGCCGCGTCAAAACTTGCCTCTGACTCGACAAGTGCTTCTTGAGCGCGGCTCGTAAATGCGCGGATTTTCCGTCGTTCGTTGATCTCGTGCACGTGAAGTTCAGCCAATACGCGCGGCCCAAATGTTTCCCAGTTGTCCAGCAGCCAATGCACAAAACGCCAGTACTGCTTGTTTTCAAGCGCTACGCCCGGAACGGGCCTCATTTCTTCCGGAACCCGTTTCCATGCATCCATAAGTTGGTTGAGTGCTGGCAAACTTCTCTCCGCGTTGCAATGTTCCGCCATTCCAAACGACTTTGAATCTGGCGTTGCACTTACAGAGTCCCTGACCAACTTCCCGCCAGTCAACAAGAATTCTTCGAATGACCGAAGATGAGGAGGCCAGCAGTTGCGGATGTTCTGTTCCGTCGAAACGGGTGCGATGCACCTACGGCGATGGGAGGGATGAAAAATAACTGATACAATATCTGATACAGTAGGTTTGTCGTTTTTTGGTGAAACCTTGGAAGTGGCTCTACAAGCCGATTTGATTGGTGGGCCCGCCGGGACTCGAACCCGGAACCAAAGGATTATGAGTCCTCTGCTCTAACCGATTGAGCTACAGGCCCACGCGCGCACAAGGGTATGCGGGCGGCTTGCTCTCGCAAGGGCGCGTTACTTGGCAAAGCGCAGCTCGCTTTCCTTGATCTCGTGTTTCCAGAGTTCTTTGCCGGTTTTGTCGTGGGCGCTGAGGGTCAACGTTCTCTCGTTGTCCTGGCCGCTGACTTTGATCTTGCCGTAGTGGCGCGTGTTGGTGACCCAGGTGCCCGGCACTCGCGCCTTGTTTTCAGCCTCAGGCTCAAAGCGGCCCGGACCGGCGGTCAGCGGGCTTGAGGTGAATTCATAGAGCGGGTAGGCGCCCTCGCGCTCGATCTTGAGCAGCTCGCCCGCGTGGCGGTCGCCGCTTAGCGTGACCACGCCGGGAATCTTCGACGCCCGCAGGAAATCCGCCAGCTCCCGCTGCTCGGCGAGGAATTTCCCAAAGCACTCGAAGTTCGTGGCCGGGTTGAACATCTGCCCGCCGCACACCACAAACTTGAACGCGGCTTTGCTCGTGATCAGCCCATCCTTGAGCCATTGCAGTTGCGCCTTGCCCAGCATTTCGCGCTCGCCTTCAGGCAGTTTGTCCGGCGCGCGCCACCAGCGGTCGTCGAGCATGAAGAACTCGCAATCGCCCCATTCAAAGCGCGAGCACACGCCCTCGCCATTGAGTCCGTAGTTCACGCCGGGCCAGTAGTCCTTGAAAATGCGCTGCGAGGCATCCTTGAGCCGGAAGCTGCGATCGCTGTCGTTGGGGCCATAATCGTGGTCATCCCACGTGGCGTAATGGTGCGTAGCCGCAAGCAGCGGCTGCAGCTCTTTGCAGGCGCGGGTGTGGCGATAGCGCTTGCGCATCGCCTCTTCCGTCAGCCAGTCGGCCTCACGGTGATAGACGTTGTCGCCCAGCCAGAGCATGAAATCGGGCTTTTCGGCGGCAACGGCGCCCAGCAACTCATATTCCGCGCCATAGGGCTTGCCGGGCCGGTCGAAGGGCTCGTCGTTGACATACATGCACGAACCAAAGGTGAACGTGAAATCGGGGGCGGGGCCGCGCCAGCGCCAGATGGGTTGCGTCTGGAACTCCAGGGCGTAATCAAACTTCAAGAGCGTGCCGTTGAGCCACACCTCGTAGGCGTAGCGCGTGCCGGGCACCAGATCCGCGAGTTGGATCGATGCAATATGATCGAACTCGGCGCGCGTGTTTACACTCTCAGTTTCCAACACCAGTTCCGGCTTGTCCTTGGGCCAAAAACGCAGGCGCACACTCGCCTCACCTACCGTTTGCAGCCAGATCACGGTCTCGGTCATTTCGCTGTAGCCGAGCATCGGGCCGGCGCTGAGCAGTTTGTGCGCGTCAGTAATCGGCGCGCCACCGGCAAGGTCGAGCCGGGCGCGTTTGCGCGCGACTTTTTCTTCGATACTGAGCGCGAACTTGTAGTCGTAAAGCGAGGCTTCCCAATCGCCGTACATGGCGTTGGGCAGCACGATCCAGCGCGTGCCGAACCAGTCAGCGTACTTGGCGCAAAGTTCGTTGCGCTTCTCGGTCGTGGCCTTGTTGAACTCGCTGCTGAAATCGGTGAGCTGGTCGCCGCACTGGAGAAGCACGCGGTACGTCGCGCACACCTGTTTGCGGCGCGGGCCTTTGACGCTCACGCCCTGCTCGCGGCACAGCACCGTCTCCACGCCATCGGTCATGGGGAATCCGAGCTCTTTGAGGTTGGCGCGGGTTTCTTCGCGCACGTCGCTGTCGCGGTTGGTCACAAAGAAAACGGTGCAGCCCTTTTCAGCGGCAAACTTGCAGAACTCCAGCGCACCGGGCACGGCCTTGGCCTTGCGCTCGCGGCACCAGGGCAGCCATGTGGCGGTGCCGTATTCGCCGCCGCCTTCGATCAGCCGCGCTTCGTAGGCGGAGTTATCGAGCGCCGTTTCATCGGCGTCGAGAATCACCGCGGGCGGCAGATCGCCAAAGGCGCCGCTTTGCTCCGTTGCCGCACTCCAGGTTTTATCGGCGAGCGCCTTTTCCAACTGCATGCGGCCTTGCGCGTAACTGGCAATGCACAGCGCGCGATACTCGGCGGCTGTTTGCGCATAAAGCGTGGCGTGCAGCAGTTCGTGCGTGCCGGCTTCGCGCGACGGTTGAGCCGTTTCTTGCGCAACACCCGGAACAAGAAAGGCTATGGCGGCCAAAAGGGGTGCCGCGAGAATCAGGCGTTTCATGTTTGCTCCAGTTCTTGACGGCACGGGTCAGGAGACCCGTGCTGCAGATGCCCGTTTCAGGCGGTCGTTGATAGCACGGCCCAGGCCCTGGTCGGGAAATTTCTGGGTGAAGATTGCTTTAAGCCCGCGTTTGGCGCACAGCGCATCAAGCTCGCGCATCGCGGCAAACAATTTCTGCGCGGCTTCGTTGAGATCGCCGAGCGGCGAAAGCACGCGCTGCTGGTCGGCGGGAACGCCCGCGAGTTCCTTCTTATATAGAAGCAGCGCGACTTCACCGGGGGCGTAGCCTCGCTGGGCATAGCCGAGATCGTCGAAGTAAAGGGGCGCACTGGGCGCGTAATGGCTTTCGAGATTGCCCGGTGCAAGCGGCTTGGCGCCCGATGGCGCGTGTGCGACGTTCCCGATTGCGGCCTCGATATCTTCTTGCCGCAAGCCGCCCAGGCGCAAAATCGCGGGCGCGCCGGCCACTTCGCCCACGATCGTGCTCTCAAGGCCGATGCCGCAAGGCCCGCCGTCGAGCACATAGGAAATCTTGCCGCCGAGTTGATCGACCACGTGCTGTGCCGTGGTCGGGCTGACTCGCCCAAACAGGTTGGCGCTCGGCGCCGCCAGCGGAAAAGGCAGGCGCGCCAGCAGCTCCAGCGTCGCCAGATGGGCGGGGATGCGTAGCGCCACGGTGTCGAGCCCGCTCGTCACGATATCGGGGATGACTGGCTTGCGCGGCAGCACCAGCGTCAGCGGCCCGGGCCAGAACGAGCGCGCGAGTTTCAGCGCCCAGACGGGAAGATCGCGCACGTAGGGATCGAGCATGCGGCGCAGATAGTCCTCGGCTTTGGCAACGTCGCGGCAGGGGCCCATGCTGGTCATGCCTGACATGGGGCTTTCGGGGCCCGAGCCCGCGCTCAGGTGCACAATCAGCGGGTCGAAGTGCGGGCGGTTCTTGACCTCGAAGATGCGCGCGACGGCCTTGGCGTTGAGCGCGTTGGCGGCCAGGCCATAGACGGTTTCCGTGGGGATGGCGACAAGCTCGCCCGCCTCCAGCAGCGACGCGGCTTTCTCAATATCGTGGCCCATCTCCGTGTGCATACGGTGAATCTACTTTGGAGTGCGGCGGCTTGCCGCCGCTTTTGGGGAAAGCATACCTGAAGCGCCAAACCAAGGCGCCGGCAAGCCGGCACACTCCAATGGGCTACAATTCAGACCACGATTTGGAGTAGCAAGGCGCCTCGCGACAAACGACACTAGGCGCAGAACGAAACGGAGCCTGACCATGAATACCCTCCTTATGCTTGCCGCAAACCCCGGTATTGGCGAATTGCTGGTCTTTGGCGGCGTTGCGCTGGCCGTGATTTTCTGCGTCGTCATCGTGATCCTGGCCTACAACGTGTTTGGCCTGTGGTTCCAGGCCATGATGAGCGGCGCGCACATCGGCATCGCCGAGCTCATCGCCATGCGCTTTCGCAAGGTTGACGTGCGGCGCATCGTCATGAACCGCATCCGCCTTGTAAAGGCGGCCGTTGAAGGCACCACCAAAGAGCTGGAATCGCACCATCTTTCCGGCGGCGACGTGGACCGCGTGACGCTGGCGCTGATTGCCGCCGACCGCGCCGGCATCGAGCTTGATTTCAAGAAGGCCGCCGCCATTGACCTCGCCGGCCGCGACGTGCTCGACGCCGTGCAGACTTCCGTGCTGCCCAAGGTGATTGACGTGCCGGCAGCGGTCTCAGGCCGCACCACGATTGACGCCGTGGCCGGCAACGGCATTCAGTTGTGCGTTCGCGCGCGCGTTACAGTGCGCACGAACATTGCCACGCTCGTGGGCGGCGCCACGGAAGAAACGATTATCGCCCGCGTGGGTGAAGGCATCGTTTCCGCCATTGGCAGCGCGCAAACGCACCTGCTCGTGCTCGAAAACCCGGACAAGATTTCGAAGGCGGTGCTGGGCAAGGGCCTCGACGCCGGCACGGCCTACGAGATTCTCTCGATCGACATTGCCGATGTCGATGTTGGCGAGAACATCGGCGCCAAGCTCAAGGCCGAGCAGGCCGAGGCTGACAAGCGCATGGCCCAGGCCGAAGCCGAAAAGCGCCGCGCCATGGCTATCGCCCATGAGCAGGAAATGAAGGCCAAGGTGCAGGAAAACCGCGCCGTGGTGGTGCTGGCCGAAGCCGAGATTCCCAAGGCCATGGCCGACGCCCTGCGCGGCGGCAAGCTGGGCGTGATGGATTACTACAACATGCAGAACGTGCAGGCCGATACGAGCATGAGGCAAAGCATCGCCGGCGACACCAAAGCATCGCCCACGGGCTAGCGAACGGGAGAGCACATGTTGGCCGCGTTTGACTTCGGACCTTGGGGAACACTGGCGATCATTTTCGTCGGGGTGGTCGTGTTCCTTGTGGTTCAGGCCGCCAAAGCGCAGGAAAAGAAGCGCGCGAATCTGCGCCCCCACGCGCGGGTGCCGCAGCGTTACCAGCCGCCGCCCATGCCGCGCCTGCACTCGGGCAAAGCGCCGCGCCCGGTGGTGGCGGCGCCGCCCATGGAAGATGTTGATTCCGATGAAGCCACCGAAGTGGCCGAGAATCTGGCGCAGGGCTACCTTGAAGTGGCGCAGTCCAAGACGCTGGTGAAGCCGGAAGAAAAAGCCGTAGCGGCCAAGCCCGTGTTTTCGCTGCGCGACGCCGACGACATCCGCCGCGCGTTCATTCTCAATGAAGTGCTGGGCAAGCCCAAGGCCATGCGCAAGCGCTAAACCTTCGCGGCCAGTGCGGCTTCGGCCATATCGTGGAATCTCTTGAACAAGTGCAGTGAATCGTGCGGGCCGGGGCTGGCCTCGGGGTGATATTGCACGCCGAACACAGGCAGGTTCTTGTGGCGGATGCCGCTGACCGTGTTGTCGTTAATGTTCATGTGCGTGACTTCAACATCGGCCGGCAGCGATTTCGGGTCCGTGGCAAAGCCGTGGTTCTGGCTGGTGATTTCGACTTTGCCTGTCGCGATTTCCTGCACCGGATGGTTGGCCGCGTGGTGGCCGAACTTGAGCTTGTAGGTCTTGCCGCCCATCGCCCACGTCAGCAACTGGTGGCCAAGGCAGATGCCGAATATGGGCAGCTTGCGCGCGATCAACCCTTTGACAACGCTGATCTCGTGCGGCAGCGCCGCGGGGTCGCCGGGGCCGTTGCTGAGAAACGCGGCTTCGGGGTTCCACGCCAGAATCTCTTCCAGTGACGCGCGCGCGGGGAACACGCGCACTTTGAAGCCCGCCTGAACAAGGCAGCGCAGGATGTTTTTCTTCGCGCCGTAATCGATGGCGGCACAGCGGATGCCGCGCCCGGAGAACGGCGGCAGATTGAGCTTGTCAGCGAACTCGCTTTCGTAAGCCGCGTCAAAATCGTAGGCCTTGGCACAGCTCACTTCTTTCACGAGGTCCTGGCCCTCCATCTTCGGAGAGGCCAGCACTTCCTCGCGCAGCTTCTTGAGATCTTGGGCGGCTGCAATCACGCCGCGCATGGCGCCGTGCTGCCGCAAGTGCAGCGTCAGCGCGCGCGTGTCGAGGTCGTCAATGCCGGCCACGCCGCTGGCCTCGAGGAAGTCATTGAGCGAGCGTTCGCTGCGATGGCTGGAGGTAATGCCCGAAAGTTCGCGGATCACGAAGCCCGCGAGCCAGAGTTTTTCGCACTCGTTGTCCTCGGGCGTGATGCCGTAGTTGCCCACCTGCGCCGCAGTCATGCACACAATCTGCCCGGCGTAACTGGGATCGGTCAGCACTTCCTGATAGCCGGTGAGTGCGGTGTTGAACACGACTTCGCCAAAGCCCTTCTTCGGCGCGCCGAACAGGCGGCCCGTGAAGGCGGTTCCATCTTCAAGCAGGAGAACTCCGGCGGGTCTTTTGCGCATGGCGGTGAGTGTAGCGTCAGGATTCAGATGTTGAAGTGATTTGCCTTTCGCGGCGCAGCAGCGTTATCAACACGATGGCCCACGCCGCCAGCGCGCCGAAAGCCGGGACACCCAGCATCTGCATCAGTTCCATCAGGTCGTAGCCGGTGAAGACCACGCCGCAGCACAGGAACAGCGCAAGCCCCGCCGCGAAATAGGCCTGCCGCGCGCGGCTTTCTTTGATAGCCAGCGCGGCCAGTGGCGCGAACATCAGGCCCACGTGCACCAGCGAATAGCCCCAGCACAGAAGATTGCCCAGCAGCGCAGGCAAAAGCGCGAGGCCGAACGAGGCGCTGCGCGCATAAACATCGCGGCGCAATTTCCAGGCGGCCCAGAGAGCCACTGCGAACAACAAAAGTGCCGGCGTAAGGCCAAGCCAGCGCACGAAGCCGGGATCAAGCGCGAACAAGAGCGGCCCTTGCGCGGGCAGCCATTCGTCGCTCCAGGCCATCGCCACTGTCGGTGCGCCCTCGACGAACAGGCGCTGCGAGACGGCGTAGAACGAGCTATTCGAAATGGCCGTGGAGCCCACGTTCGTCACGTCCTGTTTGCTGGCGCGCGCCAACGCCTGATCAACAATGAACGCCCGCGCGGCTTCATGGTTGCGCGCCACGCCCTCGCTCAAACCCTGCGCTGGCACAAACCAGATCAACGGGAGAAAATAGAGCAGCGCCATGGTCGCCAGCATGGCGGCCGCGGCTTTGAAGCGCCGCTGCATCAGCAGCACCAGCAGGAGCACGATCGGAATGACTTTCAGCTGCGCGGCCAGCCCCAGCCACGCGCCGCCCGCGACGGGGCGCCCGCGCTCAAGGCAGAGCATGCCTGCGGCCACGCACGCGGCTATCGGCAGGTTGGCGTTGCCCCAGGAAACATCGAGCATGAGCGGCCCGCAGCAGGCGGCGGCAACCGCAAACGCAAAGTCGCGGCCATGGGCGAGCTTGCGGATTTCAAAGAGGCGGAACAGGCACCATCCCGCCACGGGTACGCAGATTATCAGCACGAGTTGCCAGAGCGCGAACGTGACAGGCCGGTCGAAGAAAGTCAGCGGCGCAAACAGCGCGGCGAACGTGGGCGGATAAGTGTAACTGCCGATGATGTTGAAGCCGTCCGAAGGCGGTGCGTAGAGAGCGTCCGTGCCGGCACGCATGCGGTTGGCGGCTTCGATATAGACCGCCGTGTCATCGGGCGTGCGCACCAGCGCATCCGGCTTGCCCGTGAAAATCGCGAGCATGCAAAGCGCCAGCAGCGCCAGCCCTGCCCAGCGACCCCAGAGCATCCATGCAGGAGGGCGGGTCATGGCGCCTCCGGCTTTGCGCGAAACAGCGCCAGTGCACACAGGCCAAAAGCCGCCAGCAGTCCCGCCGTGGGCAAGCCCCAGACAATCGCCTGTTCAAAAAACGAATACCCCGGCACGCGGTAGAGCAGCAGTGGCAGCGTCACGGTGCCGGCCAACAACCCCGCCAGTACAAAACCCCGCTTGGGACGCAGCGAAACCAGCGCCGCAACCGGCAACGCCAGCAGCACCAGGTGGTAAGGCCAGCAAAGTGGATTGCCCAGGTGTACCGCAACAAGCGCAAGCGATGCGGCGAGGGTGCGCGATGCGGCATTGGCGCCGCGCACCCACGCCAGCGACAGCGAGCATCCAAGCATGCCCACAGTAAGGATGCGCGAAACCCACAGCGGTACGGAGTCGTTGAGCGCAAACAGCAGCGCTCCTCTTACGCCGGGGCGCTCAAATGCGGTCAATTGCGCTCCCTCGGTGAACAAGCGGCCAAGCCACGCGCTGATCGAGATGTTGGGAGAAGCCGTGCCGCCCGCAAACTCGAGACTGCCTTGTGCGCCGGGAAGCGCGACGATGCCAACCCATTGCGCATGGAGCGCTGCGTTCTGGGCCACGCCATCGATGAAGCCAAAGTGTGGCACGAGCCAAATCAGCGGCAAAAGCAACAAGAGCGCGGCCCCAAGCAACATGCCCCAGACGGCTCGCGTGCGTCCCTGCGCGACAAACACCAGCAGCAGCACGCAGGGAAGAACTTTGATAGCGGCTGCCGCTCCAATCAATGCGCCGCCCGGCAGCGGGCGCTCCTTCTCAACCAGGGCAAGGCCCGCCACAACGAGCGCCAGCACCAGAATGTTCACGTTGCCCCAGTCGATATCAATGTAGCACGCCGCCAGCGTCGCCAGCGCAGCGAGTGCAGCCGCGCGAAGCCGCTGGGCGGCGGGTATCCCGCAGACCGGCCCGAGCAGCCAGAATACCAACGCCAGCATGGGCAGATGCAGCCACACCCAGATCTGCACGCCCGCCGGGTATCGGTATGGCCGTTCAATCAGGCGTTGGGCGGCCGTTGCCGGGGGGCGGCCGTCAACGAATGTCAGCGGGGCAAACAACGCCGCGAAGGCGGGTGGGTAGATGTAGCGGCCGACGCGGTTTTCCAGCCCCGGGCGATCGTAAAGGTCGTCGCCGCCCTTGCGCATGCGCAGGCCCGCCTCCCAATAGACCGTGGCGTCATCGGGCGCCGCAGCCAGGCCGCCGGGTATGCCCGCGCAAGCCGCGAGCAGCAGCAGCAACGACAGGCCAAGCACCGCCGTCCAAAGCCGGTTCTGCGCAGCAGCGGGTAGTTCAGTTTCGCGCGTCATCAAACCGCCAGAACGTATAGAAGCATACAACCCACGCAATCAAAGCGCCCAGCGTAGGCAGGCCCCAGATCTGGAGCAGCTCAAGTTCCGGCAGCAGGGCCGCAATGCAGAACAGAATCACGGCACAGACCACGAATAACGCACGCCACAGGTAGCGCGGCTGCGCCAGCCCCAGCGCCGCCAGCGGCCCGACCACAAGCCCCAGCGCCGCCAGGTGATGGGGCCAGCAGAGCACGTTGCCCAGGGTCGCCGCCAAAAAGGCCAGTCCGCTTGCGGCTGCAAACCCCAGCGTGTCGCGGCGCAGCGCCGCCAGCACCAGCGCCCCTGCATACATCAGCGCGGCCATGCCAAACCCGCCCCAGCGTGTGAACGCATTCTCGGCCTCGAACAAAAGCGGGCCGCGTTCTTCGGTTTGCAGGCCCAGGCGCACGTCTTTGTAGAAGAAGCGCTGGAACGCGGCGGAGAGCGCGCAGTTGGGTGCGCGCGGCCCGCCCACGTTCGAGGCTTCCTGTTTCTTCACGCGCGGGCCGGCCACCTCATCGAAATACTGCCGGGCCATGGTCTGGTTCTGGGCCACGCCACCTTCAATGCCCAGCGCCGGCACCGTCCAGATCAGCGGTGCCAGGTAGAACAGGCCCAGGCCCAGCGTCATGCCCGCAGCCGCGCGCCAGCGGCGCTGGGCAAGCAGCACGGCCAGAAGCACGCCGGGAATCACCTTCAAGTGCGCGGCCAGGGCAAGCCAGATGCCGCCTTCTAGCTGCCGACCGCTGGAGATGCGCCAAAGCCCGTGCGAAATCGCCGCGAGCACGATGAAGTTGACCTGGCCCTCGCGCAGCGTTTCCCAGGCGGCGCCAAAGACCGTCATCAGCAGCAGGAGCCAGAAATCCACGCGCTGTTTTTCGTTCACGCGGCAGAGCTTTGACAGGGCGTTGAGCGAGAGCGCAATCATGCCCAGTTGCACCAGCCCCCACAGGGCATAGCCCAGCCAGCGCGGCAACAGCGTGAGCGGGGCAAACAACACGGCGAAGGTGGGCGGATAGATGAAGCGCCCGACATCGTTGAGCGGGTCCGTGGGCGGCTTGTAGAGCAATTCACCGCCGCGGCGCATGCGCTCGCCGGCTTCCCAGTAAACGGCGATGTCGAGTGAGACTTCGCGCCAGTAGCGCTGCATCAGCACGGCCAGCACGCACAGTGCAAAGCCCAGTGAAACCAGCGCGACCAGCCGGAGTTTGCGGCCCCAGGGCTCGTTCATGGCTAACCCAGCGGAACCTGGGGCATTTCAGCGATGCGCTCGCCCCACCATTGCAGGTGATCGTCGATGCTGTCGCTTGCGCTCCGGTTCTGGCGCGCGCGTTCAAGCGTGACGCCGGTCAGGAGCCGCAGCGTTTCGAGGCACTGGTCGAACAGGCCCTCCTCGCCGGCACCCGTGAACACGGCCGTCTCCAGGTTCTGCAGGTCGCTGCGCATGCGCCGCGCGACGTCAAGCAGGGCCGACGCTGAATCGCGCTGCCCCAGAGCACCCAGGCTGTTGATCAGCGCGTTGCGCACCTGGTAATCGGTTTCCTTGATGCGGCCCGCGCCGTCACGATCGTGGGCGAGCAGGTTGGTCAGTTCGCTCAGGGCCTGCCTGCGGCGACGGTCCGTCACGCCGGCGTAGCGCAACTTGCCCAAGGCAATCGCGCACTCCAGGCGCACCATGACGTTTTCATCGGCGTAAAGCCCCTTGAGCGCGACCATAAAGGTGTCCAGGTCGTCGGGCTCGCCCACCTCGCCCAGCAGCTGCGCGCACGTGGCGCGCACATGGGGATCGGGGTCGCGCGGGTTCTTGCCGCCGATGAGCAGTTCGCGCAGGTACGCGCGCCGCGCCGGCATGTCCCTGGCCGATGTTACATCGGTGTCGCGGCGCAATTGCTCGCGCCGTTCCTTGGCCACGTTCACACAGCCCGCAAGGCCGAGCACCAACAACAAGAGTAGCAGCGCGTGTTTCATGAAGGGGCCGATTGTGAGGCTTGCGCCCCAAAGGTCAAGGCCGCGTTGTAAACTGCATGCCATGAAAACCCAACTACGCCTCTTCTGCGTTGCCCTGCTCGCGCCCGTGCTGGCACTGGCGGTCCTGGCCCAGGAAGCCCCGCCCGCCGAGGAGCCGCCCGTTCTTCCCGCGAAAACCTATGACCTCTCCGGGCTGATCGAGGACGGCGCGCTGAACAAGATTCCTGACGTGCTCGCCCCCGATCGCACTTTTTACGACGTCATGGATCCGACCGAAGAAGGCGACTGGGCCGTGCGCCACTGCCGCGGCGGCTCGCGCTGCTTTTCCAGCGCTGATGAGGCTATCTCGGCCATTCTCGCGTTCTGCAACACCGGGCTTGAAGCCAGTTACACGCGCGATTCCGCAAACCCCGGCGCGTTTACGCTGACCTGCGATGAGACGCTTCACCAGCGCGTGCAATGGGCCCTCGACACGCTCAAGGCCACCAGCGCGGTCCGTGTGCGCCTGCGCGCCTATGCGCCGGCGGCCGGCGCGGGGGGCGGCACGCTGAGCAAGGCCGAAGCCGCGAAGCTGGCCCAGGGTGCAAGGCTGATCGGCTCCGTTGAAGGCCGGCTCGGCGAAACGCTGCTGCTGCAACAGGTCAAGCCCCATGAATTCGTGCAGGGCTACAACACCACCGAAGGCGGCGCGGCCACAGAGCGCGCCATGATCTGCGCCGGCCAGGAACTGGTTACAGGCGCCCTGCTGCTTCCGGATGGCCGCCTGTGGCTGCAGGGCTGGGCGGCGCAACTGGAAAACGTGACGTCGCGCGAAGTCGCCACGCGCTGCGGCAAACTGGAGTGCCCGCGCGGGAATTACGCCTACGCCACGCTGGGCGCGCTGATCGAGAACAACGGCGGCGCGATGCTTGAACTGGGCGCGCAGCGCGTGCTTGTAATCTGCTCCGTGGATGGCGCCATGCCCAATCGCACCCTTGAATGCGGCACGCGCACCACGCTGGGCATGGTCAATGTGGCCGCCGCGGTGGTCGCGCATTCACCCGCCATGCCATGGTTGTGCGCGCCCGCCACAGGCCCCACGCGCCTTGGCCGCGCCGCGAACCCCGAAGAAAGCTGGCCCCAAAGCAACGTGGCCTCTTACGCGGCGGTTTCACTGGCAACGCGCCTGGCATACGAAGGCGAAGTGCTGGGCGCGGTCGTGGCGCTGGGCCCGTATCTGGGCGTGCGCATCACTGAAAACGAGGGCGACTGCGACATCGAGGAGTTTCAGCGCGCGCGCACCAGCGTCGCGACGCTGCTCAAGGCGCTCAACGCCGGACCCATGGCCGCGGAAATCAACATCCGCGCCTGGCGTGTGAAAAATGTGTCCGAGGAACTCGCGGCCGGCGCGGCCGGTATCAAGGAGCTCTCCGCGCTTGGCGCGCCGGTGTTCGAGCGCACGAGTGCAGGCCTGCCCGGTCAGTTCAATTACGCCGCCGACATCGAGGCTGCGGCGCTGGTCGTGGGCGATAGCGGCGTTCCCGAAGTGGGCGTGGCCTGCTGGGGCAGCCAGTGTGCGTGGCGCATGCTCGCCGGCGCATTGGGCCCGGAATTCGAACTGCGCCTGGGCCACGTAGAAGGCGAGCGCACGATCAAGCTGGGCCTGGGCGGAAAGGCGGAGTTCGAGCGCGCCGGCCGCTTGCCGGCTCAGGCGGAGTTGAGCGGCCCACTGGGCGAAGGCGCGCTTCGTTACGCCGTGGTGCCCGCCTCGGATGGCTATCTCGTGGTGGCGGTCAGGCGCATCAAGTAGGCGCGCCGTCGCGCCGCAAGCTACACTCGCGCCATGGCCAAGAAAGCCGCCAAGATCGTGTTTGCCTGTCGCGAGTGCGGCCACAACTCGCCCAAGTGGCTGGGCAAGTGCCCCGCCTGCGGCGCCTGGAACAGCTTCGCCGAGGAAATCGATGCCGATTCGATTCGGCCCTCGCGCCGTGCCGCGCTCAATGAGGCCAGCAAGCCTGCACGCTTGAGCGAAGTTCGGGCGCTCGAGCGCTCGCGCGTGCCCACCGGCATCAACGAACTCGACCGCGTGCTCGGCGGCGGGCTTGTGCCCGGCAGCGCGATTTTGTTCGCGGGTTCGCCCGGCATCGGCAAAAGCACGCTCACGCTGCAGGCCGCGAACATGGTGGCCAAAGGCGGCCCGGTGCTTTACGTGACCGGCGAAGAAAGCGCCGAGCAAATCAAACTGCGCGCCGAGCGCCTGCACTGCGACGCCGCTGAGCTATTCGTGGTTAGCGAAACCAACCTGGACGCCATTCGCAATCACCTGCAGAGCCTCAAGCCGCGCCTTGCGGTCATCGACTCCGTGCAGACGCTCTATGACCAGGAGTTGCCCAGCGCGCCCGGCAGCGTGGCGCAGGTGCGCGAATGCGCCGCGGGCATCATCATGCAGGCGAAATCAAGCGGCACGCCGGTGTTCATCGTCGGCCACGTGACCAAAGATGGCAACATAGCGGGCCCGCGCACGCTTGAGCACATGGTCGATACGGTGCTCAATTTCGAGGGCGAGAAGTTTCAGAATTACCGGCTGCTGCGCGCCTCGAAAAATCGCTTCGGCAGCACGGGCGAGCTGGGCGTGTTTGAAATGCGCGACGACGGCCTGCGCGAAGTGGAGAACGCCAGCCGCCTGTTTCTCGATGAATACGACCACTCGCGCAGCGGCTGCGCGATCCTGCCGGCGTGCGAGGGCACGCGCGTGCTTCTTGTTGAAGTGCAGGCTCTGGCGGGGCCTTCGCCGCTGGAGAACCCGCGCCGGCGCGTGACCGGCCTCGATGTCAACCGCGCGCACATGCTGCTGGCGGTCATGGAGCGCCGTGCGGGTTTCAAACTCTCTCGCCTTGAGGTGTTCCTGAACATCGTGGGCGGCGTGAGCGTTGAAGAACCGGCGGGAGATCTTGCGGCGTGTTTCGCCGTCGCTTCAAGTGCAACCGAAGTGAAGCTGCCGC
Source organism: Planctomycetota bacterium (assembly GCA_020845475.1). Classification (GTDB taxonomy): domain Bacteria; phylum Planctomycetota; class UBA8742; order UBA2392; family UBA2392; genus UBA2392. Next base: position 40,015 of record JADLFN010000025.1, read on the forward strand.
CCCACACCGTGTTCATGGGCGAAGTCGGGCTTTCCGGCGAAGTGCGCGCCGTGAACAACATGCAGCAGCGCATTGATGAAGCCGCGCGCCTCGGATTCAAGCAGGCCGTGTGCCCGCGCCTGCGCGGCTTGAGCCTGCGCGTGCCCAGGGAGTTCCGACTGCTGGAAATCGGCGACGTGCGCGAGGGGCTGGAAAAATTCTATCTGGTCGATAAGTAGGCGCAGCGTTTACAAAACAGGGCGTGCATAGGAATGGCCGCGCGCCGTTTCACGTGCCAGCATTGGCGCGTGGAGATTGCCATGGGGCCTTATTCATACACGAGCTACGTTCCCTCCGCGCTGCGGCGCGAAGCACTGCCGGTGCGGCGCTACGAGCCCACGCAACACGCCGCCGTGGCGCTGGCGGGCCTGGGTTTTGCAATCGTGGTTTTCACTTTTCTTCCGGCGGGCCTGATCACGGCGCCGCTGGCGCTTGCGCGCGTGCGCGCCTATGAGCGCGGCGTGGAACAGGGCCGCTTCGACCCGTCAGATCGCGGGCATTTCACGGTCGCCCGAGTCCTGGCCTGGGTCTCTTTTGTCATGAGCCTGCCCTGGGTGCTGGCGGGCGGCGCGCTTGTCTTTCTGCTGCTGGCGCGCTGATTTCCGGATATGATTCAACACGTGAAGATCGTCATCGAACAACCGCGCAGGCGCTGGCCCGGAACCTTTGAGGCCTACTCCATCTTCGTGCTGGCCGGCGCCGCCGTTTACATTCCCCTCAGTTATGTCAGCAGCAGCGTCGAGGTGCCCACGAGCGTGCTGCGCATCTTTGGCGCGGCTTGCCCGCTATGCGGCGGCACGCGCGCCGTGACTGCTTTCTGCCTGGGCCGTTTTGAAACGGCCTTGATTTACAACCCGCTGGCAATCGCGATCTTCCTGTTGATGGCGTACTCGGCGTTGAGTTACTTCTTCATGGTGCTGCCCTTTGGCAAACGCCCCGTTTTGCTGACCACGCCGCGCGAGGGCTTCCTGCTCAAGTCGCTGGTCATTGCGGCTTTCCTTGCCAACTGGGTTTACGTGCTTTACGCCGGCATGTACCGCGTGCCGCTTGCCCTCTGATCGTTGCGACCGCGGCTCTACCCACCGCCTATGCGGGTGCTATTGTTGCGGGCGTGACTGAAGCTCCTGCACGAGGCTATACGGTTCTGGCGCGCAAATATCGGCCGCGCAAGTTCGCCGATTTGATCGGGCAGCCGCACGTGGTTCAGGCGCTGCAGAACGCGATTTCAACGGGCCGCGTCGCACAGGCGTTTCTGCTCACGGGCTCGCGCGGCACGGGCAAAACCACCACGGCCAGGCTGCTGGCCAGCGCGCTCAACTGCATGGCCGAACAACGCACGGGCGTGGAACCCTGCGGCGAGTGCGCAAGCTGCCTCGATGTCGCGCGCGGCGAAGACCTCGACGTGATTGAAATGGACGCTGCCTCCAACAGCCGCGTCGATGACATCCGCCAGCGCCTCGAGAGCATTGATACGCGGCCCGCGCGCGGCAGATACCGCATCTACATCATTGACGAAGTGCACATGCTCTCGGCCAGCGCCTTCAACGCGCTGCTCAAGACCGTTGAAGAGCCGCCGGCGCACGTGAAGTTCATCCTCGCGACCACCAACCCCGAGAAGATTCCCGAGACGATTCTCTCGCGCTGCCAGCGCTATGATTTCCGGCGCGTTACGCTCGCCGAAATCAGCCAGCGCCTGCAGGAAATCTGCACGGCTGAAAACCTGGCGCCGGGCGAAGGCGTCTTGCGCATGCTGGCCGAAATGGCCGAGGGCGGCATGCGCGACGCGCTCTCGCGCCTCGATCAACTGGTGGCCTTCGCCGGTGAAAAGGCGAGCGCGGAGGAAGCCGAGCGCGTGTTCGGCCTGGTCGGGCGCAAGAAGCTGCTGACCCTGCTGGAACAACTCGCGGCAGGCGACGCGAAAAGCGGCATCCTGTTCGCGGAACAGGTGTTTGACAGCGGCAAGGACGTGGCCGAGGTGCTGGCGGCGCTCGTGGCCTTGACACGTCAACTGCTGATCGTGCAGGCCTCGGGTGCCAGCGATGCCCAGGGGCTGGATATCGCGGCGGATGAACTGCCCGCGCTCAAACGCACGGCGGCGCTTTTCGGTCTTGCGGGACTGGTTTACCTGGCGGAGCTGCTCACGGAGTGCCGCCAGCGCGTGCGGCGGGCGGCCTTTCCACGCGTGGTGGTGGAAACGACATTTGTCAAGCTGGCCATGCTCAAGAGCCTGGAATCACTCGAAAGCCTCGCCGCAAGAATGGACGAAGCCGCCGATCAGGCGCTGGTTCATTCAAACGTGAAGGTTCCTGAGCAGGAAACTGTGACTCATATTGATTCAACGATTGAGAATCATAAACAGGCTCCAGCCGCCCCCGCTGCGCCTGTGAGGGGGCGCGCCGCAACGGAGTCCGAAGAGCGCGCCGTCGCGGAATTGAAGAAGAAATTCAGGGCCCGATGAGCGCGGTCCACAGAGTGTGATTTGAAAATGTGCAATAAGTACTTGCCGATATGACCAGTCGGTCATATCTTTACCTTCGTTAGAGAGGAACTCATGGCAGGCTTGGGCAATTTCAGCGACTTGATGAAGCAAGCGCAACGCATGCAGCGCGACATGGGCAAGGTCCAGGAAGAACTCAAGGACCGCTACGTGGAAGCGCAGGCAGGCGAAGGGGCGGTCAAGGTTGTGTGCTCCGGAGCAGGTGAACTGGTGAAAGTGGAAATCGCGAAGGAGGCCGTTGATCCCTCCGATCCCTCGATCCTGGAAGACCTCGTGGTGGCGGCGGTCAACGCCGGCCTCAAAAAAGCCGAGGAACTTCGTCACGCTGAGCTGGCCAAGGTTACCGGGGGTATGAACCTGCCCGGCATGTTCTGATCCAGTCTGCCGGCCGTTGTGGCGCAGCGGCGTGCCGGCCTTCGGAAAGCTGCTCCAACTCCAAGGGGGAAAGGACAACTCAACGATGCACTCCACCGAAGCCCTGGGCGACATGCGCCTGTTCAAAGGCCTGCCCGAAAAACTGGTTTCTTACCTCGAGAACCATTCCACTTTCCGTCGCCTTGAGGAAGGCGAGTTCCTGTTCAAGGCCGGCGAAGTGCCGCGCGCTTTTGTGGTCGTTGTTTCCGGCCAGCTCAAGTTCTCGCGCACCAACAAGGCGGGCAAAGAACAGGTCTTCAGCTATGCGCAGACCGGCGATGTTTGCGGCCTGCCCGCGCTGACCGACCCCTATCGCGCCTGGAGCACGGACGCCATCGCCCGCGCCTCAAGCGAAGTGATCGAGATCGAATTGCCCGCGATGCGCGAAAAAATGAACACTGATAACGCGCTCGCAATCGCCGTGCTCAACGAGACCACGCGCCAGTTCAACGCCATGGTCAACCTCGTTGACCAGCTCTCCCTCAAGGACGCGCACAACCGCCTCGCGCTCTGGCTCGAGAACTGGCTCGCCAAGAACCACCCCGACGCCGGCGACAAAGACGTGCTCGTCGTTCTTCCCTACACTCAAAGCGAAGTCGCGGCACAGATCGGCACCGTGCGCGAAGTCGTTTCGCGCGGCTTCTCGCGCATGGAGAAAGAGGGCATCCTCAAAGCCAGCGGCAAGCGCGTGACGATTCTGTCCCGCACCAAGCTGCGCGACATGAGCCACCAGTAATCGCACCCGGGTGACGGTACGGGGCCGGAGGCAACTCCGGCCCCGCTTCTTTGTACAGTGCGCCCATGGCCCACCGCCTCGCTTACAACCTGCCCCTGCTGCACGGCACGCTGCGCGCGCGCCGCCTGCGCTTCTTTGCCGACGTGCAACTGGCCTCAGGCGAGCTGCTCACCGCCATGTGCGCCAACACCGGTTCCATGAAAACGTGCTGCCAACCCGATCGGCCCGTGGTCATCAGCGATTCGCAAAGCGCAACGCGCAAGATCAAGCACACCTGGGAACTGATCGATATGGGCGAGGGCTGGGTGAACGTGAACACCGCCATCGCCAACTGGGCCGTGGCCGAGTTCATCGCGCGCGGCGCCATTCCCGAACTTGCCGGCTTTGAGCACGCCCGCCGCGAAGTCAAATACGGCAAGGGCGGCGCCAGCCGCATCGACCTGCTGCTCTCGCATACCCCCTACGAGCCGCCCGCCAAAGCCGCGCGCAAGCCAAAAAGCCCGCCCACGCCGCCGGTGCGCGCGGGCGATTGCTACGTCGAGGTCAAGAACACTTCCATGCGCGCGGGAAAACACAGCCTGTTCCCCGACTCCGTGACCGAGCGCGGCCAGAAGCACCTGCGCGAGCTCATGGACGTCGTGAAGAAAGGCGCGCGCGCGGTGATGTTTTATTTCGTGGGCCGCACGGACACACAGGCCTTTCGGCCCGCCGACGAAATCGACAAGGAGTACGGCAAGTTGTTCCGCAAAGCGCTCAAGGCGGGCGTGGAAGTGCTGCCTTATCGCGTCCAGTTCACGCCCGGTTCCATCGAGCTTGGCGAGAAACTGCCGATTGAAATCTGATCAACTCACCCGCTGCCGAAATTCGCGGCGCTTCCTGAAATCGTACTCGCCCGTCTCCCAATAAGTTGCGTCGGGGGTTTCTTCTGGCGCTTGGCGCTATCGCAAATTCGGAGGCGGGGTCATGTGTAAACTTTTCAAGGCGGTTTTCATTGTGGGCCTGGTGGGCCTGGGCACGTTTGGCATTGCCTGCGCCGTGCTCGGCAAGCAGCGCGCCCACGACACCATCAAGTCGTTGCAGAAGATGGCGCAGGGCGAGGCCGATCAACTGATCAAGAAGCAGAACGACATGAAGGAACAGCTCGCCAAGCTGCGCGAGCAGTACCCCAAACAGGTGGCGGCGCTGCGGGCCCAGCAGCTTGATGTCGAGGAGCAGGCCAAAGCCCTTGAAAAGGAAGCCGCCAAGTGCGCCGACATCCTCGCGCTTTGCGATGCTGACCTGAACGAAATCTCGGCTTCGCGCACGCGCGCGCCCAACGCCGCGATTGCGTTCCGCGGCAGCAGGTACGCCCCCGCCGAGGCCGAAGCCCTGGTCATCCGCATCAGCAAGACGCGCGAGATTTACGCCACGCGCCAGGCCGACATCAAGGTTGAGCGCGAGACGCTCGAAACCGAGAAGGCCCAGATCGCCCAGGAACTGGAGCTGGTCAAGGCCGAGCAGGAAGAGTTCGAAGCCCAGTACCAGGCGCTGGTACGCGAGATCGACCGCGTCAAGCGCAACCAGGAACTGCTCAACGCCGCCGAGAAGCGCAAGGGCTACTGCGGCAACCGCCACGAAGAAAGCATGGAAACGCTCTCCCAGCTCAAAGGCGCGCTGAACAAAGCCCGCATGGAGCAGGAAGAACGCATGAAGACCCTGAAAATCGCGCCCCGTCAGCAGGATTACGAAAGCCGCGCCAAGGTGATTGAACTCGAGCGCGAGCGCCAGACCAAGCGCAAGACCGAGGGCGCAACCGAAGAACCCGCACCGCGGAGCGAAGAAGCCACGCAGGAAGCCGAAGACGAAGAAGTCACCTTCGCCATCTGGCGCTGACTGGCAGCACGCTTTACCGCAGGGGCGACATGGTTGTCGCCCCTGCATCTATTCCGGGCGCTTGAGCGGCGGTTTTTCGGTTATCTTGTTCACCATCACGTGCAGCCTGGCCTTGATTTCCGTGTTCGGCAGATAGGCTTCGAGCACGCACGGGCCCTCGGTCGCGGGCGCAGTGAGCTTGTTGTTGCGATCGACCACGCCTTTGCCGCCGCTGACGTGGCGCCACGCCACGCGGATCGGGTTGCGCCCGTCCTCGTCGTCAATGCCGATCGTCTCGACCGTGGTTTCCTCCAGAGGCTTGATCAGCAGCATCGGCGGGTTGACCTTGATCGCCACGATTTTCGGCGGCGCGGCATGGTTGGTCAGTGTCAGCTTGCGCGCCTCGCTGGTGGCCACGTTGCCCGCCGCATCGGCGGCCAGCGCCGTCAGCGCGTATTCGCCATCAGCAAGCGTTGCCGTGTCCAGCTCGCGCGCATAGGGCGGCGTGGTCACCGGGTCACCCACGGCGCGGCCGTTGAGGCAGAACTGCACGCGCGAAATACCGTTGATGTCCTCGGCTTCGGCCTCGAGCGTGATTATGCCGCGCGCGCGCTTGCCGTCCTTGGGCGCGATCACCTTCACCTCGGGCGCGGTGTTGTCCACGATGAAGCTGCGCACCGTGCTGCGCCGCGAGTGCCCGAGCACGTCGCTCGCCTCGATTTGCGCGTCGTGCACCCCATCTGCCAGCGCGGGCGTCTTGAGCGGCCATACCCACGGCGGCTGGGTCAGCGTCGCGCCGAAATACTCGCCGTCAATCAGAAGCCGCGCGTTGTCGATGCCGATCGGGTCGCCGATGGTGCCCTGCACATTGAACGTGCCGCCCACCATCTGCCTCTGCGCGGGCGCTGCCACCGTGCTTTGCGGGCCGGGGCTTTCGTGCTCGACTTCAATCAGGTGGCGCCCCGGCTCGAGCGCGCGCGTGATGACAAAGATGTTGGCCTCGCCCTCCAGTTCGGCGCGCGTGCCGTCCACCATGACCTGCTTGAGCCCGGGGAATGAAAGCCGCAGGTGCGCGCGCGTTGAAAGCTCGACCACCGCCTGCGGCCCGGCCGCGCACACCGAAAATTCCACGGGCTTGTCCGGGTCGTCCGCGTGGCTGGCGCCAAATCCCAGGTAGATGCCTTCGTTCATGTCATAGGCCAGCACGCTCGTGGCCTTGATCGCAACGTAGCGGCCGGGATAGTCATCCGTTCGGTCCACAAACGCCATCAGCGCGTCCGTCCAGATCCAGCCGCACTGCTGCGGCATGCCGTTGGGCCAGCCGTTGAACAACACGCTGCCCTCGCCCAGTCCGATGCGATAAACGCGGCCTTTCTCCTTGGCGTTTAATCGGCGCACGCTGGGCATCGCGGCGACTTTGCCCACGTTGATCACGGTGGCCAGGTCGCCGCGGCCGCGCGCAAACTCAATGCTCAACCCGGGCGTGGCATTCTCCTCACTGGTGAGTTCAACGCCGTTGGAAAACCCGTTGGAGAAAAACGTCAGGCGCGCGCTTCGGCCCGAGCCATCGGCCGAGGGAATCGAAAGCGTGCCGCGGTCCTGCGCTTCCGCTTTGTCCGCGCCCAGGACGGACAACCGGAATTTCTGCAGAGCACGCCCGTCGCCCATGTCAAAGCGGTCAAACAGCAGCGCAGTGTTCTCGGGCCGCAGATAGAGCAAATGGCGCTGGGCCAGGGAGCCGTCAAGCCCCTTGAAATCGCCGTTCATGTATGCCGCGCCGCCCATGTCGATGTAATCGCGCACGCGGCCCAGCACGTCTTCGCCGCCCGCCTGGCCAAAGGCGCGGCTGGAAATGGCCAGCGCGGCGCGCATGCCGGTGAGCGCGACATCGACGTAGGGCAGCGTGCCGTGCTTGCCGCGCAGGGAAACGATCGGGCTTTGTTCATCCCAGTTCGAGCGCACCACGGCGCGGGTATCAGAGAGGCGCGCGCCGGGGCTGAGCATCGTCGCCGGGCTCACGGGCGCAAGCTCGGGGTCGTAGAAAACCAGCGCCAGCACGGCATCGAGGCCCGGGCGCGCGGGCAATTCCAGGCGCATGGCGGGCACGGGCGCGCTGCGCGCGCTCTCGCCGCGCACCTGCGCGGTCGCGGTGTCGAGGCTGATCTGTTGCAGCAGCCACTGAGCCACGCCATCGCGGAAAGTATCCGCCAGCTTGGCCAGCAGCGGTGTCGCGGTCCTGAGTTCATCGAGCGAGATGCCGCCGCTTTCCAGCAAGCCGCGGCGCGAAAGCCCGAACTGGTGCGCAATCCATGAAGGCAGTTTGGAGAGATTGCCGCCTTCGCCCATGATGAAGTCTTCGTCGTAATAGCGGCGATAGGCCTCAACGAAGGGCAGCAAAAAACGCATCAGGTTGATCAGGCCCGCGAAATCACTGCCCTGCGGGTGGCCTGATTCACTGACGCGCTTGGAGATCATGGCCTGCACGCGCTGCTCGGCGAAATCGAGCCAGCGTTTGCCGTCGCCGTAGTACTTTTCATCGCTCATCAGCAGCAGGGCCGCGAGCCCCAGCGCCGGCGGGGCGTAATCAAACAGCTCCAGCTCGTTCTCGGCCGGCGGCTGCGTGAGCTTGCGGAACATCTCGAGGCCATTGACGTGCAGCGCCTTGAGCGCGGCCGCGCGGTCCTCGGGGTCGAGCACGCGGCGCAGGATGTCAAAGGCGAGCGCGACGTCGCGCAGCGCGCCGCAGGTGCCGGGGCCGGGCATGCGCGCGGGCCCTTCCACGGGCGTGGTCGGCCACTTGCCGTTGTTCTGGCGGCACTTGAGCAATAGCGCCTCGCACGCCCAGCCGATCAGGGCCGGGTCGTCGAGCAGGCGGCCGAGATAACTGGCCTCGAGCAGGCTCGGGTTCTCGATCACCGAGGCGCTCGGGCCCACAGCCTGCAACGAGTAATAATCCAGGCCAAAGGGCACGCCGCTCTCGGCCGCGACCACGTCGCGCAGGCGCAGTTGCAGCGCCTCAACGTGGGTTGCCAATATCCCGGACTTGATGCGCGTGCGCAGGCGCACGAGATCCTGCTCGCTCGCCACGAGCCCCGGCTCTTCCTTGACCGTTTGCTGCGGCAGCGCCGTGCGGATGGCCGAATCATCGCCGCCCGCCTCGGGAATGTGCGCGACGATGCTTTCCAGGTCGGCAATGCTGACCTTCTTGGTCGTGTCCTTGCGCGGTGCAGGCTCGCGCGGCTTGGGCAGACGCTTGGTCAGAATGGCTTCGTTGAGCGTTTCGTCGTCGGCCTGGGGCTCGATGATCAGCGTGTCGCCGCTGGAAGTCGAAGGCGGCGGCAGCACCGGAGAAATCGAGACCTGCGAAAGCGGGCGCAGCGCGGGCACCACGCCCGATGAGGGCGAATCACTGTGGCGCGAGAAATAGGGATCGCTCGCCGGGCGCTCGCTGCTGTTGGCCGTGGGCGAAAGCTGCGCCTTGTTGAGCGGTTTGACCCCGGGCGGCAAAGGTGCTTGCGGCGCAGGTTTGGGCGGCGCCGCTTGCTCGCGCGCCTTGTTGGCCGCCTCCTCAAGCTCGCGCGCAATACGCGTGATCTCGGCTTCCTCGGCGGCTTCCGGAGAAAGCGGAAACTCAAGCCCCGTATCTTCAGGCTCTTGCGGATTTTGGCTCGGCCCCGTCATCGATGTGCAGATTAGCAAAAACCGGTCGTGCTTGACCCCGGCTCTATCGTGTCGTTAGTCAAGTTGCGTTTGATGCGCCGCCAGCCGCCAAACTCACACCCCGCGCTTAGTGGGTGGCCAGATGTACTTGTGCAATTGCAAGTTCAAACGCACGGGCAGCCGGTCTTCATTGATCCAGCGGGCCAGGTCGGCGGGCTCGACTTGCTTGAAGGCGCACGAGAAAAGCACGGTCGTGCGCTCGTGCAGCTTCTCGCGCCGCACGAGATCGCGCGCCCATTCGTAGTCGGCGCGCGAGCAGAGCACGAACTTCACTTCATCGTGGGGCCGCAGGCGCTTGAGATTGCCGTAATCGTTCGCGGCTTCTTCACCGCTGCCGGGCGTCTTGATATCGACGATGCTCTTGACGCCCTCGGGCAGCAGAGTGATGTCCAGCGCACCACTCGTTTCGCAGAGAACTTCAAAGCCGCGCGCGAGCAGGTCGCGCGCAAGACGCGACACCAGCGGCTGCAAGAGTGGCTCTCCGCCCGTGATCTCAATCAGCTTGATGCCAAAACTCGTGGCCTTGGCCAGCACGCTCTCGTAGTCCACAGCCTCGCCTTGGGTGAAGGCGTAGGCCGTATCGCAATACGTGCAGCGCAAGTTGCATGTGGTGGTGCGCACGAACACACAGGGCCGCCCCGCGTGGGTGCTTTCGCCCTGAATGGAGGCGTAGATTTCGTTGATCAGCATGTGCGTGCCCTCGCGGCCCTTGAGAGCCTGCATCGGCGCCACGCGCTCTTCGTTCATGACGGCATTATGCCATTGGCTCGTGGTTCGTGATTTGCGGAACACGAACCACAGAACACGGATCACGAAACCGGCGCTATACTCCGGCCCCATGATTCGGGTGCTCTGCCTACTACTTCTATTTGCGCCCGCGCTGTCAGCTGCTGAGCCATGGCCGGTGTTCGAAATCTCGCGCGGCCAGGCCAAGCCCGCCGCCAAGCCGGCCGAGCCCAAGAAACCCTGGGGCCTGTGGGCCAACCGCGCGCCCTACCCGTATTACGACGGCTTCTTTGGCATGGACACCGACGACGACGTCGTCGCGCGCGACTTGCAGATCGACTTCCAGCACGGCTTGTGGCTCGCGCCCGGCGAAACGCGTGGCGCTTATCTTTATGCCCGCGCGCACATCGGCCTGTTCTTCCTTGATTTCAAGTTTGAGCAAGCCGTGCGCACGGGCCATAGCGCCAGCCTGTTCGGCAGCAACAAGATCAAGGATTTCAGCCACATCATTTACCCGGCCGGGCGGCTGGGCGTGGCTTGGCCCATTCCCAAGCTTGGCTACATCGAGGGCGGCGTGGGCGTGGGCGCCTTTGATGAAACCAACGGCATCTCCGGCATCGGCCTGAGCTTTCGCGCCGCGGCCATGATCTACCCGATTTTCCCCATCGGCCTCGAGGCATGGGCCGAGCGTCTGCAGTTCTTTGACTCACGGGGTGTCAACGAGTTCGGTCTGCGCCTGCACGTGCAGGTGTTCCGGCATTTGTTTCTGACGGCGGGCTGGCAATGGCTCAACGTCGATGGCAGCGGCTTTGGCGCCCACGGCATCACCTTTGGCCTGAGCTTCACGTTCGGCAATCTGCGCACGTTCTTCTGGGCGCCCATGCGCGGCCCGGCGTATTGATTCCGAGACTGCGCGAAATCGTGAAGCAAAAACCGGCCTGATTTCAGATTCGACAACCCCTTTCGCGGACGCGAACGGAATTCATCATCGGAACAACGACGCTGCTACGTTGAGTAGAGGCACACACGAGGAAAACCATGTCCACCGACACCCTGGAAAAACTGCCGCGCGAGTTCTCGCGCAAGTTCATGCCCGCAAACCTTGAGATCAAGGGCTTTGCTGACATCGAGCCGCTGCTGCAACAACTGCTCAAGGCTGATCTCTCCACGCAAGCCGCGCTGGAGCAATGGCTGCTCGACACCTCGGAGCTGTTCGCGGCCATCGATGAATTCGGCTCGCGCGTGTTCATCCGCAACACCGTGGACACCACGAACCCCGAGTACAAGAAAGCGTTTCTCGACTTCGTGGAGAATTTCGATCCCAAGCTCAAGCCCGTGGCCACGGAGCTGAACAAGAAGTTCAAAGCCTCACCCGCGCGCGAGAAGCTGAACCTCGAGCGCTACAAGGTGTTCACGCGCAGCGTGCTCAACCGCATCGAACTTTACCGCGATGAGAACGTGAAGCTCGAAATCGACGAGAGCAAGCTCGAGCACGAGTACGACGAAATCATGGGTGCCACCACCGTCAACTTTGACGGCAAAGAGCAAACGCCCCAGGCCATGGCCAAGTACCAGCTCGAAACCAGCCGCGACCTGCGCGAGAAAGCCTGGCGCGCCACGGCCGAGCGCCGGTTGGCCGACGCCGACAAGGTCAACGCGCTTTACGAAAAACTCGTGCGCCTGCGCGAGAAGAAAGCCGCCAATGCGGGCTTTGCCAACTTCCGCGATTACCAGTTCAAGCGCCGCGAGCGCTTTGAATACACGCCCGCCGACTGCGAGGCTTACCACGACGCCGTGGACAAAGTGGTGATCCCCGCCGTGAAACGCATCCACAAGCGCCGCGCCGAGCACCTGAAGCTTGCGGCCCTGCGCCCCTGGGACACGAGCGTGGATCCCGACGGCGCGCCGCCGCTCAAGCCTTTTGACGACGTCGAGAAACTGAAAGAGGGCTGCGCGAAGATTTTCCACAAGGTGGACGAAGAACTGGGTGGATACTTCGACAAGATGCGTTCACAAGGGCTGCTGGACTTGGCCAACCGCAAGGGCAAAGCGCCCGGCGGCTATCAGAGCACGCTCTCCGAAGTGCGGCTGCCCTTCATTTTCATGAACGCGGTGGGCGTGGATGGCGACGTGCAGACGCTCTTGCACGAGGGCGGCCACGCCTTCCATGCGTGGCTCTCGCGCAAGGAGCCGCTGCTGGAGTACCGCGGCGCGCCCATTGAGTTCTGCGAAGTGGCGAGCATGAGCATGGAGCTTCTGGGCAACCCGTATCTTGGCGAGTTCTACCCCCAAGCCGAACTCAAGCGCGCGCGGCGCGATTTCTATGAGGGCATCCTCGAGTATCTGCCCTGGTTTGCCACGATTGACGCTTACCAGCAGTGGGTTTACACGCACAACGGCCACGGCACCGACGAGCGCATCAAGGCCTGGCTCGATGTCTTCCGGCGCTTCAATCCCACGGTCGATTTCAGCGGCCTCGAAAAGTTCGAGCGCGTGCGCTGGCAGCAGCAGGGCCACCTGTTCGGCGCACCCTTCTATTACATCGAGTACGCGATCGCGCAGCTGGGTGCCTTGCAGGTGTGGCTCAACGCCCGCAAGGACCGGCCGAAGGCGATCAGCCAATACAAGTTCGCCCTCTCGCTGGGCGGCAGCAAGCCGCTGCCCGAGTTGTTCAAAGCCGCCGGAGCCAAGTTCGACTTCAGCGCCAACACGGTCAAGCCGCTCGTCGAAGCCGTCGAAGCCGAGCTTGCCACTTTGGAGTAGCTGCTCGACGCGAAGGCGCATGGACTTTCAAGATGCTGGACTGAAACAGACGCACCCGAGAGGGTGCGTCTGTTTGCATTCTCCTGCCAAACCTGTTCACCCCTGCGCTGTTCTCATTGCGCCTTGGCCGCGCCACGCGCGGGGCTGTCGCATGGCGTTGTACAATGTGCGCACCGGAGATGATCGTGGCTGCGCTTTGGAAAACTGAGGCTCTTGCGGATGCTGACGCCGACCTGCTCGCGAACTTGTGCGCGGCTCAGGTCGTGCTGCGCAAATTCGTTCAGGCCGGCCCGGCGATCATGGACGAGTGGCTCACGGCCAAGGCCGAGCGCGACGAAGCTCGCGCGGCTTCTGCCACCGCTGCGGTTCCCGAGGAAACTGTAGCCGTTGCGCTCGAGAAGCCGCGCCGCCAGCGCGCGCGCATTCATGCGCCGGAGATTCTGGCGATCTCGCTGCGCGCCACGAGCATGCTCGTGGATCTGGCGCACCT
>JADLFN010000026.1 GCA_020845475.1 Planctomycetota bacterium
AAGGAGCCGAAGAACTGGCGCGGCTGCGCGAATGCGTAAACCGCGGCTCGCCCTTTGGCAACGACAAGTGGCGCGAAAACGCGGCCATGAAGCTTGGCCTCGAATCCACAATCCGCCCAAGAGGCCGGCCCACCAAGAAGCGGTAGGTCACCCAATTGTCACCCATTCTATATTGAACCTCTTCCTCGCCGGCCCGTTATGATGTCTTGGGGGAGGGATCCCCTTTTGCTTACTCTTTGACAACACGGATTCGAGTGGAGGAAACCATGCGGTATTCCGCATTGGCCTTTTTGGCTTTGGTCGCCGGCGCAACGGGACTGTTGCTTCTCAACAGGGCCCCGGCAAACATCCAGAGCCAGCAGGCCCCTCAGCGACTCAACAGCAGCCTCGATTTTGGGGCCGCCTTTGATGTCGCTGCGCAGCAGAACTTCGAATCTGGGCTCAGTAACGCTGAACGGGCATCACTCATCAGGCTTCAGTCGCGATTCTTCCTTGCAGACAAAACGCGCCCGTTACCGACTCTCGATCCTGTACAACCTTTCTACCTGACTCTGTCCTCGGACATGCCGTTGGGTCTCAAAGCCGCGCTTGAGGAGGCAGGGGCCTCCGTGCTCGGCTATGTTTATTTGCATACCTATATAGTGCGCGCCCGCGATGCGGCTTCTCTGGCTGCGGTGGGGGAGGTGTTGGGCGCGAGCGAAGTCGTGCTCGGCACGGCCACGAAGCTGGAGATGGATCTGTGCTCGGCTGACGTGTGGTTCATGCTCGAAAGCGGCGATGAGCCCGCGCGCGCCTTGCGCGTCATGCCTTGGGCCGACGTGCAGCCGCAGGACGCGCAAGCCCTGTTCGATGCGTTGGGCTGCCCGGTGGTGCTGGCCTCGCGCGACGCCAGCGGCGCGCTGAACCTTGAAACGCGCTACGTGGATATTGTCGCCAGCGCTGATGACGCATGGGCGCTGTGCCGCAGCCCCCTCATTGAGCGCGTTGAATTCTCGCCCGTACTGTCGCTGCACAACCAGGCAAGCGTGGCTTTGGCCAAGGCCAACCTGGTCACGGGCTCGCCCTACAACCTCAACGGTTCAGGCGAAATTGTGTGCATCTGGGATGGCGGCAACGTGCAGTTGCATACGGATTACGGCGGCCGCGTGGCCAACGCGGAATCCAGCAGCACCAGCAGCCACGCCACGCACGTGTTCGGCACGATCCTGGGCAGCGGTGCCGGCCAATCCAATGCGCGCGGCTTTGCACCCTCGGCCACTGGTTTTGCATACAGTTACGGCGGCGACGTTCCGGGCGAGCGCCGCACGCGCCGCCACACCTCGCTGCATTGCGCTGATAACCACAGTTACGGCAACGTGGCCTCGAGCAGCGCGGATTACGGCGGCTACGACAGTTACGCGAGCACCGTGGACGTGGACAACCGCGACTTGCTGATGGTCATGTGCAAGAGTGCGGGCAACGACGGCAGCGGCACCACGACCATCACGAACGACAGCTGCATCAAGAACGGCTTCTGCGTCGCGAGCACCTCCGACAGCGGAACGATCTCAAGTTTCTCGTCGCGCGGCCCGGCCAACGACGGGCGGCTGGTGCCGACGATCTCGGCCAATGGCGAGAACCTTAACAGCACGGTGCCCACGAACAGCTACGCGCAGTTCTCAGGCACGAGCATGTCCGGGCCCTCGATGTGCGGCGCGATGGTGCTGCTGGCGCAACTCTGGCGCGCGCAGCACAACAAGATGACGTTCGCCCCGGATGTCGCGCGCGCCGTGGTGGCGCAAACGGCGGTGGATGCCGGCAACGCCGGGCCCGATTACCAGTACGGCTTTGGCATTGTCGATGTCAAAGCCGCGGCCGATTTGATTCTTGCTGACAAGGCCAGCAACGGCAAACAGATCGTGCGCGGCATCGCGCGTGCTTCAAGCGTGAGCGAGTGGCCCGTTGATGTGACGTCGTCGGCCACGCCTTTGAAAGTCACGCTAAGCTGGCTCGACACGCAGCCCAGCGGCAGCGCGACGGTGAAGCTGGTCAATGACCTGGACCTGGAACTGGTTGAGCCCAACGGCACGACGATTCGCTTTCCTTATAGCGGCCTGACCACGGGTGGCAGCCAGACCACAGTCTTCACGCAGACTACGGCCAACCGCCGCGACAACATTGAACAGGCGGTGGTCACGAGCCCGGCCACCGGCCAATGGAAAATCCGCGTGCGCGGATTCTCGCTGCCTGACCCCAATACGCCCATCGGCTTTGTGGTCGTGAGCAACCGGCCGGTGTCGCGCGACAGTGTTCGCTACGACGACGCATTGAACAGCGGAAGTCCCGTTGCGATTCCGGACAACTCAGCGGCGGGCGTGGCGCGCACATTCAACGTGACCGAAACCAAGCTGGTGCGCCACGTGCGCGTTTATGCCACCTGCCTGCACACCGCGCGCGGCAACCTGAGCATTCGTCTGCGCCACCCGGATAACACCGAAGTGCTGCTCGAGGGCAACGACACCAGCACGCGCGACGACATCATCGGCATCTTCCCCGACACGCGCAAATACAACGACGATGTGACGTCCATTTACGGCAAGCCTGCTAACGGCACCTGGACGGTGACCATTGCCGACAACAACGCCGGCGAAACGGGCACGATCAACTGGCTTGCGCTGGAGATTGAGTTTGACCCGCCGGGAACAGTCATCAACAACCCGCCAGTGGCCGACGCCGGCGTAGACTTCAACGTGCAGGAACTCGTAGCCGGCCAGCTCAACGGCACAGCCAGCTTTGACCCCGATTCCAACCCGCTGACTTACTCGTGGCAGCAGATCTCGCCCGCTTCTCCGACAATTGCGCTGACGGGCGCGACAACGGCTACGCCCACGTTCACAGCGCCGAGCGTAACGAGCAACACGCCATTCACGTTCCGCCTTACGGTCAATGACGGCCAGGGCGGCAGCGATACCGACGATGTCATTGTTACCGTGCTCGACTTTACGGCGCCCAACAACCCGCCCAACGCCAACGCGGGCGTGGATCAACAGGTGAATGAAGGAACCACGGTCAATCTCAACGGTTCGCAGAGCAACGACCCCGACGGCGACGCGTTGAGTTTCGCCTGGGCGCAGATTGCCGGCACGCCCACGGTCACACTGAGCGGTGCCAACACAGCTACGCCTTCCTTTACGGCGCCCATGGTGGCGGCCAGTACGCAACTGACCTTCCGCCTCACGGTCAATGACGGGCGCGGTGGCAGCGACACGGATGACATCATTGTCACGGTCAATGACACCAGCACCCCCAACAACCCGCCGGTTGCCAATGCCGGGCCCAACCAAACCGTGACTTTCAACGCGACGGTGAACCTGGACGCTTCGGGCAGCTCGGATCCCGATGCTGATCCGCTCAGCTATTCGTGGTTGCAGGTTGGCGGGTTTACAACCGTCACACTTACCGGCTCGGGAGCCACCGTAAGCTTTGCCGCGCCAGCTACCACTGATACGTTGACATTCCAGCTAACGGTCGATGATGGCCGCGGCGGCGTGGATGTGGACACGGTTACGATCACCGTTCAGGCCACCGCCGGCGGCAGTGGTGGGGGCGGCGGCGGTGGGGGAGGCGGCAAGAGCGGCGGCGGTGGGGGATGCAGCAGCGCTGAGGATCACGGCGCGCTGTGGCTCTTGCTTGGCGCGGCAGCCGCGCTTGCGGTAGCGATCAGACTTCGCAAAGCCGCGCTGAAGTAGTGCGGCTTGACAATTGAGTTTGCACCGGCGAGGAGCGATCTGCGCTCCTTCGTTGGTGCTTTTCGGCGCGATGCACAACTTCTTGCAGGAGTCGGCATGAACACGCGTTTGTCCATGAAGCTGGCGCTGGTGGCCTTGGCGGCGATTTCTCCGGCCGTATTGCTGGTACAGCCCAGTGCGCAGGACACTGCATTGAGCCCGGCACGCAAGGCGCAGAGCAGCCTTGATCTGGGACCCGCTTACGACTACGCGGCCCAGTTGGCCTTTGAGCGCAGCCTTTCTGAGAGCGATGCGCAGAGGCTGATTCGGCTGCGCAGCCGCTATGTGTTGGCCGAGCCTTCGTGCCCACTGCCGCAATCAGCAGGCGCACCGTTCTATATCACCTTCAGGCATGACCTCTCGCGTGGGCTTGCCAATCGTTTGAGCGCGGCGGGCGTTCGTTTCATGGGCTACATCTGGCAGCGCACGCACATTGTGCGCGTGGATGACGCGCAGCCGCTGGCGGCGCTGCGCCCCATTCTGCGTGCCGAGGCCGAAGTCCTGGGCACGCTGCCAGTCATGCGCGAGGACAAGCTTTCACGCGGCGCCTTTGACCGCGCAAGCCAGGGCGGTGATTTTCAGGTGCTGTTCTGGCGTGACACCGATGTAGCGCAGGCCGCAGCGCTGCTGGATAACGCCGGCGCAGAGATTCTTGAAGCCACGCGCGGCAAGGGCAACGCAATTGACCTCAACACGCCAATCGTGAAAGTGCGCGTGAGCGCGGCCGGGTTTGAAACGCTGGCACAGAGCAACCTCGTCGAGTTCATGGAGCCCGCGCCCTGGCGGGTGGTCGATAACCAGGTCAGTGCGGGCATCAGCAATGCCACCAGTGCGATCATTGGCGTGGCGCCGTACAACCTCGATGGCACGGGGCAGATTGCGGCCGTGTGGGATAACGGCCACGCGCGCGATACCCACGAGCAATTCCAGGGTGCGCCGAGCCCTTCGTTGATCAATAACGGCACCAAACGCGTGCTGCGCGTCGATAGTTCGGGCACCGCTGACCACGGCTGTCACGTTACGGGCACGATCATCGGCGATGGCACCAACAACGCGGGCGCCAAGGGCTTTGCGCCCAAAGCCTATGTACTGGCGCACCTCTGGGACAACGTGGATCAGGAACGCCGCAACGCCAAGCACAACTGGAACCACGTGGCCGACAACCACAGCTACTCGAGTTTCAGCGGCGGCGCCGATGATTGGGGCCAATATACCGCCGATTGCCAGGTCAACGACTGGACCAACCGCGACTATCTGGTGCCCATGGTCCAAAGCGCGGGCAACTACGCGTCCACCAATCCCGGTGGCGCCGGCGCCAAGCCTTTCACCGACGGCAGCGTCACGGTCGGCAGCTTCAATGCTCACCGAAACGGCTTGATCATGGCTGCCTCGACGGACGCCAACGCCATTACGGCCTTCTCATCGCGCGGGCCCTGCATGGACGGCCGACTCGTGCCCCAGTTCTGCGCCAATGGTGAGGGCCTCACAAGCGCGATCCGCACCAGCGATACGTCCTACGCCAGCTACAGCGGCACGAGCATGTCGGCACCCAGCATGACGGGCTCACTTACGCTGCTTTCGCAGCTATGGAAGAACCTGCACCAGAACCGCATCCTCGAGCCTGACACCGTGCGCTCCGTGCTGGCCTTGACGTGTCAAGATCGCGGCAACGCCGGCCCCGATTACCAGTTCGGCTTTGGCATCGTGGACGACAAGGCCGCCGCCGACCTGATGCTCGCTGACTCCGCCTCGGGCGGCAAGCGCATCGTGCGCGGCTATGTGCACCAGGGTGAAGTCATCGAATACACGATCACCGTGGCGGCGGCCACACCTTCGCTGGCCGTTTCCTGCTCGTGGCTCGATATCTATTGCAACGCCGGCGCCTCTGTGGCTGTGGTCAATGACCTCGACCTTGAACTAGTCGAGCCCAACGGCACCACCATTCGCTATCCGTATGCCGGCCTGCTTGCGGCCGCGGCGAATTCGCAGAATCACGTGTTTACGACCACCGGCCCCAACCGCCGCGACAACATTGAGCTATGCCGCGTCGCCAACCCCGCCGCCGGAACCTGGAAGGTGCGCGTGCGCGGCTTCTCGATTCCCGCCAACCCGCAGACCGAAGTGCCCAACGACGTGACGGGTTTTGTGCTCGCCAGCAGCGCCGACCTGAACACGCAAACGCTGCTCTTTGAGGACGCGCTGAACACCGGCGCCGCCGTAAGCATCCCGGACAACAACGCTACGGGCGTGGTGCGCAACTTTGTGGTCAACGATCCGCGCGTGATCACCCAGGTTCGCGTTTATACCCGCATCGTGCACAACCGCCGCGGCGACGTGCAGATGATTCTCGAGTCGCCCCTGGGCACGATGGTCAACCTCAAGACCGTGAACTCCGGCGACCAGAACTCTTACACCGACGTGATCGGCGTGTTCCCCGACACACGCCAGTACGACGACGATATGACGGCTTTGGTGCACCAGCACATCACCGGCACCTGGAAAATCCACGTACGCGACCGTGTGGCCACCAACACCGGCACGCTCAATTATCTCGCGCTCGAGTTCAACCTGCGCACCAACGCAGCGCCCAACGCTGACGCCGGCACGGCGTTTTCGGTGCGTGAAGTGGCGCCGGGCCAGCTCAATGCCTCAGCCAGCAGCGACCCGGAGGGAAACCCGATCACCTACCAATGGGCGCAGATTGCCGGTGCAGTCACGGTCAACCTGACGGGCGCCAACACCGCTACGCCGAGTTTCACCGCGCCTTCGGTTTCACAGGACGAAGTCGTCACCTTTGAAGTAACGGTGCGCGACGCCAGCCTGGACGCCGATACGGCCACGGTGCAGGTGACGATCTTGAACAATGCCGCGCCTGTGGCGTTTGCCGGCAACGACGATACCGTGCGCGAAAACGACCCGGTGCAACTCAGCGCCGTCGGCAGCTCCAACGCTGAAAGCGACCCGCTGACTTATGCCTGGACGCAACTCTCTGGCACGGCTGCAACGTTGACGGGCGCGAACACGCAAACGCCCACGTTCACCGCGCCGTGGGTCAGTGCTGACGACAACCTGGTGTTCGAAGTGACCGTCAGCGACGACCGCGGTGATTTCACGACCGACACCGTCACGATTTCGGTGCTCAACAATGCCGCACCCGTGGCCGACGCGGGCGCCGACTTCGCCGCATTGGAAGGCACGACGGCGCTTGTGCTTGACGCCACCGCCAGCAGCGACGCCGAAAGCGACCCGCTGACCTACGCGTGGACGCAAACGGCGGGCACAACCGTAACGCTGAACAACGCAAACACGGCCAGCCCTGATTTCGATGCGCCGATGGTGGCCGCAAACGAGATTCTCGAGTTCGAGGTTACAGTCACCGATGACCGCGGCGACTTCACGACCGATCGCGTGCAGGTGACTGTCGAAGAGAATCTGCCGCCCGTCGCCAACGCCGGGCCCGACCAGGGCGCAATGTTCACGTCTCTCGTTCAGCTCAGCGGCAGCGGCAGCACGGACCCGAACACCGGCGACGTGCTGACGTATTCCTGGACGCAGATCTCCGGCACGAGCGTCACGCTCAGCGGCGCCAACACGGCATTCCCGTCGTTCGTCACCGGAGGCGGAGACGCGACCTTCGTGTTCGAACTGACCGTGACCGATTCGCTGGGCCTGACCTCGACCGATCAAGTGCGCGTGGTCGTAAACAAGAACGGCATCATCGGCAGTGGGGGAGGCGGCGGCGACAAAGGCGACGGCGGCTGCACCACCGGCGAGTCAGTGGGGGTGCTGTGGCTTGCGGCCCTGATGTTGACGTTGCTGCTCAGGCGCACACGCAGGGAGAAGGCATTCGCACGTTGAAGGTGAGTGTGCGTCCGTGAGTAGGGGCGACATATATGTCGCCCCTACGGTGCAATCTCTCGAGGGCGACCCATGGGTCGCCCCTACAGCGCACCGAAATCCTTGAGCGCTTTCCTCAGGACTTCTTTGTTCTTGTCCGCCAACGGCGCCAGCGGCAGGCGCACGTGCTCTTTGATCTTGCCCAGCATCGCCAAGGCGGCCTTTGCGGGCACGGGGTTGGTTTCAATAAACAAGGCGTTGATCACGGGCAGCAGTTTCAAGTGAAGCTCCATGCCCTTGTCGAGATTCTTCGCGGCGCACGCATCCACAAGCTCGCGAATCGCGCGCGGAACCACGTTGCTGGCCACGGAAATTACGCCCGTGGCCCCCATGGCCATCATGGGAAAGGTCAGTCCGTCATCGCCCGAAAGCACCGTCAGCTTTGAAAGGCGCAGGACTTGCGCCGTCTGCTCGAGATTGGCCGCAGCATCCTTGTAAGCCACCACGTTTTTGAAGTCGGCATTAAGTCGCGCGCAGGTTTCCGGCAACAGGTTCACAGCGGCGCGGCCCGGCACGTTGTAGAGCACCACGGGTATTTTCGTGGCCTTGGCCACTTCGGCGTAGTGGCGGTACAGCCCTTCCTGCTGCGGCTTGTTGTACGCGGGCGTCACGACCAAGACGGCATCGGCGCCCATTTTCTCGGCGCGCTTGGTGGCTTCCACCGTGGCCCAGGTCGCGCTCGAGCCGGTGCCCGCAATGATCGGCACGCGCTTTTTCGCGGCCTTGATGACGCGTTCAATGACTGCTTCGCGCTCATCGTTGTTGAGCGTGATGCTTTCGCCTGTGCTGCCGCAGGGAATTAGGCCCTGCGTGCCCTGCTCGATTTGCCAGTGAACGAGCTTCTCCAGGGCGTCGAGGTCAACTTTGCCGCTGTCGTCGAAGGGTGTAACAATGGCCGTGATGCTGCCAGCAAACATGGTGGCTCCCGATAGTGCCCCGACAGGTTGACCATTTTTCGCGCGCCGTCAATCAGCAGTGCCCGCAAAGCCGCTAACTGAGCGGTTAGCGAGCCCGCGTCCGAATCTGTCGCAGCGCCTGCTAGCATTCGAGTGGGGGACTCATGGCCGAATTTCGCCTGAGCATGCGCGCTATTGAACGCGGCGAGAAGCCGCGCCGTGCCCGCGCGCCCAAAGTGGTGAAACCGCCACGGCCGCTGAGCCAGTTGCGCAAGCGAGGCTACCCCAAAGATTGGGCCAAAATCAGCAGGCGCGTGCGCTTTGAGCGCGCCAAAGGCATCTGCGAGAACTGCGGCAAGCGCCACGGCGAGATTGTGTATCAGGGCCCGCAGGGATCATGGCAACGCGACGGCAAGTGGTTTGACGCCAACGGGAAACCCATCGATGCGCCGCCGCCGTGGCCAAGCCGCCAATGGTGGGACCATTTGCGGCACTACGGTGACCCGCCGCATATCAAGCGCGTCAAAGTCATCCTGCACACGGCGCACCTCGACCACAACCCAAGCAACTGCGCCGATGAAAACCTGGCCGCGTTCTGCCAGGCCTGTCATTTGAGATACGACGAGGGCCTGCACCGCTGGACCTGGGGATCACGCGGGATCTCTCCCGCGGACAAAGAGTTCTAGCATGGGCGGCGAAATTCAAATACGATCCGCAGCGATCTTGAACCACTCCAGGATAATCAGAGATGGCAACAACTAAGCGTGAACTATTTATTCAGGACGAGCTTGGCGACGAACACGTAGTCGTCCCATTCAAGTACGCGATAACCAGTTACGGTGCCGACTACGACGTCCGCGGCATTGTGCACAGAATTAAGGACGAGGACATTTACGTACCGCGATTTCAGCGCGGCTATGTGTGGAACTACCATCAAGCGTCGCGATTTATTGAGACGCTCTTGCTCGGCTTACCGGTACCGGGCATTTTCTTGGCCCGCGAGGCAGAGACAAATCGACTTTTGGTCGTAGATGGTCAACAACGACTGAAGACCTTGCTCTTCTTCTATGAGGGCGTGTTTGGACCAAATGAGCGGGCGTTCTCGCTAGTTGACGTTCAGGAACAATTTGAAGGACTCTCCTACAAGAAGCTTGATCAGCAGGACCGCCGCCGCCTTGACGACTCAATCCTGCACGCCACGGTTATCAAGCAAGACGTTCCCTCGGAGGATGACAGTAGCATCTACCACGTGTTCGAGAGGCTGAACACAGGTGGTACGCGATTGCAGCCCCAAGAAATACGGGCCTGTATCTACCACGGAGAATTTAATGAAGCCCTAGATGATCTAAACAAGACGAAATCCTGGCGATCGATCTTTGGCGCTGTAAACAAACGGATGAGAGACAAGGAGTTGATCCTGCGCTACTTTGCGTTGCTTTACCACTCCAACAGCTATAAGCGCCCAATGGTCGAATTCCTCAACCGGTACATGGGTGCCAATCGACATCTCCAGAAGCAACAGTTTGGACAACTAAGGACTGACTTCGTCGAAGTAATTGACATCGTATTCGAATCGGTCGGGAAACGTGCATTCAAGCCCGAGCGCGCATTCAATGCCGCCGTGTTCGACTCGGTCATGGTCGGCATTTCCAGGCGCCTGAGCAACGGGCGAATTAGCAAGATTACAGATGTTGGCAGCAAGTACCGTGAACTGATCAAAGATGCAGATTTTCAGGAGGTATGCAGCACTTCGACCTCTCAAGAGGATCGCCTCGAAAAGAGACTGAAGATCGCGACAAGGTACTTTCACGAGGTCGATTAGTGCATCCGGACATAGTCGCGCATCAGTCACGTCTGAAATCGACTTTGGCCTTCGCACAGAAGTTAGTCGATGCCGAAGCACAGGGGCATTTTGCTCGTTACATTTGTGTTCTGACTTCTGGGTTTATCGAACAAGCGATTCGAGTGCATTTTGGTGCCTACGCCCAAATCCATGCCTCTCCTGAACTCGTTCGATTCATCTCGAAGGAGTTGGAGACATTTCAAAACCCCAAAGTAGGCAAGGTCATTGCTCTCTTGCAAAAGTTCAGCGAGGACTGGGCGAGGGAAGTGCAAAGTGGAATCGAGGGACGCATCGGCGACCATATCGATAGTATCGTCGCTAGACGCCACGAGATAGCGCACGGAAAACCTAGCGGCCTCAGCTTGGGCACCGCTACAGAGTACCTAAAGAGTGCGTTCGAATTCCTTGAGGTTATCTGCAGCAAGTGTGCCTAGTACGATTCTAGCCCTCAGACCCCCTACGTCCGATAATCAGTGTTATGTGCGGTTGGGGGTCCGAGGGGGCTGCTGCCAGCCGTCTGGCTCTGCTGGCTGGTTTGGCGCCGATTGACGGTCACGGGTTGCTGCTTTGCTTGCCTGCGGCCGAGTTTACTTCACCGGCTTGGGCATTCGGGAGTTAAACTGGCACTTTGCCCCGACTCTCGGCCCCAATTGAGGCTTTCCTTGGCTTCTAAATCGATCCTGGCGCTTTTCGCCCTGTGTGCCGCTTTGCTGGCGGCTTCCACGCTGGCTGCTGCTACTTTGAACGTGACGCTCAGCGGCGCCTCGCCCGCGAACTTCGAAAACCGGCTCAGCGACACTTCCATTGAGGTCACGCGCTTTGTGCTAACCTCAACTGGCGCTTCCGTGGATTGTTCGGCCGTGACTATCACGTTTACGAACCCAACCACGGCCGACGAAGCTTTCACCGCCGTGCGCGTGTTCTATGACGCCAACGGCAACTCCAGTTTCGAAGCCGGCGAAGAAATCGGCGTCGGCCAGGCGCCCAACGGCGTAGCCGCGACACTGTTGTTCACCGGCGCGTTCAGCGTGCCCACCAGTTCGCGCCTGATGCAGGTGATTGTCAACACCGGCGCCAATGTGGCCAGTTACGGCGACGGGTTTCGTTTCAGCATCGCGGCGGCTGGCGATATCACGCTGGCGAATCCCGGCACCGATAGCGTCACGGGTGCGTTTCCCGTTCAAGGGAACACGATCACCATCCGCAACAGCATGTCCAATCTGCTGGCGGGCACGGGCAATCCCGCATCGCCGCGCACCGTGGCTCGCGGAAGCACCAACGTTGCCGGGGCGCACTTTCGCCTTGACTGTCTGGCGGCCGTGATTCCCGGCGAGCTGGTAGGTCTTGACCTGTCAAGCATCACCGTCAGCCTCAACCTCGGCGCACCCGCCGATGCCAACGTGATTGCTTCGGTCAGCCTGTTCGGCGACGATTTCGATGCCGCGTTTGAGCCCAACACACAAGACCCGCTGATCCAGGCGCGCACCAGCGCCGACGTCGCCAAGTGGGCGGTGGCCGGCAGCACCTTGACGGTCATCTTCGACGGCGCGGCTGTCACGGCGCTTACTTCGATCAATTCGGGCACCGTGCGCGCCTTCTGGATTGGCGTGAGTTTCAACAGCACGGCCGACGCTGTCGTGGAAGTGCTGGTCAATCGCACCGGAATTCTCGGGGCCGAAGGCGCAAGCGGCGATTTCCTGACCACCGCGATCACCAGCATCAGCGGCAACGTGATTACCGTCAGTGGAAGCGGCGGCGGCGGAGGTGACGGCGGCCAGGGCAATCGGCCCTCGGAAGAGGGCGGCTGTGTTGTCTCCCCCACTGGCTCATGGGCGCCGGGGATGTTGCTTTGCATGCTGGCGGCGGGCTTCTGGTTTGTGCGTAAGCGTAGCCGGCCCAATTCCACTACTTAGTTAGATACTGGGCAACTGGAGAGGACATGAAAGCCACAGCGTTGGGATTGCTGGCCTTGGCGAGCGTGTTGTTTGCTGGCTCGCTTAGCGCCGTCGCCGTCGGGGAAATGGGCCCCGATTTCAAGTTCGACAAGAGCTGGAACACAATTGAGGGCGCGACCAAGCTCTCTGACTACCGTGAGCGCGTGGTACTCGTTGAACGATGGGCCACGAACTGAAGCCCCTGCATGCGCGGGGTCCCGCACTTGAATGAACTGAACAAGAAATACCGCGAACGCGGCTTCGAGATTGTTGCCGTAAGCAGTGAAGCCGCCGGCACCATTGAAGACAAGATGGTCAAAGGGGCAAGCGCCTCCTTTGGAGTTGTGAAGGCCGATATTGCAGCCCTGTACCAGACCAACGGCATCCCCCACGGCTGGGTTCTTGACGCCGAGGGAAAGTGCATCTGGGAAGGCCACCCGGCCCAGTTGAACGATGCACAGATCGAAGAGTGGATCAAGGATCTCGCCCCCGGCAAGATCACGCGCGAGGTTCAAAAGCCGCTAAAGGCGTCCGTTGAGGCCTACAACAAGGGCCAGTTCGGAAAGGCCTTTGAAGCCGTGGCTGAGCACCTGACGTCTGAGGACGCAAAAGTCAAAGCTGACGCTGAATATGTCAACGGCGTGATCGAGAAGCGCAAAGCAGCAGGCGAGGCCAAGGCCAAGAAACTGCGCGACGCCGGCGATCTCGTCAAGCTGCTGCCGGTCCTTGAAGAAGAGGCCAAGGGCTGGGAAGGCAGCGAATACGGCAAGGCCTGCGGCGACGAAGCCAAGACGGTCAAGGCGAGCAAGGAATACAAGCTCTGCGCCAAAGCCGCCGACGCATGGGCCAAGCTCGAGCCCAAGCTCAATGACCTTGCCGACGACAAAGCCGCCAAGGCGCTTGAGAAGTTCATCAAAGATTTCGCCGGAACGCCCCAGGCCAAGCTTGCCGAAGAGAGACTCAAAGACCTCAAATAGCCGGTGATTCAACGCGCCCGCCGGCAAAAGAGCTGGCGGGCGTTTTCATTCCTCTGGGCAAAGGGGACAGCAATGAAGACGATGTTTCTAGCCGCGTGTTTGGCGCTGTACGCCACGACGCTTGCGGCCATGGACAAGGGCGAAGAAGCTCCCAACTTCAAGTTCGAGGCAAGCTGGAACACACTGCCCGGCGCGAAGCAGCTCACGGATTACCGCGGCAGAATTGTATTCCTCGAGATCTGGAAGATTCACTGAGAGCCCTGCATGCGGTTTCTCCCGCACCTCGTTGAGGTAAATGAGAAGTATCGCGACAAAGGCGTCGAAATCATCATGGCCACGGACGTTGACAAGGCGCCCGAGCTTGAGAAATTCATCGCTGATAAGAAGCTCAAGCTTGGCGTCGCGCGCGTTGTGGACGTCTACAAGCTCGTCAAGGCCCAGGGCTACCCCACCAGCTACGGCATCGACGTTGACGGCAACTGCATCTGGCGCGGCCACCCGCAGGGGCTGAACGACGCGTTAGTGGATGGCTGGCTCAAAGACCTGCGCGCGCCCAAGATCCCGCGCAAGCTCAGTGATGCGCTTGGCGCGGCTGTGAGCGCATACGACAACGGCCAGTACGGTGGAGCGCTCAATGCGCTCGAAAAGCCGCTCAAACACAAGGACGAGAAGGTCAAGGCTGACGCGCAGTACATCGCCGATCTGCTCAACGGCCGCCTCGAGATGAACAAGGCTGCCGCCAAGATCTACCG
Organism: Planctomycetota bacterium; assembly: GCA_020845475.1. Taxonomy (GTDB): domain Bacteria; phylum Planctomycetota; class UBA8742; order UBA2392; family UBA2392; genus UBA2392. The sequence goes on from JADLFN010000026.1 coordinate 14,067, forward strand.
CGACAGCGGCGAACTGGAGAAGCTCGTGGCGCTGCTCGAGGGCGACGCCAAGGACTTTGGCGGTATCGACTACGCCAAAGATTGCGCCAGCGAAGCCAAGAAGACCAAGGCCAGCAAGGCCTACAAGCAATGCGTCGAAGCGCGCGAGAAACTGGAGAAGCTGAAGCCCGGCCTCAAAGACATGAAGCCCGCAGATGCCGCCAAGGCCCTCAACAAGCTCGCGAAAGAATTCGCCGATACGCCCGCAGGCAAGCAGGCCGCAGAATTGGCCAAGGAATACGAAGAGAAAAAGTAGAGATAGCGGGCACTTGCAACGTGTAACAGGGGCGACAAAGATGTCGCCCCTACCGTTAGGTGCATCGATGCCTTTGAAACTCAATGAAATCGAACGCCGCGTTCTGGGCACGCTGATTGAGAAGTGGCTCACGACGCCGCAGGCCTACCCACTCTCGCTCAATGCGCTGACCAACGGCTGCAACCAGAAATCGGCGCGCGACCCCGAAACCAGTTACACCGAGCAACAAGTTGAGCAAACCTGCATGAGCCTGAAAACGCGCTCGCTCGCCATGCAGTTCTTCGGCGCCGGCGCGCGCGTTTCAAAGTGGGAAGAGGCGCTGAGCGCCACGATGCACCTCGGCAAGGACGAAGTAGCCGTGCTGGCCGAGCTCATGCTGCGCGGCCCGCAAAGCGAAGGCGAGCTGCGCTCACGCGCCAGCCGCATGCACGATTTCCCAACGCTCGAATCCCTGCACGCCACACTCGAATCGCTGCGCACAAGGGCCGAGCCGCTGGTGCAAAGGCTGAGCGAAGAAGGCCGCACCCGCGGAGTACGCTGGGCCCACACGTTTTACGGAGAGGGCGAGAAGCTCCCCCAAGCCGCGCCGGAGGCCCCCACCACGGCATCAGGCAGCTTGAACGCAACAGCCGTGTCCCCCACTCTCGATCAGCGCCTCGCTGCGCTGGAAGCGCGCGTAGCCGAATTGGAGAGAAAGACGCTGGGGCTGTAACTTTGGAGTGCGCCGGCTCGCCGGCGTTTTGCAGTTTGGCCGCACGCACATGCCCCAAAGTTCGTTGCGCAACGCGCGCCAAGCCTGCATCATGCGCACCCCCACCCGACTTCGCCTAAGCTAAGTCAGGCAAGCCCGTATTCGAGACCAAGCCATGTACAGATTTGCCTCAATGCTCGCGATTGCCCTGCTGCCGGTAGTGTGGCTGTCTGCATGTGGAGGCAACAGCGTCCCGGAACTCAAGAAAGTCGAGAAGAAGGACGTCATCGTTGTAGCACGCGGCGACAAGTCGGAGATTCTTGACCCGCACGCGACCAACAGCGGCGGCGATGCCTACCTGATCCAGCAGATGTACGACACACTCGTACAGCCTTCAGCCAAGCCGCCCGTGCGCTGGGAGCCATGCCTCGCGGAGAGCTGGAAGGACGAAGATTTCAAGGTGTTCACTTTCAATCTGCGCAAGGGCGTCAAGTTCCACGACGGCGCTGATTTCAACGCGGCCGCCGCCAAGCGCAGTTTCGAGCGCGGCACCAACCTGAAGGATCCGGCCGCACCGCCCAAGCTGCCCTACGCCGAGGAGTATTTTGGCGATATCGAGAAGATTGAAGCGGTGGACGACTTCACGCTGCGCATTACGCTCAAGGCCTCCAACCCCAAGTTCATTGCCAGCTGTGGCTTGTTTGCCGCTTCGATCGTGAGCCCCAAGGCGATTGCGGCCATGGAAAAAGAGGCCAACGCCGGTGCACGCCAGAACTGGCTCACGCGTCATCCAGCGGGAACAGGCCCATACACGATCGCCAAGGAAGGCGACTACCAGGGCGCCGAAACCGTGATCATGACGGCCTTTGACGGCTACTGGGGAGGCAAGGCGGCGACTTCGCGGGTCGTTTTCAATCACGACAAAGACCACAAGAAACGCCGCGAGCAACTTACCAGCGGCGCTGTGCAGTTGATTGACAGCCCCGCCCCTGAAGACTGGGACTTGCTGAGCAAGGACACCGGCGTGACGCTCTATTCGTGGGAAGCCGAAAATCTGTGCTATCTGGGTCTGAACACCGATGCCGCCAACGGCTTTGCCACATCCAAGCTCGAAGTGCGCCAGGCCATTGCCTACGCCATTGATCGCGAGCAGATGCTCACGCTCTATGCGGGCACGGCCAAAGCGCACCATGTGCTCCTGCCGCCCGTGATGATCGGGCACCCTGCGGGCTACAGGCCTTCCACCGATACTGGATCACGCGCTGAACGGCTTGAAAAAGCGCGCGCGCTGCTCAAGGGGGCGGGCGTTGAAAAGCTTGAACTCAAGCTGCTGCACCCAGCTGTTTCGCGGCCCTACCTGGGCAAGCCGCCGGAGGTTGCGGATTTCATTCGCCAGCAACTCGCGGAAATCGGCATCACCGTCAAACCCGAACCCACGCCCATGCGCGAACTGGGCGACATCATCTCCAAGGGTACGGCGCCTATGGTGTTGATCGGCTGGATGGGCGAAACGGGCGAGCCCGACAACTTCTGGACGCCGCTTCTTTCCGGCCGTGGTAAGCCCTCTGACAACAACGTGCCGCGCTTCTGGGACAAGGATGTAGCGGCAAAAGTAGATGCTGCCGCAGTTGAACGCGACATCTCCAAGCGTGAAGCCATGTACCTGGAGCTCGAAAAAACCGTGCATGAGAAATTCCGTCCCATGGTTCCGCTGCTTACCGCCAAGCAGGCTGTTGCCTGGCGTTCGGAGGTTGAAGGCATTTACGTGGACTCGACCGGAACGTACCGGCTGCACAAGGCGCACTACAAAGAGTAAACCGGCCCCATGTTCGCGCACATAGCCCGACGCCTGCTCGCGGCAGTGCCCATGCTGATTGGCATCAGCCTGGTCTCGTTCCTGCTTCTGCACGCCCTGCCCGGCGATCCGGCGGCTGCACTACTGGGCCAGCGCGCCACCGAAGAAAACAAGCGCCAGTTTCGTGAGCAGGCAGGGCTCAATCTTCCGCTGCACGAACAGTATCTGCGCTGGGTCTCGGGCGTGATGCGCGGCGACTTCGGCGACAGCCACGCTTCCAACCGCCCTGTGCTCAAGGAGCTGGCAGAGCGAGTACCCGCCACCATTGAACTGGCGGTGGGCGCCATGCTGTTCGCTACGTTGATCGGCGTTTCACTGGGAATTCTGGCGGCTCTCAAGCCGCGTTCGATCTGGGACTTTGTGTGCCTGGCGTTTGCGCTGATTGGCGTTTCGATGCCCATCTTCTGGCTGGGCTTTCTGGTGCAAAAGCTATTTGCCGGCACGATGAAGATTCTGCCTTTCGGGCAAAGGCTGAATTACGCTGGTTGGGAAGGCTTCGAGCCGCAGACGGGCTTTTTCGTCATCGACGCCATCTTCTATTACAAGAACCTCGACCTCACGCTGGACGTGCTTTCGCACCTGTTCTTGCCCTCCCTCGTGCTTGCGACGGTGCCGATGGCCTTGATCGCGCGCATTACGCGCTCGACTATGCTGGAGGCGTTGAAGCAGGACTACATTCGAACCGCTCGCGCCAAGGGCGCCAAGCCCGCAAGTGTGGTGCTCAAGCACGCGCTCAGGAACGCGTTCATCCCGATCATCACAGCCATCACCACACAGTTCGGCTACCTCCTGGGCGGCGCCGTATTGACCGAAACAATTTTCAGCTGGCCTGGCCTTGGACGTTACGTGATTGAGGCCATTGAAGTTCTCGACGCGCGACCCCTTCAGGCCGGCGTGCTGTTGATTGCGTCCACGTTTGTGCTCATGAACCTGCTCACCGATATCAGTTACTCCTTCATTGATCCACGCCTCAGAAAGCGAGAGGCGTCATGAAAGAATTCACGATCTTTTTCGCCACGGGCGCGCGCGACTTCTGGCGCTTCGTGCTCACGCACAGACCCGCGCAGGGCGGTCTGGCCATCATTGGCTTGATGATGCTCGCTGCCGTGTTTGCGAATGTCCTCGCGCCCTACGGCGCCATGGAGGCGTTTCGGGATCAACTCCACTCCCCTGCCAGCAGCGATCACTGGCTGGGTACAGACAGCCAGGGGCGCGATCTCTATTCGCGGCTTATTTTCGGCGCGCGGTACACGTTGAGTATTGCCTTGGCGGCCACGTTGCTCTCTTTGGTAGCAGGTAGTGTGGTTGGTGCGCTCGCAGGCTACTTTGGCCGATGGGTTGACCTAGTGCTGATGCGGCTCGTCGATTTCATGATGAGCTTTCCCAGCTTCCTTTTGGCGGTCGTCACAGTGGCAGTTTTGGGCAAATCACTCGAGAACCTGATCTGGGCCGTTGGCATAGCGGGTGCGCCCTCCTTTGCACGGCAGGTGCGCGCCGAGGTGCTGCGGCTTCGCTCGCTGGAGTTTGTTGAAGCCGCGCACTCGCTGGGGTATTCGCACGGCCGCATACTGGCGCGGCACATTATCCCCAACTGCCTGACGCCGATCATTGTGCTGGGCACGCTAGGTATGGGCGGTTCCATTCTGAGCGTGGCCGGGCTGGCGTTCTTGGGCCTTGGCGGCGATGTGTTCGTGCCCGAATGGGGCCTGATGCTCAAGCTCGGCTGGGACCAAAGCAGCAAGGGCGCGTTCCAAGTGGGCGTTTCGGGTGCGTGCATTCTGGTGACCGTGCTGGGCTTCAACTTGTTTGGTGATGGCCTGCGTGATTGGCTGGACCCGCGTTCGCGTTCCCGTTGATGCGCGGCTTTGTTAGACTGATCTCATGAAACCCGATCGCAACTCGCCCAGCGAGAAACCTATGGCCGCATCCAAGAAACCCGCGCTTGACGCCGAGCAGATTCTCGACGCCATCGACGACAGCCCGGAAGTCACCATCTACCGCGACCTCCAGTGGGAGGGCTCGTTCAAAGATTATATGGCGATGGTGCTTGAAGACCCCGCCATCATCCGCAACGCGCACCAGCGCATGTACGACCTGATCCTTCAGCACGGCTCGAGCGAGTACGTGCACCAGAAGGAAACCATGGTCAATTACAAGTTCTTCTCCGACCCGTTCAACAATGGCCACGAGGCTGTATTCGGCATTGAGCGCGCCCTGATGCAGCTTGTGGCCCATTTCAAAAGCGCCGCATACCACTTCGGCACCGAAAAGCGAGTGCTCTTGCTTCATGGCCCTGTTGGCAGCGCCAAGAGCACGATCGTGCGCCTGCTCAAACGCGGCCTTGAGCAGTATTCGCGCAGTAAAGAAGGCCGGATGTACAGCTTCGGCTGGAAGGTCAAAGATGAAGTCACGGGCCAGGATGTGATCTGGAGCCCGATGAACGAAGAGCCCTTGAAGCTGATCCCGGTCGGGCCGCGCAAAAAGCTGATGCAACAGATCAACGAGCGCAGCAAGCTTCCGTACAAATTGAACGTGGAAGGCGACCTCGACCCGCTCTCGCGCAAGCTCATGGCCGAGCTGCTGGCCAAGTACAGCGGCGACTGGCGCAAGGTGATCGACAACCACGTCGTGATCCGCCGCATCATGATCAGCGAAAAAGATCGCGTGGGCATCGGCACGTTCCAGCCCAAGGATGAAAAGAACCAGGACGCCACGGAACTCACGGGCGACGTGAACTACCGCAAGATCGCGTTTTACGGAGTGGATTCCGACCCGCGCGCCTTCAACTTCGATGGCGAGTTCAACGTCGCCAATCGCGGCTTGATCGAGTTCATCGAAGTATTGAAGCTGGATGTTGCATTTCTCTACGACTTGCTCGGTGCCTCGCAGGAACACTCGATCAAGCCCAAGAAATTCCCGCAGACGGACATCGACGAAGTCATCATCGGCCACACCAACGCGCCGGAATACCGCAAGCTGCAAAGCAACGAACTCATGGAGGCATTCCGCGACCGCACGGTGAAAATCGACGTGCCCTACAACACCGTGCTCGACAACGAAGTCCGCATTTACAAGAAGGACTTCACGCCTGAGCGCGTGAACAAACACATTGCCCCGCACACGATTGAAATCGCGGCGATGTGGGCGGTGCTCACGCGCCTCGAAGAACCCAAGCGCGGCGGCATCTCGTTGTTACAGAAGCTCAAGCTTTACAACGGCAAGAGTGTCCCCGGCATGACCGAGGACAACATCCGCGAAATGCGCGCCGAAGCCACGAGTGAAGGCATGGAGGGCATTTCGCCGCGCTACATCCAGGACAAGATTTCGAACGCGATCGTGAATCACCAGGGCTCGGACACTGTCAACCCGTTCATGGTGCTCAACGAGCTTGAAACGGGCCTGACGCACCATTCACTGATTTCCAGTGAACAGGTGCGCAAGTTCTATCGGGAGCTGCTGGGTGTGGTGCGCCAGGAGTATGAGGAAATCGCCAAGAACGAAGTGCAGCGCGCGATCTCGGCCGACGAAGACGCCATCGGCCGCCTGTGCAGCAATTATATCGATCATGTAAAGGCCTACACGCAGCGCGAACGTGTGCGCAATAAGTACACCGGCCAGCTCGAGGAGGCCGATGAGCGCATGATGCGCAGCATCGAGGAGAAGATTGATATCTCCGACTCGCGCAAGGATGACTTCCGCCGGGAGATCATGAACTACATCGGCGCCCTGGCCCTCGAAGGCCGCACGTTTGACTATCGCACCAATGAGCGGCTGCACCGCGCGCTGGAACTCAAGCTCTTTGAGGACCAGAAGGACTCGATCAAACTCACCAGCCTGGTCAGCAACGTGGTCGATAAGGAAACCCAGGCCAAGATCGACGTCGTCAAACAGCGACTGATCGAAAAGTACGGCTACAACGAAACCAGTGCGACGGATCTGCTGAACTTCGTGGCCAGCATCTTTGCCCGCGGCGATACCAAGGAGTAGCGCGCAACGTCACGGGCGAAATGGTTGACAATCGCGCTGCCGGAAACGACAACACCAGCCCTGAACAGCAGGGCCCTAAAGCATGTTTGAAGCCGCTGAAGCATTTGATGTTCGCTTTCTGGAGTACTTCGCCCGGCTGGGGCGGCGTTACGTCATGTCATTGCCCGACAGCAACCAGATTGCGGCAGCCGACAAGATGGAAATGGCGCGCATCAAAGTTGAGCAGGCCATGCGCGAGATCGTTGATGGCCAGGCACAATTCGCCGAGAAATTCATCAACGCCGCCTATGACGACGAGCCCGGCACCGTGGTTTACGGCCTTGGAATGACCGTCTGGGCCAGCGCCGGCCCGATGATGGAAGATGAGCTGCGCAAGCAGGGCAAGAAGATCCTCGAGCAAGCCTGCAAGAAACGCCCGGGCAATCGCTTCCTGCTGCGCGCTATGGCCATCGTTGCGCGCCAGGAGCGCCAATACGCCACCGCGCACCGCTATTTTGACCTTGCGCTGCGCCTGAATCCCAAGGACGCCGAAACTGTGGTGGACAAGATCGACCTGTTCATGCTGGCCGAGGAATACGACAAGGCCGCAGGCATGATTGCCAAAGCAGCCAAGGCCTTCCCCGGCGAGGCCGCGCTGGCGGATACGCAGGCGAAGTTCGCGCGCGATTCCAAGCGCTGCCCAAAGTGCGGCACGTATATGCGTTACTCCGCGCCGTTTTGTCCAAAGTGCAAGCTGAGCTTCTTGTAACCTCTTGGCCAATCCATGGCCGCCAAGACCAAATCACTTGCCACAAAGATCGCGCTCTTCTGGGCACGGCGGCACTTGCGCAAACACCCGCTGACGCCATTTGAGCCGCTGGACGCTGACACGCCCGCGCGCATTTTGGTCGTGAACACCACGGGCATCGGCGACACCATTTTCGCCACCAGCGCGCTGGCCGATTTACGAGAGAGTTTTCAATTCGCTCACATAGCCGCGTTTGTTGACCGTCGCCGTGTGGAATTGCTCGCGGGTAACCCGCGCGTCAACCAGTTGATTCCCTATGAAGGCAAGTTCAAGCAGGTGCGCTCGACGCGCAACCTGCTGCGCGGCTTTGATGTCGCGATCATCCAGCACGCCAATGACCCCGATGTAGTGCCACTGGTGGCATCGGCGCTGCCGGGTGCTTTGGTTGGCTACGAAAGCCATACCTACAGCCTGCTTTACGCGATTAAACTGCCGCCGGCCAACCGTGCAGGTGGCGATCACACGATTGACGCGCGGCTTGCGCTCACGCGCGCCGTCGGGGCAAGCGGTAATCACTGGCACCCGGAGCTGTTTGCCAGTGCGCAGGCGCAAGCGCTGGCCGCCGACGTGCTCAAGCAGGCGGGCCTGCAGCAAGGCGAGGCCATCGCGCTCAATCTCGGTGGCAGCAACCAGTCGAAACGCTGGCCCCTGCAACGTTGGGCAGAGTTGCTCGCCCTGCTGCGAGCCGCTAACCAGCAGGTGCTGCTCGTAGGCGGCCCCGACGAAGCCGCCGACGCGCGCAAGCTGTTGCCCGATCAGCGCCAACGCGCACTGGCGGGCGCGCTGCCTTTCATGGCGTGCGCCGCATTGTTGAAACTGTGCCGCGCGCATATCTCGGCGGACACAGGCCTGATGCACGCCGGGCTCGCACTGGATGTTCCCACGGTTGCGCTCTTTGGCCCCGATGATCCCAAGTGGACCGGCCCCTACCCGCGCCAGCGAAGAGCGGTCGTCGTGCAACCGCATGCTGCGCTTGCTTTGAGTGCGGAAGAACGCAAGAAACGCACGGACCTGATGGCGGCGATTACAGCTCTGAGCGTTGTTGAGGCCCTTGAGCGGGTTTGATGCCGCCACGGGCCAGGCATGCCCGACGAAGCCTCGGCGAAGTCGGGAGGCCCGTGCTACAGCACGCCCTTGGTGCTGGGCACACCCGCTTCGCGCGCGTCGATGGTCAGTGCCACGCGCAGTGCGCGCGTCACGGCCTTGAACACGCCCTCGATGATGTGGTGCGTGTCGTTGCCGCGCAGCACATCAATGTGCAGGTTCATGGGAAAGTGCGTGCTGAAACTGCGGAAGAAGTGCTCAACCATTTCGGTGGGCAGCCCCCCCACCACTTCGCGCTTGAGCTCGCCAAGATTGGGCACGAAATAGGGCCGACCGCTGAGGTCCAGCGCGGCGCGCACGAGAGCCTCGTCCATGGTGATATAGGCGTGGCCATAGCGCATAAGGCCCTTCTTGTCACCGGCTGCGGCCCTGAGCGCTTCGCCCAGCGCAATGGCGATATCCTCTACGCTGTGGTGCGCATCGACATGCAGGTCGCCTTTGCATTCCAGCTTCAGGTCAAACAGGCCGTGGCGCGCGAACAACTCCAGCATGTGGTCGAGAAAGCCGATGCCGCTCTTGACGTCATAACTGCCCGAACCATCAAGCTCGATGGATACCGAAATCTCCGTTTCCTTCGTTTTGCGCTGATAACTTCCTTTGCGGCTCATTTCTTTACCTCCACGAGCGCGGCTTCGAGCGCCTTCAGAAACGCATCGTTTTCTTCAGGCCGGCCAATCGAGACGCGCAGAGCGCGCTCCAGCCTCGGGTATTTTGAAACGTCGCGGACAAGCACTCCGCGCTTGACCATTTTCTCCCACAGCTTGCGCGCGTTCTTGTCGCTCTCGAAGAGCACAAAATTGGCGCGGCTGGGATAGACGTGCAGGCCGCGTTCTTTGAGCACGCGAATCACGCGCTCGCGCTCGCGCTTGATCTCATCAAGCCGGCCCTTGAGAACGTTGGCTTGTTCCAGGGCTACTTCAACGGCCGCCATCGTAAAGATGTTCACGTTGTACGGGAGCTTGGCCGTGGCGAAGTAGGGCTGCACGGCCTCGTGGCAAACCATGAAACCAAAACGCAGGCCGGCCGTGGCGAAGGCCTTTGAAAAGGTACGCAGGACAACGACGTTCTTGTGCGTTGCGCACAGTTCAAGCGCACTGACGCCGTGGAAGTCGAAGTAGGCTTCATCGATCACGAACAGCGCCTCGCTGCTGGCCACGAGGTGCTCAAGCTCCATCGGGTCAATCACGCTGCCGGTGGGATTGTTGGGCGTAGCTATGATCACGCAAGCCGCGTCTTTGGCGGCTATCTCCAGTCCCGGCAAATCAAAGCGCATCTCGGCGTCGAGCGGCACATCGACAACATCGGCTCCAAACACCTTTCCCAGCAGCGCGTAAAGGGTGAACGTGGGCTGCGTGATGACAAGCTTGCGGCGCGGCTCAAGCACACAGGCGAAAACTGCGTACATCAGTTCGTTGCTGCCATTGCCGACGAGCACCTGGCCGGGATCGACGCCAACATACTTTGCAACCTTGGCAACAAACGCCGCGGGCACGAAGGGCGGATAGCGATTCCAGCTCATGTCCCGCACGCGCTCGAACACCGCCTGTTTAAGCGAAGACGGCCAATCGTAGGGATTCTCGTTCTGGTTGAGCTTAATGGGGCACTCGGGCACGTCGAGCTTGTAGCCCCCGACCGCCTCGCGCAATTGCGGCTTGAGAAATGACAGCGTGCCACGCATGGCGGCTTTCTGCCACGAATACGGCGCAAACGCAATGCGCAGGCCATTACCTAGAACCGCGCCTCAACACTCCGGGCGTGGGCTTCCAGGCCCTCGATGCGCGCCAGGGCTGCGATCGTGGCGACGTGCGGCCTGAGCATGGCCTCGCTGCCGCGGATGATGCTGACGTGGCGCAGAAAATCTCCCACACCCAGTGCACTGGCAAAACGCGCCGTGCCTGCCGTCGGCAGCACGTGATTGGGGCCCGCCATGTAATCGCCAAAGGCCTCGGGCGCAAAGGGCCCGATGAAGATTGCGCCGGCGTTGCGAATCTGCCCGGCGTGCTTTTCGGCGTCGCCCGTGATCACTTCAACGTGTTCCGCCGCGAGCGTATCCACAAACCGCAGCGCAAAGCCCATGCTCGGCGCAACCACAATTCCGCCAAAGCTCTCAAGCGAACGACGGCAGATAGCCTCACGCGGGAGACCCGCAAGCTGCAAGTTGATCTCGGCGGCCACGGCTTGAGCCGCTTCCGCACTGTCGGTGACGCCCACGGCGGCCGCCATTTCATCGTGCTCCGCCTGCGCCAGCAAATCGGCGGCCACGTGCGCGGGAGTGGCGCTTGCATCAAACAGGATCACGACCTCGCTCGGCCCTGCAAAGCTGTCAATCGCCACGCGACCATTGAGCATGCGCTTGGCCGTGGCGACAAACTGATTGCCCGGGCCCACCACCTTGTCCACGCGCGCAATCTTTTCGGTACCCAGCGCAGCCGCGGCCACGGCCTGCGCGCCGCCCACGCGGTAAATTTCCGTAATGCCCAGCTCCTTGCACAATCCAGCGAGCAGTGGCGTTTTGTCCACTGCTGCAGGCGGCGTGAACACGGCAATCTCTTTCACGCCCGCGACTTTGGCGGGAATGGCCGACATCATCAATGAGCTGGGATAGAATGCCTTGCCGCCCGGAACGTAAAGCGCAACGCGTTGCAAGGGCTGAACGCGAATGCCAACACTGCCGCCTTGCTCATCAAGCTGCCAGCTTTCCTGGCGCTGCTTTTCGTGAAAGCGCATCAGCCGGGGAATGACCTGCGTGCGGCAAAGCTCGAGGGTGGCCGCGTCGGCCTGCGCCGCCAGTGCGTCGAGCTCCTTGGGCGAAACGCGGATGTTGGGCGGCGTGAGCGGGTAGCCGTCAAAAAGGCGCGAAAGGTTGCAAAGCGCGCCATCTCCTTGCGCCTGAACGCGCTGGATCACACGCTCGACCGTTGCAACGATGCCGGGATGCAGGCCCTCGAAGAACTGCTCGGCGAACATGAGCAGCACGCTGTCGCCTCCGGCGCGTGCTTTCTCTAGCAACTCAGCGTGGATCGATCCCGCCGGCCCATCGCCGATCTCGGCGCGCTCACGCAGGCGCTTGAAAAACATGTTGAACTCGGTGGAGCCGATTTCGAGGCACTGGATCGCGTCAGGCATGTTGGTTCTCCGTGCTGCGTGCGAAATCCGCAATCACGGCGCCGACTGCGCCGAATTGCGAGTAATGGGCGGCCCTGTTGATGACCAAACGGGCGCTGCACTGGGCCAATTCCTCGTGCACGACCAGGCCGTTCTCGCGCAGCGTGGTGCCGGTCTCCACGATATCCACGATGTAATGCGCCAGTCCCAGCACCGCTCCAATTTCCACGCTTCCTGAAAGCTTGAACACCACGTGCGGGATGCCGCGCTTTTCGAAATGCAGCCGGGCCACGCGCGGAAACTTGCTGGCAACGCGCACGGGCGAAAGAGTGTTGTCCAGCGAGCGGCGGATTTCCGGGCGCCCCGCAACCACCATGCGGCAGCGCGCAAAGCCCAGGTCAAGCGGCTCCAGCAGGTCGGGCGCGAGCTCCATGAGCGTGTCTTTGCCCGAAATGCCGAGTTCGGCCAGCCCCTGTTCGACGTACAAGGGCGCATCGACGGGTTTGACGAGCAGATATTCCAGCCGGCCGCATTGGCTGGGCACCAGCAGCTTACGTGTCGCCGCAAGATTCTCCGCCGGCGCGTATCCCGCTGCGGTCAAAAACCGCTCGGCATCTTTCAGGATACGGCCTGTAGGTAGTGCTACTCGCAGCATCAGCGCTTGCCCTCCGCCAACGAAACCGCCTGGCCGGCCGCACGCAACGCCAGCGCTTCGCGCAAGGCGACCGCGCCTTCTTTGGCGTTGACTTGAACCGCCGCCGCTTCGCCACTCTCCGTGCGCGGCATCGCTTCCGTTACGCGCGCGAGGTCAAAGCCAAAGCCGACGGCCGGAACGTCAAGCCCATAGCGGTCGAAGAGCCGATCATAGCGGCCCCCACCGCCAAGGTCGTCGCCGACGCGCGGGTGGTAAATCTTGAACATCATGCCGCTGTAGTAGTTGAACTGGCGTACTTCGCCGAGGTCAAACAGTGGTGCAACGCCCGCGCCGGACTCGCGCAACATCTGGGAGAGCTTTTCCAACTCATCGAGTGCGTGGCGCGCCGAGAGCATGGGCGCGATCTCCCTGGCACGCGCGATCACATCCGGCCCGCCGCACAGGCTGGGCAATTCGGCAAGCAGCGCTGTGCGCTGTTCGTCGAGGCCCCGGCGGTGCGCAAGCTCTTTGATGCGCGCCGCGTTTTTATGGTCGATCGCTTCCAGCAGTGCACGGTCGCTCTTGCCCTTGTCGCCCAAGGCGGCTGCCACGAAACCGGCGTGGCCAACTACTGTGGTGGCATCTTTCAAGCCCAGCTCGGAAAGACACTCACTGGCAATGCACAGCGCGGCTGCATCGTGAACAATGCCGCGTGCGTTGACCCACTCGAGGCCGCGCTGCGATTGCTCAACACGCGCGCCGTGGCCCGCCGCCTGGAAGCGGAACACGCGGCCTTCATAGCTTGCACGAATCACGCGCAGCTCGCGGCGCAGCTCAATGGCAAGGGCCTTGGCAGCAATCAGCGTGAAATCCGCGCGCAGCGTAAGCCAGCGGCCCTCGCGATCCATGAAGCGATAGAGATCGGCGTCGTGCGCCTCGCCGCCTTCGAACGTGCGCCGATCATCAAATGAAGGCAACACGATATCGGTAAAGCCCCAGCCGCGCGAAACGCGCGCAATCGTGTCGCTCACCTGGGTGCGGCGCGCGGCCTGCGGCCCGAAGACAAGTTCGGTGCCGGGTGCAAAAGCCAGGTCGCGTGAACGAATGTGGGTGTCAGCCATGTGCACTTGACTACTACACGTAACGAAATCGCGCAAGCAAGCGAGTTACCGCATCGTCATCAAGTGCTCGACGAGGGCCCGCATCTCTTCATTGGAAATCTGCTCGTAGGCGGGCATTTTTACGGCCGCATAGGCGCCATCATTGTGGTAGGTGCCCGGGTGGCCTTTGGGGTTACGGATGTGGGCATAGAACCAGCGTCGGGCTGCCAACTCGTCGCCGCTTTGGCGCGTGAGATGTCGCGTGGCGGCCCCGCCCAGCGGCGGTCCGCCCAATCCTTCGCGCTGCAAAGAACGCGAATGACAGGTTCCGCAGGCATATTTCTTGAACACCTCGGATCCCTGCGCCGCCAGCGGGCCCTGCTCGGCCTGTGTAGGAAGGGCGGCAATTGCCATGGCAGCGCCTTCGTCGCCGCCCGCGGGCTTATTCGTGTTCGCGTTCGAGTTGCCACTGCACGCCGCGCAAAGCATGCACAGGATCAAACTGGCTATTCGCCCGACCATGGTCGCACCTCCACCGAGGGCCCCGGGTGCGGACCCTCGTGCGGCAAAGAAAAGATGCGATCAAGATCCGCCCTGAAACCCAGCACACCCAGGGCAAACCTCAGGCCGCGAATCCCGATCGTCAACGGCTGCCACATCATGTCGATCACATTGGCCAGTGTAAGGGTGATTTCCTTGTAGCTGTCATCTATCTGCGGCATCAACGGCGCAATCATGTAGTTGACCGTACGCCCCAGATCCAGCTCGTCATAGCGCAACAGCAGGTCGGCCTTACGCGCCTCGTTCTGCCGCCAGAGTGAAATCTGGCCGTTGCGGCTCCTGAGCCAAACCAACGGAAGCGCATGGGAAGGGATGTCCGCGGCCGGATCTCCATCGAGATCATCGTCGTTTACAATGTGCGGCTCTCGCCCCTCCAGACGCTCAAGCTGTTCCCATTCCCCTTTGACGATCTCGAATGCACTCATGAAAACGCTGTCGAGGTGGCCCTGCTGCCACTGCGCCTCGCTCAGGCCTTCCAGCAGTTTCAAGAGTTCCGTGCGCTGCCAGAGCGAGCGCTCGAACAGCGATTTGCGGTCAAGCATGCGCGGCCTCTGTGCCGGGGCGCCCTTCAATGCGCTCGATCGTGCCATCCTTGATGTGTACGACGCGATCAGCGCGGCTGGCCACGTTGGGCTCGTGCGTCACGACCACCAGGGTCATTCCGTGCTTGCTGCGCAGGCTGTCAAACAAGTCAAGAAGGATGCCCTCGGTGACGCTGTCCACGTTGCCGGTGGGTTCATCGGCCAGCAGCACCCGCGGGCGGTTGACGATGGCGCGGGCAATAGCCGCGCGCTGGCGCTCGCCGCCGCTGACCTTGCCGGGAATGTGGTGCACTCGGTGGGCGAGGCCTACTTCCTCAAGTGCGGCCCGGGCCAGCTTTTGCGCATCGCTGCGGCCGAATAATGGCAGGGCAACGTTGTCGAGCAACGTCAGGTGCGGCAGCAGATAGTGAAGCTGAAACACAAAGCCGATCTGCTCGAGACGAAACTTGGCGAGGTTGCGAACGCTGCGCAAATCGGTTCCGTGGTAAGCGACGCTGCCGCTTTGCGGTGTGTCGAGACTGCCAATGATGCTGAGCAAAGTGGACTTGCCGCTGCCCGATTTGCCCACAATGGCCAGCATTTCGCCCTGGAAGACGTCAAGTGATATTCCACTCACCGCGTTGACACCGCCGGGGTAAGTCTTGCACAGATCGCGCACGGCGATTGCAATCGCCCGCCCCGGGGGCGGCTGCGGCGGGGACTGCACAGTGGAAGTAGGCTCAAGCGTCATCGACGTATCCAAACACGTAAGGCAAAGTGTGGCAATTGGAATGAACTGAAGGCAAGGTTGAAACTTGTAGGGCGGGGCGTCAGGGCTTTCCGTTTGCACTTGACAGGGCTTGCGTTTCAGACAGACAATCCCAGCTTCACTATTCGGGCTATCTCACTGCTCAACGCCGTGGATCGGTGGCA
The DNA here is from genome assembly GCA_020845475.1 of Planctomycetota bacterium. Taxonomy (GTDB): domain Bacteria; phylum Planctomycetota; class UBA8742; order UBA2392; family UBA2392; genus UBA2392. The sequence continues at coordinate 29,640 of JADLFN010000026.1, forward strand.
CAGGTATGGCGTCAAAAGAAGTCACTTTGCGTGCGGGCGAATCGATGACGTTGCAGCTCGAGACGGCCGGCAAAATCTATCGCTTGAACCTGAGCCTGACTGAGCACGGCGTCAGCGTCTCCGCGCCCGCCGAGGCAAAAGTCGAATTGCACGCGGCTTCCGTGGCCGCTGCGCCGGGTCGCGGCCATGAGCGCTCGCAGCCGGCGGAAGAATCCGTGATAGAGTCGGACTTTCCTGTGGACATTCCTGCCGATTCTGAATCTTCGCCCGTTGAGGTGCCGGAAGAATCGCACGACATGAGTGAAACGGATTTCTCGCTCGATGAAGAAGAAAGCCAGGAAGCCACAGCGCAGGATTTCACCGTCGCCCAGCAGCACGACTCAAGCATTGAAACGCCGGAGGATACGCTGGCGGGCGCAGAGAACTTTTCACTTACCGGCGTGCCCGGCGTATCGCACAGCGAAGAGATCACGCTTGATGAACCCGGCTTTTCAGATGAAGGCCTGACGATGGTGCCGCCATCACGCGGCTCGCGTTCGCCCCAGCCTGAACCTGAACCCGAGCCCCTTCTGGAAATGGAAGACAACGCGCAGCCGCTGGATGCGGTCAGCGCGACGCTATCCCCGGTTCGATTCCACGACCCGGCCACAGACAATCTGGAGCAACCTGAAATGGAAGAGAAACGCCCCGCCGCGCCCGCTCCGCAACTCAAGAAACCTCTCGGGCCGGCACCGCGTCCTGGTCAACCTGCGCCACGCGCCGCTCAGCCGGCTCCGGTTCCCTCGGAGGAGCTTCCGCCGTGGACGGGTCGTGCGCGCGATTATCGCGATCCCAAACTTGAAGCCAAGAAGGCCGCGACGTCCAAGATCGACAAGAACGCGCTTGCCGCGCGGCAGCCCGCGCCCGAAGCGATGGAAGATCAGCCCCTTGACCTCGCGCTTGAGGATGAACCGGCTCCCGCCAAGCCCGTTGCGCCTGCGCCAAAACCTGCGCCGATCGCGGCCAAGCCGGCACCTGCAATTGCACCCAAGCCCGCGCCCATTGCGGCCAAGCCTGCACCCGCGCCTGCACCCAAACCCGCGCCCGTAGCGGCCAAACCCGCTCCCGCTCCAGCAAAACCGGCGGCGCCGGCCAAAGCTGAAGGCAATTTCACCGTGTTCCTTTCACCGCCCAAAGGTGCGGACAAGAAACAGGCTGCGGCTGAAATCATCGCTGAAGTCCAGGGCATTGATATCAACGCGGCTACGCAGCTGGCCGGCAAAATGATTGTGCCCGTAGTGAAGGGCGTAACGGAGGAGGACGCAAACAAGGTGCGTGACCGCCTCAAGGATGCCGGGCTGTCGTGCCGTATCACCCAGAAGCGCTAACGGGGAAACCATGCAATTCCAACGCCATCCAGACGGTTCCGCCACGCTTGAAACGCCGCAAGGCTCGTTTAAGCTGACAGACACGGAATTCGACGACCTGCTCCACGCCGTGCCGATCAACACCACCGCGATGTACCGGTTGCTGAACGACACACTTGTGGAAGATGAGCCGCGCGTCGGAGAGTTTCGCAAGCTGTTGCAGGCGCTGATCAAAGCGGCCAACGGCAAAACGGATCCGGTAATGACCGAGATCCAGAATGAAGTGCTGAAGCACGTGGAAGAACAATGACCGCAACGCTGCGCTGGAACAGGCTGTCCATTGCCGCCGATGGCGAAGAAGAATTCGTCAGCGCCGTCACCGAGTTTTTTCCTCAATTGCTCGAGTTGCCCTACGACGAACTCGAGATGGACATCACCAAGTCCAAAAACATTTCGGAAGATGCGTTCCGCAGTATCGCCATCAAGTTGGTATCGGGCGAAGCCTCGGACAAACGCATCCTGATCCGCATACCGGATCAAATGGAACGCTTTTTCCGCCACAGTTCGCTGTTTCGGGTAGTGGACGTGGACATTGTGCGGCGCATGACCGCCGACAAAAAAGACAAGTACACGCGCGAAATCATCAAGCGCAACATTGAGTCCGGCGAGATTGCAGTCGAGGCTGACGAGGTTCGTGAAGAGGAAATGGCCGCAGCAACGAGAGTTCCGGCCGCAGATCTCACCGAACGCGCAGGCTCCACCAAGCTCAAGCTTGGCGAAAGCGACGTAGATACTGTCAGCAATCGCAAGAGTGTTTTCCCCACCGTCGGCGGCAACGGCGATTCCCAGGAGCCCGTCACGGAGCTCGCACCCGAAGCCGATGCCGCTAAGGGCAAGAAGCGCGACACGCAAGTCGCCGGCAAGTCGGATTTTGGCTGCCTCGTGGATGATGAAACGGGCAATCGCCACGAAGTCAAAGACAACATCGTGGTGGGCCGTGAAGCGCCGGCCTCCGTGCTGTACGCCATTCCCACCATCTCCAAGAGGCACTTCCAGATTCGCAAGCAGGCCGGAGGCTTCTTTATTGAAGACCTGCACTCGACCAACGGCACCTACCTGAATGGATTGCCGGTGCACGAACCGCAGCCATTGCGCGATGGCGACGAAATCGTAGTCGCCATTACGCTCAAGCATCCCAAGGGCGCGCGCATTTTTCACTTCTCCACCAAGGCGTGAACCCGCGCGTGTTCGCCCCGTTTCTATGCTTGAGGCCCTAGCCGCGCGCTTGGGCCGGCGCTGGCCCCGGAAGGGGGCGATCTGTGCTGAAGCCGTTTGATTTCTACCGCAAGCCGCCACCCCAGAACTTCCAGCAGATGCTGTCGCGCGTTGTCGCTTTGGGTCTGGGCGTGTTGGCCATTGGCGGCATGGTCATGGTTTTTTCCGCCTACAGCCGAAGCGAGGTAAAGCAGGAGTGGAAGTGGGAACACCGCGACATCCGCCGCAACTTCATGCCGATCTACAGTACGGAAGAGAATGACCGCCGCTTTAAAGAAGAGATCGACAAGACCAGCAAGTCCTTCGGCATGGAGACGCCTGACGCCCGGCCAAAGCCGCCCGAGAACAAGGAAGGGCCTCGCCTGCCGGGTGAAACAACTCCCCCGCCACGAACACCTGAAGAAGACGCGCCGCCGCCGGGAGATCCCGCAATAGAGCGCGAGGCGCGTGAGGTCAAACGGTTCCCTGAACTGACCCGGGGCCGCTGGCTCACCGTTGAAGAAGAAGTCGCGAACATTCCCACCTTCACGCCCTACCAGGATTGGCGCCCGCAGTTTCGCAGCCATTTGAAGTCGGAGTTTGACGCCAACGAAGGAAGGCAGGCCCCCGCTTATGAGCAACTTTCCCTCAAGCTGCTGCAGCGGCTGCCCGCCACAGGCAAGCCCGGCCGCGACCAGTGGGACAGCAAGCTGGAGAAAGGCAAGTTCTGGTTCGGAGTCGGCAAGGAGGCAGTCAACTTCTATCGCGGGCGCGTGTTTGAAGCCGAGGGCCGCCTCTTTGACATCTACGAAGTCAAGCTGAAGCCCGCAGTGGTGCTTTCAGACGGTACGACCGTCGATCGATACTTCGAAGCTGTGGTTGCCTTTCTTCGACAGGGCAATGGCTTTGATGAAATGGCCGTGCACCAGCAGCAGGTTCTAGTTCACTTCGCCCAATGCCCCAAATCGTTGGAGCCTTTTCTCAATAGCAAAGGCGCAGTCGGCCACGAGGACGTGTTGTGCAAGCAGTCGGTTTACGTCAAATTCAGCGGGCTGTACCTCCGGAACTTCATCTACAACCGGCCCGTGGCGCCCTTTCACTCCACAGCCAAACCCGTTTATTGCCAGGCGTTTCTACCCATGCTGCTGAGTGCTGATCTAGAGCGCAGCGAGCGTGACACTTACAGCCTCACCGACGAATTGTTGCAGCAGGTGCGTGATTCCACGCGCGAAGACATCAATTACGTGCAGGATGAAGCCGCGTATTACGCAACACTGGCTCAGGCCAACATGCCAGGCGATGCGCCCAAGGTAGTACCCGAGATTAACTACTTCGACCTCGCCAACCAGGAAACGGGACCCAAGTATCGCGGCCAGGGCGTGCGCGTGTTCGGAATGCTGGGCGACAACTACGCACCTGTGATTCTGCCGCCCAACATCAGCGGCCTGCGACGCGTTTATCGCTGCTATGTGGCCGCGAGCATGACCGACATGGCCACGCCCAATCGCTGGCTTGTGGACATGATCGATCTGCCGCCGGGCCTCGAGGCGCGCGTCTCGGTGGCATTCAGCGGCCGCTATTATCGCAACGTGTTTGAAACGCAGGACAACCGCTCCATGATCCGGCCCTTGCTGGTTGTGCACCACGTAGAGCGCCACTACTCCAGCGATACCAGCCAGGACTGGATCTTCGCCGTCGTGCTCACCGGCCTCGCCACTATCATGATCGGTGGCATGGCATGGTTCCTGTTCAGCGATCGGCGTGCGAGCAGCAAGTTTGAACAACAGAACATGGCGCGGCTGCGCGAGCGCATCCAGAAACAAGGCGGGTTCAAGCTCAAGCCCTTGCCAAACGACGCAAAGCCGCCCACGCCACCCGATACACCGCAAGCGGCATTGCCCACCCCTGAGAAACCGAAAGAGTAGCAACATCGCGACATGTGCTGTATTCTCCGGCCATGTCGCAGCGCCTTACAGTCAACCTGACCGGCCATGCCTACGAGATTGCCGTGGGCAAAGGGCTTGCGGCCGAGCTGTCCGGTGCGCTCATTGCGCTGAATGCGCCGTCACTCCTGCTTGTCACCGATGAAAATGTCGCGAGCCATCACGCGCCAGCTATCGAGAGTCTGCTCGCTTCCATCGCACCGACGCGGCGCTTTACGCTGCCCGCAGGCGAAGAAAGTAAGCGCATGGCCTTTTTCGCGGCTCTGTGCGAAACCGCACTTTCGCCTCCGGCCCTGGAGCGAAAGAGTGTGATCGTTGCGCTGGGCGGCGGCATGGTCGGAGACATCGCGGGATTTGCCGCGGCTACGCTGTTGCGCGGCGTGCGCTATGTCCAAGTGCCAACGTCGCTGCTTGCCATGGTTGATTCCAGCGTCGGCGGCAAGACGGCGATCAATGCGAATGCCGGGAAAAACCTGATTGGCGCGTTCTGGCAGCCCTCGGCGGTTATTTGCGACCTGGCCTATCTCGATACGCTGCCGGCGCGCGAATACTGCTCTGCCCTGGCCGAAATCGTGAAGTATGGCGTGATCGGCGGAGAGCCGTCCATCGACATTCTCGAGGCCCACAAAGAGCGCATCAAGGCGCGTGCATCAGGCCCGCTCGAGTCCATCGTGCTTGATTGCCTGCGGCACAAGGCGCGCGTCGTGGCACAGGACGAACGCGAAACCGGCAGCGCGCGCGTTCTCTTGAACTTCGGACATTCCGTGGCGCACGTGCTGGAAACGTTCTTCCCCCAGCGCTATCTGCATGGCGAAGCGGTGGCTTTGGGCATGATGGCCGCGCTGCGTGTTTCACGCGCCCATGCCCGGCTCGACAAGCACGCCGTGGGCCGCATCGAACGGCTGCTCAAGGCGTTCAGCCTGCCGCTGGCGCTTCCGCCGGAGTTGACACGTCAAGACCTGCTTGCAGGGCTTCGTAGCGACAAAAAGCGCGCATCGGACCGGATTGAGTACGTCGTCACGCCCCGTCTTGGCCAGGCGACCGTGGTATCCCTGCCCATCGACGACGCGCTGGCGTCGCTGATTCTGGAGCCGGCATGAACGAGCTTGAAGCCTCGCTCGCGCTGGTGGTCGCCGAGAAATTCACGCCGCTGGCGATGCGCAATCTGTTCGAGCGTTTCAAGACCGCCACGGCCATTGTTGGCGTGAGCAAGGTCGAGTTGCTTTCCGTGCCCAACGTGGCCAAAGCCGCGCCTGACGCGCTGGCCGAGGTCGTGCGCGAGGGCAAGCACCTGCGCGAGCTCGAAGAATGCCAGAAGCAGGGCGTCGCGCTGCTCACCCTCAGCGACGCGGCTTACCCGCCCGCGCTGAAAACCATTTTCGATCCGCCGCCGCTGCTTTACCTGCGAGGCACACTCAAGCCCGATGATGCGCTGGCGTTGGCCATCGTGGGTTCGCGCAATGCTTCAACTTACGGGAACGTGCAAGCCACGCGCTTTGCGCGCGACTTCGTGATGCGCGGCGCCTGCGTGGTCAGCGGCCTGGCGCGCGGGATCGACACCGCGGCGCACAAGGCCGCACTTGAAGCGCGTGGCCGCACCATTGCCGTGGTGGGCTCGGGGCTGCTCGATATCTACCCACCTGAGAATGAACGCCTCGTGCGCCAGATTGCGGAGCAAGGCGCGGTGCTCAGTGAATTCCCGCTGCACACGCCGGGCGTGGCGCGCAATTTTCCACGGCGCAACCGCATCATAAGCGGACTTTCGCTGGGTGTACTCGTAGCCGAGGCCAACGTGCGTTCAGGTTCGCTGATAACCGCGCGCACCGCCGCCGAACAAGGCCGCGAGGTCTTCGCAATTCCCGGCAAAGTAGACAGCGAAAACAGCCGAGGCTGCCACAAGCTGATTAAAGAAGGTGTGCATCTCGTCGAAGAACCCGCCGATGTTTACGCCCACATCGCAGCCATGAAGAACCTGCCGCGCGGCGACGAAGCGCCCGCCAAGCCCAAGTTGCCGCCCGGTCTGTCCCCCACCGAAGCCGCGCTGTATGCACTGCTGCGACCAAGCGACCCGATAACGGGTGAGGAACTGATCGACAAAACGGGCCTGCCCGCGCCGCAGGTTTCAAGCGGCCTGCTAACGCTCGAACTCAAGCGCCTGGCCAAGTGCCTGCCGGGCAAGAAGTTCATTCGCCTCGACGCCTGACGCGCCCCTTCGCGACTCGCGCGCCGCTGCTATAACTCTCGCATGGAGCCCTTTCTCGACGCCCTGAAAAAACGCGTGCTCGTTGGCGATGGCGCCTACGGCACGCTGTTCTCGCGCCGCGGGCTCTCAACGCCGGGGCTGATTTCGCCGCTGCTCAATCTGGCCAAACCCGGCTTCGTCAAGGCCATCCACGAAGAATATCTGCGCGCCGGCGCGGATGTAATCGAGACGAACACGTTTGGCGCTTCGCGCCCCGTGCTTGAAGCGGCGGGCATGGGCGAGCGCGCGCGCGACGTGTGGGTCAAGGGCGCGCAAATCGCGCGCGACGCCGCCAATGGCAAAGCCTGGGTGCTGGGCAGCATCGGGCCCCTGGGCCGCGTCGGATTGAAACTTACGCCCGAAGAACGGCAGGCCGCCTACGCCGAGCAGGCGCGCGGCTTGGCGGAAGGCGGCGTGGACGCGATTTTGTTTGAAACATTTTCGGATCTCGAGGACATCTCCCTCGCGATTGCCGGCGGCAAAGAAGCAGCGCCGAGCACACCGCTGATGGCGCAAATGGCGTTCTCGATAGCGGGCACGACCACCAGCGGCGTCTCGCCGGAAACGATGCTCGATGCGCTCACCAAGCTGCGCATCGACGTGATTGGCGCCAACTGCGGCGGCGGCGAAAGTGCGGCGATAGAGGTCATACGGCGCATCGCGCAACGCACCAGCATGCCGATCAGCGTGTATCCCAACCGCGGGTTGGCTGATTTCGACGAAAACGGAAGGCCCATCTACATCGAAGGCGCAGATTACTTCGCCAAGAGCGCTCGGCGGCTGGCCGACCTCGGCGCGAATCTGATAGGCGGCTGTTGCGGCACGGGCCCGGAGGAGATCAAGAAACTCAAGGCGCTTCTGGCCGGTCGCCTCGTTAGCGCGCGCCACCCCGCCGCAGCCTCGAGCGGCAAACGCGCCGCCGTGCGCCACGCGACGCTTAAAGTGCAGAAGACGCTGGGCGTGGAACTCGCGCGCGGCGGAGTCGTTGTTGCCGAAATCGACCCGCCCCGCGGCGTCGATGCCACCGAGCAACTCGAAGGCGCCAAGAAGGTGACAGCTGCGGGCGTTGACGCAATCACGATCGCCGACAACGCGCTGAGCGTGATGCGCATGGGCAACCTCGCGTTGGCGCAACTGTTCATGCGCGAACTCAGCGCCCGCATCATCCTCCACGTGGCCTGCCGCGACCGATCGCTGATGGGCACGCAGTCCCATCTGCTGGCCGCCTATGCGATGGGAATCTCGAATATCCTCGCCGTCACGGGCGACCCCATTGCCACGCAGGCGCACCAAGGCAGCTCGGGCGTATTTGACATGAGCAGCACGAAGTTGATTGAGCTGATTTCGCGCATCAATCGCGGCGAATTCACAGCCGAGGCCGACGGCGACTTGCGCACCAACTTTTACATTGGCGCGGCCTTCAACAGCGCCACGCGCTCGCTCGAGAACGAGACCAAGCGCCTGGAGCGAAAGAAACAGTCGGGCGCGGGCTTTGTTATGACGCAACCTGTGTTCAGTGTTGAAGCTGCGCGCGCAGTGGCCAACACGATTGCGCCGTTGAACATGCCGGTGCTGCTGGGTGTGATGCCCCTGGTGAGCGAGCGCAACGCCGAGTTTCTGCACAACGAGGTGCCCGGCATCCAGATTCCGGAAAGCGTGCGCGCACGCATGGCCGGCAAGAGCGGCAAAGCAGGCCGCGCCGAAGGCATGGCGATCGCGCGCGAAATGATGGAGCAGGTTTCGGAGCAGGTCGCCGGTTTCTACCTGATCACGCCCTTTGACCGTTACGACATGATCGCCGAACTCGCCAAAGCCGCCAAGTCTTTACGCGTCAAGGCCCGCGCATGAACTGGCTATGGATTGGCGCTACTTTCGCCGCCGCTTACCTGGTAGGCGGCATTCCCTTTGGACTCGTTGCCGGCAAGCTCAAGGGCATCGATATTCGCGAACACGGCAGCAAGAACATTGGGGCAACCAATGCCGGGCGCGTGCTCGGTCGCCCGTGGTTTTTCATCGTGCTTGCTCTTGATGCGCTCAAGGGCGCGGCTTGCGCGCTTGCGGGGCATTACCTTGCACGCGAGGGCGCTGACCTTGCGCTGGCCGGCGGCGTGGGCGCGATTGTCGGCCATTTCTTTTCGATCTTTCTGAGGTTCAAGGGCGGCAAGGGCGTTGCCGCCGGGCTTGGTGTCGTGCTCGTGCTGGCTCACCCGCCCGCGACCGTTGTGCCCTATGCCGCGTTTGTGGCGCTTGGAATCTTTGTGCTCACGTTGGCAATCACGCGCTGGGTGAGCGCTTCGAGTATCATGGCCGCGCTGGCGCTGCCTATTGCCTACGGCCTGTGGCTTGGCGAGGCGATTGGTGATTCGTTCTACCTGACGAGGCTGCTATTCTTTGCGCTGGTAGGCGGCGCCGTTATCGTGAAACATCGCGCCAACATCGGGCGTATTTTCGCGGGCAAAGAGCCTCGCCTGGGTGAAAGCAGACCACTGCCGATGCCAGAGGTGAAAACGTGAGCCAGCGTGTTCTCATCGTGGGCGCGGGCGGCTGGGGCACGGCAATGGCCGCGCTGCTGGCCCAGGGCGGCGCGCAAGTCACGCTGCTGGCGCATCGCGAAGCGCACGCGCTTGAGCTCAAGCAGACGCGCGAAAACCATCTGCTCAAGGGCGTGAAAATCCCCCAAGGCGTTGATCCGGTTGCAAGCGTTACTGATTTCGCCGTCTTTGACTGGTGCTTCTGCGCCGTCCCCACCCGATTTGTGCGCTCGATGTTTGTGCCGCTGGCCGCGCACTACCCGCGCGAATTGCCGCTTGTCAGCCTTACCAAGGGCATCGAGCAGCAGTCGCTGCTGTTTCCGAGCACGTTGCTCAAACAAGTACTTGGCGCAAAGCACATGCTCGCGCTCTCCGGCCCCAGCCACGCCGAAGAAGTCGCGCGCGGCTTGCCCGCAAGCGTGGTGATTGCGGGCGATGGCGTCCATGCCGAGGCCGCGCAGAAGCTGGTCAGCGGCAAAACTTTCCGTGCCTATGCAAGCGATGACCTGCTGGGAGTGGAGCTTGCAGGCGCAGCCAAAAACGTGGTCGCGATTGCCGCGGGTATCCTCGAAGGCTTGAAGTTCGGCGATAACGCCAAAGCCGCGTTGATTGCGCGCGGTTTGGCTGAAATCACGCGGCTGGGCGTAGCGCTTGGCGCCAAGGAGCGGACGTTCTACGGGCTCAGCGGCGTGGGCGACCTGTACACCACTTGCGCGTCGCCGCACGGCCGAAACCGCGCATTTGGTGTGCGTGTCGGCAAGGGTGAGACACCGTCGGAAATCATTGCGTCGCAGGAGATGGAAGTTGAGGGTTACAATACGGCCAAGGCGCTGAAAGCGCTGGCAGCGCGTGCAGGCGTTGAAATGCCTATCGTGGAACAGGCCTGCCGCGTGTTATATGAAGGCGCAAATCCGCGTGATGCCGTCATTGAATTGATGACGCGCAACCTCAAGGCGGAGTGAACGGGCCGGGCGACCAGGAAGCGGAATGATTACCTGCCGCAATTGTTCGCAGTCCTACGACGAAACAAATGAGTCGTGCCCGCATTGCGGCTACAAGCCGCGCGTCATGGGCGAACTTGCACCCAAGGGCACGGCCATTCGCCGCCAACAGGCGATTGCCAGAGCGCGCGGCTTGGCCACGCCGCCGCCAGAAACGCGCGAGATTCCCGCCGCGACGGTTCCGCCGCTGCCGGTTGCGCCCGCCAGGCCGGCCGCCACAGAACGCACCAAGACTGATCCCGGGCTGATACCGATTTCGACAGATCAAGACGCACCTCCTTCGCCATATGAAGCGCTTGCCAATGACCTGCGCAAGGAATTGGACACGCGAGGCCGTCTGGTCTGGTGGGTCAACAACAACATACCGACCGAGCGCGTAAAGGAACTCTTGCAAGCCGCGTCACATGGTGACGCTCACGCCATGCTGTTGTTGGGCGTCGCGCTCTTTGCGCGTTCGACAGATCGCGCTTCGCTTCGGGAATCGATTGTGTGGCTTCAGCAAGCGGCGAACTACGGCAGCGGTCACGCCAGTTGCGCTTTGGGAGTTATCTACCAGGGCGTCACAGGCATGGCAGCCAACCCAGCCGTCGCGCGCGGACACTACGAGAAAGCCGCGGCCTTGGGTGTGGCAATGGCAAGCAACAACCTTGGCAGCATGTACGAGCAGGGTCAAGGTGTGCTTGTGGACGCGGCCAAAGCCCGTGCGCTATTCTTGGCGGCCGCGAACAAGGGACTGGCACTCGGCATGTTCAACGCCGGCCGCTGTATGCTGGAGAGCATCGGCGGGCCCGCTGATTCCAAGAAGGCAATGGATTGGATTACCCGCGCTGCCGATGGCGGCGAGCCAAGCGCCATGGTGGTTGCAGCCAAGGCATATTTTACGGGCAATGGCGCGGCCATGGATCGCTACAAAGCGGGCCACCTGTTGAACAAGGCGGCCGACGCAGGCTCTACGGAAGCGGAAAAGCTTCTTGCCGAATTCAAACTTCAACGCGCCAAGAAATCACAGTAGTTCGCGCGCGGCCTTGAGAATGCCGGCTGTGTCGATGCCGTACTTCTTCCACAGGTCGGCAATCTTGCCGCTTTCGCCGAACGTGTCCTGAGTGCCCACAAAGCGCATGGGCGTGGGATGCAGCTTTGCAAGCGCTTCCGCACAGGCCGAACCGAGCCCGCCAATTACGTTGTGTTCTTCGCAGGTGACGATGCGTTTGCAGCGCTCGGCGAGTTTTGCAAGCGTTTCACTATCCAACGGCTTGACGGTATGGAAATCGGCCACGCTGGCCTGTACGCCTTGCTTGGCCAGCTCGTCGGCGGCTTCAAGGGCGAACGCCACGCAAGGGCCGTTGGCAATCAGCGCAATATCTTTGCCGTCGCGCAGGATGTTGGCTTTGCCAATCTTGAACTCAAATTCTTTGTCGTAAACCACTTTCACGGCCGGGCGACCCAGGCGCAAATAAACCGGGCCCACATGCGCGGCTACGGCCTTGGTGGCCCGGTAGGCGCTGGCGTAATCGGCGGGCACGACCACCGCCATGCCGGGAATAACGCGCATGACGCAAACGTCTTCGAGCGCTTGATGGCTGGCACCGTCTTCACCCACGCCAAGACCGCTGTGTGTGCAGGCAATTTTGACGTTGAGCCTGGGGTAGCCCACAGTGTTGCGCACGCTCTCCCAAGCGCGACCCGTGCCGAAAATGGCGAACGTGGTCGCAAACGGAATCTTGCCGACGGTGGCCATGCCGGCGGCGACATCGACCATGTTGGCCTCGGCGATGCCCATCTGGAAAAAGCGATTGGGGAACTCCTTGGCAAAGGCGCCGGTCTTCACGCTCTCGCCGAGGTCGGCTGTCAGCGCAACCACGTTGGGATTTTCACGTCCGAGTTCGAGCAGGGCTTGTCCAAAGGCGTCGCGCGTAGCTTTCATGTCAGGCTCCAGGGCGCAAACACAGTAGGCCCGCGCCTGCGGACTTCAAGTTGTCGATAACTCGTCAGTTATCACCTTGGGCTTCCGCACGAGCATCAGGAAGCAAAGGCCCAGCGTCAGCGGCACCGCCTGAAAATAAAGCGCGGCCTTCCACGCAGCGAGGTCATTGCCCGTGGCGCGTGTGACCTGATCTACGATCGTGCCGAACACGGCCGAGCCGATAATCGAAACCTTGGTCGTCAAACCGTAAAGACTGAAGTATTGCGCCAGACGTTCGCGCGGCGCCAGTTCGATCAGCAGTTTGCGCCCCGCCGTCCAGATGCCGGCAAGCCCCAGTCCGCCGAAGCCGCAAATCATCAGCAAGTAGAAGCCAAGATCAACGCCGGCAAACGCCGCCGTGCCAAGTAACCCGAGCACCAGGAACAGTGCCGAGAGACGAAGCACTTTGAGCGCGCCGAAACGATCACAGGTAAAACCAAGCAGCACGCCAAAAATCAAGGCCAGCACGTTGAGCGACGTTCCCGCGAGCTTGAGAATGCCGCTGGCTGTCTCGATATGCAGGCCGAATGCTTCCAGCGGCATGCGCGACTGCCATACAGGATGATCGGCGCTGCCCGTGTTCTTGAAGAACGTGCTGACCGTGAAATCGCCGAAGTAGAGAATGGCAGTGTTCAAAACGTCCACGCAGAAGAAGTTCCCAAGCAGAAACCACATCATGGCGCGATCTTGCGGAAGCCCTTTGATGGTTCGAAGCAGCGTGCCCATTTGCGCGCGGATTAGCGGCCACGTGACAGGTTGGCGTTCAAGCACACGGCGCTCGCGCACGAACAGGAAACAAGGCATGGCCAGCAACAAAAAGATGCCCGCCGCAATTGCGAATGTCATGCCGTAGCCGTACTTGCCGGGCAAATCAAGCAACAGCACGATGATAAGCGTTCCGATGTAACCTAAACCCACGCCAAGTCCGGAGACCAGCCCTTGGTGGCGATCGTCAGCGACACTGGGCAGCAGCGAATTGTAAAACACCAGTGCCGTGTTGTAGCAGAGTGTGGCCGTGAAGAAGGCCGCCATCGTGACAAACTGCGAGTCTGTCGCGCCAAAGCAGGCCAGGCCGCCAATGCAAATCAGCGTTGACAGCACGAGATAAATGCGCGCGCGGCCCGTGCGATCGGCGAGATTCGCAAACACGTCCAGCGAAAAAGCGGAGAGCACCATAGCCGCGCCGGAAACAAGGCCAATGGCGCCACGCGTGCCGAACTTCTCGCCGGCAAAGGGCGTGAAGATGTAGGTGAGTACGGCGGCGTAAACGGTGTTGGCGACGTCGTAAAGAATCCAAGCCGCGCTGGCGCCCTTGAGGGTCGTTTCGAGACGCGCAACCTTGACGGGATCAGCCATGGCGCGCAAGTGTGGCGGCACTCGTCGTGCGCGGCAAGAGATCGTTTCAGGCTACTTTGACGTCGCCCGGCTTGGAGGCAAAAAGGGGCGGCATGGGGCGCATTTTGCGCACGGCCTCGGTTACGTCAGCGTCAGCGACAAAGCGACGTGTGCGCTTGCGGTCTTCAAACCACGCACCCTTCGTGCCCTGCTTTACGACGGTTTCAACAAAGGTGAGTTCTCGGGCAGCACAAAACGCATTGAGCGTGGCGGCATCCATGGCATGGCTCCGAAGAACGAAGCAACCTGTTTACGGGTTCTTGCCAGTCCGTCAATCGCTTGAAAAATCGCAGGTTCTGATGCTCGACACAGAGCCTTGATCCTGCGCCACTTGCGGGATTGTCCACGCTTTCCAAAAGTTTTCCCCCGCGAAGCCTGCGTGTGACCAACCCAACAAAAGAGGCGGCCCGAAGGCCGCCCCATGTCTTGTTGCTGCACTCTAGCGTTTGACCTTCAGAGTCTCCTTCTTGCCATCGCGCATGATAGTGAGCTTGAGGTCTTCGCCTTTCTTGAGCGAGGCCACTGCTTCGCGCAGGGCGGTTCGCGTGTCCACTTTCTCGCCGTTGATTTCAAGGATGATGTCGTAAACCTCAAGGCCGGACTCGGCCAGAATGCCGTCGGCGTTTACGATTTCATTCACCGAAAGGCCGTTGTCCAGGTTGAGTTGCTTGCGCACCAGCGGCGTCAGCCGTGCAACACGGACACCGCCGACAACATCTGCTACCTCGCCCGGGGGCAGGTCCATATCGCGCTCGGGCGACTGGTTGTCCTTCCAGTCCGGATCCTTGGGCGGATCCTTCACTTCAGGATGAGACTCACGTTCCTGGGGCTTTTTGGCGCTATCAATCTGTCTCGCCACTTTGTCGAGGTCGGCCTCCATCTGGGCCGCAAATTTCACGTGCATCTCCCCCACCGGCTTCCAGGCCGCCGTGCCGTCGTCCTTCAGCTTGTCGAACATATCGGCGTAGGTGTCTTTGATTTTGTCTTCGAAGTTGTCGAGGATGTCCTCAAACTTGTCGCCGCCGGCGCGGCGCAGATTCTTGACTCGACGAATCAGGCGGCGCTCGGTGTCGCGCATGTCGTCATAGGGATTGGGTGCCTTGGCGTCGCCGCCGATCTTCTTCTCCCAGCCATCCAGTTGAGCACTATACTCATCAAAGAACTTGCGGCCTTGTTCCAGCGTCTGGCCCCAGGTCTTCTTACTCTCGTCGAGCACTTTGTCGCGCAGGTCGGCGTATGTGTCTTTGATTTTTCCGCCCACGTCGTCGAGGCTTTTCAAGGTATCGCCATTGGCACCGCTCTTGAGCGCACTGCAACGATCAAGCAGTGAGCGCTCCAGCGCGCGCAGGCTGGCGAGATAGCGATCCTGTGAGATGCTTTCCGCTTCTTCAGCCTTGTCCTCAGGATCGCGCTCCTTGCCGTTCTCGCGGTCGCGCTCTTCCAGGCGGCGCATGTCGCGCTCGAGGCGTTCACGCGCTTCCTTGCTCAGCCGCTTCATTTCGGCGTCATTCAAGTCGCCATCGGCCATCAAACCGCTTTCGCCCTGTTTCATCCGCTCAACGCCTTGGCGGAATGCCTCCATCCCCTCTGCGCCGCCGCGGAAATCAGGACGCTCACCCGCCGCATCGCGCTCGGCGGGCGCGCTTTCGGCGAACACCTTGACTGTCTTGCCCGCGTAAAGTCCATGCAACTCCGCATCGGCCTCCTTCAACGCGGCTTCACTTTCATACTTGCGCTCATCGTTGGTGCCATCGCGCGTGACCAGCACCGTCACGGAACCATCGGCTTCCTTGCTGAAGCAGAAGCGCGAGCCATCACGTTCTACGGTAATGCGCACAGACTGGCCATTGACCTCCACCGTGCGATTCTCCGCTTTGACGCGCAGTGTGACACCCGGCTTTTCCTGCAACCATGTCATTGCAGCGCCATGTTGCGTCGCGGCGCCAAGCCAACTTCCAAGCAAACTCGTACCAGCAAACACCAGTGCAAGCTTGTTCATTTTTGGTCTCCATTTCGGCGGCCATCAGCCCCAGGCCACCCAAGTATTGAGCCAACTATTCTACGCCATGGATGGCCCTCATGTTCCATTTATTTCGACCTGAATGCAGCACCCCCAATTGACCATAACTCATGGAATATTCATACTTTGCATCATTGCTACGGAATCTTGCATGAAACTTGGCAGCTTGACCCTTCGCAACAACCTGATGGCCGCTCCTTTGTGCGGCATTTCGAACCGTGCCTATCGCGTGATCTGCAAGCGCTATGGCGCGGGCCTGGTTTACGTTGAGATGCTGAAGGTGGAGAGTTTTCTACACCACAACCGCAAAATGATGACGCTGAAGTTTTTCCGAGACGACGAGCGTCCCATCGGTATCCAGTTCGCAGGCAATAACCCGCAGTGGCTTGGCGACGCCTGCAAGATGGCCGAAGACGAAGGCTATGACATCATTGATTTTAACATGGGCTGCCCCGTTCCAAAGATTGGCAAGTGCGGTGCGGGCAGTGCGTTGATGGCCTATCCTGAACGCGCGGCCAAGTGTTTCGAGGCCATGGTCAATGCCGTGAAGATACCGGTCACGGTCAAGTTCCGCGCGGGCGTGAACGAGAACCACCTCAATTTCCTGCAAATCGGCAAACTGGCCGAAGAATCAGGCATGGTCGGCGTCACGATTCATCCGCGCACGCGCGAACAGGGCTACACGGGCTTTGCCAACCATGAGCGCACCGGCGAACTGAAAGCCGCGCTCAAGATTCCTGTGACAGCCTCGGGCGACGTGAAGGAGCCCGAAGACGCCATGCGCGTGCTGCGACAAAGCAGGTGCGACGGCATCATGCTCGGCCGAGGCGTCTGGGGCCGGCCATGGCTGTTCCGCGAAATCGATGAAATGCAGAAACACGGTCGCGTGATAACGCCGGCGCCCAATTCTCTTGAGCGCCTGGCGGTGTTGCGCGAGCACTTTGAGCTGCTGCTTGAATCGTTCAATATCACGCACGCCTGCCAAGTCGTGCGTCGCTATGCAACTTGGTACATCCGCGACGTAAAGGGCAGCCCCGCCATTCGCGCGCGCATGAACCGCGTAAACACGCGCGAGGAGTTCCACGAGATACTCGACGAGACGGAAGCCCTGTTCGAGCAAGAATTGAGAGAAGCGCCCCCCGAGGCCGCGCTGGCGACTTCCGGCGTCGGCCGCTAGACTGCGCGTTGACGTTCCACGGTTATTTGAGCGTAAGGCTGCATGAGCCGCATTCGCCGACTTGCAATCCAGTCATTGATGGCCACCGCGCTGCTGTTTGTCGTCATGGCGCTGCAGGCCTGTGCAGTCGTGCCCGAAGGCCCGCGCTCGCGCACCTACGCCTGGCCTGCGTTCCGTCAGGACTTTGACCCTGAAACCGGCGCCACCACGACGCGCGCGGCGGGGCCGTTCTTCGATACCACCAAGCGCCCTGACGGATTCACGCAAGTCAACGTGCGACCGTTTTACAGCTATACGCGCGACCCGGTGCGTGAGCAGGAAGAGCAGACGTTCTTTTATCCAATCGGGCTCTATCGCGACCGCGAGAAGCGCGGCTGGGAAGGCCGCCACGAAACCAAGGTGCAGATTCTGCCGTTTTTTTACTGGAACGATGTCAGCCTTTCACCGGGCCACCGCGAGCTGGATTACTGGTTTTTCCCGCTGGTGTTTGGCGGCAACAGCTCGATTGAGGGTTCGCATTTTGCGGTGGCTCCCTTTGGCGGCAACCTGAAGGGCGTTTTTGGCAACGACGAAATCCGCTTCGTGATGTTTCCGCTTTACGTGGAGCTGCGCCGGCAGGGACGCGTGACCTATTATCTACCCTTCCCGATCGTGAAGTGGGGCTATGGACCGGGCTACCGCACTTACGGCGTGATGCCGTTTTTCTCGCGCACAGAGATCTGGAAGGAAGTGGACGACCCCGTAACCGGCGGCAAGAAGGAGATACCGGTCGCGGACCGCTGGACGATCCTGTGGCCACTCTTCCGCTACGACCGCGACCGCATGGATCGCAAATATCCGCGCGAAGCGCTGCTCAGCTATCCGTTTTTTGGTTTTGCGAAAACGCCCGTCACGTTCAACTTTTCGATGTTGTTTATCCTGAACTACCCCATGTTCAGCTACACGCGCGCGGACCTGACGGATACGACCATCCTTGACCTCTTCTGGCCCATTTTCCGCTTCGGCCAGGGAAAGAACTTTGAGCAATACCGTTTCTGGCCGCTTTGGGATTACTCGGTAACCAACGGCAACACCGCGATTTCAGCGCTCTGGCCGATCTTCTGGTATTTCGATGAAATCACGCCCTGGTATCGCGAGGAGCGCTACCAGATTTTCCCGATCTTCTTCGCCAACTTCCGGCGCTACCTGCCCGAGCCCGACGGCACGATCCGCACCAAGGACCTGATCAGGGTCTGGCCATTCCTCAAGTACAAAAAGGATGTAGATGACACGGTGACGTTCGAGATGCTTTCGTTGTTTCCTTTCAACGACGAAAAGTTCGACCGGACCTATGGCCCACTGTTCAAGTTCCTCACAGTTCGCGTAGGCCCCAAAGAGACAGCCGTCAGCTTCATGTTTGATATTTTCCACTATGAGGAAGACCCTAACCACATCGATTTGAGCCTGGCTCCGCTGTTTCATTGGACCGTTGAAAAGCAGGCCAAAGATCGCCTCCCGGATGTCTATGGGCCGCAGCCGGGAGATGTGGAAGACTTCAACCTTCTCTATGGCCTGCTGGGTTACCACCACGGGCCCGATGACCGATACACGCGCCTGTTCTGGGGAATCAAGATTCGCCCGTGAACGCATCCGAGAACATCTGGCCGTTGAGTTTTCTCCGCACCGCCGGCTACACACTGGTGATGTTGCTCAACGCACTGGGCCACGTCACGGACCTGTACAAGCGCAGCCGCGCAGTGTTCACCCAGATGTATGTCATTGGCGTGGAATCACTGCCAATCGCCTGCTTCTTCCTGATGCTTGTGGGCATGGTGTTCGCGCTGCAGACGGGCATCGAGTTGTCACGCTTCAACCAGACAAGCCTGGTCGGCATCATTATTGCCGCCGGCATGGTGCGCGAACTGGGCCCGTGGATGACCGCCTTCGTACTTGTAGCGCGCGTGGGCGGCTCCATGGCCGCCGAGATCGGCACCATGAAAGTCAGCGAGGAGATCGACGCGCTCGATGTCATGAGCATCAATCCGGTCAGTTTTGTCGTGATGCCGCGCCTGCTGGGCTATGCGATCATGGGGCCGATCCTGACCGTGATTGCGACTTGCGTTGGCATTGCGGGCGGGGCGATCGTGGCGCGCGTCCAACTGGGCGTGCAGTTCAGCGATTTCATCCGCAACGCGCGCAATGGCGTTGAGCCGCTGGACATCTACTGGGGTGCGCTCAAGAGCCTTGTTTTCAGCCTGACTGCGGCCACCGTGGCGTGCAGTTACGGCATGCGCACTTCCGGCGGCGCCGTGGGTGTGGGCGCGGCCAGCCGCAACACCGTAGTTGTCAGCCTGACGCTGATCGTGTTCTTCAATTATTTGCTGACCAGCTTCTATAGAATTGTGAAGACGTTGATCACCGGGGCGTAGAGGTCACATGGCGCAGACGTCCGAAATTCCTGCACGCACGAAGGCCGCTGTCGGCGCGCCCGTGGTGGAATTCACGGACGTTCACACCAAGTTGGGCGGGCGGCAGATACTTGACGGCCTGACCTTTGACGTGCGCAAGGGCGAGACTTTCGTGATCATCGGCTACTCCGGCACGGGCAAGTCGGTCACGCTGCGCCATCTGGTTGGCCTGATGCAACCGGATGCAGGCAGCATTCGCGTAGAGAACGAAGAAATCACCACGATGTCCGGCCGCGAACTGGCCGACATGCGGCGCAAGTTCGGCGTGCTTTTCCAAAGCGGCGCCTTGATTGCTTGGCTGACAGTGTTCGAGAATGTCGAGCTGCCGCTGCTCGAACACTCGCGCCACTCCAGGAAAAGGCGCGCCGAGATCATCGAAGAGAAGCTCAAGCTGGTGAACCTCTGGCCGGACAAGGACAAGTACCCAGCCGAAATCTCCGGCGGCATGAAGAAACGTGCGGGACTCGCGCGCGCGATCGCGCTTGATGCCCAGATCGTGCTCTACGACGAGCCGTCCTCGGGCCTCGATCCCGTTATCGCCAACGAAGTGGACAAGCTTATCAACTCGCTTCGCGACAAGCTGGGGGTTACCAGCATCGTTGTTACGCATGACATGGAAAGCGCCTACTTCATCGCTGACCGCATCGGCATGTTTTACAAGGGCAGAATGATCCAGATTGGCACGCCCGATGAAATCCGCAATTCGACTATCCCCGAGGTTCGCCACTTCATTACCGGTGGCAAAGAGGGCGCGCTTTCGATGCGCAGCCACGCCGCCATTGGCACCGGGCGCGCACCGGGCATGGAACATCCTTCCATGCGCGTCGAGCCACCCGCGGCGCCGCAGACGTCGAGCGGCGACACCACCATCATGCAGGGCTTTGTGTTGCTTGATGAAATTCCCCCTGAGCGTAGCCGCGCCGAGCAGACCACTGCTCACGGCATTTCGGGCGATGCAAAAGTGCGGGGCACCCAACCGGTTGAAGACGGCGAAAAGACACGCCTGGGCGTGGCTTCAGACGCGACAGTGCGGGGCGCGCAACCCGTCAACGCGCGCGATCTTGAGGAAGTTACGCCCAACGCCCCCACGACACTTTCCGGCCGCCAGGTGGTCACTGAAGAAGACGACGACGAGATCGTTGACCTCTCCAAGACTGAAGAGGACACGCAAAGCCGAACTGCATCCGGCCGCTACGTCATGGACGAAGAAGAACCGGAGCAGGAGGACAGTTCCATAGCGGTGCCAGCAGATAAGACCGCTATTGAGCCGCTGGCGCTCGAACCCGAACCTGCGCCAAAGCCCGTAGTGCAAGACCTCAGCCCTGAACAACCCGAGGAACTCAAATGAAATCGCGCGAGATTATCGTCGGTCTGGTCTTTCTGGCCGCAGTCGGCGTGGCGCTCTACTTTGCCATTGAGCTTGGCGGCACGGGCCAGATCAAGATGCCGTGGGAAGCGAAGGACAAGCGCTATCGTGCGGTATTCCCGCAGGTTGGCGGCCTCTCAGAAAGTGCGCCGGTATGGGTCAGCGGCGTTCCCAAGGGCCAGGTACGTAAGCTGTATGTGGATCCGCGCAATGGTCAGGTAGAAGTTACTTTTACCCTTGATGAGTCGATCCGGCTTCACGAGGGCGCCACGGCCGAAATCATCTCGTCAAGCGCCTTTGGCGGCAAAACCGTGGTGGTCGGAATCGGCGATCCGCGCAAGCCGGACTTTGACTCCGGCACGGCAATCCAGGGCACGCTGCTTGAAGACGTGTTCACCTCAGCCAGCCGCAGCATCTCCAAGATCGATGAGGGCATCGACATTGCGGTGGACACGCTCAAAGAGGTGAATGCAATCGTCAAGGATGTGCGCACCGGCAAAGGCCCGGTGGGAACCGTGCTCTACGACGAAAAGGTCGCCGACGACATCCGCGACACCACGCACAACATCCGCACCATGAGCGAGGACGGCAAGTCGATTACGTCCGACATCCGGGACATCACCAACAAGGTCAACACCGGTGACGGCACGCTCTCGATGATACTCAACGACGCCGATACCGCGCAGCGCGTCAAGCGCACAATCCAGAATGTAGAGGATACATCGGATCACGCGGTGGGCATTTCACGTGCGGGTGAGCGCATCGCTAACAACCTGGCGGAAGGCAAAGGCCTGTTTGGCGCCCTGCTCGTTGACGATGAGGTCGCCGAGAACGGCAAGGGCATTATCCGCAAGACCAACTCGGCAATGGATGACGTGGGCCGCGCGAGCAAAGACATCGCCGACATCGTGGGCAAGGCCAACCGCGGCGAAGGCACGTTGGGCAAGATCATCAACGACCCGACGTTGTACAACGACCTGCTCAACGGAATAAACACGCTGCGCGCGGGTTTTGAGGACATCAGGGAACAGGCGCCGATCACGACTTTTGCAACGTTGCTTTTCCAGGTGTTCCAATGATCTGATGGCGCACGTTGCGCCTGCAAGACACAGGAGGCAACGCCGCATCAGACGAAGTGATGGATCGACACTTTTTGTGGTTTTGGACACGCAACACGCGACCAGGCACACGAGACATGCTTTCGACCGTGCACAGCTTTTCATCTGGCGCTATGGGGCCCGTGGCCTCGCTGGCGCTGCACGTTGCCATCGGCGGCTACCTTGTCGCCGCAATCTTGGCCATCGGCGCGCTGCTGCTGCCCAACAAGCTGAAAATGGCCGCGGCAGATATTGCCGGCGGGGTATCCACGGCTGCGCTCGCATTCTTTTTCGCAGCTCGTTTCGCAGAGGCTGGCACGCAACCTTTGGGCAGCATGTTCGAGGTGATAGCGCTCAGCGCGCTGTTTCTGGCACTGGCCTATTTTGTCGCCATGACGCTCAAGCGGCTGCAGGGCGTAGGCGCCTTCGCTTTCCCTGCCCTGGCCGTGATCTTTCTGGTCGATTACCTGTTTGCAATTCGCTTTCCACCCGGTTCGCAGACCGGCCCGGAGCAGCCGTTGCTGGTCGTGCACATCGTGCTGATCGTCCTCTCCTACGGCGTCTATTTCATGGCTGCCGTAGCCGCGGCTATGTACCTGCTGCAGGAGCGCCAGCTCAAGTTGCACCGCGAGCCGCGCTGGACGCGCAACTTCCCGTCGCTTGAAGCCCTCAGCCGCCTGGTCAACACGTGCGTCCAGATCGGGCTGCCACTGCTGACCATCGGCTTTTCACTGGGGTTTGCCGCCTTCACTCCTGAGGACTGGGCCGGCCTCTCGCGCAACACGAAAGTGTTGTCCGGCGTGGTGCTTTGGATCGTGCTTGTCGGCATCAGTGCCGGTCGCTTCACGGGTTATCTTTATGGCCGGCGCCACTTCTATTGGGTGCTGGTGGGCTTTTTTCTCGTGCTGCTCACTTTCGTGGGGCTTGGCCTTTACACGGCCGCCCAAGCCGAGCGCGCCCGGCTGGAGCCCGTTGCACGGGAGGCCCGCTGATGCAGCGTTACGCGATCATCGGCCTGAGCCACAAGTTTGCGCCGCTGGAGATTCGGGAGCGGCTGGCCTACTCCGACCGGCGCGTGCCCTCCGCACTGCGAGACGCGCGCGAGCGCTTCAATTGCGACGAAGCGGTGTTGCTCTCCACCTGCAATCGCGTTGAACTTTACGTGTTCACCAGTGATGCCGAGCCGCGCGAGACTCTTCTGAAAATGCTCGCCGAAGATCACGGCATGGCGCCGGAATTCGTGGGCAAATACACCTACTTCCACCGCGGGCGCGCCGCCGTGGAGCACCTGTTGCGCGTTTGCGGCGGCCTGGACAGCCTGGTGCTGGGCGAAACGCAGATCCTCAATCAGGTCAAACGTGCCTATCTTCTGGCTCAAAGCGAGAATTCAACGGGCAAGGCGCTCAACACTTTGTTCCACAAAGCTTTTGGAGTGGCCAAGCGCCTGCACAGCGAAACGGGCATTTCCGAGGGGCAACTCTCGGTTTCCAGCGTAGGCGTATCTTTTGCGCGCCGCCTTTTCGACACGCTAACTGACAAGACCGCATTGCTCGTGGGCGTGGGCGAGGTCGGCGAGCTGACCCTGAGTTACCTTAAGGAGCAGGGCATTGGCCGCGCCATCGTCGTTTCACGCACTCTTGAGCGCGCCCGTGAGGTCGCGGTCAAACACGGCGCCGACGCCGTACCTATTGAACTGATGGAGGATTACCTGCCACGCGCCGACATCGTGATCTCGCAGACTGCCGCCGATCACGCCATTTTCACGCGCGAGATGATCAAGGCCGCCCAGAAAAAGCGCGGCTGGCGACCCATGTTCATCCTCGATCTTGCCGTACCTCGCGACGTGGCTTCAGACGTTGACGAACTTTCCGACGTTTACCTCTACAATGTCGATGATCTCGAAAAAGTGGTGGCCGAGCACACGCTGGCGCGCAGTGCGGAAATGCAGCACTGCAACGAGATTATCACGGAAGAAGCCGAACGATTCGTCGCGGGCTTCGAAGCGTTCTCGGCGGGGCCGCTGATCAAAGCGCTGTCTGAACGCGCTCATGCGTTGCGTGAAGCCGAGGTTAGCCGCGTGCTTTCGCAGCTTGTTGATCTCCCCTTGGAACAGAAGCAGGAGATTGAGCGCTTTGCCGAGCAGCTCGTGAACAAGTTGCTGCACCAGCAGATCTCCGCCATCAAGGCCGAATCCAGGCGACAAGATGCTGCGTCGAGCCTGCGGGTACTTGCGCGTGTGCTTGGCATCGAAGACGACACGCAAGGCCAAACCGCACCCGGAGCCGAGGTGGAGAAGAAATCGTGAAGGACAGCGGCCACTCAAGGCTTGAGTTCCTGGGCCAGCTTGCGGGCGGGCTTGCCCATGAAATCAAGAACCCGCTAAGCACAATGAAGCTGACGCTGCAATTGCTGCAGGAGGATTTTGCTCAGGACAAGAGTGCGCTCGCCATGCGCTCGCTGCGCAAAATTGAACTCCTGCTCAAAGAGGTGAACCATCTCGACGAAATCGTGCAGGAATTCCTGCGCCTCTCGCGCGGCCACGACCTGAAGTACCAGCGCGCCGATTTGCGCAAGATGATCCACGAGCTGGTCGAATTCATGCACGCCGACGCCGAACAACGCCAGATCGCGCTGCACAGCCAGCTTACCGGCGAACTCGAAGTCATCGTGGACGCCACCTACATCCGGCAGGCACTGACCAACCTGATTCGCAACGCGTTCGAGGCCATTGAGCCCAAAGGTACGGGCGAGGTAATTGTGCGCGCGCGCCAGCAGGGCGATGTGGTCGTAATTGAAGTCATTGACACCGGCGTTGGCATTGCGCCCGCCAACTTCGAACGTATGTTCCGGCCCTACTTCACGACGAAAAAGGGCGGCACGGGCATGGGTTTGCCCATGGTTCGCCGCATTGTGGAGGAACACGGCGGGCAGGTCACGTTTGAATCGGTCGAAGGCGCGGGCAGCCGTTTCGTATTGCTGCTGCCGGTCGATCCGGGCAAGCGCGAAACCCTGCAGGCGATGATTCGTGTGGCAGCAGCGCCCGAAAACACGGCTCCGCCGCCAGTGAAAAAGCCGAGTCGGCCGGCATTGGAACGTAAGGTTGAATAGATGAAAGTTCTCGTCATCGGAAGTGGTGCCCGTGAACACGCGCTATGCTGGAAGTTGCGGCAATCCAAGCACGTCACGGAATTGTTTGCCGCGCCCGGCAGCGATGGCATATCGAGATTCGCCAAAGCGGTCCCGATTGCTGTGAACGAGATCGAAAAGCTGGTCACGTTCGCGCGCGAGAACAAAATCGACCTGACGGTCGTCGGCCCCGAAGATCCGCTGGTGGCGGGGATCGTTGACCGCTTCAGGAAGAAGGGGCTGCGCATTTACGGACCCAGCGAAAGTGCCTCGCGCCTCGAGGGTTCCAAGGCGTTCGCCAAAGATGTCATGCGCCGCCACGCCATCCCCACCGGCGGCTTCAAGCTCTACGAAAAAGCCCAGCCCGCGCTCGAATACCTCAAGAACTGCGATTATCCCGTCGTGATCAAGGCCGACGGTCTGGCGGCGGGCAAGGGCGTCGCAATTTGTGAAGACTACGAACAGGCCGAAGTCGCCATCAACGAGGCCATGACCAAGAAGCGCTTTGGCGACGCCGGCAAGCGCGTGCTGATCGAAGACTTCCTGCAAGGCGAAGAAATCAGCGTGCACGCCATTACCGACGGCCGCACGATTTTGCCGCTGTGCATCGCGCAGGATCACAAGCGCGTGGGCGACGCCGACACCGGCGAAAACACCGGCGGCATGGGCACCTACAGCCCGCTACCGCAAGTCGACGACGCGCTCATGGACCAGATCCAGGACGAAATCATCGTGCGCAGCGTCCACGCCATGAACCGCGACGAAGTCCCATTCAAAGGTACGATGTTCATTGGCGTGATGCTCACCAAGCAGGGGCCGCGCGTGCTCGAGTACAACGTGCGCTTTGGCGACCCGGAAATGCAAACCATCCTCGCGCGGCTACGCGGCGACCTCTATGAAATCTTGAGTGCCACCGTGGACGGCAAACTCGACGAAGTGGAAGTCGATTGGGACCCGCACACGGCGGTTACAGTAGTGGTTGCCAGCGGCGGCTACCCGCGCGACTACGCCAAGGGTTACAAGATCGAAGGCCTCGACCAGGACTTCGGTCGAGATGTCATGGTCTTTCACGCCGGCACGAAAAAAGACAAAGGCGAGTGGTTCACCAACGGAGGCCGCGTGCTGAGCGTAACCGCGCTCGGAACGGACATCGCCGACGCCCGAGCCAAAGCTTACGCAGCCATTGAAAAGATCAAGTTCGACAAGATGATCTACCGCAAAGACATCGGCTGGCGCGGCATGAAGTAGCGCGGGCCTCGCTGATCGGACCGGTTTTGACCAATTTGAGTACTATGGTTGATCTCGAACCGTTCTCGCACACTCCCTTGCCGACTCAACATGGGAAGACGGCAACCGGCGGCGTTACAACTGCAGTTTCGCTTTCAGGCACCGTTCAGCTACTAACGTTTGCGTACTTTTGTGTTTCAGTAGTGGCGCCGCAACCCAACAAGAACCCTGCCGGAGCGCTTCACAGCCACCTTTCAAGCCTCGGGTTTTTCATGCTTCCGGGGATAATGGCCTCTATTGTTTTGGTCTGCTACGCCGTGGTTGAGTGGCGTTCTTACGGCAAGATCCATTGGGCGATTACAGTTTCTTCATTGCTCGCATTGACTCTGATGTTCTCGTTCCTCGCGCTCGCGCAACGATTCGGCTATCCTCCGCGCTAGCCCGAATACTACAGGACTCCCTATGCTTGCGACTGTACCCCGAGTTTCCGAAGGCCCGCTCACTGAGTTGGCCGAGTTCGTCATCAATGGCGGCGAAGTTGACGTCGCGCTGGCTGAGCAACTCCTGCGCCTGCCGCTCGAGCGCGCCTATGACCTCATGTATGCCGCGTTCCTGGTGAAGCGCCACTTTGTGGGTGATGCGCTGCATCGTTGCGGCATCGTGAACATCAAGAGCGGCAATTGCGGCGAGAACTGCGGCTTTTGCGCGCAGAGCGTTTTCTACCAGACGGCCGCCGGCACCCCCACCTACAACCTCATGTCGCCCCAGCAGATGGTCGATGCCGCGCGCGAGGCTACGCAATTCGGGAGCAGCAATTTCGGGCTTGTGGCCGCGTGGAAGGGCATCAAGAAGGGCCCGCAGCTGGACCAGATCTGTGAGGGCATCAAACGCATCAAGGCCGAAGGCAAGATCCTGCCCGACGTGAGCCTGGGCGTTGCAGGCCGCGAAGAAATGAAGCAGCTGAAGGAAGCGGGCTGCGTGGTCTATCACCACAACCTTGAGACCAGCGAAAGCTATTACACGCAAGTGTGCACTACGCGCCCCTGGCGCGAGAATTACGACACCGTGCGCTACGCCAAAGAAAGCGGCATGGAAGTGTGCTGCGGCGGCATCATCGGCATGGGCGAGAGCCTGCGCCAGCGCGCCGAATTCATGAAAGAAGTCAGCACGCTGCAACCCGAGCACATTCCCGTGAACTTCCTCGTCAGCGTGCACGGCACGCCGCTGGCCGGAAAAGCCGCGCTTGGGCCCATGGAATGTCTCATGGCGCTGGCCGTGTTCCGCCTGACAAACCCCAAGAGCGACATCTTCGTCGCCGGCGGGCGCGTGCAGCAGTTGCGCCAGTTGCAGCCGTTCCTCTTCATGGCCGGCGCCAACGGCATGATGGTGGGCAATTATCTGACAACACCGGGCCGCACCAAAGAGCAGGATGAAGAACTGGTGCGAGACCTCGGGCTGAATGGTTGACACTCGCTTCGCTTGTGCCATATAATTTAGCCGTGGCATGGAATGCATCTTTGCCATTGGGCGGAGGTGTGCCATGGATGTCGTCGAACAAATTCACGTGCGCTTGGGAAAGAACGGGCGCGTCGTGATTCCGGCTGAATGGCGTGAGAAGCTCGGGCTGGGCGAAGGCGACGAGCTTGTGCTGACGTTTGGGCCCGATGGCTTCCGTATCCAGAGCGCGCTGGAATTACGCAAGCAGGCCCAGCAGCGTATGATGAAGTACAAGCCCAAGGGCCGTTCGGGCGTTGACGAACTCATCGCAGAGCGCCGCAAAGAGGCCGGTCGTGGCTAGAGTGCTGGATGCCTCGGCTGTGCTTGCGTTCCTTTTGGGTGAAAAGGGGGCAGATGCGGCTTTGGCCGCGATGCCGGGCTCCCAGATTTCCACGGTCAATATCGTTGAAGTTTTTTCACGCATGGTGGACTACGGTTCACCCGACGAAGACGTCCGTCAATCCATCAGGGAGCTCGCGCTGGAAACGGTGAATTTTGATGAGGATCTCGCAGTGCGCTCCGGCGCGCTTCGCCGCGAAACGGCAAGCCTGGGGCTTTCTGTGGGTGATCGAGCCTGTCTTGCCACTGCGATGAAACTAGGCGCCACGGTCGTCACTGCCGATCGGGCCTGGCTGAAGCTCAAGCTGGGCGTCACCATCGAGTGCATTCGCTGAGTGACTCAAGAGACCCCGGAATTCTCCACTTTCGCGTGGAACGCCTTAAAAGGATGGCAATATCTGGTTAAAGGACGATTCCTGACGCGGCTATGCCGCACTGACCGGAGACACAGCCATGATTCACAACGTTTCGGGCGACATTCTTCTGAGCAAGGCCGACTTGATCGCGCACGGCGTTGCGCCACTGGACGACTTCAAGAGCGGGCTCGCGCTGGCGCTGCGCGAGAAGTACCCCTCGATGTACAAGGATTTCCGCCACTACTGCAAAACGCTGAGCCCCAAGACCGGCAGCGCCTGGCTTTGGGCCGGCGTAGGCGAGGGCGGCAAGACGGTTAAAGTAGCCGCGCTGCTGACACAGGAAGCCCCCAAGAAAGAAGGCGAGCATCCCGGCAAGGCGCACATCGAATTCGTCAACCGCGCGCTTCACGACCTCAAGAAGCTGATTGAGAAAGAGAAATTCAAGAGCGTGGCATTGCCGCGCGTGGCCACGGGCGTCGGCGGCCTGGCGTGGAAAGACGTGCAGCCACTGATTGCAAAGGTGCTGGGCGATCTCAAGGTTCCAGTGTTTGTGTACGAGACGTTCCACAAGGGACAGGCGGCAACGGAACCCGGACTGAAGTAGCTGCGGAAGGTTCAACCAGGAGGCGCGATGACGGCCCGGAATGCAGGCCGCAGTCGCGCCGCGTTCCAAATGACATTCGCAAATGTAGTGCGCGGCAGGCCCTTGGCGGTGTACTTTTGACGGGTATCCGTCGGGGGAATCTATGCGCTGGAGAAGCTCAAACCGGCCGCCAACCAAGGGTGGCGGCATTATTGCGATCATCGTTGGCGTCATCTTTGTCATTGGCGGGCTGATCTTCGCGGTCAGCGCCTCGGGCGAGCAGCACGATTACGAGTTCCTGCGCGACAGCGGCCAGAAGCTGCCCGGCGAGATCATTGGGACGCGGCACCAGGAGAAAAAGTCGCGCCGCAGCACCACGCACTACTATTACCTCACGGTGCGTTTCCAGCATGCGGCGGGGCCCATTGTAAAGGAACTTGAAGTCGAGCACGGTGCATACAGCCGCTTCAAGAGCGCCAGCAGCTTCTCGCCCGCGCAATGCACGGTGCTGTCGGATCCCGCTCGAGCTGATCACTTCACGGTGCAGGAAGCCGTGGCAGAACAGATTGACAGCAAAGGAAACAGTTCGCTGATTGCGTTGCTGATCGGTCTCGGGATCGGCGCAATTGCCATTTTCTCAGGCATCTTCACATACAAGAAGGCGGTTGCGCTCGACCACGCCAACCGCTTCGCATTTGCCACGGGGCCTTACCCTCCGCCGGGCTATGGAACACCCAACCCCTACGCACAACCAGCCCAAGCACCCCCTTACATGCCGCCACAACAGCGTGCTCAAAACCCCTACTACGGGAACCAGGGGCCCTACAGACCAAGCTAGCTACTCCAGCTTCCAGCGCACGCCCTGGGGCACGTCTTCGATCATGACGCCACGGTGCTTCAGGCCGTCACGGATGGCATCGCCGCGTTTGAAATCTTTCGCCTTGCGCGCGGCTTGACGCAGCGCCACGAAACCCGCCACCGCCGCGGAATCCAGCTCGGCGTTCGCCAATAAATCGAACTCGGGCAATGGCAGGGCAAGGCGCTGCTCGATTTCGGTCTTGGTGAGAATGCCGGAGCGCTCGCGACGGTCGATCACGTCGAGCACCTCGTCGAAGCTGTCCATCAGGCGCATGGCCTCGACGGCTTCGGCTTTGCCCAGCGTCATGGCGTTGATTTCATTAATGGCCTTGAACACCGCCGCCAGCGCGTTGGGCGTGTTCAGGTTGTCGTTGAGTGCGTCGTCAAACTCCCGCTCGTACTTGTCAACGAGCTCAATCATCTTGTCGCTCGCAGTCTCTGCAATGTCGAGATCCGTGCCGGGGCCGATAATCTCACGCAGGCGCTCATAGCAGCGCTGGATGCGCTCGACGCTGGCTTTGGCCTGCACCAGCAGATCAACGCCGAAATTCATCTGCTGTGTGTACTGGTTTGAAATCAGCGCGTAACGCAGCGTGAGCGGGTCTACGCGTCCGCCCTTGAAACCCGCAGCCTCAAGCTTCGCGGCGAGATCCTTGCGGCCTGCCGCCACGGGATCCATCAAATCGCGCGCGGTGTAGAAGTTGCCCTCGCGCTTGGCCATCTTCTTGTTGTCCACGAGCAAGAAGCGCCCGTGCAGCCAGTAACGCGAGAAAGTCTTGCGCGCGTGGTGTTCGTCGGGCGCACCGTGAGGGCCTGGCACGGTGAAGCCAAAGGCGCCGTAGCTTTGCGCGATTTCGCACTCGTGGTGCGGGAACATGTTGTCTTCGCCGCCCGTGTGAATATCAATTGTGCTGCCCAGATGCGCGCGGCTCATGGCGCTGCACTCGATGTGCCAGCCGGGGAATCCCGGCTTGATGGTTTTATCGACGCCTTCGGGCGCGAGTTCGCGATAGCGCCCGTAATCCGCCTTGTCCCAGCCTTTGTCGCTGTGCGGGTCCCATTGCATCAGGTGTTTAGCGTCCACTTTCCAGAGTGCGAAGTCGCGCGGGTCTTTCTTTTCTTCGCGCACACCCACGCGCGCGCCGGCCTCGTTCTCTTCGATGTTCTTGCCGGAAAGCTGCCCGTACTCAGGAAACTTCGCCACGCTGAAATACACTTCGCCCGTGGGCACCACGTAGGCGTAGCCGCGCTCGAGAAGTTTCTGGATCATCGCAAGCATCTCGGGAATGTGGCCTGTTGCGCGTGGGTGTAACTCGGGATCGTCGGTCTCGCCTCCGCGATAGATCTTCAGGCGCAGCGCCTTGGCGTCTTCGACGAACGCGCGCTCAAAGTGCTGCGCAACTTTGAACGGGTCGCTGCCCAGTTCGCGCGCGGCTTTGGCCAATTTGTCCTCGCCGGAAGCATCGGCGAGGTGGTCTTCCGTCATGTGGCCCACGTCGGTGATGTTCATGACGTGGCGGACTTCGTAGCCATTGCGCTCAAGCACGCGGCGCAGCACATCGGCGAACAGGAAGCTGCGGAAATTTCCGATGTGGGCAAACGAATAAACCGTCGGGCCGCACGAATACATCGTGACGCGGCCCGCCTGCAGGGGCTCGAAGACTTCGAGTTGGCGGGTGTAGGAGTTTTTGAGTTTCAGAACACTCACCGTCATGACTCCGTGCTATCAGATTCGTGAGGTCAGAAGTCAGAGGTAAGAGGTCAGAAGAACTGCAACAAAGCAGCTAAACTTCTGACCTCTGACTTCTGACCTCTGACTTCATGTCGCGCAGCGACACTACGGCCTGGGCCGCGATGGCCTCTTTGCGCCCGAGCGCATCAAAACCCTCGTTCGTGCGCGCCTTCACGTTCACCTGGCTTGTGCGAATCTCGAGAATGTCGGCGATGCGTGCTTCCATCTTGCGCTTGAAACGGCCCAGCTTCGGCGCCTGCGCAATCACGTTCGTGTCAATGTTCTCGATCTCATAGCCGCCCTCACGCACGAGGTCCCAGGCCTTCTTGAGCAGCATCGCGCTATCGGCGTCTTTCCATTTGGCGTCCGTGTCGGGGAACAGCTCGCCGATGTCGCCCTTGCCGGCAGCACCCAGAATCGCGTCCGTAATCGCATGCAGAAGCGGGTCCGCGTCGCTGTGGCCAAGGCAGCCGCGCTCGTAGGGAATCTGCACGCCGCCCAGCATCAGCTTGCGGCCTTCGACCAGCGCATGAATGTCATATCCGATGCCAACGGGCATGGCGTTCCCCTTTCCACGGCGGGCGATAGTATGCCCGTCGAGCGGACTTGTGTAGGGGACAACATGGCAGACCCGGTGATTTACGGTGACGGCAGCACGGACTACGAAAAATACATTCGCACGCAGGAGCTCTATCGTCTGCAGAAGGGCCCCAAGGAATGGGCCAACGAAGAGGAGCTGCTGTTCCAGAGCATCCACCAGGCCATGGAATTGTGGCTCAAAGTGGTAATCCAGCATCTCGAGCAATCGGTCGCTTGGGTGAAGGCCGACAAGCTGCGCGACGCCACGCGCTTCATCAAGCGCACCGCCAGCATGATCGAGTTTCTGGGCGATAGCCTGAAGTTCCCGATGTCGATTGCGCCCTGGGATTACCACAAGATTCGCATGGGCCTGGGCAAGGGCAGCGGCCAGGAAAGCCCCGGCTTCAACAAGCTGCTCGACTCGCCCGAAAAGCTCTGGGAAGCCTACGCGGCTACGCTCAAGCGGCACAAGAAAACGATTGATGAGGTACACCAGGATCCGCACGGACTGCCCGACCTGTTTGAACTCACGATCGCGATGTCCGAGCTGGATCAGGAGCTGATGCACTGGCGTTATCGCCACTTCCAGCTCGTGAAGCGAATCATCGGCGACGCCGTGATGAGTTTGAAAGGCATCCCGGCCAGCGCGCTGGAGAAGAACGGCAACATGGCGTTCTTCCCGGAAATCTGGGCGGTGATCAATCGAACCACGAACGCCTATAACCAGAAGTACAGGCCCCAAGGCGGCGGGGCCTATTAGTAGCACGGGCCTCCCGGCCCGTGTATGGGCGACCCATCGGTCGCCCGCGTGAAACGGGGCGTAAACGAATCGCGGGCGTTGTAGGGGCGACATATATGTCGCCCCTACGGGAGAGAACCATGAAACCCGGAATGATTCTTGTGCTGGTCGGAGCCGCGCTTGTGGTGTGCGCGCTCATGGACGTATTCGGCATGAGTCACGGCATCAATTTAGATCTCGGCTTCAAGAAGTTCAGCGAATGGCCCCCCGAACGCTGGGGTTTACTGGGCGCAGGGGCAGCGGTTGCAATCCTCGGCGCCTGGTCGCTCAAGGGCAAGGGACGCTAGCCAGAGTGACATTATCGTGAGGAAACAAGGCTGCACAACAACGCGCTCAACGGAGCATGCACGAAATGCCACCTGACTCAAAATTAGCCAGCCAGTTTTCCACGCTGATTGGGCGATGGAAGCGATTGATTCCGCTGGTCGGCGACCCTGTCTTCCCGCATCGGGACGCCCTGCCCGGTACCGTTCGCGATGCCTTCGGTTCCTTCGTTAGATCAATGAGGATGCAACTTACAACAGCAATAGAACAGGATCTCAAACGCATAGCGGCGATCAAAACAACGCTAAAAAGGTGGTGGACCGAGCACGACTTGCTCACGGTAGCTCTCTTGCGGTTCGGCGAGGACGGCTACACCGAGCTAATGAAATGGGCTATGGAAGCGTCTGGGAGCAGCGAATTGGCACTGCTTTTACAGCATGCGTTCTTGAAACACTTCAATCTATTTGAGACATGCACCCCGTCTAAGCCGGCGGCAATTCACTCTCAATTCCGTACCGACTATGGCAACTATCCGGATATGGTCATGGACTTCACGACGCTGGTAGTCGTGATCGAGGCTAAGACCGGTACAGACGAACACGAAACGAGGACAAGCAAAGAAGGTGACACACTTAAGCACGCGATGCAGACAGAGGCCTACCCCTGGCAGGTGCGGGAAACTCTTGGGCGTTCCGACTCACTGCCTGTCCCAGTCGTCTTCGTGACTCCCGACAGGTGCAAACCTCAAAACGAAAGAGCTTTGCGCCTAAGTTATCTGGAGTTCGCGATCATACTGGCCCACACGCTCTCGAAAGTCCCGGAACACTGCATCCACGACTCATTGAGATGGGCATACAAAGCCGTGATCTCTCATTTCACTGTGTGCGGCTTGAGCCAGGAAGCCGTCACGTTCATCTTTGTCAACGACAATTCCTTGCCGTTGGACAAGTTGTCTTTGATTCAAGAAATCTCGGATCGATTGGGAGAAGTTCCGTATGGCGAAGATTGAATTTTCAGACATGGCGAGGGAGTATGCCGCGAATCTGGCGGTCATCCAGCGCGTCGAGAAGGAATTTGAAGAGAGCATTACAGCCTTTTGGGACAGCCTTTATTCTGAGCTAGCGTTAGGCGTTAAACCGTTGATCTTTGGTCATTCCAAGCCCACAAAGCAGTGGACCTTCTGGGCCTCCAACGTCAAGCGGCCCGAAAAAAAGTCGGAGTATTGGCCAGGAGCATTGCTTTGGACGGAAGACGCCTTCGATACGCGCATTGTACTGTCAGGAGAACTCCACCTAATTGCTGGAGTCCCTTCAGGTGAAGCTGAAATCTGCAAGAGCGTCCGTGCGTTGGCCGGTGATCCCAAGTTCTCGGCATTCTGCAAGCCTGACACCAAGGCGATGTGGTATCTGTTCAGGGCTCAATTCAAATCCCCCAATGGCGCGGATATGCAAACTTTAGTCGAGCCGATTACGGGTCTCCTTCGCGCTATGCATGAGGCAACCGTGGCAGCGCAGCCCAAGTAGGGTCAGATTCAGATTAATGAAAACTTGTGCTGGTACGACGGGGCACGGCTCAGCATTGCTCAGCGCAACGGGTATCATTCGCTCGGTGGGGCACTTTGAAAAGCACTGTGGTCAAGTCGAAAGGCGGCTATGTCAGATGACGTGGAAGATCTAAGTGTTTTCGATCCAATCGCGGAACGGAACCGACGGGCCGAACAAGACTTGCAGGCAAAAGAAGCCGCGCAACAGGCGAACCCCGTTGCATTAGATCCCGTCGCCCAGGCAGTAAAGTCGGTTCACCGCACTCTGTTGATCGTTATCGGAGTAGTCGTGCTTGGGTTAGTCGGCGCGGTCTCTGGCGTCGGTTATCAGCAGCGCCGTGCGTACGTTGACGACGCAGAACGAGCCGCGCGCACACAACGCGACGAGTATTCCAAGCGGGCTCAACGCTACTTGGATCATGCGCGAGCATCCAAGAATCCAAAGGCGTTTGCTCTTTGGTGCGTCTACAGAGAGAGCGCAGGGACATACTTGTTGGTCATCAACGAACGCAAGGACCCGAGCTTCTTTCTGAGTGGAAGGTGGTCTGTGGCTGAAGCTAAACGTGACCGAACAGGGCAGTTTGAGGGCATGGATTGGTCCGCTGTGTCGAGCGAGCTGAAGGTCGCTGCTGAAGCGATCACACAATATGACATCCACATTGGGTCGCTGTTCAGCGCAGAAGCTGAAGACGAGCTGCGGGCCCAGCGAATGGCTTGCGCTTGGGCCGAGAAGGCCCTTGATGGATATACGTACGCAAGGGAGAACGATGGGACAACGAAGTAGGTGCGGTGAAGCCGTTTTCAAAGCACACACACCTTGCTACTTACGAGTCGGCTGCGAAACACAGGGTCTAACCCATGCGTGTAAACGATCCCCTGCTTAAATGGCGCGAGGAGTTTCCGATCCTTTCGCGCAAGACCTACCTGATCAACAACTCGCTGGGTGCGATGCCCCGCGGCGTTTACGAAGGCGTCAAGCACTTCGCTGACATGTGGAACAACGACGGCGTCGTGGCCTGGCACTATCCCGACGGCTCGGGCTGGCTGCATGATTGCGAATTCACGGCCGACCTCATTGGCTCCGTGATGGGCGCGCCCAAGGGCAGCGTGATGCTGCACCTCAACGTAGCCACGCTTACGGCTCAGGTGCTCAGCTCAATTGATTTCTCAAAGAAGCGCAACGGCATCGTTTACGACACGATGCAGTTCACGAGCCCCCATTACGTCGTCCAGGAGTGGGCGCGCTATGGCGCCAGGATCACGATGGTTGAGAGCGACGACGGCATCGGCGTGGACGTGCAGAAGATCTGCGACGCCATCACCGAGAAAACCGCGCTCGTTCCCATCAGCCACGTCTATTTCCGCAGCAGCTACCTGCAGGACGTGCAGCCCATCATCGAGAAAGCCCACAAAGTCGGCGCGAAAGTGTTGCTCGACGTTTACCAGAGCATCGGCACCGTGCCCTTTGACGTCACGAAAATGGGCGTCGATTACGTTGTCGGCGGCTCCGTGAAATGGGTCTGCGGCGGCCCGAACGTGTGCTACCTCTACATCCGCCCCGACCTGATCAAGGACTACGACCCCGCGCTCACGGGCTGGATCAGCCACGCGCGGCCTTTCAAATTCGAGATGGAGTTCACGCCCCACGAAGGTGTCTGGCGCGCGAGCACCGGGACTCCGCCCGTCGTTGCGCTTTACTCGTGCCGACCCGGCTACGAGATCATCAAGCAGGTGGGTGTCGAGAACATCCGCGAGAAAAGCCAGAGGCTGACCTCGCGCCTGATCGAGCAAGCCCAGGCCGCAGGTTTCAAGGTCAACACGCCGCTCGACCCCAAGCGCCGCGGCGGCACGGTGTGCATCGACTGGCCCGGCGCCGACAAAGCCGAGCAGGAGCTTATTAAACGCGGCTTCGTGATCGACTATCGCCCCAAGGGCGGCATCCGCGTCAGCCCGCACTTCTATAACACGGAAGAGGAGTGCGACGCGATCATCGCTGAAATGAAGAAACTGCGCGCCTGAGCGCAAGCTACAATGCTCGCGCGTAGAAAACGCTGGGCACCAAGGAGAGAATATGCGCCTGGCATTGCTGGCAGTGCTGTTGGCTTCGCCGCTTCTTGCTCAATCGTCTGTGGCCACTGCGCCGAGTAACACCGAGGCCTTGGCGATCTACGAGATCAATCGCGCCCGCGCCAACCCGCAGGCCTATGACACCGCCAATTCGCTGGGCGGCGTCCTCACCGGCATCACGCCAGCCAGCCCGCTGGCGCTCAACGAGCGCCTGGTTACTTCTTCGCGCTTTCATTCAACTGAGATGGCCCAAAACGGCTACTTCGCGCACACCAGCGCGATCACGGGCAACCAGCCCAATCTTATGGTGCGCAACGCAGGCTACCCGCTGATCTCGAGCTTCCCCAACGCAGCGAATAATCTTGAATCGCTGGCATGCCAGTTTACGTCAAGCAGCGGCGGTATCAGCTATTCCGCACCCAACGCGATTCGCGCGCTGATCTTGGATAGCGGCGTGAGCCCGCCGGGCCACCGCTACCACCTGCTGGCATGGGGCGGATCGTCGAGCGAGATCAACTTCTACCGCCAGTTCCGCGAGATCGGCACGGGCTATGCCGAGGGTTTCCGCCCTGAAAGCCCCTACAGCTCCAGCACGCCGCCCGATGGCAGCGGCGCCTATTGGGCCATCCATACCGGCGTGCGCGACACAGCGGTCTATTTCATCTGCGGCTTTGTTTACAACGATGCCAACACCAACGGCCGCTATGACCTCGGCGAAGGCCTCAGCGGCGTGACCGTTTCGGCCAACGGCGGCGGAACGGTGACCGTGCCTGCGACCACCAACTCGGCCGGCATGTATTGGCTCAACCTCAACCCCGCCACCTGGACGTTGACTTGTAGCGGCGGAACTTTTGGCGGGCCCACTTACGCGCAAGTCACGCTGTCCACGAACAACATCGCCGTCGATTTTCGGCAGGGCAACGCGAACGTCGACGTCAATTTCGGCACGTGGGGCGCGCTCACCGGCAGCGCCGTGCAGAACGGCAGCACCAACCCCGGCCCCGGCAGCGGCGGAACGAGCGGCACGGGAAGCGGCGGCGGCTCGGGTGGCGGTGGTGGAGGTGGCGGCGGTTCCAGCGGCACCGGCGATGCCGGCGGCGGTGGATGCTCGACGGATGAAACAGCGCTTGGATTTGCAGCCCTGCTTGCGCTGATTGCGTGTGCGCTGCAAGTGGCTACGCGCTTCCGCCGCTTGGCGTAATGATTTCGAGCGCATCGCCGGCTTCAAGCCTGCCGCTGCATTTTGGCGGCAGGCGTTGCTTTTTGCCGCCGCGTATCAGCGCGTTTTCCCCCACCGCGCCATCGCTTGCGCCGTTGTAGCCGCGCGGGGCGTGCTTGCGGCGTTCCGTGAGCAAGCCGAACTCGCAGGGCACCAGTGCGCGGATGCGGCGAATGACGCCCGCGCCGCCGTGCCCGACTCGCGAAGATTCCTCGGCGCGCATGCCATACTCTTCAACGCGCAGCGGGTAAGCGTGCTCCAGCGCTTCGATCGGCGTGTTGAGCGTGTTGGTCATGTGCGAGTGCGTGGCGCTTGCGCCAGCATGTTCGCGCGTCGCGCCGCAGCCGCCCGCGATGGTCTCGTAATAAGTGAACGGCTTATCGCCCCCACCGCCGATGGTCACGTTGTTCATCGTGCCCTGGCTTTGCGCGCAGCCTGTCCTGAGCAAAGTCGAAGGGCCTCGCCCGCCTGCGGCCTGTGAGAGCGCGCTGAGGCACACGTCCACGATGCGCTGGCTGGTTTCCACGTTGCCGCCCGCGACGGCGGCGGGCCTACGCGCGTTGACGATGCTGCCTTCGGGAGCAATCACCTGGACACACTCAAAGCAACCCGCATTAACGGGCGGCACGGGATCACAGAAACACAGCGCCGCGTAGTAGCAGGCGCTCTGCGTAACGGCGAGCACGGCATTGATGCCGCCGCGAACCTGTGGCGCAGAACCCGTGAAGTCAAACGTCAGGCGATTGCGCGCTACCGTCAGCTTGAGCTTGATCGGAATGTCCGTTGCACCCGCGCCATCATCGTCCATGACATCCTCGGTGCGATAGACGCCGCGTTTGAGTTTGGCGAACGAGTGCCGCATCAGCGAGCGGCTGTGTTCAAGCAATGCGTCGCAACGGCCTGCAAACTCACGCAACTCGCGGCCGAAGATAGCAACCATGCGCGCGGCGCCGCGTTCGCAAGCCGCCCTCTGGGCGCCGATGTCGCCGGCTCGTTCCTGCGACGTGCGCGTATTGGCAAGAATCAAAGACAGTGCAGTTTCTTCGAGGAGCATAGGCGGAATGACGAGCCCTTCCGCGATCAGGTCCGTTTGCGGAGACATGCTGCCGGGCGCGCCGCCGCCAATGTCAGCGTGGTGGGCGCGATTAGCCGCAAAGCCAATGCACCGTTTGCCCGCAAACACAGGCGCAACAATCGTGATGTCCGGCAGGTGTGTGCCGCCGTCGTAGGGGTCATTCACTACCGCAAATGACCCTCTCGTAAGACGATTGCCCAGGGAACGCACGACTGCACTCACGCTTGCGGGCATGCTTCCCAAATGCACGGGCAAATGCGCGGCTTGGGCCAGCAGGCGGCCCTTCGCGTCGAAGAGCGCGCATGAGTAGTCCTGGCGCTCCTTGATGTTGGGCGAGAACGCGCTGCGCTTGAGCACTTCGCCCATTTCCTCGGCGGCCCCCACCAGCGCGTGGTGGAACACGCTGATCTCCGCTGATTGTGCAATGTCGCGAGTCATCTGCAGCTCCGTGGCTGGCGACGCCCGTCGCCAGCAAACTAGGGCCGGAGGCCCTAGCTCCGTGTCAATAACATCGCCCCGCTCTTTTTCACTTCGAACTTCCAGCCCTTTGCCAGCCACAGGCAGCTCGAAAGTTCCGTGACGATCGCCGGGCCTCGCAGCTTGAAACCCGCAGGCAAGGCGTCGCGTTCGTACACGGGCACGCCCTTCCACTTCTTCGCGCGCGGCTTGCCCGTCGGCAACTTCGGCGCAGACAGCCTTGCTAACGTTTGCGCGCTGACACGTAGGCGCACGTTCACAATCTCTGCGCGGCGCTCAGGGTACGCGTCACCGAATTCCTTCTTGTGGGCCGCGTCGAAGAGTTTTCGCCAGTTGGCCTTGAGCGGCACGTTCAACTCAAAGCTCTGCCCGGCATAACGCGCGTCGAGCGAAGCCGCGTTTTTGAATGGGCCCTTCAAGCCGCATGCGCGCAATTCGCTGCTGCCGCGCAACTCCATCTCCCTTGCTGCGCGCTGTGCACGGGCGAAGCATTTTCGGTCGGCGTCGCTCAGCAGCAGCGTGCGAGAGAAATCGCGCGAGGCTGGCGTTTGCAACATGCCCAGCGCGCACAGCAGGCCGGGATCGCGCGGCACGAGAATCGTGTCCATGTCGAGCAGTTCCGCCAGCTCGCAGGCAATCAGCCCACCCGCGCCGCCAAAGGGCACCAGCGGCAAGCCTGAGGGCGAGATGCCGCGCTCGACGGTGACGCGGCGCAGCGCGCGTTCGATGCCGGCAAGCGCGACGCGCACGATGGCCGTGGCAGTCTGCAGGGGCGAGGCATACCTCGCCCCTACCTGAGACACGGCTTTTTCGGCGAGCGCATGATCCAGTTCCAGCGTGCCACCAAGTTTCATCGTTTGCGGCACACGTCCGAGCACCACCAGCGCATCCGTCAGCGTGGCCTGATTGCCGCCTCGCCCGTAGCACGCTGGACCTGGTTGCGCGCCCGCGCTTTGTGGGCCGACATTCAACGCGTCCGCCGCGTCGATCCAGGCCAGTGAGCCCCCACCGGCGCCAATGGTGTGAATGTCGAGCGACGGCGTGCGCAGCGGCAGGCCCGCGATCTCCGTGACCGCGCGCAGGCGCGGCTCGCGCGTTACCAACGAAACATCGGTGCTCGTGCCACCCACGTCAAAGGCAACGCCGCTCTCGCAACCGTCCGCGTCCAAAGCCGCGCGCACGCCCGCGATGCCGCCGGCGGGTCCGCTGAGCGCAAGTTTCACGGGCTCGCGCGCCGCAATCTCCGCGGGCAACCAGCCCCCCGCGCTGTGCATAATCACCACGCGCGCGGGCGAAACGCGCTCTTCAAGCGCGGCTATGTAGCTGCGCAAAAGCGGCATCAGGCCCGCATTGGCGGCGGTAACGAGCGAGCGCTCGTATTCGCGGAATTCCGGCGCCAGCTCGCTCGATAGCACGACCGGAATGCCGAGCTTGTTCAAGGCTTGGCCCAGAGCGCGTTCGTGATTCCCATTGGCGTAGCTGTGCAGCAGGCACACACCTGTGGCTTGCGGCTTCAGCGCGGCTACGGCGTTGCACACCGAGGCGATCTCGCGCTCACCCAGAGCCGACTCCACTTCGCCGTGCGGACCTAGCCTCTCCTCAACTTCAAGTCGATGCGAGCGCGGAACAAGTTCGTTGCGCTGGCGCGGGGCAAGAGAATACAGGTCGCGCGGGTCGCGGTTCTGGCGGCCAATGGCCAGCACATCGCGCATGCCCTTGGTCGTGATAAACGCGATTGGTGCGAGTTTGCCTTCGAGCAGCGCGTTCGTTGCCGTGGTTGTTCCGTGTATCAGCAAGTCCGCACCGCCAAGTTGCGCCAACGCCTGCGCCACGCCGCGGCTTGGATCGTCGGGTGTCGTCGGCACTTTGGCGCGTGTAAGCCGGCCCCCGTCGAGCCGAACGGCATCAGTGAAGGTGCCACCCACATCGATCGCAGCAATGATGGGTGCTTGCTTCATGTTTGCCCCGTCGCGCGGCCAATCCACGCCAGCAGCAAATCGCGCACCGCGTCGGGCGCCTGCCGTTGGGCCACATGCCCGCCTTTGACACCGTTTACCCGCGCGTTGGGCAGCCGCTTCCAGCCCTCAAGCTGCAAGGCACCCGCGCTGATCGGATCGTCGCTTGAATAGACCACGTCCACCGGAATCTTGATCTGCGGCAGCCACGGGCGCACGTCAAAATCCTTCAGCAACTCCAGGCGCGAGGCCAGCAGTCGCGGGTCAACGCTGGTGATGCTTTTGAGAAAGCGCTCGTTTGACTCTTTATCCAGGCCGCCGGCCAACTTCCAGCGCGCCAGCACCCGCGTAACGGGCTTGAGCACAAAGCCGGGCAGCACCTTTATGGCAGCCCGCCCCAGCATCGACGCAAAGGCCTCGGCCTCGTGGTTGAACGTGACAATGAGAAACAGCGCATCAAGGCAGTCGGGCCTGAGGATGGCCACCTTCTGAGCGACTGCGCCGCCAAATGAACAGCCCGCCAGCAGCCGCTTGCCCTTGGGCCGCTCGTCGAGACGGACGGCGATCAGGTTGGCAAGCTCTTCAAAGGAGACCTTAGGCAGAGTGGGGTAGTAAAACGGCTCTACGCTGATGTGTTTGGGCAGCAACTCAAGCACCGGCTCCATCTCGCGGGCATTGCCATCGAGTCCGGGGCAGTAGAGCACGCTGATGGGTTCAGCCATGCACTTGGCATAGTTTGGGCGCGCAAAAAAAGAAAGCGGGCGGCCGAATGGGCCGCCCGCTGATTTGCGTTATCGATTACTGCAAGACCGGCAAGCCGGCCTTCTGCCATGCGTCAAAACCGCCAACGATGTTCGAAACGTTCGTGTAGCCGAGCTTGCGAAGCGCACCCTGCGCCATGCCTCCGCGCATTCCGCTCTTGCAATAGACAACAACAGGAGCGGTGGGATCCGGAATTTCGCTGGGAACGGTTTGCAGAATGTTGTCCAGTGGAATCTGGCGCGCACCGGGAATGGTTCCCGTGGTGATTTCCTGCGGCATGCGCACGTCAATCAGCGTCAGGATCAGGTTTTCGGCCTTCACCTTTGAGGGAGCTACTCGACGCGTAGTGGCTTTCTTCTTGGCAGACTTCTTGGCGGCGATGGTCAGAGGTTCAAGAATCGTGGCTGCTTCCGTGGGTCTAAGGCGCGGTGGCAATTGCATGAGGGCTCCTGGGTCCGAGGCACTTCGGGCTGACGATTTCTACGTCCGTCTG
>JADLFN010000027.1 GCA_020845475.1 Planctomycetota bacterium
AGGGCCGCGCCATGGTCACGCATTACTTTGACCCGGCGAAGATTTACAAGAAGGTCAACAACATCGCGCCCGACGCCATGGTGATTTTCGACGACCTGCGCTGGCGCGCGCTGGGCAGCATTCGCCCAAAGCAGGGCGAGCCTTTGCACGTGTTCGAAAACGACACGGGCCCCGACGATTCAAACCACAACTGGCATGGCTGTTTTGCGGCCTCCGGCGGCGGTATTGCGTCTAGGGGCGAGCTTGCGCCAATCGCGATTTATGATTTCGCTCCCACCGTAATGAAATACATGGGCTGCGAAGTTCCAGCGGACATGCAAGGGAAAGCCGTGCTGTAACAACGCACTCGAGGCGATGTTACGGAGTGACGGTGACTGCGGCCGCGCCGGAGGTTTGCGTTGTTCTGGCGCCGCTGGCGGTGTCGCGCAGTTGCGCTTGCGCCGTTACGTTGAGCGTGCCCGTGATTCCTGTGCTGGTTTGCAGCGTGAGCACAATCGTGCGCGTGGGCGTCACCTGCGTCAGCACCAGCGGGAACGCGCTGCCGCCGCCGCTTTGCTCAAGCACGCGCAGCGCCGTCAGGCCCTGCGTCAGGGGCGTGAGCGGCGCGGCATCTTTCAGGCGCAGCAGTATCGTTTCGCCGTTGAACGTGATTGTGAGATCAACGAACTCTACTTCGCCGTCGCGCAAGTTGCCCGCCACGCGCGGCTGGGCCGTGAGCGTGATCTCAACGTCAATGGTGCTGCCCGCCGTTACGCTGGCCGGCACGGTGGGCGCGGGCAGGGCCGCGAGTTCCGCCGTGCTGTCGGGCAGCACGGGCGCGACGGAAACCGTGCGCGAAAAACCACTCACGTCGTTCGTCGCCACCACGGGCGTGCCCGCGCCGGTGCTCACGCCGCTGAGCACCGCGTTGAAGCTGACCTGCGTGCCCAGAGTGAGATTGGCCGGAGCCGCGCTATCGAGGAACACGAAGGGATAAACCAGTTCCGCGCTCGCGCCGGGCGCGAGATTGACCTGCTTGCCAACCAGCGCGGCTGCGCTCTCGAAGATAATGGCGCGCCCGGCAGCGGCGCCGCCAAAGGTGTCCGCCACGCGCGTGAAGTTGTTCTGCAAGAAAACGCTCGTGGTCAGGTCGAGGCCCACGCCGTTGATCGCGTCGGGGCCGGGGTTCGCCACTTGCACGCGCAGCTCGTAAACGTCGTCTATGCCCGGGGTCAGCGCGCCGGGATCCACGGCGGCACTGCGCACATTGTTGGCAAAAGTCGTGGTCTCGAGGTTGTTCGCGGCATCGACGCGGCCCAGGCGCACGCCGAGCAGCAGGATTTCAGTGCGGTTGGTCAGCTTGGCGTCGTCACGCGCGATGATTGAAACGAAGTTCTTGAGGTCGAGCGGGTCAAGGCGCGAGATGTATTCGAAATCGATGTCGCGCCAATCGGCGCTTGCCGGCACCTGTAAGTCGCCGGTTACGGTTTTCGTGGTCAGGGCGAAATCAGGCAGGCGCAGGCGCAGTTCGCTTGCGGAAGTAAACAAATATTCGCCGTCCACGCCCACGCTTTCGCGCGTGACGTCAAAGCTGGCCTTGGCGTTGTCGCCGCTGCGGATGCGGAACGTATCCGTGTGGCGCAGGCCCGCTCCGCGCAGCGTGAGCGTCACGTTGCCCGAGAACGGGAAGTTGGCCACGTCGCACGAGTCAATGCGCGCGGGGCGCAGCGCACCCGTGGATTCCTGCTGGCCGGTGATGATGTCCGCCACGGCGGGATTGAATTTGCCCGCCTGCGCGCTGCCGGCAATGGCTTCGTCGCCGGCACTCAGCGGCTGCGAGGCAAGCCAATCGAGCATCAGGCTTGTGCC
Source organism: Planctomycetota bacterium (assembly GCA_020845475.1). GTDB lineage: Bacteria > Planctomycetota > UBA8742 > UBA2392 > UBA2392 > UBA2392. Next base: position 1,849 of record JADLFN010000027.1, read on the forward strand.
GTCGATCTGCAAGCCGACCACCGAGGGCGCGCCCGCCTGCGTGAAAAAGGGCAGCGCTGCGCCAAAGTAACTGCCATCAAGCACGCCGTCCTGTGCGTCCTGAAAGAGCGCCTCGTAGAAATCGAGCGCGCCGTCCGTGAGCGCCGTGGTAGCGCTGACAAAGGCGTTAGCCGCGCGCGCGAGCTGCAATTGCGTGTAGGTGTAAGCCGTGGAGCGCTGGCGATTTTCGGCGTCGCGCACGCCCAGGGCGGGAAAGGGCGCGCCGCGCGGCGGCGCGGGCAATTCCTCGGCCACGTTGGCGCCAATGCCGAGCGAAACGGCGGTTCCGCCGTTGATCGGGTGCACGGTTTTGGCTTCAAAGCGCTGAACGCCCTGGCCCACTTCGGTCGCCGGCAGGTGCATCAGTGTTTCAAAGGCGAGTGTGGAAGCGGGGCTGATCGTGATCGTGTCTTCGCCGCCGAGCCACTGGCGCATGACGGCAACCCAGGGCTTGCGATTGCCGTCAAAGGGAACCTGCGGGTTGCCCGGCGCGCCAAAATCAAGATACGTCGCACCCGTCGTGGGCCGCGCCACGGCGATGATCGGCCGGCCCAGGTGCTTGTTGCTGAGCGTGACTGAAAACCGCCCGCCCGCGCGCGTGGTCGTCTGCGCGATGCGGCCCTGCGTGGAATCCAGCCCCGCAAAGCGCGAGGCTTCATAGATCTCGACTTCGCAGCCCGTGATGCCGGGATAGCCAACTGTGCCGATGATGCCCTGGAACTCCTTGCGGCTGACTTCATCGCAGCCGGAGAGCGCGAACACGGAAAGCAGCGCCAGCGCGACAAGGAGCATCACGCCCAGGCAGCCCGCTTTGGCCGGCGCCACCTGCTGCGAAGCGCGGCCCGGAATGTTCTTGGCTTCCTCAGGAACGGCCGTGGCGCTGCCGGAGACAATCGCGAGCCGCGCCAGCGCGCGATCCAGGATTGCGGCCTGCGAGGGGTAAGCGCGGCGCAGGGCTTTCACCGTGCTCAGCGCGCGCGGCGAGCCGCTGTCGCCCAGAAATTCGGCGGCCTCGGAAATCTGATTCTCTTTGAGCTTGCCGGCGTCGATGGCGTCGCAAAGAAACGCGGCACCGCCCGCGAAGTTGGACTCTTTGAACGCAGAAACCAGGCGTGTGACGCCCAGCGTGCCGTCTTTCATCCAGCCGTAAAGCAAATCATGGCCCGGGCCCTCATAGCGCGCGGCTCCGACGAGGGCCGCGTTCACGGCTTCGCGCACGCCCGATTGCGCGGCCAGCGCCAGCAGCGGCAGCGCCTGCGCATCCTGAACGGCGGCGATTTCTTCGGAGATCGCGGCTTTGCGTTTGATGTTTTCGCCGCTGTCACGCCAGGCCGCGCGCAGGGCTTCGAGCTTTTTGTGCAGTGCATCGGTGGGGGCGCTCAGCGTGCGCTTGCACTCGGTGCATGGGAAATCTTCGACCGTGGCGTTATCCACGGAGTATTTGCGGCCGCACAGGCATTCGACAACGACTTCCATGACGCCTCCAGAGGGGCGGGAGTGTAGCAAGAGGACATGGCATCAGCGAGCGCCCATCGTTTCGAGTTTCGAGGTTCGATCTTCGAGGTTCTCGAATCTCGGTTGCCCCGATTCTGTCGCCGCACGTTGTACGCTTCAGGCAACCACAGGAGGTTGCCATGAGCAATCACAAATACCGCAAGCAGGAACCGGAGCAGAATGCGCGGCTAGATCGCCTGCTTGAAGCGCGCATGATTCTTGAGAACGCAAGCGCCCAGGGCCAGGAGCGCGCGCTGGCGATTCAGCAGGCGCTGGCCGCGGCCTATCTCGAAAACGGCGGGCGCGAAATCGACTCGCAGATTGAGGGCCTGATGCTGGTGATCGAGGAGGGCAAGATTTACCGCCGCCAGATGATCGAGTACGACCGCAAACGCACGGAGTTTTTCGCGGGCAAGCTGATGGTCGAGCCCATGAAGCCCGAAAAGCCCGCGATCTCGGGCGCAACCATGGTCAGCGCCTCGCGCCAGCTCGAGAGGCTGGCCCAGCGCGCACAGGCCCTGCGCGAAGATGTCGAAATCATGGTCGCCACCACGCTGAGCGTGCAGAACGCCAGGAAACAGCCGCAGGCGCAAAGCGGCCAACCCGCGCCGCAAACGCAAAGCACACCGGCGACAATGAAGGAAGGTGCGGAGGGCAGGTTCGCCACACGGGATTCACACGCCGCCACCGCAGCGGCGTAACGGGAAGTCACCGAATCCGCGGGGCTCTTTGACATCCATCGCGCGCATCAGAGCCCCGTCGGTTACGACGGGGCAATACATCGAACCGCCCAACGCGTTCAATTCGGGTAATCAGCGGCTCCATGGATTCGGGACGGGTTGCCCCCTCGTTACCGAGGGGGCTCTGAAGAATCACGCAATCCACCCGCCGCCCAAGCACTCTTCGGAATCGAACCTTGGGTCGGGCTCGGTGGGCAGGGCGTAGAACACGGCGCATTGGCCGGGGGAGATTCCTTTTTCGGGCTGGTCGAATTGCACGTCGTTGCTGCCGTCGCTGCGGGCGATCAGCGTGGCAGGGGCTCCGGCGTGGCGGTAGCGCACTTTCACTAATGCTCGCAGGCTTTCGCCGGGGCTTAGATTCTCCAGCGCGATCCAGTTCGCGCGCTCGACGCGCATGGCTTGGAGCATCAGGTCATCTTCGTCGCCTACCACCACCGTGTTCGTTTCGGGCTCGAGTTTGACCACGTAATAGGCGCGCTCGGCGGCGATGCCGATGCCGCGTCTTTGGCCGATGGTGAAACCGGCGACGCCGGCGTGCTCGCCCAGCCTCTTGCCGCTGGTATCGACGATGGCGCCGGGCCGCAGCGCATCGGGGTCCTGCTTGGCCACCACGGCGCGATAGTCGCCTTGGGGCACGAAGCAGATTTCCATGCTCTCGGGCTTGTCGCGGGTCTTGAGCTGGAACTTCGCAGCCAGCGCGCGGACCTCGGGCTTGCTCATGTCACCTAGCGGGAAACGCGCCACCGCGAGCTGCTCCTGCGTGAGGCCGAACAGGTAATAACTCTGGTCCTTATCATGGTCGCGGCCGCGCAGGAGGCGATAGCGCCCATCGCGAAACTCGCGCCGCGCGTAGTGGCCCGTGGCCACGAACTCCGCACCCAGCATCTTGGCGTAGTCGTAGAGCTTGCCGAATTTCAGATCGCTGTTGCACACCGCGCAGGGATTGGGTGTGCGGCCGCGCTTATATTCCGCCACGAAGTAGTCGATGATCTTGCCGAAGGACTCCGCGAAGTTGAGCACATAGAACTTCGCGCCCAGCTCGCGCGCCACATAGCGCGCATCCATGGAATCGCCCACGCTGCAGCAGCCCTGCTTGCCCTTCTCGGCGTGTTCGCCCGACTCCACGCCGTTGCGCATGAACACGCCCACGAGCTCGTGGCCCTGCTCCTTGAGGAGAGCAGCGGTGACGGAGGAATCGACGCCTCCGGACATGGCTACGAGTGCAAGAGACATGAAATTCTGAATTCCAAGTTCTGAATTCTGAATGGAATCAGAGCGCGCGGAACCAATTCAGAATTCAGAATTCAGCATTCAGAATTGGCATCAAGGCTGCTTTGGCAGCGCCACCACCGCGCTGCCGCCATTACTTCTCGCCCACAGGATTATCAGGCTTTTGCTGGCCGCATAGGAGGCGACGCCGCCTTTGACACCCTGCGATTTCAGGTACGTGTCATTCACCGCCTGGCTGACTTGCTCGGCGGCGCCTTCATATTGCTGCCAGAACGCGCGCATGGCATCGACGTCGCGCTGCACGCCGGCGTGACGCAGCTTGATCAGCTCACGAGCGCGGCTTGCGTCGTGCAGGTACAGCTCACTCAGCAGTTGGCGCTGGGCGAACAGGTAGCCGGAGTAGCGCGTGTAGGGGTCGTCGCTGCTGATGCACACGAGGAAGCCGATGAAGTTGCACTCGTCTTCGCTGGTGATGCCGCGCTGGTGGGCTTTCTCGTGGGCAATCGTGTGCGGCAGCATGGGTGCGGGCAGCAGCCGGTTGAAATTGGCTTCGCCTGTCCAGGGGAAATAGAAGCCGCCGAGGTTGAGCCAGTTCATCAGTTCGCTCAGGGCCACGGGCTTGGCGGGTGCGCGCGCGACTGCGAATTCGGGTTCGAGCGCGAGCTTTTTCTGCACGCGCTCGTAGGCGGCATTGAGCGTGTCTTCAAGGGTGGCCGAGCCGGCAGGCGGAAAGCTGGGGCGGCCGAAGTCCTCGCTGCCGGCGCATTGGCGGTAGTTTTCGTTGGCGGCGTGAACGAGTTCCTCGGCGAGGCGCGCGATTTCGCGGGTTTGCTTTTCGTTTTCGGCGTCGTCGGAAGGCGTTTCGAGGGGCTTCCAGCCCAGGCGTTTGGGCAAGGGATCGCGCGCGTAGTTCATGCCCCAACTGAGGTAGAACAGCGTGAGCACGATCGCCGCGAAGGCCCAGAAGCGAAAGAAGCCCGCGGCCACGGCGTTCAAGATACGCCGCTTGCGCCGCAGCACGTGCACCGTGGCAATGGTGAAAGGAACCAGGAGGTACAATGCGCCGGCGACGACGCAGATTTCAGCGAAGCTGGTGGGCACAAAGCCGGTAATGAAGCCCAGGCCGCGCGCGATGCCATGGCCCACGCCGCGCGCGTAAACGTGCTCAACGAAATCGGGCGAGTGCGTCAGCCCCCACATGACGCCCAGCAGGGCCGCGCACAGGAGGATGGTCAAGCCGCGCCGCTTGAGGCGGGGCGGCTGGTCTTTCTCCATGGCCTCGTCGGGTGTAAATAATGCAAAGACGCCAAAGGGCAGGGGGTCTTTGGGGTTGCGCAGGTCCTTGGTTTCGGAAGACTCGGACATGGCGTCAGTCTAACAAACTCTCTGCCGGAACCTGCCGTCGCCGCCTTACGTTCAACTGTGAAAGGAGGAACCATGACCCGTATGCTTGCCGTTCTGGCCCTGTTGACCGCTATGGCCGCGCCGATCATGGCTGATGTTCCGCCCTCCAAGGGCAAGTGTTCAACGAGTGAAGAACAGGGTCTGTTTGTGGGCGCGTGCCTGTTGATGGCCGCGGCCATGCTGGCCTGGCGCACTTTGAAACGGAGTCCACTTGGCCGGTCTTAGCTTTCCAATTGATATGGCCGATGCCGCGCGCCGCCAGTTCTGGCGTGTTTCGGCAAAGACCACGCTTGGCCGGCTGTGCATCGAAGACCGCGCCACACGCCTGGCTGTGATCGCGATTTCGAGCATGGGCGTTTCGCTGGCGCTTGCGGTGGCTGCGCCGATGTGGCTGTTTTTGCTCGCGCCGATTTTCCTGGGCGTGCCGCATGTGGTGGGCGATGTGCGCTACTTGATCGTGCGCCCGCCCGCTCCGGTAAGCCGCGCGTTTTTGTTTGCGCTGGCGCTGCCCTTTGCAGCGCAGACCGGCCTGCGCATCTGGACGATGCTGGGCGGCGAGCGCATGGCCTTTGGCGAAGTCGCGCTGGGCGTGGCCGCCGTGGCGCTGGCACTGCTGTTTGCGCCCGGCGCGTGGTGGCGGCGCGCGCTGGTGGCGCTGTGCATCGCGCCCGTGGCGTGGTGGGCGCTGAACAAGCCTTCGCTCGCGGGCCTGGCGCTGGCGCATTTGCACAATTTTATCGCCGTGGCGTTCTGGATGTTTCTGGCCTCGCGCGCGCTGCCCGTGTTCAAGACCGCCGCCGTGGGCATGTTCTTTCTGGCCTGTTGCGCGCTGATCATGCTGGGCTTCTTCGACGCGGCTACGGCGCGCTGCATGGGCTTTGCGGAGCCGGTGCCGATGTTCAGCATTGAAAGCTGGACGCGCGTGCTGGCGCCGGGGCTGAGCCACACGCTGGCGCTGCGTCTGGTGCAGACCTACATCTTTGCGCAGTCGGTGCATTATCTGGTGTGGCTGCGGCTGGTACCGCAGCAGTTGAATGAGGTTGCGGCGCCCACGACATTCCGGCAGGACGTGCGCTCGCTGCGGCAGGATTTCGGCTGGATCGGGCTTGCGGTGATTGTGGTTTCGACGCTGGCGATCCCGGCCTATGCGCTGGTCGATGCGCAGCGCGCGAACACGATGTACCTGTCGCTGGTGATTTTCCACGGCTGGTTTGAACTGGCGTGCATTGCCTATTTTGCGGTGAGGGGATTTGCTCCGGGCATGCCAGCTGGAGTGCCGCGCTGACGCATGGATACGACCACTTTCAGCGAAGCGCTGCAGAACCTGCCCAACGCGCGACCCGTGGCGGCGTGGTGGGAGGCTCACTGGCACACGCAGTTGATCGAGCTACCTGTATATGCGGCGTTGCTGGGGTGGACTTTCCGGCGCTGGTGGGTGGTGCTTGCGCTGTCAGTGTTCGTGAACATCGCCACGCATCCCGCGCTGTGGTACCTGGTGCCGATGTGGGATCTGGATGGAACCTGGCTCGAGCCGCTGCTGCCGCAAGACCAGCGCCCCAACTCGGGTTATTACGCGTGGCTGATCATGGCGGAGTGCGGCGTGTTCATCATTGAGGGGCACATCATCGCAGCCGCACTGGTGAAATGGGGCAAGGAGAAGTTTCAGGGCGCGCCCTTTGCGATTGGGTACGGGCTGTTCTGCGCCTTTGTGGCCAATGTGCCTTCAACGCTGGCCGGCTTGCTGTGGCTGTAAGCGGCGGGCTTGCGTTTTTTCAAACGTATAAAAGCCAAAAACTATCAATTCCACTCGACTCCGTGCCGGGAGGTTTTAGAATAGGGGCATAGGCGCAAACGCGCCGCACTCAGGCAGGAGCCAGCCATGATCGACCTCCAAGTTCCGGCTATCGGCAATGCGATGCGTATGCCGGCCATCATCCTTGCGCCTGCGGTTCATGGCGAGCTTCGGCGGCCGGCTTTGGTGCAGCTTGGCGGCAAGTCGCTGCTGGCCTGGAGCCTGGAATGCGCCATGAACAGCCGCGCCATTTCCGAGGTCATTATCGTCACGGATGATGCGCTCACGGCCCAGGCGGCGTCGCGTCTGGGACGCGGCCCCAAGCCGGTGCGCGTGCTTGAGCTTGGCGTGCCCTATTCGGCCCTGCGTGCCTTGCAGCGCGCCGCCCAGAGTGTGGTGCAGCGCGGCTCGAGCCTGTGCGCGCTGCATGTGGCAGCACCCCTGCGCGCGGGATTCGATATCGATGCAGCGGCGGTGCAGTTCCAGGAAGCGCTGGCGCGGCGCGGGGAATCACGCCCCTTGAGCCTGTGCAGCGTGGGCCATTTCCAGCGCACGCCCAACCTGGACAACCTGTGCTGGGTGGTGCGCGACGGCGCCGGCCACCAGGGGCATCCGGGGCCGCGCCAGAGTGCAACGCAGTACGTGTGCGCGCTGGGCGAGGACAAACCCAACGTGCCCGGCGTGGAGCTGTGCACGCTCAATGGCGCCATCACGCTGCTCACGCTCGACGCGCTGTGCCAGTGGGCCGCGGAGCCGCTTGAGGGCGTGCCCGGCGAGCGCCTGGCGTTCCTCATGCCGGAAGAACGCAGCCTGGAAATCGGAAGCGAGCGCGACTTGCGCTGTGCCCGTGCCATATTGGGCGTGCGCAACGCCACAACAGTGGTGGCGCCGCCATTGGCCGCATAGCATAGTGCCGCTCTATGACGGGAATCGAGATTGAGGTCGTTGAGCATCCCCACAAGCACCGCGAGTTCATTGAACTCGCGTGGCAGGTGAACGAGAGCGACCCGGACTGGGTGCCGCCCTTCCGCATGGAGCTCGTCAAGCTGCTCAACCGCAAAACGTACCCGTTCTTCGAGCACGGCGACGCGCAATTCCTGCTCGCGCGGCGCAACGGCAGGCCTGTGGGCCGCATCGCCGCCATCGACAATCACCTCCACTCCCAACGCTACAACGATCAGCGCGGCTTCTTTGGCCTGTTCGAGTGCGAGGACGATATTGAAGTCGCGCGCGAGCTGTTTCGCCATGCCGCGCTGTGGCTGAGCGAGCGCAAGCTCAAGAGCGTACTCGGCCCGTTCAATTACTCGATCAATGATGAAAACCCGGGCGTGCTGGTGGAGGGCTTCAACGGCCCGCCGCTGATCCTGATGTCGTACAACCCGCGCTACTACGGGCGCCTGCTCGCCGACGCCGGCCTGGCCAAGGCCAAGGACATGTTCGCCTACATGATCACGGAGGAGGTGCTCAAGGCCGAGCGCTTTCGGCGCGTGATGGCCGCGATTGCGCGCCGCGCGCCGCAAATCGAGCAGCGCGAACTGCGCCAGGGCAAGGGTTTTCGCGAAGACGTCGAGATGATGCTCAAGCTGTTCAACGAGTGCTGGCAGGGCAACTGGGGTTTCTTGCCGGTCTCGCCCAGAGAGGTCGATGCGATTGTCGCCTCGCTCAAGCAGATTGTGCGCCCGGAGTTGACCAGCATCGCCACCTTCAAGGGCGCGCCGGTCGCTTTCGCGGTTTGCGTGCCCAACCTGAACGAAGTGCTGCGCCGCGTGCGCGACGGCAAGCTGCTTTCCGCGCCGCGCTATCTCGGACTTTCCGGCACCATGGACCTCGTGCTTGGCAAGTCCGAGGTCAAGGGCTTCCGCACGATGCTGCTGGGCGTGATGCCGGAGTACCGCAACAAGGGCATCGACGCGCTGATGATCGCCAAGATCATCGACGCCGGTTTTGCGCTCAACCAGCGCTACTGCGAGCTGAGCTGGGTGCTCGAAGACAACGAGGCCATGAACTCCGTGGCCGAAAAAGTGGGCGGCTGGCGTTATCGAACCTACCGGCTTTTCGAGGCTCCCTTGAGCCGGCTGATCGAGCCGCCGCGCAGCGCCCTGTACAAGCCGCGCTTTGCGGACATGGCGCACTGACGAATTCAGCCGGGTAACGGATTTCTCCAGCCCGTGTGCGCGCTGGAAACGTTAAAATGAATCAATGGGACTCGAAGCCATACTCTGGGACATGGACGGCACGCTGGTGGACACCGAGCGTGTTGTCTGGGACGTCATGCAAAGCGCCTTTGACGAGGTGCTGGGCATGCGCATGGACGAAGCGCTCTTCGAGAACCTGCTGGGCCAGAGCGAGCGCGACTTCTTCAAGACCGTCGGCAAGAAGTTCAAGCTGACTGATACGCAGATTGAGCAGGTGCGCGAGCTGTTCCATAGCGACTATGTGCCCGCGCTGGCCGATGTAACGCCGCTGCCCGGCGCCGTGGAAGCCGTGCGCGCCTGCCACGCCCAGACCAAGATCGCGCTTGTCACGGGCTCAACGACGCGCCAGGCGCTGGCCGTGCTCGACGCGCTGGGGCTCAAGCCGCTTTTCCAGCACATCATTTCGTGCGATGTCTATGACAAAGGCAAGCCGCACCCTGAGCCCTATCGCAAAGCGGCCAAGAAGCTCAATGTCAAGGCGGAGAAGTGCCTGGCAATCGAGGACAGCCCGGCCGGAATCGCCTCGGCGCGCGCGGCCGGAATGAAGGTTGTCGCGATTCGCGAAGGCAACAAAGGCAAAGCCGACATCAGCGACGCGCACCTGGAACTACCCACGCTGCGCGAGTTCGACCTCAAGCAGATCGCGAAGGCGCTGGGCCTGTAGCGAGCGGCTCGTCTTGGGTGGCTTTAGCGTGGCGTAAAATTCATCGTTTGCGCCATATACTGCTGATTCCCGCCGCGCTGAACGAAGGGCAGCCACTCCAGGTCGCGCTCGCTCATTTGCGCGTTTTGTTTCTTGAGCCCGTCGAGAATGGACATTGCCAGCGCCGCGTTGCGCTCGCTTTCGATGTTCTGGCCCACGCTCGCCTGGCTTGCCGCCAGCGCGCCCAGCAGCGAAAAATGCAACGGCGTGCGGCCCTGGTTGAGGCCTTCGAGCAGATCCACGGCCTCGTTGAGCACCTGCACCGCGCGCGCAAAATCGAGAGCTTTCGCCAGCGCCAGCCCGTAATTGCTGAGCACGTTGAGCAGCGTGCGCTTGCTGCCCGTGGGGCGCGTGAGTTTTTCGGCCTCGTCAAAACAGGCCAGTGCATCCTTGAACTTGCCTTGAGCCGCAATCGCGTTGCCCTTGTTCGAAAGCGTGCGCGCGAGCATGGCGTTGTCCTTGAGCTCGCGCGATACGGCCTCGGCCTGTGCAGCGCATTCGAGCGCACCCTCGAAATCGCCCAGATTCAGCAGGCAGCTTGAACGGTTGCCCAGAAATGTCGCGCGCCAGGCCTTCTTGCCCAGTTCGGCGCTGACACTTTCGGCTTCATCAAAACTCTTCAGCGCCTCGGGATATTGCCCGCGCTGCACCAGCACGTTGCCGCGGTTGCCAACGTTGCGCGCCACACTGGCCCGGTCGCCCAGTTCCTGCGCGAGATCAATCGCCTCGTTGAAGCCGCGCAGCGCCTCCTCGGGCTCGTTGCGGTAGTAATGAAGGCTGGCCTTGCTGCCCACAACACCCGCGAGCGAATGGCGGCAGCCGGCCTCGCGCATGAGCACTTCGGCGGCGCTGTAGTTCTCAATCGCGTGGTTGAAGTCGCCCAGTTCAACTTGCGCGTTGGCGCGCGAGTTGGCCAATAGCCCCAGCGAGCGCCTGTCGCCCAATTGCTTCGCAAAGGGCTCGGCCGCTTCGTAACTCTGCAAGGCTTCTTTGTTCTGGCCGCGCATGACGCGCAGGCCGCCTTGCGCCATGTGCGCGTCAAAGAGCAGGCGCGGCGTGCCGATCTTCTGCGCCAGCGCCATGGCCTCGCCGTCAAACTTGAGTGCAAGGTCGTAAAGACCCACATCGCTGCACGCGCGCGAGAGTGCCCAGGTGATGCGCAGGCGCAGCTCGGATTGCGCGGGCGCATCCTTGACCGCGTCGCCCATGGCCGCAAGCGCTTTCTGCAAGCGGGGCAGGCGTTGCGCGTTGGGGCCGCGCATGCGCAGCAAGTCGGCGATTGCCACCATCGAGCGCACTCCCAGCTCGACGCGCTCAGGATCGGCGGCTTCGGGCGGGCTTGTGGGCGCGCCGGCTTTGGGTTTCTCGTCGCGCAAAGCCCAATCCTGGATCGCGAACTGGTTCTCGCGTTCGAGCTCGAGCCGCTGCAAAGCCTCGGCGGCGTCGCGTGTGTCGATGCGAGAATTCCACTCGTCGGCGTATTTCACGAAATACTCGGCGAAGCGGCGCGTGAGCGCGCGGCGTTTTTCCGCCGGCGCGTGCTTGGCCCACTGCTGCGAGGCAAAATCGCGCAGCGCCACGTATAGCGAAAAGCGCGGCCCGAAGTCCGTTTGCCGCACGCGGCAGAAACTCTTTTCACGCAGGCTCTGGATCGCGTCCATGACCATGGGCGCGTCGGGGTAATCGCTCAAGTCGATCACGGCCTCGGCGGCGTCGAGGAAGAAACCTTCATGGAAGATCCACGCCTGCTGGAAGGCCGCTTTCTCCCAGTCGCTGAGCAGCTCGTAACTCCAGTCAATCGCGCCCTCGAGCGTTTGCTGGCGCGCCGGCAAATCACTGCGTGTGCTGCGCAACAGCGAAAAGCGCTGCTTGAGCTTGGGCAGCATCTGCTCGGGCGTCATGATCGCGCAGCGCGCGGCCGCAAGCTCAATGGCCAAAGGCATGCCGTCAAGCTCGGCGCAGATGCGCGCCACGGCGTCGCTGTTGGCGGCCGTCAACTCGAACTTCGGGTTGGCCTGCCGCGCGCGCTCGACGAACAGCTTCACGCTGTCAAAGCGCATCAGCGCTTCGGGTGTGCCGCCGGAAACCGGCGCCGGCAGCGGGCCGAGCACATATTCACGCTCACCCTCCAGCCCCAAAAGCGCGCGGCTTGTCACCACAAAGCGCACATTGGGCGCGCGCTGACGCCACAGGCCGATCGTTTTCTTGGCGTACTTCACGACCTGCTCGAAATTGTCGAGCACCAGCAAAAGCGGCTTGCGCTGTTCGAGCACGCTGGCCACGACTTGCTCGGGCGCTTCCTGCCCGGCAACAGGCACGCCAAAGGCCTGCAAAACCGTGTGGCCGATCGACTCGGCGCTCGTAGCCTCGCTCAGGTCGGCAAACCACGCGCCGCCGGGGAAGCGATCGACGAAGTCATAGCCGAGCTGCTGGGAGATGCGCGTCTTGCCCGTGCCGCCGGGGCCGGTGATCGTGACGAGGCGCAACTTTTCGTCGCGCAAGTGCGCCGCGAGATCTTTGAGTTCCTTCTCGCGGCCGACAAAGCTGGTGGTCGGCGCGCTCAGATTGGTCTGCGCGGCGCTTTGCTTGACCAGACGAATGAGCACGCTGTCATCGGCCTTTTGAACGTAGCGCAGAGCCAGCAGCGTGACGTCGTCATCGGGCGGCGCCTCGCCGCGGAACGCTGCAATCTCGGCTTCGATTTTCTCGGCGGCTTCCTTGGCGCCGACGTTGCTGAGCCTTTTCAGCGCTTCGCCAATGCGCTCCTCGCCAAATTCATCTTTGGCGGCGTTGGCGGTTTCACTCACGCCATCGGTGTAGAGCAAAAGCGTGTCGCCGGGCGCGACGGTGATCGTTTCTTCGCTCAGCGACTTGGCGAACATTTCATTGCTCGCCATGCCCAGCACCATGCCATTGGGCGCGATTTGCCGCAGATTGCCGTTGTTGGCCACCAGCATCGGGCAATGACCCGCGCGCGCGCTTGTGAGCGTTTGTTCTTTCAGGTCAAAGATCGCGAAGTAAAGCGAAACAAACGTGCCCTGCGGCATCTCCGGCTTGATGCTGTTATTGACCGCGAGCAGCGTTTCCTTGGGCGACATCGCGCCCTGGCCGTGAATCTGCAGGGCTTTCTTGGCCGCAGCCATGATCAGCGCGGCTTCAACGCCGTGGCCGCTGACGTCGCCAATGACAATGCCCAGGCGATAACGGCCCACGATGAAGAGATCATAAAAATCGCCGCCCACGTGCTCGCAGGGCTTGTAAACGGCCGCGATCTCAAGCCCGGGAATCTCGGGCAATTTGGGCAGCATCGAAAGCTGCGCCTTGCGCGAGCGCTCAATGGAAACAGCGTCCTGGATCTTCGCAGTATCAGGCATGCGGGGCGCAGATTGTATAGGCGACACGCCCAGTCCGAAAGCCGCTTTGTAGCACGGGCCTCCCGGCCCGTGGCGTGCCTGGTTACAACCCGAAGTGCATCATTGGTTCAGAAGCTTGGCCAGCTCCGCGCGCGCGGCTACGTGATATCCTCTGCGCCGGGCCAAGGGGGCATTATGAAAACGCTGGCGTTGCTTCTGCTTTGTTGCGGCGGGTTGTTTGCGCAGGACTTCTCGTTCAAGCCGATTTCGGCGCTGCCCAAACCGATCGATGTTGAGCACACCTGCATCCACTTCACCTGGGACAAACCGGAGTTCGAAGCCGCGCGATTTTACCTGTTCCTGTTCAACCAGCGCTGGCCGGACAACCTTGAAAAGAAGATGCCCGATTTCCGCGCGAAGCTGAGCGCCGAGACCTTCGACGCCGCGGCCTGGAAAGAGGCGGGCGGGCCTGCGGTTGAGCGCTTCACAATTGCGGTGGATGGCCGCGCCGCGATGGGCGCCATCGACCAGCGCGCGAAGTATCCCTACGCCTACGCCGAAGTGCTGCTCGTTGATAGCGAGGGCAAATTCCGCAACGCGGCTAACTTCAAGACGGAAGTAAAGCCGGCGGGCGAGACGCGCAGCGACCTCTACTATCTGCCCACGTACGTGACTGCGCTTGCGCTCGAGCGCTCATGGGACAAAGCGCCCACGAAGTGGGAATGGACGCTGCCGGAACTGGGCGGCGGGCCTTACGAGGTCACGAAGCTGTGGTTTGTCGGCCTGGACAAGCTGCACGGGCAATCCCTGATTGAAGCACTCGATGGCGGGCTTGACGCATTCTTGGCGGGCAAGGACGCCAAGGTCAAGCCGCTGATCATGGAGCTGGGCAAGGACGCCCCGGGCGCATGGGCCGAAGAAGGCTACAAGTTCTATTACCCCATCGTGCTGGCGGAAACGAAGTGCGGCCTCAAGTTCGCGTGCAAGCTCAAACGCCACGGCAAGAAGAACGAGAACTGCGAAGTGGCGAGCGCCGACGACCAGAAGACGCTCATCAAACTCGCGCTCAAGCGCGCGGGGGAATAAGGACAGCCCCCGGTTCAGCGTTTGTATTCAACGGCGCCGGTGACGAGATTGATCGTGACCGTCAAGTGCGGCGGGTTGCTGCCCCGGTAAACCCATTCGCACGTGACCTTCCAGTTCTTGCCCGAACTGTTGAATTTGAAACTGTCGGCCGTGAAGTTTTCCGAAGCAAGGTCGCCGGGCGCCATTTTCAACTCGCTGAGCGTGTTGGGCACTTTGTCCGTGCGCTGATAGACCACGCGCGCGCGGCTCATGAGCAACTGCATGGTGGCCTTGGCCTCCACGACACGCGCAGAATCGGTGTGTCTGGTGAAGATCGCGACTGAAGAAAGTGCCAGAACCGTTGAAATGGCGGCCACGATAAGCAGCTCGAGCAGTGTCACGCCTCTATATGCGGTGCGCATGGGTGTCTCCTCAGAGGGCGCCGATTCAAGGCGGCGATGCGCCGCCTTCTCACGCTAAACGTACAACATATAAAAGACAAAACAACACGATTTCATAAAAATCGCACGGAACGCATTCGTCGTGGCGTTGACTCAGCTTTCCGCGGGGTTGCCGCGCTGCGTTCGCCCCTGAAAATGAGTCAGGCACCGGACTCGCCCGGTGCCTGATTCGCTTTGCTCTTGGCTAATGACCCGTTGCTGAAGGATGCGCTATTCTTCTTCGGTACCGCTGCCTTGGCCGCCGTCTGCGTAGGCATCAATCACTTTCTGCACCAGCTCGTGGCGGACGATGTCGGCGTTGTGCAGGCGGATCATTTCTACGCCTTCGACCTCCTTGAGGCGTTTGACGGCGTCAGCGAGGCCGCTGCGCTGACCATGCGGCAGATCCGTCTGGCTCATGTCGCCGGTGATCACCGCCTTGCTGGCGCGGCCCAGGCGCGTCAAGAACATCAGCATCTGCTTGGGCGTGGTGTTCTGCGCTTCGTCGAGAATGATGAACGCCCGATCGAGCGTGCGGCCGCGCATGTAGGCGAGCGGGGCAATCTCGATCACGTCGCGTTCCATGTAGCGCTGCACTTGCTGAATCGGAAGCAAGGAACCCAGTGCATCAAGAATCGGGCGCAGGTACGGATTGATCTTGGCCTGCAAGTCGCCAGGCAAGAAGCCCAGGCGCTCGCCTGCTTCCACGGCAGGGCGCACGAGCACGAGCTTGCTTACGTGGCCGTGCAAAAGCGCACTGACCGCCATGGCCGTGGCGAGGTACGTTTTGCCTGTGCCCGCGGGACCAATGCCGAACACAATCGCGCTTCTTCGGATGGCGTCCACGTAGCGAATCTGGCCCTCGGTGCGCGGCTTTGCGCCCTCGATGCCAAGCGGCGTGACTTCCTCGGGGGCGTCAGATTTGACGGCCTCGCGCAGGAGCACGGTTTCAACATCGGAGGTTCGGATCTGCCCGTATTTGCGGACTTTTTCGAGCAGGGTGAGAAGTGCGACGTAGGCGTCGAGCACTCCCTGCTCTTCACCGGCGATGCGCAGGTTGGCGTCGCGGGCGAAAATTTTGACATCAAAGTGGCTGCGGATGATTTTCAGGTGACGGTCGCGGTCACCGAAAAGGGCGTAGGCTTC